>JBBIUY010000017.1:0-56391 GCA_037440005.1 Armatimonadota bacterium | reverse complement strand
GGACGACGTGGTGGACGCCCTCCGCAGCCAGGTGTTCCGCGAGCTCATCACGTACGTGCTGGAGGACCCGCGCACCATCTCCCGGGCCCTCGACCTGATCCTGGTGGCCCAGCACCTGGAGCGGGCCGCAGACCACGTCACCAACGTGGCCGAGCGGGTGGTGTACATGGTCACCGGGGAGCTGCGGGAACTGAACGTGTGAGGGGAGCGGCGCGGGGGGCGACGGGGCGGGCTTCACACGCCCTTGACGCGCCCTTGACCTTCGCCCGGTACGGTGAGGGTGGAGAGGGCGCCATGGCCGTGACCGCGCAGCAGATCCGGATCACTCGGGAGGAGAACGGAACCCGGCGGGCCGAGGTGGCGCTGGAGGCCGAGGGAGCCCTGCCCGCCGACGTGGTGCTCCAGGCGGCCGAGCGGCTGCGGGCGGCCCTGCAGGCGGTGGGCGTCTCCCGCGTCCGCATCACCGTCGGGCCGCCCGAGGAGTAGGCCTCACCCGGCCGTCTCGTCCTGCAGCCGGCGGACCAGGTCGGCGATCCGCCGGCGCAGCTCGTCCCGCAGGGCCCGGTACACCCCCGGGTCGGTGGCCCCCGCCGGATCGGGCAGCGGCCAGTGTTCGCTGGCCGCGCCCGGGACCACCGGACACGCCTCTTCGGCGCACAGCCCCACCACCAGGGCCACATCGGGACCCAGGGCGTCCCGGAGGTGCTTGGGACGGTGGGCGGAGATGTCGATGCCCACCTCCCGCATCACCTCCACGGCCTGCGGCCGCACCTGCGCTGCCGGCTCCGTGCCCGCGGAGCTGGCCCGCCACCCTGGCGGGGCCATGCTGTTGAACAGGCCTTCCGCCATCTGGGAGCGGGCGCTGTTGCCCACTCAGACGAACAGGACGCGCTTCATGACGTCACCCTTCCTCATCGTCGGCGGGTGGGTGGAACGTTGGAGCGTTGGAGCGTTGGAACGGTGGAACGAGCGCGTTGACCCGTCTCCGCCTCCATGCTAGCATGGGTGGCGACAACCACACAGCGCGACCTTCGGGGCAGGGTGAGCTCCGCTGCGGCGGGGCAATTCCCGACCGGCGGTAACAGCCTGAAGGGGCTGGAGCCCGCGACCCGCTGTCTCGCGTCCCACGCGCGGGAGGGCGGTGGACACCGGTGAGAGTCCGGGGCCGACGGTACAGTCCGGATGGGAGAAGGTCGGGCGCCTGAGACCTGGCGGACCGGCGCGGGGGATGGCTGGCGGTGGCAGTTCCCGCTCGGGAGCCGGCTCAGGCTGCCGTGCGCCGGGATCGGTGCAGGACCGCGTCGGGTCCCCGATCCCCGGTCCCTGCCCCTCGGTCGTCCGCAGGAGGGGCAGGGATGAGGCGCCTGGCGCAGGTGGGCGTTTTGGGGGCTGTGGCCTTCGCCTTCATGTACTTCGACTTCCCGCTGCCCGGCTTCCCCGTGTTTCTGAAATACGATCCCAGCGAGGTGCCGGCTCTGGTGGCCGCCTTCGCCCTGGGCCCCGGCTACGGCGTGGCGGTGGAGTCGGTAAAGGCGCTGCTCATCGGCATGTTCCGGTCGGGGACCACCGGGGGGCCGTTCGGCATCTTCATGAACTTCCTGGCGGGGGTCACCCTGGTGGCCGTCGCCGGGTGGTACTACCGGGTGGAGCGCACCAAGGCCGGCGCGCTGAAGTCCCTGGCCCTGGGCGTGGCGGCGATGACCGGCGTGATGATCGCCGCCAACGTCGTTCTCACCCCGGTCTTCTACGGCATCCCGCGGGACCAGGTCGTCGCCCTGGTCCTGCCGGCCCTGCTCCCCTTCAACCTCCTCAAGGGCGTCGCCAGCTCGCTGATCACCTTCCTGGTGTACAAGCGCGTGCGCGTGTACCTGTACGACTGGATCGCCGACCGGGCGGCCTGGTGACGCGTGCCGTCGGATGACGGACATCCTGTTCAGCGGGGGTCGCATCTACACCCTGGATCCGGCCCGGCCGGTGGTGGAGGCGCTGCTGGTCCGGGATGGGCGGATCGTCGCCGCCGGCGCGTCCTCCGACCTGGCCGGGGCGTCCGGGCGGGCCGTCCGGGTGGACCTGAGCGGGCGGACGGTCCTGCCCGGCTTCATCGACAGCCACATCCACCTGGCCGGGTACGGCTTCAGCCTCGAGCGGCTGGACCTGCAGGCCGCCCGCACGCTGGGGGAGGCGGTGGCGCTGGTGGCCGGCGCGGTCGTCCGTCACCCGCCCGGTGGGTGGGTGCTGGGCCGCGGGTGGGACAGGAACGTCTGGCCGGAGAGGCGCCTGCCCACCCGGGCCGACCTGGACCCGGTCAGCCCCCGCCACCCGGTCGCCCTGGCCAGCAAAGACGGGCACCTGCTGTGGGTCAACTCCCTGGCCCTGCGCCTGGCCCGGATCGGCCGCCAGACCTCCGATCCGCCCGGCGGTGAGATCGTCCGGGACGCGGGCGGAGAACCTTCCGGGGTTCTGAAGGAACGGGCCACGGACCTGATCTGGCGCGTCGTCCCGCCGCCGGACGAGACGGCGGTGGAGCGGGCGGTGGTCCGGGCGGCTGCGGCCCTCCACGAGCGGGGGATCGTCGGCGTGCACGCGATGGTCGGCACCGACCCCGCCGAAGGGGAGGCGACCCTGCGGGCCTGCCGGCGCCTGGCGGAGCGGGGGCGGCTGCGGGTGCGGGTGTGGGTGGCGATGCCCGCGGGCGTCCTGGACGACGCCGCAGACGGCCTGCGCACCGGCCAGGGAGACGGGTGGGTGCGGGTGGGGCCAGTCAAGATCTTCGCCGACGGCACGCTGGGGTCCCAGACGGCCAGCATGCTGGAGCCCTTCGAGGGCCAGCCGCACAACACCGGCATCGCCGTCTACGGTCGGGACGAGCTCACCGAGCTGGTGGGCCGCGCCGTCCAGGCGGGCTGGTGGTGCGCGGTGCACGCCATCGGCGACCGGGCCGTGCGCTGGACCCTGGACGCGTTCCAGCGCCACGAGGCCGCCACCCGCCGGCAGGGGCTGCGCCACCGCATCGAGCACGCCCAGCTGGTCCACCCCGACGACCTGCCCCGCCTGGCGGCTCTGGGGGTGGTGGCCTCCATGCAGCCGGTGCACTGCACCAGCGACCGCGAGGTCGCCCGGCGGTACTGGGGCTCCCGGTGCCGGTGGGCCTACCCGTGGCGGTCGCTGCGGGACGCGGGCGCCGTGCTGGCCTTCGGCTCCGACGCGCCGGTCGAGCCTCCCGACGTGCTGGCGGGGCTGTTTGCGGCCGTCACCCGGCGGCGGCCCGGGGACCTGCCCCAGGACACCTGGCATCCCGAGCAGGCCCTCCCTCTGGAGGACGCGGTGCGGGCGTATACCGTCGGCGCCGCCTACGCCTGCGGGGACGAGCGCGTCCGGGGAACCCTTGCGCCCGGGACCGCGGCCGACCTGGTGGTGCTGGACCGCGACCCGTTCGCCGGGACCGCAGACGACCTCCTGCAGGTCCGGGTCGCAGCCACGGTGGTGGCGGGCGAGGTCGTCTACAGGGGCCCCGGCTGGGAGGACGCCTGAGGGCGCCGGCGCGTCGCCGCTACCTGTCGTCGGGCTCCTCGTCCTCGTCGGCCGGCTCTTCCAGCGCGTCCATCTCCGCCTCGTGACCGCAGTCGGGGCAGACGTACACCGCGCGGCCGCGCCGGGCCCGGCCCCGCGGCTCCATCTCCGCGCCGCACTGGGGGCAGGGGGCGGTCAGGGGGAGTTCCATCGGGGCACCTCCGGGCGTCCGGGGCCCGGACGGTGGACGGCGGGCTCGGCATGCGCCGGAGCCGGGGATCCTAGCGGGCGGGAGAATGACGCCGCTGGCCCTCCGCTTCCAGGCCGGCCGCATCGGCCACGATGCGGTAGTCGCAGATGGTGCACTCGTACCACAGCCCGTGGACCTCGTCGGGTTCGTAGCGGAGGACCATCACGGTGTCACAGTTGGGACACGTGGGCGCCTGCGCTCGCACCTCAGGTCCCCTCCCGGCTGGGGTTCGGCCCCGCCCGGCGGGCTTCCTGCCCCGTGGTCTCGTCCCGCGGCCGGTAGTCGGCCTTGCGGTAGGTCAGCCGCTGGCCGCAGAACGGACAGCGGTGGTAGTTGGCCGCCAGGGTCCCGCGGGCGAAACTGCGGCGGTCCAGCCGCAATCCGGTGTCGAACTCGCGGCCGCAGCTCCCGCAGACGACCCACAGGGCCAGTTTGCCCATCGCCGTCGGCCCGCGCGGGCCTGACCTCCTCAGGACGACTCCCCGCCGGGCGGAGCCTGCTGCCGCGCGTACCGCTCCACGTCCGCGCGCCGCCACAGGGCCCGCGTTCCCGCGCCGTGCAGCGGGGCGGGAAACCCCGGGCGGGCGGCCAGCTCCGCCGGCGGCCCGCCCACCATCTCGGCGGCTTCGACGGCGGTGACCACGTCCACCCCGTCGCTCACCAGCCGGCAGACGGCTTCCAGGAACCCCTCCCCGGCGCCGGCCCGGGTCAGCAGGAACTGCGCGGCGGAGAGCCCGCGGGGGTGGGCCTGCTTCATCAGGGTGGTGTAGCGGCGCAACTCCTCGGGATAGCCCCGCAGGTGCGCCAGCACCCGGTAGTCCAGCTCCAGGGCCGCGGCCGCCGGCCGGCCGTCCCGCTCGTCCATGGGAATGGGCACCCCGCCCGCGGCGGTTATCATAATCGTATCACGGAGACACCGGAGGATGCCCATGCCGTTCCTCAGCGATCAGGACGCCGCCTTCGTGCGGGACCGCCTCGCCCGCGAGATGGTGGACCCGGTGACCCTGGAGTTCTTTGCGCCCACCACCAGCGGTCTCGCCCTGCCCACCGACGACGGGCAGATTGCCGAGTACGTGCGCCAGATCCTCGGCGAGGTGGCCTCCCTGTCCCCGCTCGTGACCCTCGTCCCCGTCAGCACCCTGGCCGACCCCGAGCGGGCCCGGGCCCGGGGGATCGCCCGCACCCCGGCCACGGCGATCCTGGGCGCGCAGGACTACGGCCTGCGGTTTTACGGCATGCCCGCCGGCTACGAGTTCGCCACCCTGCTGGAGATGATCGTGGCGGCCTCCCGCGGCCGCGGGGAGCTGTCCCCGTCCACCCGGGAGGTCCTGGCGCGCCTGCGGGGCGACGCGCACATCCAGGTGTTCGTCACCCCCACCTGACCCCACTGTCCCCGGGCGGCCAGGCTGGCCGCCCACCTGGCGGTGGAGAGTCCCCGGGTGCGCGCCGACATCGTGGAGGCCAGCGAGTTCCCCGACCTGGCCGAGCGCTACGGGGTCTACGCGGTGCCCAAGGTCGTCATCAACGACGTGGTGGAGTTCGTCGGCGCCCAGCCCGAAGAGGTGTTCGTGCACTCCCTGGTGCAGGCGGCGGGAGAGGCCGGCTCCCCGGAGCCGTCCGGGTGAGTGGTGCGCGGTCCCCCCGGGTCCGGCAGGGGTCGTGCGGCGCCGGCGGGAAACAGTCAGAACAGATCCATGACCGACCTGTTCGCCTACATCGACGCGCACCGTCAGGAGTTCGTCGAACGCCTGCAGTGGTTGTGCCGCCAGCCCAGTATCGCCGCCCAGCAGGTGGGGCTGCGGGAGACCGCCCAGATGGTGGCGGACCTGATGGCCCGCATCGGCATCCGCCCCCACCTGTTCGACACCGCCGGCGCCCCCGTGGTGGTCGGGGAGGTGGGGGACGGCCCCCGCACCCTGCTGATCTACAACCACTACGACGTGCAGCCTCCCGACCCCCTGGACGAGTGGGACTCCCCGCCCTTTGCCGCCGAGATCCGGGACGGCAAACTGTACGCCCGGGGCGCCGCCGACAACAAGGGCAACCTGGTGGCCCGCCTGTGCGCGGTGGAGGCCTGGCTGGCCACCCGGGGCCGGCTGCCGCTGCGGGTGCGGTTTGTGGTGGAAGGGGAAGAGGAGGTGTCCTCAGGCCACCTGCACGAGTTCGTGCGCCAGCATCCCGACCTGGTGCGGGCCGACGGCTGCCTGTGGGAGGCCGGCGGCAAGGACCTCCAGGAGAACCTGGGCATCTACATGGGCGCCAAGGGGATCCTCTACATCGAACTGGAGGCCCGGGGCGCCAACCGCGACCTGCACAGCAGCCAGGCCACCATCGTGCCCAACCCGGCCTGGCGGCTGGTGTGGGCGCTGTCCACCTTCAAGGACCGGCACGAGAACATCCTCATCGAGGGGTTCTACGACGACGTGGTGGAGCCGACCCCCGAGGAGATGGAGCACCTGCGCCGCCTGGCCGCCGTCCGGGACGACGAGCTGCGGCGGCGGGATTTGGGCATCGAGCAGTTCCTGCTGGGGGTGACGGGGCTGCAGCTGGTCAAGCGCAACCTCTACCAGCCCACCTGCACCATCTGCGGCCTGTCGGCCGGCTACACCGGGCCCGGCAGCAAGACGGTCCTGCCCCACCGGGCCACCGCCAAGGTGGACTTCCGGCTGGTGCCCGACCAGCGCCCCGACGACATCTTCGAGAAGGTCACCCGCCACCTGGCCCAGCGCGGCTTCGCCGACATCCAGGTGCGCCTGCTGGGCGCCGAGCGGCCCGCCCGCACCCCGGTGGACTCGCCGCTGGCCCGCGCGGTGCAGGAGACCGCCCGGGAGGTCTACGGGCGGGACCCGGTGGTGTCCCCGCTGATGGCGGCCACCGGCCCCATGTACGAGCTGGCGGCCCGGTTCGGCACGCCCACCGTGGGGACCGGCTGCGGGTACGCCCACAGCAACGCCCACGCTCCCAACGAGAACATCCGCCTGGACGACTTCGTCCAGCACATCAAGCACGTGGCCCTGCTGTTTGAGCGGTTCGCCGGCATGGAGCCGTCCCGGCCGTCGGGGTAGGCCCGGCCGGCGTCCGCTCTGACCCCGCCCCGGAGGGAGACCCATGCCCCACTCCGTGACCGCGCCCGACCTGGACGCGCTGCGGGCTCTGCCGCCCCGGGACCTGGCCGACACGCTGCTGGCTCTGTCCCCCGCCGAGCTGGCCGCCCTGTTCGAACGGTTCGGGGACGAGGCCATGGCCGAGCTGGTGGGCGAGCTGGACCCCCGGGACGCCGCCCGCCTGATCCGCAAGCTCAGTCGGCCGGCGGCCGCCGACCTGCTGGAGGAGATGGCCCCCGACGAGGCGGCCGACGTGGTGGAGGAGCTGCCGCCCGAGCAGGCCGAGCCGCTGCTCACCGAGGTGGAGCCGGAGACCGCCCAGGAGATCCGGGAGCTGCTGGCCTACCCGCCCGACAGCGCCGGCGGGCTGATGACCCCCCAGTACGTGGCCGTCTCCCCGGACCTGACCGCCGACGAGGCGCTGGCGCACCTGCGGCGGCTGGCCGAGGAGGCGGAGGTGGTCTACTACGTGTACGTGACCGACCCGGCCACCGGGCGGCTGCTGGGCGTGCTGTCCCTGCGCAACCTGGTCCTCAGCCGGCCCACCACGCCGGTGCGCGACCTGATGATCCGGGACGTGATCCGGGTGCGGGCGAGTGCACCCCGGGAGGAGGCCGCCCGGCTGCTGGACCGGCACCACCTGATCGCGCTACCGGTGGTGGACGACCAGGACCGGCTGCTGGGCGTGATCACCGCCGACGACGCGGCCGACGTCCTGCTGGAGGAGGCCGGGGAGGATCTGGAGCGCCTGGGCGGCGCGCAGCCGCTGGACGAACCCTACCTCACCGCCTCTCCCCTGACCCTGGCCCGCAAGCGGGTAGGCTGGCTGCTGCTGCTGTTCGTGGCCGAGGCGTACACCGGCTCGGTGCTGCGCCACTTCGCCGACGAGCTGGAGCGGGTGGTGGCGCTGGCCTTCTTCATCCCCCTGCTCATCGGCACCGGCGGGAACACCGGCTCCCAGACGGTCACCACCGTGATCCGGGCCATGGCCATGGGCGAGGTGCGGCTGCGGGACGCCTTCCGGGTCTGGCGCAAGGAGGTGGCCACCGCCGTCCTGCTGGGGTCGGCCATGGCCGCCGCCGCGCTGGTCCGGGCCCGGCTGCTGGGCGTCCCGGTGGAGGTGGGCCTGACGGTGGCCCTGGCCGCCGGGGCCATCGTCCTGTGGGCGGCCACGGTGGCCGGGCTGCTGCCCCTGGTGCTGCGCCGGCTGGGCGTAGACCCGGCCGTGGTGTCGGCGCCGCTGATCGCCACCCTGGTGGACGGGACGGGCCTGGTGATCTACTTCGAGGTGGCGCGGAGGGTGCTGGGGTTGTAGCCGCGCCGGCGCCCTCATCCCGGAGGGATCAGCGCCGTCGGAGGTGGTGCGGAAGGAGGGATTTGAACCCCCACGGGGTCGCCCCCACAGGCTCCTGAGGCCTGCGCGTCTGCCAGTTCCGCCACTTCCGCAACCCGGCAGATATTACGATACTGACGGCCCGCCGGCGCTGTCAAGGCAGCGGCGGGCGCCGTCTGTGCGGCCCAGGCATCCGCCTCGCGGCCGCCGAATGTGTCTGGCGGGAGGCCGGGCGATGGACGTGCGGGCGCTGCTGGACGACCTGCGCCGCCGGCGGGACTACGCCGGCCAGATCGTCTGCGAGCGCTTCCTGCCGCCGCGGCGGGCCCGGTACGCCGAGCTGTCCCCGCCGCTGCCGGAGCCGCTGGATGCCGCCCTGCGCCGCCGCGGCATCGAGCGCCTGTACAGCCACCAGGTGGAGGCGGTCAGCGCCGTGCGGCGGGGCGAGCACACGGTGGTGGTCACGGCCACCGCCAGCGGCAAGACGCTGTGCTATACCCTGCCGGTCCTGGAGACGCTGCTGGCCGACCCCCGCGCCCGGGCCCTGTACCTGTTCCCGACCAAGGCGCTGGCCCAGGACCAGGCCGACACCCTGGCCGGATTCGAGCTGCCGGACGTGCCGGCCGCCACCTACGACGGCGACACGCCCCCGGGCCAGAGGCGCCAGATCCGCGAGGAGGCCCGCATCATCCTCACCAACCCCGACATGCTGCACCTGGGCATCCTCCCCCAGCACCGCCGGTGGGCCGCCCTGTTCCGCCACCTGCGGTACGTGGTCCTGGACGACATGCACATCTACCGGGGGGTGTTCGGCAGCCACGTGGCCCTGGTGCTGCGCCGGCTGCAGCGCCTGTGCCGGCTGTACGGCTCCTCCCCGGTGTTCGTGGGGACCTCGGCCACCATCGCCAACCCGGCGGAGGTCGCCTCCCGGCTGCTGGGCGTGCCGGTGACCGTCGTGGACCGCGACGGTTCCCCCGCAGGCCCCCGGTGGGTGGTCCTGTGGAACCCGCCCCTGGTGGACCGCGCCCGCGCCCGGCGTCGCAGCGCCTACACCGAGGCCACCGCCCTGTTCACCTACCTGGTGCGGGCCGGGGTGCGGACCATCGTCTTCACCCAGGCCCGCAAGATCGCCGAACTGATCTACCGGTACGCCCGGGAGAACCTGCGCGAGCACGCCCCCCACCTGGCCGACCGCATCCGCTCCTACCGGGCCGGCTACCTGGCCGAGGAGCGCCGGGAGATCGAACGGCTGCTGTTCACCGGCCAGCTGGTCGGCGTGGTCAGCACCAGCGCCCTGGAACTGGGCATCGACGTGGGCGGTCTGGACGCCGCCATCCTGGTGGGCTATCCGGGCACCATCGCCAGCACCTGGCAGCGGGCCGGCCGGGCGGGACGGGGGACCGGCGAGGCGCTGGTGATCCTGGTGGCCCTGGAAGACGCTCTGGACCAGTACCTGATGCGCCACCCCGACTACCTGTTCGAGCGGCCGGTGGAGCACGCGGTGATCGACCCGGACAACCCGTACATCCTGGCCGCGCACCTGCGGTGTGCCGCCGCCGAGGCGCCGGTGGGTCCGGCCGACGCCGAGGTGCTGGGGCCGCGGGTGGAAGAGGTCGCCCGGCTGCTGGAGGAGCACGGCGACCTGCGGCGGCGGGGCGCCGGCTGGGTGTGGGCCGGATCCGGCTATCCCGCCCAGGAGGTGGAGGTGCGCTCGGCGTCGGGGGAGACCGTCCGCATCGTGGACGCCCGGGGGAAGGTCATCGGGACCGTCGACACGGTCCGGGCGTGCGAGCAGGTGCACCCCGGCGCCGTCTACCTGCACCAGGGCGAGACCTACGTGGTGACCGGCCTGGACCTTGAGCGCCGGGTGGCCACCGCGGTCCCCGCCGACGTGGACTACTACACCCAGCCCCGGACCACCACCGATGTCGCCATCGTCCGGCCGCTGCGGCACCGGTCCCTGGGTCCCACCACCGTTGTCCACGGTCTGGTGGAGGTGACCACCCAGGTGATCGCCTGCGCCCGCAAGCGGCTGTTCAGCGAGGAGACCCTGGGCGAGGACCCCCTCGACCTGCCCGCCCAGACCCTGTCCACCGCGGCCGTATGGTTTGCGATCCCGCCGACCCTGGCGGCCGACGTCCGCGCCCGGGGGCTGGACCTGGCCGGAGGGATTCACGCGGTGGAGCACGCGGCCATCGGCGTCCTGCCGCTGCTGGCCATGTGCGACCGGTGGGATCTGGGCGGGGTGTCCTACCCTGTCTACCCCGACCTGGCCGGGCCGGCCATCTTCATCTATGAAGGGCATCCCGGGGGCGTGGGGATCACCGAGAAGGGGTTCGAGCTGGTGGAGGGGTGGCTGGAGGCGACTCTCGAAGCGGTCGAGGCCTGCCCGTGCGAGGCGGGCTGTCCGTCGTGCATCCAGTCCCCCAAGTGCGGCAACCTCAACGAGCCCCTGGACAAGACCGCCGCCGTGCGGCTGCTGCGGGGCCTGCTGCGCCGGCGCGGCCGGGTGTCCGCCGTCCCCGGTCCGGCGGTGCCCGCGTCTCGCCCGCGCCGCCACGAGCCCCGCCCGCCCCGGCGGTAGGTGGAGGACGGCGATGGACCAGGCGGTGGTGGGCGTGATCGGCGAAAGCCAGTTCAGCGACCCCGCCCACGAGGCGCTGGCCGAGGAGACCGGGCGGCTGCTGGCGCAGGCCGGGTACGTCCTGGTGTGCGGAGGTCTGGGCCGCGTGATGGAGGCCGCCTGCCGGGGCGCGCGGCAGGCCGGGGGGCTGACCGTCGGCATCCTGCCGGGACCCGACCGGCGGGAGGCCAACCCCTACGTGAGCGTCGCCGTCGCCACCGGGATGGGCCAGATGCGCAACGTGGCCCTGGTGCTCACCGCCGACGTCCTGGTCGCCATCGGGGGCGGGTACGGCACGCTGTCGGAGATCGGCCACGCCCTGCGGGCGGGCAAGCCCGTGATCGGCCTGCGGACCTGGGAGGCGGTGCGGGCGGGGGCGCGGGCGCCCATCACCGTGGTCCACACCCCCCAGGAGGCGCTGGAGGCGGTCCGCCGCGCCCTGGCCGCCCGCCGCTAGGGACCTATGGGAACGGGAACCCTGTACGTGGTGGCCACGCCCATCGGCAACCTGGACGACATCACCCTGCGGGCGCTCCAGGTCCTGCGGACCGTGGACCTCATCGCGTGCGAGGACACCCGGCACACCCGGGTGCTGCTGGAGCGGCACGGAATCCGCACGCCCCTGGTGAGCTACCACGAGCACAACGAGGACCGCCGGGCGCCGGAACTGCTGGCCCACCTGCGCGCCGGCCGGTCGGTGGCGCTGGTGAGCGACGCGGGGACGCCGATCCTCTCGGATCCCGGATTCGTGCTGGTGCGCCGGGCCGTGGAGGAGGGGATCCCGGTGGTGCCCGTGCCCGGTCCCAGCGCCATCACCGCCGCCCTCTCGGTGGCGGGGCTGCCGCCCGACCGCTTCGTGTTCCTGGGATTTCTCCCCCGCCGGCGCGCGGCGCGGCGCCGCCTGCTCGCGGAGGTGGCGGCCCTGCCGTGGACCCTGGTGGCGTTTGAGGCGCCCCACCGGGTGGAGGAGACGCTGGCGGACGTGGCGGCGGTGCTGGGCGAGCGGCCGGTGGCGCTGGTGCGGGAGCTGACCAAGGCCTTCGAGGAGGTGCTCCGGGGGCCGGCGTCCGCGGTCCTGGCGGCGGTGCGGGAGCGCTTGATCCGGGGAGAGCTGACGCTGGTCATCGGCGGGGCGCCCGGCACGCCGGAGGCGGCCGGCACACCGCAGGCGCCCGGCGCGGCGGAGGCGCTGCGGGCGCTGCTGGGGGCGGGCGTGTCGGTGAGGGAGGCGGCCCGGGCGGTGGCCCGGTCCTGCGGGATCTCCCGCCGCGACGCCTACCGCCTCGCCCTGCAGGCGGCCGGCCGGGAGGGTCGCCCTGCTGGATCCCGGCCGGCGGGGAGGTGAGGCGCCTGCGCCGCCGGATCCCGCCTCCCCGCGATTACGTCCCGGTGTACCAGGCCGGCACCGAAGCCGAGGCGCTGCTGGTGGTGGGGATTCTGACCCAGGCCGGCATTCCCGCCACCGCCCGCAGCCGTCAGGTGCCGGGGTACGGAGAGATCATCCGCAGGGCCTGGGGGGTGTGGGGCGACGTGCTGGTGCCCGCCGACCGGCGGGAGGAGGCCCGCCGGTCCGTGGCCGAGTACCTCAAGGCGGTGGAGGAGGGAGGCCGGTGACGCGGCTGACGGGGATCATTCCCCCCGTGGTGACGTTGTTCGATCGCGACGGGCGCATCGACGCCGCCGCCATGGAAGCCCACGTGGAGTTCGTGCTGCGCGGCGGGGTCCACGGCGTCTTCGTGCTGGGCAGCACCGGGGAGGTGATGCACCTGACCGCCGACGAGCGGCGGGAGGTGGCCGAGCGGGTGGTCCGGACCGTCGGCGGGCGGGTGCCCGTGCTGGTGGGGTGCGCCAGCACCTCCACCGACGAGGCGGTGGCCCTGGCCCGTCACGCCCAGCAGGTCGGCGCCGACGGCGTGGTGGTCCTGCCCCCGTACTACTGGCCGCCGTCCAACGCCGCCATCGAGGCCCACGTCGGCGCGGTGGCCCGGGCGGTGGACCTGCCCGTGGTGCTGTACAACTTTCCCGCGGTGGTGGGCCGCTCCCTCTCGCCGGCGCTGGTGAGGCGGCTGGTCGAGGCGTACCCCACCGTCCTGGGCATCAAGGAGACCGTGGACAGCGTCGGCCACATCCACGAGGTGCTGGCGGCGGTGAAGCCCGTGCGGCCGGAGTTCAGCGTCCTGTGCGGGTACGAGTACCACCTACTCAACACGCTGCTGTCGGGCGGGGACGGCGCGATCCCCGCCGTCGCCAACTTCGCTCCCCACCTTCCGGTGCAGGTCTACACGGCCGTGCAGGAAGGGCGCCTGGCCGACGCCGCCGCCCTGGTGCGCCGCCGCCTGGGGCTGGCCGCCCTGTACCACCTGGACGCGCCCTTCTTCGTGGTGGTGAAGGAGGCGATGGCGCTGCTGGGGCTGATCGCCCACGCCACGGTGCGGCCCCCGGCCGTCTCCCTGTCGGAGGCCGGACGGGAGCGCCTGCGGGACCTGCTGGCTCAGGCCGGCCTGCTGTAAGCCGCCCCGCGGGAGGGCCGTGCGTCTATGAGGCGGGGCGGCCGTCGGGGGCGACCAGGTACGTCAGCAGCCCGCCCACCAGCCCGGCGGCTAGGACCGCGCCCGCCCGCAGCTGGACCGACCAGCCGATCCCTTCCAGCCGCAGGGTGGCGGGTCCCAGGGGCGGCTGCAGTCCGGTGACCGCCTCCAGGACCAGGAAGTACAGCCCGAAGTACACCACGGGGACCGCGAAGCCCACCAGCCGCAGGTCGGCGGCGTGCGGAGCGGTCATGCGCGACGCCAGCGCGTCGGCGGCCGCCCCGGCTGCGGCGGCGGCCAGGACGAAGTAATACCGGTCCTGCAGGCTGCTCACCAGGGCCGCGTGCACGGCGAAGACCACCGTCAGGCTGCCCGGCGGCAGGCGCCAGCGCCGGATGACCAGCAGCACCGGCCCCATCAGCAGCACGGTCTGCAGCAGGATGCCGGCCACCCCCATGGACTCGCCGAAGTAGAACTGGCCGTAGCGGTACGTCTGCAACCCGCGCCGCCAGAAGCTGAGTTCCGGCCACGGGTCCACCAGCGGGTGCACGAACTGGGTGAGGTAGCTGCCCACCGCCAGCAGGAAGGACACCGACAGCAACGCCGGCAGGGCGGCGCGCAGCGACGGCAGGGGCTCGCTCCGCCGCCACCGCTCCCGCAGAGGGGCCGCCACGACCAGCCCCAGGCCCACCGCCTGCAGCAGGCTGGGTGGGCCCAGCAGGCCCGGCAGGGACTCAAACCGCGGCAGCCCCGGGGCCAGGCCGGGCAGCGAGACCACGGGCGCGGGCGGGACCGCGGCGCGGGCGATCACCCCGGCGCCCAGCACCACCAGCCCCGCCGCGGCCAGGTCCCACCCGCCGGCCAGCGCCGCCGTCGCGGGCAGCCCCCGCGGGCGGCGGACCACCGTGATCCCCACGAGGACCGCCAGCGCCAGCAGCCCCACCAGGAACGGGAGGTGCCAGACGGCCGGCGTCGTCGGGATCCCCGGAGGAGAGAACGCCGGAGGCGCGCCGCCGCCCCACAGGGGCGTGTCCAGACGGCGGTGGCTGTGCGCCCAGCCGTCCACGTACAGGCTCACGACCAGCCAGCCGCCCAGGGCTGTCAGGGCCAGAGAATCTGCCCCGCGGGCGTGCGCGCGGCCTGCAGGTGGGCGGGACATGGGAGGGCCACCACCACAACGGGTTCCCCCACCCCGGCGCCCCGTTCCTGCGCCCGCGGGCGGAAAAAGGGGTCAGACCCTCATTGTCGTCGCGGACCGCCCGGATCCACCGCGGTTTGACAACGGTCGGTCGCGCACCTACAATGGGCGCCAGGCGATGAGGAAGCGGGAGTAGCCGGCCCCGACCGCACGAGCGAGCCGGGAGGGTGCGAGCCGGTCGGAGGGGCGCGGCGAACATGGCTTCCGAGCGGGCGGCCCCAACCGCAGGCGCGGCCTGCGCAGTAGGGCCGGCGGCAGGCCTCCGGGATCGGGCCAGGGAGCCGCGGTGTGCCGCCGGCTCCTGCAACGAGGCGCCGCAGGCGCGTACCGGGGTGGTACCACGGGAAGGCCTCTCGTCCCACGGGCGAGAGGTTTTGTGTTTGACGGCGCACGCGGATCTGTGACCGGGAAGGACGGTGGGTGTCGTGGCCGCGGGACGGTATTACATCACCACCGCCATCGACTACGTCAACGCCAGCCCGCACATCGGGCACGCCTACGAGAAGATCCTGGCCGACGTGCTGGCGCGGTTTCACCGGGTGCGGGGGGAGGAGGTGCGGTTCCTCACGGGCACCGACGAGCACGGCCAGAAGAACGCCACCTCCGCGGCGGCGGCGGGCAAGGACGTGCGGGCGTTCGTGGACGAGAACGCCGCCCGGTTCCGGGCGCTGGCGGACCAGCTGCACCTGTCCATCGACGACTTCATCCGCACCACCGAGCCCCGCCACCACCGGGGGGTGGCGGCTCTGTGGCGCCGGGTGGCCGCCCGCGGCGACCTGTACCGCAAGAACTACCAAGCCCTGTACTGCGTCGGCCACGAAGCCTTCGTCACCCGCAGCGACCTGGTGGACGGCCGCTGCCCGGTGCACGACGCCGAGCCCGTGGTCATCGAGGAGGAGAACTACTTCTTCCGGCTGTCCCGGTACCGTCCGGCCCTCCGCCGCCTGTTCGAGGAACGTCCCGACTTCGTGGTGCCCGCCTCCCGCTACGGGGAGATGCTCAACCTGATCGACACCCTGGAGGACATCTCGGTGTCGCGGCCCACCGAGAAACTGTCCTGGGGCATTCCCGTCCCCGACGACCCCACCCACGTCATCTACGTGTGGTTTGACGCCCTCACCAACTACATCTCCGCCCTGGGCTTCGGAGCCGGGGAGCCGGCCGAGGAGGAGTTCCGGCGGTGGTGGCCTGTCAGCCACCACCTCATCGGCAAGGACATCAACCGCTTCCACTCGCTGCTGTGGCCGGCCATGCTGCTGTCGGCGGGGCTTGAGCCCCCCCGGCAGATCCTGGTCCACGGCTTCATCACCGTGGAGGGCCAGAAGATCAGCAAGACCCTGGGCAACGTGATCGACCCGGCGGCGGTGGCCCGCGAGCTGGCCGAGGCGTCGGGCGCGGCCGAGGCCGTGTGCGTGGACGCCATCCGGTACTTCCTGCTGCGGGAGATTCCCTTCGGCGAGGACGGGGACTTCAGCCGCAGCGGGCTCGTGCACCGGTTCAACGCCGACCTGGCCAACGACTACGGCAACCTGCTGCACCGGGCGCTGCCGCAGGTGGAGCGCCACTTCGCCGGCCAGGTGCCTCCGGCGGGCCCGCCCTCCGCAGCCGAGGACCGGCTGCGCCGGACGGCGGCCGAGGTGGTGGAGGCGGTGGACCGGGCCGTGGACCGGCTGGACTTCAAAGGCGCCCTGGAGGAGATCTGGCGGCTGCTGGGGGCGGCCAACAAGTACCTCGACGAGGAGGCGCCCTGGCAGGCGGTGCGGACGGACCCGCGACGGGCCGGCACGATCCTGTACCACGCCCTGGAGGTCGTCCGCGTGGCCACCATCCTGCTGTCCCCCTGGATGCCCGTGGCGGCCGCCCGGGTGTGGGACCAGCTGGGGATCCCCGTCCCCCTGTCGTCCCAGCGCCTGGACGACACCCGCCGCTGGGGCGGCCTGCCTGCCGGCACCCGGGTGCGGCCCGGGCCGCCCGTCTTCCCCCGGATCGAGACCCGCGTCGCCCCCGACGCGCGCCCGCGGTCCGCGGCGCCGGAGGGCGCCGCCAGCGAGGGGAAGCGGGAGGCGGGCACCATCACCCTTGAGGACTTCCGCAGGCTGGACATCCGCGTGGGCACGGTCCTGTCGGCCGCGCGGGTGCCGGGCACCGACAAGCTGATCGAGGTGAAGGTGGACATCGGCCGGGAGGTCCGCACGCTGGTGACCGGACTCATCCCCCACTACCAGCCCGAGGACCTGGTGGGACGGCGCATCATCGTCCTGACCAACCTGGAGCCCCGCCGCGTGCGCGGCGTCACGTCCCAGGGCATGCTCCTGGCGGCGGAGTGGGACGGCCAGGTGGCGCTGCTGACGGTGGACCGGGAGGCCCCCACCGGCGCCCGGATCACCTGACGTCCGCGCGTCCTCCGGCTGCAGGCCGCTGGTTTTCCGGTGCGCCTGCGGTGCTACACTGGGGGACGGCCGTGGAGATGTTCGACTCCCACGTCCACCTGGACGATGAGGCGTTTTCCGCCGATCGCGACGCGGTCGTGCAGCGCGCCCGGGACGCCGGCGTGCGCGGGTGCGTCACGGTGGGCACCGACGTGGACAGCAGCCGGGCCGCCGTGGCCCTGGCGGCGCGCTATGGCGACGTGTACGCCGCCGTCGGCGTCCACCCCCACGAGGCCGCCGCGGCGGGTCCGGACGCGCTGGCGCAGCTGCGCGCCCTGCTCTCGCACCCCCGGGTGGTGGCCGTGGGCGAGACGGGCCTGGACTACGTCCGGGAGCGCGCGAGCCGGGACGTCCAGCGGGAGGCCTTCGTGGCGCACGTGCGGCTGAGCCGGGAGGCCGGCGTGCCGGTGATCGCCCACTGCCGGGGCGCGTTTGCCGACCTGCTGGACCTGCTGGCCCGGGAGGGCCCGCCCGGGGTCGTCCTGCACGCATTTTCGGGTTCGGTGGACGTGGCCGCCGAGGCTGTCCGCCGGGGCTACCGGATCTCCCTGGCGGGGCCGGTGACGTATCCCACCGCCCGCACGCCGGTGGAGGTGGCCCGGGCGGTGCCGCTGGAGATGCTGCTGGTGGAGACCGACGCGCCCGTCCTCGCCCCTCAGCCCTGGCGCGGTCGCCGCAACGAGCCGGCGTACCTGGGCGCCATCGTGCGGCGGATCGCCGACATCCGCGGCGCGGACCCGCAGCAGGTGGCGCAGGTCACCGCCGACAACGCCCGGCGGCTGTTCGGCGTGCCGGCCGACGGGGACGGGCGATGATCCGCGCGCTGGCCGCGGCGCTGGCGGTCCTGGCGGCGCTGCCGGCCCCGGCGGCCCCCCAGGAGCCCGAGGAGGTGCGTCTGGGGCGGATCTACGCCCGGCGGCTGGAAGCCCAGTACCGGCTGGTCTCCGACCCCGCCGCCGTGGCCCGGGTGGTGCGGGTGGGGCAGGTGGTGGCCGCCGTGTCGGGCCGCCCCGAGCTTCCGTACACGTTCCGCATCCTGGACCTGGAGCCGCCCAACGCCGTCTCCCTGCCGGGAGGCTTCATCTACGTCACCCGGGGGCTGCTGGGATTCGTGCGCTCCGACCACGAGCTGGCCGCCGTGCTCGCCCACGAGGTCGCCCACGCCGCGCACGGTCACCAGATGGAGATGATCCGCCGCGGCACCGAGGCGTCCTTCTGGACGTTCGTGGTGGCGGTGCTCACCCGCGACGCGGTGCTGGCCCAGGGGGCCCAGCTGCTGGCCGGCAGCCTGCTGTCGGGGTACACCCGGGAGCTGGAGCGGGACGCCGACCTGACGGCGGTGGAGATCCTCACCCGCACGCCCTACACGCCGGTGGCCGTCCTGACGATCCTGGAGCGGCTGGCCCGGGAGGAGCGGCTGCGTCCGCCCGTGAACGCCGGTGCCTTTCGCGACCACCCCACCACCGCCGAGCGGGTGGCGTACGTGACGGCGGAGCTGCGGCGCCGGGGCATCCCCCTGGTGCGGCGGCCGGCCGCCAACTACCTGCGGGTGGCGATGCGGGTGGTGGGCGGGCCCGGAGGGGAGGTGGCGGAGGTCGTGGTCAACGACACGGTGGTGGTGCGGCTGGCGGACGTGGATCGCGCCCGGACGGTGGTGGCCCGGCTGGACCGGTTCTTCGATACCGACCCCGACCCCGGACAGGTGAGCGCCCTGCCGGCGGGCCCGGGAGCCTGGGAGATCGTGGGCGGCGCCCAGCTGCTGGTGACGGTGACGGCGGCCGACGCGGCGGCGCTGGGGATGCCGCTGGCGGAGGCGGCGCGGCAGGTGGCGGCGCGCCTGCAGTGGGTGATCCGCGAGGACCTCCGCCAGCGCCAGTTCACCGGCTGACCCGGCAGCCGCCCTGCGGGTTCCGCCGGACGCACGGGGAGACTTCATGCGCGTGCACGTGGCCTTCCACCCTCTGCTGGTGACGCCGGAACCGCAGGTGTGCATCGTCGTGGACGTGATCCGGGCCAGCACGACCCTGGTGACCCTGGTGGAGCGAGGCGCCCGGCGCGTCTACGTGGCGGAGAGCGTGGACGCCGCCCGGCGGGCGGCCGCCCGGATGGACGGCGCGGTCCTGGCGGGGGAGGAGAACGGCCTGCCCCCCGCCGGATTTCACTACGGCAACTCTCCGGTGGAGGTGGCCCGCGGCCGGTTCGACGGCAGGTCGGTGATCTTCGTCACCACCAACGGCACCGCCGCCATCCGGCGGGTGCGGGAGGCCCCGGTGGTGCTGGTGGGGGCGCTGCGCAACGCCCGGGCGGCGACCCGGGAGGCGGCGGACGCCGCCCGCGAGGCGGGGTGGTCCGTTACGGTGGTGTGCGCCGGCCGGGAGGGCGGGTTCGGCCTGGACGACGCGTACACCGCCGGGGCCCTGGTGGCCCGCCTGATGGATCAACAACGCGTGGAGCTGACCGACGGGTCGGCGGCGGCAGTGCGCC
This sequence comes from Armatimonadota bacterium, assembly GCA_037440005.1. Lineage (GTDB taxonomy): Bacteria > Sysuimicrobiota > Sysuimicrobiia > Sysuimicrobiales > Kaftiobacteriaceae > Calidihabitans. The sequence continues at coordinate 36,932 of JBBIUY010000017.1, read as the reverse complement.
TGTACCGGGCGGAGCCCGAGCCCCTGGCCCTGTTCCGGGAGTCGGCGGCCGGCCGGAACGTCATCCGCCTGGGTCTGGAGGACGACGTGGTCTACTGCGCGCAGGCCGACGTCAGCGAGGTGGTCCCGCGCCTGGGACGGGAGGTCCACGTGCTGGACCCAGCCGACGCCGCGCAGCCGGGAGGTGTCCGCATCTGACCGCGCGATGGCTCGGACCGACGGTCCTGGCGCTGGCGGTGCTGGGGGCCGCCGCTCCCGCCTCCGCCGAGGGGCTGACCGTGCGCCTGGGCGGGGACGTGGTGGTGCCCGCCGGGGTGGTGCACGACGGGTCGGCGGTCGCGGTGGGTGGCCGGGTCCTGGTGGAGGGGACCCTGCGCGGCGACGCGGTCGCCGTCGGCGGCGACGTGGAGGTCTGGGGGAGGGTCACCGGGTCGGTGCGGGTCGTCAACGGCGTGGCGGTGCTGGGGCCCGCGGCGCGCGTGGACGGGGACGTGTGGGTCGGCAACGGGCGGGTGGACCGGTCGCCGGGCGCCCGGGTAGGCGGACGGGTGGTCGAGGGGCGGCTGTGGGGCGCTCCCCCTCCGAGCAGGCGCCCGCTGGCCGCTCAGCTTGGCCGGATCCTCACCTGGGCCCTGGCCCTGTGGGTGCTGGTGGGGTCTGCGGCGCTGGCGGTCGCCGTCGCAGCCCTGTTCCCTCACCCGGTCTCTCGCATCGCCCGGACTCTGTCCGTAGCTCCCGGCGCTTCGCTGCTGGCCGGCATCGCGCTGTGGGCGGTGCTGCCCCCCCTGGTCGTGGTCCTGCTGGTCAGCATCGTCGGCATCCCCCTGCTGGCCCTGCTGCCGTTCGCCCTCAGCCTGCTGGCAGTGGCCGGGCTGGCGGGTGCGGCCCTCCTGGTGGGAGAACGCCTCGCGGGGGCGTTCCGGTGGAGGTCCGGGCCGGTGGGTGACGCCCTGGTAGGGGCGGTGGTCCTGGCCCTGCTGGCCCTCCTTCCCGGGCCGGGACGGCTGGCTTTCTTCGCAGCCCTCACCTGGGGGATGGGGGCGGTCATCCTCCTGGTTGTGCGGCGGTCTCCGGCACCTGCGCCCCCGCCTTCTCCTCCGTTTTCTTGACAGAGAGCTAGGGATAGGGTTGTTCGTGATCCCCGTGATGTACACGCTGCTGGAGGACGTGGTCGTCCGCATCCGCCGCACCACCGCGGCCCCCGCCGCCGTCGTCCAGCCGGTGGCCGGCGCATCGGACGGCGAGGAGCCCCGCCCGCCGTCCTGACCGGCGGCGGAGGCCAACGGGGCCGGCCCTATCCGCGTCGGAACGCCAGCCACGCCGCCAGCCCGACCAGCGCCCCGCCCAGGTGCGCGAGGGCGGAGACGTTGGTCATCCCCGCGACCTGCAGGTACGCGCCCGCCACCTGCAGCAGGATCCAGAAAGCCGCGTACGCGTAGGCAGGCAGCCGGACCCAGCGGAAGTAAACGACGAAGAAGCGGAACAGCAGGCCCAGCCGAGCCCGGGGGAACTGCAGGGCGTAGAAGGCGATGACCCCCGAGATCCCCCCGCTGGCGCCGATGAGGGGGACCTCCGACCGCGGGTCCAGGGCGATGTGCGCCGCGTCGCCCACCCCCGCGGCCAGCAGGATCAACGTCAGGTAGCGCCCCTTGCCCAGCACGTCTTCCACGTTGTCCCCGAACACCAGCAAGAAGTACATGTTGCCCAGCAGGTGGAAGATGTCGCCGTGCAGCAGGAACGACGTCAGCACCGTCAGGCCGAAGTGGCGCGACCACTGGGCGGGGATCAGGCCGAACTGCTGCACCGCGTAGTCCAGGTCCGCCATCGCCCGCAGGCTGAAGGCGGTGATGAACGCCACCAGGGTCCAGGTCAGCCAGGGGACGGTGCGGAAGGTCTGCCGGTCGTACTCCACCGGCATCCCCAGCAGCGCCGGCAGGTACTTCCACAGCTGCTCGGGGGCCTCCCAGCCGAACGGCGGCTGCGGACGCGCAGCATCTGCCTCGGCCCGGGCGGCGGCCAGGATCTCGCGGGCGCGGGGCGGCAGGTCGGGCTCCTCAGCCGCCGGAGCCGGGGGGATCTGCTCGAACTCCCGGGCGTCAAACCACACCAGCTGGCAGGCCCGGCAGACGTCCACCGCCGGGCCCGATCCCGCCCGCACCTCCACCATGGGGCCCAGGCAGGACGGACAGGGGCGACCCGGCCGTCGGGGGGCCGCCCGGGCGGCGGTCCAGATCCTGACGACCGCCTCCCGGGCGGCGGTGCGCCGGAGCAGGCCCACGCCCACCGCCCGTCCCCCGCAGGCCGGGCAGCGCCAGTACACGCCACGGGGGGCGGCCTGGGAGATCAGCGTCCGGTTGTCCTGCGGGCAGGTCAGCACCGCCCGACCTCCCGACGGGGGGAGCGCTCAGTCGACGTCGGGAGGAGGCGGAGACTCCCGCAGGCGCCGCACCACGACCTCGAGGATGCGGATGGCCAGGTCGGGGTGCTCCCGCAACAGGGCGCGGAAGTCCCACCGCACCAGCTGCAGGCAGCGGGTGCGGGTGAGAGCGGTGACGGTGGCGGTGCGGGCGCGCTCTTCCAGCAGGGCCATCTCGCCGAAGAACTCCCCCGGCCCCAGCTCCCGCAGCCGCCGTCCGTCCCGGCTCACCTCCACCCGGCCGTCGGCGATCAGGAAGAAGCCCATGCCGGGCTCGCCCTGGCGGACGATGGTCGTCCCGGGCTCGTAGACCCGCTCGACGACCGAGCGGGCGACAAACTCCAGGTCCGCCGCAGGCAGGGCGGCAAACAGCGGCACCCGCCGGAGGTGAGTGAGTGTGCTGGCGAGGTCGGCCATGCGCGCCTCCCGGAAGTCGGAGGGAGGATTCGACGGCTGGCAGGTTCCCCCTCCCGGGGGGAGGTCCGCCGATGCACGCGGCCGGCGGGAGGGCCGCGTCAGAGCACGGGAGGGCCGTGTCAGGGCACGACCACGAAGCGGCCTTCCATCCCCAGCTCCCGGTGGGGGATGCCGTCGATGCGCTCGCTGCACCAGAAGGCGTACTCGCCGGGCGTCCGCCGGGTGAACTCCACCACCGCCGCCGCCCGCGGACGGATGACGATGACCTCCACCCGCTCGCTGCGCACGTCGAATCCGGCGGTGCGGATGAAGACGTCGATGCCCCGGAAGATCTCCGAGCGAAACTGGTGGGGCACGGTGCCTGTGTTCACCAGCTCCAGCCGCACCGTCTCCCCCGCCCGCAACGTCACCCGCTCGGGGATGAACCGGTACTCCTCCAGCAGAATCCGCACCAGGCGCGGCGCCGGGGGCGCCTGACCTGCCGCCGGCACGGCCGTCAGGATGACCACACCGCCCAGCACCCACCGGCAGACCCCCCGCATGGTGCGACCGCCCGCATCCCGGGCGGGTCCACCATATGGGCAGGCTGTCACGGGGGCGTCACGCCAGGCGGCACGGACGCGAGCCGGGGTAGCCGCAGGGTGAAGGTACTGCCCGCGCCGGGGGTGCTGTGGGCGGTCACGTCGCCCCCGTGGGCCCGGGCGATGGCCCGCACGATGCTCAGCCCCAGCCCGGTGCGGTCGGGGCGGTCGGCGCCCCGGCGGAACCGCTCAAACAGCCGTGGGAGCAGGTCGGGGGGGATGCCCTCGCCTTCATCGGCGACCGCCAGGGTCACCCACTCCCCCGCCACCGACGCGCTGAGGGTGATGCGCTGCCCGGGCTGGGTGTGCTGCGCCGCGTTGCGCAGCAGGTTGAGCAGGGCCTGGGTGAGCCGGTCGGGGTCCGCCGTCACCGTGACGTCGGGCACGGGGCCCCGCTGCCAGGAGCGGTCCGCCAGGGCCCGCGCCTTCTGGAGGACCTGATCGACCAGATCCGGCAGATGCACCGGCCGCACCGCCAGAAAGTCCGGGCGCGCGGCCCGGGCCAGCAGCAGCAGGTCGTCCACCAGGCGGGTCATCCGGGTCAGTTCGTCCAGGCCCAGGCGCACCGCCCGCTCCACCTGCTCGCCCCCTCCGGACCGCCGGAGCAGCTCCAGGTGGCCCCGCACCACCGTGATGGGCGTGCGCAGTTCGTGGGAGATGTCGGTCAGGAATCTCTCCTGCTCCGCAAACGCCGCCTGCAGCCGGTCGATCATCCGATCGAAGCTGCGCCCCAGCTCGGCGATCTCGTCGGAGCCGGTGAGGCCGGCCCGCGGGCGCAGGTTTCCCCGGTCCACCCGACGGGTGACTTCCACCAGCCGCCTCACCGGCCCCGTGATCGACCGGATGACGCTGGCCGCCACCAGCCCGCCGACGAGCACCGCCGCCGCGGCCGCGAGCAGGATCAGGCGGTGGACCCGGCGCGCGTCGGCGGCGATCCGCTCCAGAATGCGTCCGGTCTGCTCGCGCTCGTCCTGGACCAGGCGGCTCACCGCGGACAGCGCGGTCCGGGCCGCCTCCTGGGCGTCCCGCGCGGACACCTGCCGGGCCTCCGGCAGGCGCCCCTGCACGATGAGCTCCTCCACGTGGTCGTGGGCGGCACTGAGCCGCCGCACCGCCTCCCGCAGCCGGCGCTGCTCGGCGGCGGCGCGGTCGGTGGCGGACGACCCGATGGCGCCGTAGACCTCCAGCAGGCGGTCCAGCTCCTCCACCCGGGCCTCGAACGCCTCGTCGTACAGGTCCTGGCCGTTGCTGAGGATGTACGCGTGGTCCTGGCGCACGGCATCGGTGATGAGCAGCCGTGCGTCCTCCAGGACCCCCAACCGGCGGAGGGCCTGCTGCTGGAAGTGGGTCACCGCCTCCACCAGGCGGGGCACGGTGACCAGGGCCAGCACGGCGCTCGCCGTGACGGGGAGGAGTACCGCCGCAAAGCCGACGACCAGGCGGGTGACGATGGACGCGCGCACCGGCGTCTACTCCCGCACCGCCAGGCGGTAGCCGGCCCCCCGGACGGTCTCGATGGCGACCGGGGCGCCGGCGGCGGCGAGCTTGCGCCGCAGGCGGGCGAGGGTGGTCTCCACCACCGTGCTGCCGGGGTCGAAGTCCGTCTGCCACACTCCCCGCAGCAGGTCCCGGCGGGAGACGGTGTGGCCGGGACGGCGCAAAAAGTACTCCAGCAGGGCGCACTCCCGCCCGGTGAGTTCCAGGGCCCTGTCGCCCACCCGCACCGTCCGGGCGGTCAGGTCCAGGGCCAGCCGCCCGGCCCGGAGCACGCCGCGGCGTCGCAGGAGAGCGCGCACCCGGGCCAGCAGTTCTTCCAGGGCGAAGGGTTTGGTCAGGTAGTCGTCGGCGCCCGCCTCCAGACCGCCGACTCGGGAGGGCAGGTCGTCCCGCGCGGTGAGCATCAGCACCGGCAGGTCCGGCCGCCGCTGCCGCAGGGTCCCCAGCACTTCCAGGCCGTCCAGGTCGGGGAGCATCAGGTCCAGGATCACCAGGTCCACCTCCGGATCGCCGCCCAGGGCCACCCCGTCCCGCCCGGTGGGGGCCACCACCGTCGCGTACCCCTCCGAGCGCAGCGCCTCGGCGAGCACCTCGCCGACCCGGGGGTCGTCTTCCACGATGAGGATCCGCATGCCCGCCTCACCCGCCCGCGGTCCCTTTGCCGGCGGCCTCCGCGGACTCCTGCCGGGGGCCGATCACAGATCTGTGAGGATGCCGTGAACGCCTCACTCGCCCGGTCCGTACACCGGGGAGGGAGGTCCTGTGGGTACGGTGCGGCCGGTCGTCTGCTGCGGGATCGTGGCCGTCCTGCTGGCGGCTGTGGCCGGGGTCGGCCGGGCGTCTGCCGGCGGACCCCCGGTGGCGCTGGTGGCTGTGGCCCACGCGGTGGACGGGACCACGCTGGTGGTTACCGGGTGGCTGCGCAACGCGGGGCCGCGTCCGGTCCGCGGGCTGGTGGTGGACGTGACGGGGTTCGCTCCGGACGGCGCCCCGGCGGCCTTCGGCAGCGACGGCATCCCCTGGGAGGTGCCATCGGGCGCGAGCGAGCGGTTTGCCGTCCGCCTGCCCCTGGGCCCGGTGCTGGTGCGGGAGTACGTGGTGCGCGTCGGGACGGCGGACGGCCTCGGCGTGGCGCTGGCCGAAGCGCGCCGGTCCGTGCCTCTGGATCTGTACCGCCCGCTGATGCTCGCCCGGGTGCGGGTGACCGGGCAGGCGGGTCCGGGCGAGCTGGTGCTGACCGCAGACACCGGCGCCCTGCCGGTGGCCCTGGTGGTCGCCGAGGCCACGGTGATCGTCGTCCATCCCACGGTCGCGCTCCTGCAGCGTCTGACGGTGGCCCTCCCGCCCAACGGACGGCGCGTGCTGGCGCTGGGCGGCCGCAGCCTGTTCGTGGTGGACGTGCGGGTGGTGGACCTGGTGCCGGCGTCGAACTGGGATCCGTAGCCGGCCTGCACCCGTCCCGGCGGGGTTCCGTGACCGTCCCGTCCCCGACCCGAGCCACACCGGCGGCTGTCGCCGTCGTCTCGGCCTCCGCGCTGCTGCTGGAGGTGGCGTACACCCGCCTGTTTTCGCTGGTGTACTGGTACCACTTTGCCGTCATCGCCGTCGCCGTCGGCCTGCTGGGGTTTGGGGCCAGCGGGACGGCGCTGGCAACGGTGCCTGCCCTGCGGGGACGGGCGGCCGACGCCTGCATCGCCACGGCCGCCGCGGCGGTGGGGGCGGCGGCGGCTCTGATTGTGATCCCCTTTGACCCCTACCGCATCGCGCTGGAACCCGTGCAGGCGCTGTACCTGGCCGTCCAGCTGGGCGCGCTGGCCCTGCCGTTCTTGGGCGCGGGGCTGGCGGTGGGCGCCGCGCTGGTCGAGACTCCGGGACGGGCCCCGGTCCTGTACGGGGCCTCGCTGGGAGGATCGGCGGCCGGCGCGCTGGGGGCGGTGGGGGTCCTGTGGGTCCTGCCCGCTCCCAATGCGGTGCTGGTGTCCGCCGCCCTCGCCGCGGCCGCGGCGGCCTTGCTGTACAGCGCTCCCGCCCGGCGGGTCGGAGCGGGGCTGGCCGCGGCGGCGCTGGCCGCCTTCGCGGCGGGAGGAGACCTCCCGCTGCGCCTGTCGCCCTACAAGCCCCTCAGTGTGTACCGACAGTTCCCCGACGCACAGATCATCATCACCCGCTGGACGCCCCTGGGGCGGGTGGATGTCGTCCGCAGCGACGCAATCCACGCCGCCGCCGGCCTCAGCACCACCTACCGGGGACCGGTTCCCCCCTCTCCGGTGGTTCTGGTCGATGGCGACGGACCCCGGCCGCTGGTCGCCGCCTCGGCCGCCGGCTACACCGAGTTTCTGCCCCAGGCGGTGGTGTTCGCCCTGCGCGCCCCCTCCCGCCTCCGTGTGCTGGTGGTGTCCGCCGGAGGCCCGGAGGCGGCTCTGGGGGTCCGCCGGGGGGCCTCCGTGGTCGTGGCCGAACCCGATCCGGCCGTCCGGGAGGCCGCCCGGGCGGTGGCCCCTGAGGTGTACCGTGCGATGGTGGCCGACGACGCCCGGGCGTACCTCCGGCGCAGCGGGGACCGCTTCGACGTCATCGTCCTGCCCCTGCGGGAGAGCTTTCAGGTGGTGGCGGCGGGGGCATTTTCCCTGGCGGAGACCTACGGGTACACGGTGGAGGCGCTGGCCGAGTGGATCCGGGCGTTGCGACCGGACGGTCTGCTGGTGGCGACCCGCTGGCTGCAGCAGCCCCCCAGCGAGGAGGCTCGCCTGTGGGCGACGGCCGCCGTCGCCCTGGAACAGATGGGGCTGCGGCCCCAGCGCCACCTGGCCGCGCTGCGCTCGCTGAACACCCTGACCGTCGTGGTCAGCCGCCGTCCGTGGACTCCCCAGGACGCGTCCCGCCTGAGGACGTTCGCGCGGGTGCATCACTTCGACCTCCCCTACGCTCCCGGCGCCGGACCGGCGGAGGCCAATCGATACCAGGTGCTGCCCCACGACCTCTACCGGGAGGCGTTGCTGGCCCTGCTGGACCCCCGCACCCGGGAAGAGGTGTACGCCCGCAGTCCGTTCGACGTCCGCCCGGTCCGGGACGGCCGCCCGTTCTTCTTCCACTTCTTCCGCTGGCGTCAGGCGGGCGCGGTGCTGGCCGCTCTCGGCCGTACCTGGCAGCCGTTCGGCGGCAGCGGTTATCTGGTGCTGGTGGCCGCCCTGGGCACGGTGGTGCTGCTGTCGGCGGGGCTGATCCTGATTCCCCTGCGGCGGTTGGGCCCCGTGCCGGCCGGGGCGCTGCCCACCGTGGGCTACTTTGTGATGCTGGGGTTGGGCTACCTGGCCGTCGAGATCCCCGTGATGCAGCGGTTCATCCTGCTGCTGGGACACCCCACCTACGCGCTGGCGGTGGTCGTGGGCGGCATGCTGGCCGCCTCCGGCGTGGGAAGCCTGGCGTCCGCTCGCGTCCAGCACCGGCTGCCGGCGCTGCTGGCTGTGGTGGCGGCGGTGGTGACAGGCGCGGCCCTGGGGGTGGAGTCCGTGACCCAGGCCGCCCTGCGGTGGCCGTGGGCGATGCGGCTGGCGGTGGCCTGCGCGGTGGTGGCCATCCTGGGCGTTCCGATGGGGTTGCCGTTCGCCCCCGGCGTGGTGCGACTGCGGCACCGGCCCGAGCTGGTGCCCTGGGCGTGGGGCGTCAACGGGTTCGCCTCGGTGGTGGCCAGCCTGGCCAGCGCCGTGGCGGCCCTGCAGTGGGGATTTGACGCTGTGCAGATCGGGGGAGCCCTGGCCTACGCCGCCGCCGGGGTGCTGGCGTCCCGGGTGGGAGCGGGGTCTGGGAGCTCGCCAGCGGCGCGGCCCACAGCGTGAAGGGGGCGCCGTCGGAAGAGGGCGCAGAAAACCGCCCTACCGGCGGACCAGGGGGACGAACAGGACGGACCCCAGGTTTTCCTGGACCAGCCGGTCGGCCTGTTTGGTGATCAGCCACAGGGTTTGCACCAGGCCCGGCGGCCCGACGGGGACGACCAGCCGGCCCCCGTCGGCGAGCTGCTGGACCAGCGGCGGCGGCACGTGGTCGGGCGCCGCCGTGACCAGGATGGCGTCGAAGGGGGCCGCCTCCGGCCAGCCGAAGTAGCCGTCCCCGATGCGGGTCCTCACCGTCGTGTATCCCAGACTGCGCAGGCGCTGCTGCGCCTGGCGGGCGAGGGCCTCGATAATCTCGATAGTATAGACCTGGTCGGTCAGCTCCGCCAGGATCGCGGCCTGGTAGCCCGACCCGGTCCCGACCTCCAGCACCCGGTCCCCCCGCCGCACCCGCGCCCGCACGGTCATCAGCGCCACGATGTACGGTTGCGAGATGGTCTGGCCGTAGCCGATGGGCAGCGGCCGGTCGGCGTAGGCCAGGTCCTGCAGGCTGCGGTCCACGAACAGGTGACGGGGCACCCGGCGCATGGCCGCCAGGACCCGCGGGTCGCGGATCCCGCGGGCTTCAATCTGCTCCCGCACCATCTGCTCCCGGCGCGCCGCAAAGGGATCCGGCGGCGCGGCCGCCAGGACCACCAGCAGCACGGCGCTGACGACGGGCAGACGCCCCCAGACCCCGGGAACCGAGGGCACGACCGCACCCCTCCCCGCAGGACTTTCGGCACCCCACCGGCCTCCACCCTGGGCCGGATGCCCCGGCGGCTGCGCTATGATGAAACCATGGCGGGGACGCCCGGTGCCGCCATCCTGGTCGTGGACGACCACGAGCGCTCCCGGGCCCTGTACCGCGCCCTGCTGACCCGAGCGGGATACCAGGTGTGGGAGGCCAGCCGGGGCGAGGAGGCCCTGGAGATGGTGCGTACCCGCCGTCCCGACCTGATCCTGCTGGACCTGTACCTTCCGACCCTGTCGGGATACGACGTGCTGGAACGGTTGCGGGCCGACGACGCCACCCGCGGCATACCCGTGATCATCCTGTCGGTGGAGGACGATCAGGAGGCCATCGCCCGCGGGCTGGGCCTGGGCGCCGCCGACTATTTGGTCAAGGGATTCACACCCCCGCGGGACGTGCTGAGCAAGGTCCGCGGCCTTCTGGAAAAGCCCGACCACCGCGGACGGCTCGCGGCCTACCGCCTGCACGTGGCCGAAGGGCGCGGGGACGCCGCACGCCTGGCGCAGGACTTTGGCTTTCCTCACCTGCTGGAGTGTCCGGACTGCCGGGTGGCGCTGGAGGTGGAGCTGGTGCCCGACGACAGCCGGCCGTCGGGCGCGTGGTTTTGGGCGCATTTCGTGTGCCCTCGCTGCGGCCGCTCGTTTTGATGCCCTCCGGCTCACTTTCGCGCGAACCCGTTGGGGCAGGGTCGCGCGAAAGTGAGCCGATTGACCCAAAGAGGTCATTGTCACGCTACCGCGGGGTTCGGATACTGGGGGTGATGAGCCCCCGTCTCCGCCATCCGTCCGTGCGTCCGGTGGAAACGGTCCTCAAGGCCGTGGCCTACCGACGCCGCCTGCTGCTGCTGGTTGCGCTCGCCCATCGGGAGCCGCGAGAACTCCGCGCCCTGTCGGCGGATCTGGGGATTCCTCTCAAGACCGTATCCAGAAATCTGCGGATACTGGAGCGCGCAGGACTGGTCGAGGGGACGATCCTGCGCGGGCGGGTGTCCTACCGGCTTCCTGCGAGCGCGCCGCCCCTGGCGCAGGTGCTCACAGCGGTCGTGGTGGATGCCGTGCGCCAGGGGGAGGGAATCGGCGTCGCGTCCGGTAACGGAGGGCCGGTCCGTGCGGAGGACAGGCGTCCCGGGTGGGTCGTAGCGTCCTGGGGTCGGGTGCGCCGATGGCTGACGAGGTGGATGTTCTCCTGGTGATTCCCGACCGTCGTCTGCGGGGGTTCGCTCTTGCGGAGTTGGTGGAACAGGGGTACGAGGTCATGGCCGTACCTCGGGCCCGTCACGCCCGAGCGCTGCTGCGCGCGGGGGTGAGCCCGCGCCTGGTGATCGTGGATCTGGTCGGGCTCGCCGAAAACGGCGATGCCCTCCGCGACCTCCTCGGTACCTCCCCGGACCGCCTGCTGGTCCTGGTCGGCGCCCTCGAGCGGGACGACGTAGCTCACCTGCCCCCCGGCCGCGTGCTCGGCCGTCCGTTCACTGTCGGCCAGCTGGTCGAGCGTGTTCAGCGCCTTCTGGAGTCCTGATGACAGAGGGGCCGGCGAGCGCGTCCTGGTGCGCACACCCCCCGCTTGGAATCGCGAGAAAGCGCGGAGGCCGCCCGGCGCATTCGCGGGAAAGCGAGCAGGGCCCCCGGACAGTGTCGCGCGAAAGTGAGACGATGGCTGTGAGCGGGGATGTGTCGGTGGAGGCGGTGCGGGCCGCCAAAAAAGCGCTGCGGGAACGTATCTGGGATCGCCTGGAGCGGCAGGGCGTAGCCCGGTTTCCCCGGCCGGTGTGGGGGCGAATCCCCAACTTTGTCGGGGACGAGGCTGCCGCGGCCCGCCTCAGCCAGCTTCCGGTGTGTGTCCGGGCCCGCGTCGTCAAGTGCAACCCCCAGGCTCCCCAGCGGCCCGTCCGCCTGGCGGCCCTGCGGGCAGGCAAGACGGTCCTGATGCCCACCCCGCGGCTGCGCGGGGGGTTCCTGGTGCTGGACCCGGTGGCCATTCCGCCCGCGCATCTGACCGCGGCCGCGTCGATCGCGGGGGCGCGGCGGTTCGGCCGGCCGGTGGACCTGGACGACCTCCCCCGGCCCGACCTGATCGTCGTCGGGTCGGTGGCGGTGGCCCCGGACGAGGCGCGGGTGGGCAAGGGGGAAGGCTACAGCGAGCTCGAGTACGGGATCCTCGCCGAGCTGGGGCTGGCGGACCCCCGGACGCCGGTGGCGACCACGGTGCACGACGTGCAGGTCGTCGACCACATTCCGCGGGAGCCGTTTGACGTGCCGGTGGACATCATCGTGACTCCCACGCGGGTCATCCCGGCTTCGCGCGGACTCCCCCGCCCCGCCGGGATCCTGTGGGACTTCATCTCACCATCCATGGTGCAGGCCATGCCGGTTCTTGCGGGCCTGCACGGGCGCCGGGGCTGATCACGCCCGCGCGGTCTACCCACCGCCCGGGGCCGCCATCAGGGCGGCCCGCGCGATGTCTTCGTAGCGGACTTTGTCCACGTCGAAGGCTTCCAGATTCTCGATCAGCCTCTTCAGGGCGGTCTCGAAGGACGGCACCGTCTTGCGGGCGCGGGTCAGCGGCGTGGTGCGGGCCAGCACGTAGTTCTTCACGTAGGGGTGGTTGATGCCCCGCCGCCGCAGGCGCGTCACCACGGCGGTGAGCGCCTCGTCAGCCCGCCGCACCAGCGCCGCCCGTTCCTGGCGCTCCTCCAGCGCCTTGGGCAGCGGGGCCTTGAGGAACTTGTCCACCCGGCGCAGCAGGGGCGCGAACGCCCCGCCGGAAAAGCGCGGGTTGGCGTCGTACAGCAGGCCCAGGGTGATGAAGTGGGCCGACTCAAACTGGAAGGCGAAGTCCTCCTCGGTGTCCCGGGGGCGTTCGTCCGCCAGGCCCCGGTACATGCGGATGACCTCCAGGGACTTCTCCTTGAGGTTGTGGGCTTTCTCGGTGTTCAGGGCCAGGATGTGGAACGCCACCGCCGGATCGGGGATGAGGATGGTCGGGATGACCTCGGCCTTCAGCTTGCGGGCCGCCTCCAGGCGGTGGGCGCCGTTGGGGGTCCAGTAGGTCCCCGGTCGAGGCGACACGGCCACGATGGGGTCGATGAACCGGTCCAGCTTGCGGATGACCTCCTGCAGCCGCTTCACGTGGGCCGGCGAGAGGTTGCGCTGGTAGGGGGTGGGCGCCACCTGGTGGATGGGCAGCAGGCAAAACAGCTGCCAGTGCTCGCCCACGGGATCCTGGTAGGCGGCCAGCACCTGCCCGCCGTCCCGGGCCACCTGCTCGGCCAGCGCTCGGACCTCCCGGGGCGGCTCGCGGGCGGGGAAGGTGGTCCAGGTCACGAGAGTGTCTTCGCACCCCGGCCGCCGATCCCTACGACGGGGACGCCCGCGCAGTCGGGCCGGCGGAGAACCGCGCCCACAGGCGGGTCTGGGTCACGGAGTCGGCCGCCTGGTGGTCCGGGCAGTCCAGGCGGAGGTAATGGTCTCCGAAGGGGGCATCCACGAACGCGCAGTGATGGGGGAACTTGCGAGAGGGGTGCGCGTAGGGACGGAAGTACCGGCAGGTCACGCACATCCGCGAAAGGGGGATCTGTCGTCGCACCTGAAGAGTACGGATAATTTTCAGTAAGGCGCGCAACATCACCGCCTGTTCGCCTTCCGTCAGCGCCTCCACGCCGGCGGCCAGGAAATCAGGCCAGCCGGCCACCTGCCTGGCCATCCGTCGGCCCGCTGCCGTCAGGACGATCCGGCGCCGGCGGCCATCGGCTGCCGACGGCTCCTTGCGTACCAATCCCTTGCGAATGAGTGCCTGTACCGCCTCGCTGACGGTGGGTGCGGTAATGCCCAGCCGCGCGGCGAGGTCCAGGACTCCCTCCGGTCCGGATCGCCCCAGGGCCAGGGTGGACAGGATTTGCGCCTGGGTGGGCGTGAGAGCGCGCTGCGCCGCGTGCACCCACGCTCGGTGCTTGAGGGCCAAGCCGACCTTGGCCAGCCCAGTCACCACGCGCCGGGTCAGAGGTCCCGACGCCGCCTCGAACCGACCCGTCAGAGTCATTTCCCTTCGGATTCCAAAACTAGCACCCCGGGACTCCTCCATCAAGGACTTACCACCTGGCGCAGTGGAGGCCCGACCGTCTTGACGCGCTGGCGTGTACGAGACTGGAGCTTGACAGCACCATCCAACGGCGCTTAAAATAGTTAGGAGTCCGAATATTCAAGCTCCGGAAGGGGGAGTCCATGCGCTCACGCGGTGTCTTCTTGCTCACTGCGGGGGTCATTGCCGTGCTGGCCGGGAGGCTGTGGGTCCACCGCGCTGGTGCGACCGCCGCGTCGGCTGTGCGGGAGTACGCGGTCACGATGAGGTTCTGGAAGGCCACCGTCGCCGGGGTGTCCACGGTGGCGGTGACCAACCTCCCAGCCGACGCCATCGCCTATGCCGGCGACACGGTTGTATTCCGGGTGACGAACGAGAGTCCAATCAACGAAGGGTTCGCCATTGATGCCTACGGCATCAAGGAAGTCCTCGCGCCCCGGGAGACTAAAGTCATCCGAATTGTGGGAGTGAAGGCCGGTGCCTTCGTAATTTACTGCCAGCTGCACCCGTTCAGCGTTCACTACACGGGGACCCTGCTGGTCCTGCCACGGCCGTAGACGGGGCGGTACCTCTCCCACGCGACGCGTTCACCGCTCTGGTGCGGGCCTTGCCGAGAGGTGGGGGAGCACCTCCTCGGCCTTGAGGGCCAGGTGCAGCTTCAGTCGGAGCTCCGGATGGTCCAGGCTGGCTCCCAGCACCTGCTCCATGCGCGTGATCCGATAGCGCAGGGTGTTCCAGTGCACACCCAGCACCCTCGCCGTGCGGCGTTGACGAAATCCCTCGTGCACTAGGGCCCGGGCAGTGTTGTACAGACCGGCGCCATGCGCCCGTAACGCACCCAGTGTCTCCTCCCACAGCGTCTGCAGGGCATGAGGGTCCGTCGTGGAGTGCAGGACGCGTAGCACCACCAGGTCCTGGTACCACCGTACGCCGGTTCCCCGGCCAGCCTCCAGGGCGGCCTGAGCTTCCTCGAGGCTGGCCGGGATGTTCCCGCTCCCGGTGGTCGAGCGACCGACCCCCAGGGCGAACCGGAGCGTGGGGTCTGCACGGACCACTTGGCGGTAGAGGTCATCCACCATCCGACGCACGCGGCCTGGGTCCCCCTCGGCCGGCAGGAGCAGGATCACCTGGTTAAGGGAGTAGGCCATAAAGGTGGGCACGGCGAGCGCATCCAGAGCCTGTTGCCATGCCTGGCCGAGCTGCCGGCGCCTATGAAAGTCCTCTGGAGAGCTTAGGGGGCGGGCGCGGGCGGCTCCCTGCGCGTCCACCAGAGCAGCCACGCCGACCAGGTAGCGGCCTGCGGGATCGAAGCCCAGCAATTGCGCCCGTTCCTGGAGGGCGGGGTCGTCCAGCAGTTTTCCCTGGAGCACGGCCTCCACGAAGGTGTTTCTCACCCGGGTCTCCGCCTCGGCCACGGCCTGCTGGCGTAGGAGGTGCAGCCCCACGATCACGGCGGCATGGTCTCCCGCGCGCATGTCCAGATCGGTAAGCTTTTCATCTTCGGCGCGGATGACCACGAAGCCCGCTCGATCCTGACCGGTCTGCACGGGGAACACGGCCGCTTCCGCTCGGTCCCCGAGAGGGAGTCGTACCGACATGGAGGATGGCTCCAAGGCGCGGCGGACGGGCTCTGCAGCCGCGCCCCACCACCTGGGCGGCTCGCTCAGGGGCCGGAGCACGGCGTCGAGGATCACCACAGACCTACCGGTTAGTTCTTCCAGTCGCTGGGCGATCTCGTTGACGGTCTGCGCTTCCAGCGCGACCCGGGTGAGGGCACGGTGGATGTGGTCAGAGCGTTCAATGGTTTCAAACTGAGCGCGGATGATCTCCCGGTTCACAATCTCCACGAGGTCGGAGAACGCCACGTCGGTGGCGAGCTCCAGGACAGGAACGCCCAGGGAGCGGGCCTCGGCGGGGATGGCTTCGGGGACCTCCGGAAAGTACGGGCCGCCGGCTCGGAAGAGGATAGCAGCAACCCCCGCCCGATCCAGGTCCCGGACGATTCGGCGCTGCTCTGCGGGCTCGGGCGGCCAGCTATAGACGGTTGTCAGCAGGAGTTCTCCCCCGTGGGGCCACGGCAGCACTTCGGGCCACAGGTGGACCCATCGGACTTCACGGTCCAACCCTGTGTCACACCGAAGCCTCACGTCACGCATGATGTCAAGAGCCAGGATATCGTAAACGCTGAGAGGCATAAGCCGGGACTCACCCCTTTGCTATATTAGCACAAGAATTACGTGCCACTTTTAGCTCATTGGTACATTGAAAAAGCTCAGGCTCGTCCCGCACAATTGTGTGCAAGCGGATGTCAGCCAATCTGAGGCGATCGCCATCCAGGCACAGCACCATTACCGTCGGCTGCCTGTACCCTCTCACCGGACGGGCGGCCCGATACGGTCACGACTCCATCGTGGGAGCCGAACTGGCCGCAGAGGAAGTGAACGAGGCCGGCGGGGTCCTCGGTCGTGAAATTCGGCTGCTGTTCTCCGATACCCGCTCCGACCCCACCTACGCCGTCCAGGTGGCGCAGCGCTACGTCTTGGAGGACCAGGTGGACTTCCTCATGGGTGTGGTGAGCAGCGCCGAGGCTCTGGCGGTAACGGAAGTCTCTCGGCACTTCGGTGTGATCTTCGTGGGCACCGATCACGCATCGGCCCGTCTGACCGTGGAACGGTTTCAGCCGTACTACTTCCGAGTGACCAACAACACGACCCAGTCTATGCGAGCGGGAGCACTTTTCCTAAGTCGCAAGCCGTGGACCACCTTCGCCTACATCGGTCCAGATTATGAATACGGCCACCGCCAGTGGCAGGACTTTCGGGAGTACTTCGAGCGCTTGCGGCCTGACGCCCAGTTTGTTGGGACAGCGTGGCCCAAGCTTTACGAGCGCGACTACCGCCCGTACGTGCAGGCGATCCTGGACCGACGGCCGGATGTCCTCATCCATGGATTTTGGGGAGGCGACACCATCGCGTTCATGGAGACGGCTCTGTCCATGGACCTGTTCCCCCGGGTCCAGGTGGTCAGTTTCGATGCTGGCGGGAACTATGAAGTGTTCGAGGCTCTGGGGGATCGAGTGCCGGCAGGCATGATCCTTAGTGCGCGGCACCACAACAACTTCCCGCCTACGGAAGCCAACCGCAGGTTCGTGGCGAGGTTCTGGAACCGGGCTCGTCGGTTTCCCTCCTACACGGCCCATGGCGCCTACGTAGGTGTGAAGTTCATTGCTGCAGCCGTCGCGCGGGCCGGATCCGTGGATCCGGAGGAGGTTGCGCGAGCTGCGGAGGGGATGCCCCTGCCTACCCCGAGGGACCGGGAAGGGGTGTGCTCGTGGATCCGCCCCGTTGACCACCAGATCGTGCAAGAGATGTATGTGGGAATCACAGAGCCGTGCGGGGACTACCCGCCGGCCCGATTCATGCTGGGGCAGTGGGAGGTTGTGGGGGCGGAGCAGCTGCTGCCCACTGAGGAGGAGGTGCTTCGGGCGCGCCAGGCGGCAGCCCGGGAACAGAACGTGGCCGGGCGGTCACGCTGAAGCCGGAGGTGGGTCGCTTGGCCAGTCAGCCCACGCGCGCCCGGGTTCGGGGAGGGACGAAGATGTGCACGCGCAGCGAAGCGGTGAGGAAGTATGTGCCGGTGCTCGTAGCTGTGGTGATGGGGATGGGCCTGGCCGCCGGGTCAGGGGCCGCGGTGCTCGCGCCTTCGGCGGTCAAGATCGGCATCGTCACGTTTCTGTCGGGGGCAGCAGCCGCACCGTTTGGCATTCCGGCCCGGAACGCCGCCGAGGTACTCATCGAGGAGCTCAATGCGGGTCGAGTACCCGTCCCCTACAGTCAGCGGGGCATCGCGGGCGTGCCTATCCAGGCGGTGTTTGTGGATGAGGCGGGAGGAGCGGACAAGCAGGTCGCCGAGTTCCGCCGCCTGGTGCTGGATGAAAAAGTCGACCTAGTGATCGGCTACATCAGCAGTGCAGACTGCCTGGCGGTGGCACCGGTGGCTGAAGAGCTGCGCGCCTTGCTGGTGATGTTCGACTGCGGCACCAATCAGATCTTCGAGGAGGCGCGGTACCGCTATGTCTTCCGCACCCACGGTCACCAGATCCTGGACAACGTCGGCGCCGCCCGTTACATCCTGCGGGTGAAGCCCGATCTGCGATCCATCGCGGGCATCAATCAGAACTACGCCTGGGGTCAGGACTCGTGGGCGACTTTCCGGGATTCGGTGCGCCAGCTCAGGCCCGAGGTGCGTGTGCTGGTGGAGCAGTTCCCGCGGCTGTTTGCGGGCGAGTATTCGGCTGAAATTTCGGCGTTGCTGGCGGCACGCCCGGATGTGATCCATACCAGTTTCTGGGGTGGGGACCTGGAGAGCCTGCTGATCCAGGGCTTCCCCCGGGGCATCTACCTGCAGAGCACCCTGGTCCTTACCACCGGGGACACGGTCCTGCCGCGGCTGGGCCGGGACATGCCCCCCGGCGTGGTGACCGGTGCTCGAGGGCCTCACGGAGCCCTAGCCCCGGACGTCCCGTTGAACCGCTGGTTTAAGACTGTCTACACTGGTCGGTTCAACGTCCGCCCGATTTATCCATCCTATCACATCGCCCAGGCCATCTTCGGCGTAAAGGCCGCCTACGAGCGGGCCCTCAGCCGCAGCGCGGGGTGGCCCACTAAAGAGCAGGTGATTGCGGCGTTTGAGGGGATCTCGTTTGACACCCCCAGCGGCACGATCTCCATGACCCTGGGCCGCGGGCACCAGGCCGTGGAATCCGTGGCCTACGGCATCACGGGGACCTACAACTCCAAGACCCGGGAGTTCGAGCTTACCCGCGTGTTGTCGTTCCCGGCCGAGTGCGTCAACCCTCCCGACGGGGTGAGGAGTGCCGAGTGGATTGCGCGGGGGTTTCCGGGCGCGCGGTGCCCCTGAAGTCTACGCCGGGAACGGGGAGACAGTGTGATGTGACCTGTCGGACAACCGCGGGGGGGCAGGAACAGGCTCGGCCGATGACCTGCGAGCCATGGCCACGGTGACCATCATCGCGCTGGACGGGCTCATCTTCGCCTCGTGGCTGTTCCTGGTCTCGGCGGGGCTGACCCTGGTGTACGGGGTCTTGCGCGTCCTCAATATCGCCCACGGCAGCCTCTATGCCCTGGGCGCCTACACCGCCGCCACGCTGGTCATCGCGTACTCCCACCGGGGCCTGTGGCCGCCCGGAACTCTGGCGGTTCTGCCGCTGGCGGCGGTTGTGGTGGGGGCCGCGGTGGGCCCCCTGGTGGAACGGGGCATCCTGCAGAGGATCTATGCCCGGGAGCAGATTTTGCAGCTGCTGGCTACCTTTGCCCTGTTTCTCATCTTGGAGGATGCGGTCAAGTTGATCTGGGGTCCCAGTCCTTACTATGCGTACCGCCCCTACGCCCTCCTGGGGCAAGTCCGTCTGGGCGGAGTGGTGTACCCGGTCTACAGCTTCCTCCTGGTCCTCGTGGCCCTCTCCGCCGGCGCCCTCCTGTGGCTGTTCGTGACCCGCAGCCGGTTTGGCCGGTTGGTGCAGGCGGTCATCCACGATCCGGAGATCAGCACCACTTTGGGCATCAATCTGTCGCGGGTGTATGTGCTGACCTTTTCCCTGGGGGCCGCCCTGGCCGCCCTGGGCGGCGCGTTTACCGCGCCGATGATCTCGGTGGTGCCTGGCATCGCCGTGGAGGTCATCGTGGTGGCGTTTGCGGTGGTGGTTATCGGCGGGCTCGGCAGCCTTCCCGGGGCTGCCGTGGGCGCCCTGCTTATCGGGTTGGTGCGGGCTGCTGCCATCCACCTGGTGCCGGTGCTGGAGCTGTTCACCATTTACGTGGTCATGGCGGTGGTGTTGCTGGCGCGCCCCCATGGGCTGTTCCCGCCGCCGGAGGTCAGGCGGATATGACGGCGGGGCGCTGGGCCGGTCCTCTCGCCTTCCTGGTTCTGGCCCTGCTGGGGCGCACGCTGCCGGGATGGCTGGTGTTCGTCCTGACCCTCGCCTTGGCCAAAGGGCTGGTGGTCATGGGCGTGATGCTGCTCATGCGGGTGGGGCTCGTGTCGTTCGGGCACGGGCTCTTCTTCGCCGGCGCCGCCTATGCCGCGGGGTTTGCCATGAAACTGTGGGGGATGCGGGAGGCTGCGCTACTGGTCGCGATCGGCGTGCTGGCGGCGGTGGTCTTGGGCGGGGTCAGCGGTCTCCTGGCCGCGCGGTACCGGGAGATCTTTTTTGCCATGCTGACTCTGGCGTTTTCCATGGTCTTGTACGGTGTCCTGATTAAGGCCTACGCCGTTACCGGCGGCAGCGACGGCCTGCGGGTGCCGGTTCCCACCATCCTGGGGCTGCAGGTGCGTCCGGAGCAGGGCAGGCTCGCCGTCTACTACGTGACCTTGCTGTCGGTGGCCGTGGCCGTGGCGGTGGTCTTGCGGTACTGGAACGCACCGCTAGGCTACCTGATGCAGGCCATCCGGGACAACGAGGTGCGGGTGGCCTACTTGGGCGGCCCGGTGAGCCGCGCGGTGTACTTCACCTACGTGCTATCCAGCGCCTTGGGGGGGTTAGGAGGGGTGCTAGTGGCACTAAGCGTGGGGCACATCGACCCCAACCTGGCCTACTGGACCACGTCGGGAGAGTTCGTCTTCGTCGCCCTGCTGGGGGGTACCGGGGGAGTGCACGCCCCGCTTGCCGGCGCGGTGGTTTACGAGTTGCTCAAGAGCTACGCGTTCAAGTACACCCCCTACGCCTGGCAGCTGCTCATGGGCACCGCGATGCTGGCGGTTATCCTTCTGCTGCCCGGTGGGCTGTGGGCTCCGCTACAACGGGCGGTGCGCCGTCAGCACCCATGAGGCCGATCCTGGAGGCCACCAACCTCACCCTGCACTTCGGCAGTATCGCCGCTGTCGACGGGGTGACCGTGACCGTGTCCGAGGGTGAACTGGTGGGGATCATCGGGCCCAACGGAGCCGGCAAAACCACGTTTTTGAACCTGGTCACCGGATATCTACGGCCGGAGGCCGGCCGCATCCACTTTCTGGGCCGCGACATCACCGGGTTGCACCCGGACCGGATCACGGCCCTGGGAGTGGGGCGGTCCTTTCAGGTCCCGCAGCTGTTCCTGAGCCTGCCGGTGCTGGACAACGTGATGATCGCGCTGGCCTGCGCCGGACGGCGCAGCCTGGACGTCCTCCATCCGCTGGCCGAACCGTCCCGCCGGGATGCCGCCCATCGGATCCTCGCCCAGTTTGGTCTGGACCGGGACGCCCACCGGCCGGCCAGTGAGTTGCCCGAGGGCGGGCGAAAGCTGCTGGACATCGCCCTGGCCTACGCCCTGCGGCCTCGGCTGCTGCTGATGGACGAACCCACCAGCGGAGTCAGCGCGCTGGAAAAGTTTGCGGTGATGGACACGCTGGTGCAAGTCCTGCAGGAGGGGGGCGTCACCGCCATGTTCGTGGAGCACGACATGGACGTGGTGCGCCGGTATGCCCGCCGGGTGCTGGCCATGAACGGGGGCCGGATCGTCGCCGACGGACCCCCGGAGCAGGTCCTGGGGGCGGCAGCCCCCCAGGTTGTGGGGGGGTAACCGGTGCTACGGCTGGTGGATCTGCAGGTGGCCGTGCGAGGGCTGACCATCTTGCGCCACGTGAGTCTGGAAGTCGCCCCGGGATCCATCGTGGGGCTGGTGGGCCGTAACGGCGCCGGCAAGACCACCACCCTGCGGGCCGTAATGGGACTGATCCCGGTGGCCCGCGGCGCCATGACCTGGGACGGGGTGGACTTACGCCAGATCCCTCCTTATCGGCGGGCAGCGCTGGGAATAGGGTACCTTCCGGAGGACCGGCGGCTGATTCCTCCTCTGACGGTGGAAGAGAACTTGTTGCTGCCGGTGTGGGCCGGCCGCAGGGTGGAGGAGCACCAGAGGCTGTCCTGGGTGTACGGCCTCCTGCCCGGCGTTCGGGCATTTGCGACCCGCCGGGCTGGACAACTTAGCGGCGGCCAGCAGAAGGTGGTGGCCCTGGCCCGGGCGCTGATGATTGGGACGCGGCTCTTGCTGCTGGATGAGCCGTTCGAAGGGCTGGCACCGGCGCTGGTGGACCAGATCGCCACAGTGCTGCGGAAAGTGGCGGACGACGGCGTGGGCGTGCTTGTCGCTGAGTCGGAGATAACGTCCCTGCGTGCCCTCGCCGACCGCACCTACGTCATCGAACGGGGTGAGGTGGCTGGGCCGGAGGGCGCTTTCGCCAAGACTGCGGGGTGAGCCGCATGGCCCAGGTAATGGAGGCTCGGCTGTTCGTCGGCGGGCAGTGGGTCGAAGGCGGGCCGCCCATGGAGGTTCGCAACAAGTACTCGCACGAGTTGCTGGGGGCCATCCCCGAGGCCCGGCGCGAGGACGTGGCGGCCGCAGTGGAAGCAGCCCAGCGGGCGGCAGAGGTCATGGCGGACCTCCCCGCCCACCGCCGTGGGGAGATCCTGCGGCGGACCGCGGACCTCATCCGGGAGCGGCGGGAGGAGTTCGCCCGCACCATCGCCGCGGAGGCGGGCAAGGCGCTGAAGTTCGCCCGTATCGAGGTGGACCGAGCGGTGTCGACCTTCACCGTGGCTTCCGAGGAGGCCAAACGCATCCACGGGGAGACCGTCCCCATGGACGCGGTCCCCGCGGGTGAGGGCTACTTCGGGTTCTGGGTCCGCCGCCCCGTGGGGGTGGTGGCCGCCATCACGCCGTTTAACTTCCCCCTCAACCTCGTGGCCCATAAGATCGCCCCCGCCCTGGCTGCGGGCAACGCCGTGGTCCTCAAGCCCGCCAGCACCACTCCGCTCACGGCGGTCCTCCTGTGTCGGGTGCTGCAGGAGGCCGGCCTGCCCCCCGGCGCCGTGAACCTCGTGGTCGGGCCCGGATCCACGGTGGGCGAGTGGCTCGTCACCGATCCCAGGGTAGCCAAGGTGAGCTTCACGGGCAGCCCGCCCGTGGGGCGGCGCATCACGGAGATCGCGGGGATCAAGAAGGTCACCCTGGAGCTGGGCAACACCTCGCCGGTGATCGTGGCGCCCGACGTGGATCTGGACTTCGTGGCCCGGCGGTGCGCCGTGGGCGCGTACTACAACTCCGGCCAGGTGTGTATCTCGGTGCAGCGCATCTACGCCGCGGAGGGGGCGTACGAGCCGTTCCTGGACCGGTTTGTGCACGCTAGCGAGGAGATGGTGGTTGGAGACCCTTTGGACGAGCGGGTGGACGTCGGCCCCATGATTGACGAACGAGAGGCGCGCCGCATCGAGACATGGGTGGAGGAGGCCCTCGCGGGCGGCGCCCGCGTGCTCACGGGCCACCGCCGGCAGGGAGCGGTGTACTGGCCGACGGTGCTGGTGGAGGTGAAGCCGGGGATGAAGGTCGTGGCCCAGGAGGCGTTCGCCCCGGTGGCTTCCGTAATCCGCGCGGACGACTTTGAGGGGGCCCTGGAGCAGGCCAACGCCACCGAGTACGGGTTGCAGGCAGCGGTGTTCACCCGCGACGTGGACCGGGTGTTCCGCGCCATCCGGAGACTGAACTTCGGCGGGGTCATCATCAACGACACCCCCGCTTACCGGGCCGACCACATGCCCTACGGCGGCGTGCGGGGCAGCGGGATCGGCCGCGAGGGGGTGCGCTACGCCATCGAGGAGATGACCAACGTCTCGATGGTGGTCATCCGGCTCAGCCCCTGAGACAGTGACGTCATGCGGCTCGTGGCGGACTTAATCGTCGGGGGCTTGGCAGCGGGCGCCCTGTACGGCCTGATGGCCCTGGGCCTCGTGCTGATTTACAAGACCACGGACGTAGTCAATTTCGGGCACGCCGACATGGCCATGCTCAGCACGTTTATAGCCTACGCCCTCCACGTGCAGGCTGGGTGGGCGTTGGTGCCCGCTGTGTTCGGCGCTGTCGCTTTCGCGGCCCTTCTGGGCGTGCTGATGGAGCGCGCTGTGATGAAACCGGCCCGAGACCGTAAAGCCACGGTCCTGGGCCTGGTGGTGGCCACCTTGGGGATGGCGCTGATCCTGAACGGGACCGCCGGGATCATTTGGGGCCATGACGTGAAGAGCTTCCCCTACGTCGCGTCCGGTGCCCCGCTGCAGGTCGGTGGCGTGGTAATCCCGCGAGATCAAATCTTCAATCTCGCCGTCGGTGTGGGGCTCGCGGCGGGGCTCCACTCGTTCTTCAGGTTTTCCAACGTCGGCGTGGCCATGCGCGCCACCATCTCCAACCGCACAGCGGCGTCGCTGATGGGCATCCCGGTGAGTCGCATGTTCGTGCTGTCGTGGGCCATAGGAGCGGCCCTGGGGGCTGTGGCTGGAATGCTGGCGGCGCCGACGCTATTCCTCGAGCCGAACCGGATGGTGGACCTGCTGATCAAGGGGTTCGCGGCAGCGGTGCTGGGTGGGTTCACCAGCATGCCGGGCGCGGTGGTGGGCGGGCTGGGCCTGGGGCTTCTGGAGAACTTCGTGGGAGCCTACGTGTCCCTCGATTTGAAGGACACGTTCGCCTTCCTGCTGATCGTGGTGGTGCTCGCGGTGCGGCCCGAAGGGCTGCTGGGGCGCCCTGTCAGGAAGCGGGTATGAGAGACCGCGTGTTACAAGCGGCTGTGGCGGCGGTTGTGGCACTCTTGCCGGCCATCGTGCCCGGATATTACCTGTACGTGCTGACCCTCGGGATGATCTGGGCCGTCGCCGCAGTAGGCCTCAACGTGCTGACGGGGTTTACGGGGCAGATCTCCATCGGTCACGCGGGGTTTGTGGGCATCGGTGCCTACACCTCCGCGCTGCTCGCCCTGAAGGTGGGATGGCCCTTCTGGATGACGCTGCCAGCAGCTGGGTTCCTGACTGCGGCGACCGGCTGGTTGTTGGGCGTCCCAGCTCTTCGCCTCAGCGGCCCGTACTTGGCCATTGCCACGCTGGGGTTCGGGACGGCGGTGTCCCAGGTCCTTTTGAAGTGGGAGAGGCTCACAGGAGGGTATATGGGGTTGAAACCTCCCCGCCCTTCGCTGGGTTCGTGGACGCTGGCGGGAGACACCGCCCTCTACTACCTGACCGCAGGGGTGCTGGCGTCGATGACCCTGGCGGCGACCAACCTGGTGCGTTCGCCGGTCGGGAGAGCCTTTGTGGCCGTGCGTGACAGCGAAGCAGCAGCGCAGGCCTCCGGAATCGATCCGGCGCGGACGAAGACGCTCGCGTTTGCCGTGAGCGCCTTCTACGCGGGGATCGCCGGTGCGCTGTACGCGCACATGGTGGGGTACGTCAGCCCCTCTGACTTCAACCTCCTGATCTCCATCTTCCTCATGAGTGCCATCGTCATCGGGGGGCTGGCCTCGATCCCCGGATCCGTCGCGGGCGCCGTAGTGCTCACTGTAGGATTCCAGCTCCTGAGCGGAGTGCGTGACCTGCGCACCGTGGTCTACGGTCTGGCCCTCGTATTGACGGTCATCTTCATACCCGGCGGCCTATGGCGGGCGACGGCCAGGTGGCGGGCGGCCGGGAGGCAGCGCATCATGGTTCGTCCATCGGTGGTGGAGAAGGATCATGCCGCGTCTTGAGGTGCGTGAGTTGACCGTTCGCTTCGGAGGACTCGTGGCGCTCGATCGGGTGTCGCTTGAAGTGGAAGAGGGACGGATCGTAGGTCTGATCGGACCGAACGGGGCCGGAAAGACGACGTTGCTCAACGCCATCAGCCGGTTTTGCGATCCGGCTGGGGGTCACATCCGGTTCGGTGGAACGGATCTGCTGGGCTGTCGGCCCCACGAGATTGTGGGGTACGGGATCGCCCGAACGTTCCAAGGGGCGGAGATCTTTCCCAGCATGTCCGTCGAGGACAATGTACTGGTCGGCCTGCACGCGCAGCACCGTGTGAACGTGTGGTCCGCTGCACTGCGCCCGCCGAGGGGACACGGGGAGGAACACTGGATGCGGGAGCGGGCGACGGACGTCATGGAGATGCTAGGCTTGGCCGCGCTGGCGGCCGTCCCGGCGGGGGCTCTCAACTTCATGTTGCGGAAGCGGGTCGATCTCGCACGGGCGCTGGTCTCCCATCCGCGCTTGCTCCTGCTGGACGAACCTGCCGCGGGGCTGACGTTGGAGGAGAGCGGTCAGCTCGGGCAGACGCTGCGGCGGGTCCGGGATCGGTACGAATGCTCCCTCCTGCTCGTGGAACACGACATGGCGCTGGTCATGGACGTTTGCGAGCAGATCGTAGTCCTCGACTTTGGGCGGGTAATCGCCTCAGGCCCGCCGGAAGCGGTGCGCTCTGACCCGGCAGTAATCGAGGCCTACTTGGGGGAGGTCACTCGTGCTTGAGGTGGAGGGCGTGAGTGCCGGGTACGGGTCGATGCCGGTTCTGTCCGAGGTGTCGCTTACGGTCAGTGCGGGGGAGATCGTGGCGCTGTTGGGGAGTAACGGCGCCGGGAAGACCACCACCCTGCGCGTCATCTCAGGCTTGCTGCGCCCTTGGTCGGGACATGTGCGGTTTCAGGGCCACCGCATCGATGGTAGACCACCGGAGTGGATCGCTGCGGCGGGCATCAGCCACGTGCCGGAGGCTCGTCAGTTGTTCCCGGACCTGACAGTGGTCGAGAACCTGCGCATGGGCGCGTTTCGGCGCCGGGATCGCCGCGCTATCCGGGATGATATGGAACGGGTGATGGCGCTCTTCCCCGCGCTGCGTGCCCGCCACTCGCAGCGCGCCGAGTCGCTGTCGGGCGGGGAGCAGCAGATGTTGGCCATTGGGCGGGCGCTGATGGCGCGCCCCGTGCTGCTGCTGCTCGACGAGCCGTCTCTGGGGCTCGCTCCACGGGTGGTGCGGCAGATCTTTGAGATCATTCGCCTCATCAATGCAGACGGGACCACGGTGCTGATGGTGGAGCAGAACGCCTACCTGGCGCTGGGCCTCGCGACACGCGCCTACGTCCTCCGGGGAGGCAGGGTGCGTTTAAGCGGCGACGTGGGGTCGCTGCGCCGGGATCCCGAAGTAGAACGCCTCTATCTCGGACGGTAGGAGACGAGGTTGCCGGGCGAAAGGGGGCGCGCAACATGATCGAACGGAGAACGGTGGCGCCAGTTCTCGCGGCAGTCGCAGCCGCGGGCATGCTTGTGGCCGCGATCCCGCAGCCGGGTGTGGCACAGCGGGTGCCGGGGGTGACTGACGATACGGTTACCATCGGAATGCCCGTGGCGATGTCTGGGCCTGTGTCCACCATCGGCATCCCGCTGGCGCGAGGGGCGTTGGCCTACTTCAAGTGGGTCAATGACCAGGGGGGTATCCATGGCCGGCGGATCCGGCTCCTGGTGGAGGATGACCGCTACACTCCCCCAGAGACGTTGGCCGTGACCCGGAAGCTCGTTGAACGCGACGAGGTGTTCGCCATCTTTCGTCCCTTGGGCACGCCTACGGGCGCGGCCATTCTGGACTACCTGGTGGAGCGTGGGGTTCCTGTGATCGCGCCGGCGTCTGGATCAGCCCTGTGGGTCCACCCATTTAAGCGCAACTACTTCAACATCCAGCCAATCTACGGGTTTGAGGGTAGGCTGATGGGGAGGTATGCCCTGGAGACCCTTCGGGCAAAGCGGATTGCGGTCTTTTACCAGAACGACTCCTACGGTAAGGAAGGCCGGGACGGATTCCTGCAGTACCTGCGACTGCAGGGTGTTCGCGCGGTGGCGGATATCCCGTACGAGGTTGGCGAGACGAGCTACACCGCCCACGCTGTGCAGCTGCGCGCGGCAAACCCCGATCTCGTCTTCTCCTACGCGATCGTCATTCCTCAGGTTAGCCTCATGCGGGAGGTTGCCCGGCTGGGCTTTCGACCCCGGTGGTTGATGACCTATGTGCTAGCAGACCCTGTGCTGTTCCGGCTCGCCGGTGAGGTCGTAGAAGGGGCGCAGGCGGGGGCCTGGTTGATTGATCCGGAAGCCGAGTCCCCAGAAGCGGCGGCGTACCGCGCGCGTTTGAAAGCCGCCTTCCCTGACGAGGTTCCAGGAGGCTATAGCATCTCCTCCGATGCGGCGGCGGCCCTGTTCGTGGAGGGGCTTCGGCGGGCCGGAAGGCAGCTGACCCGGGAGCGGTTCATCGAGGCCATGGAGTCCATCCGCGACTTCACGGCCGGAGGCCTCACCCCGCCATTCAGCTACAGCCGTACCGACCACTCCGGCATTCGCCAGCTGGCCATCGTGGAGGCCCGCAAGGGGAAGTGGGTGACTGTCAAGCCGTTCTTCGGGGAGCGATAGGCCGCGGGCACCGGAAAGCTACCGGATAAGACTCATGGGAGCGTACGCGACCGAGGCGTACCGAACGCGCCGGACATGCCCCGGTGGGGCAGTGTGGCGTTGGTTGTCCATTGTGCGTGCGGGGTTCACACAAGGTCGAGCGGGGGAGCGTCCATGTGAGAGGAGGTGAGATGCCATGCCGTTCGTGGAGCTGAAGACAGGGATCCGCATGCATTACCGGGACGGGGGAAGGGGGAAGCCTATCCTGTTCGTCTCCGGCTACAGCGCCACGGTGGACACCTGGAACTACGCGGTGCTGGATCTGCACGACCGCTTCCGGTGCGTGTGCGTGGATCTGCGGGGTCACGGAGATTCAGACAAGCCATATTCTGAATACACCTATGACGAGATGTGCGCGGACCTCAAGGCGTTCATGGAGATCCTGAACCTGCGGGACGTGACCTTCGTGGGTTGGTCCATGGGGGCGGGGGTGGGCCTTAAGTACGTGGCGCGCTTCAACGGGGACCGCCGGGTGACCAAGCTGGCCATGGTGGCCCCCGCCACCCCTCGGTTCGTGCGCACCGACTCAGAGCCCTACGGGATGACGATCGAGGAAGCCCAGGCGGCCCTGGAGGGGATCCGCCGAGGGTTGCCTGAGGTGATGGCGGCCTTCGCGGACAACAACTTCAAACGGACCGACATGCAGGCCACCAAGACCTGGTTCCTCTACGGTCACTGGCTGCGCATGCCGGCCTACGTAGGCTACAAGTACTTCAAGACCCTGATCACGGAGGACCTCCGGGATCTTATCGATGCGGTGGACCTGCCGGTGCTGATCTGCCACAGCCGGGACGACAAGGTCTGTCACTGGGGGTGGGCGGAGTACATGGCGCGGCGGATCAAGAACTGCAAATTGGTCTGGTTCGAGAACAGCGGCCACGCCCTGATGGTGGAGGAACCCAACAAATTCTCCGCGGAGCTCGCCGCCTTCGTCGGCTGACGACAGGAGGAAGTATGCGGACACGGGCTGCGATGTTGTACGAAATGGGTCTCCCGAGGCCCTACGCGGATTCCCGACCGCTCCGGCTTGACGAGCTGGAGTTGGAGCAACCGGGCTGGGGAGAAGTCCTGGTGAGAGTGGAGGCCGCCGGCTTGTGTCACTCGGACCTCGCGGTGATCGACGGAACCCGCCCCCGGGTCATGCCCATGGTCCTGGGCCACGAGGCCGCCGGCGTGGTCGAGGCGGTCGGCCCGGGCGTGACGGAGGTCCGGGAGGGGGACCGGGTGGTGTTCAGCTTCGTGCCCGCGTGCGGGCGGTGTCGGTTCTGCGCCGTGGGACGGCCCGCTCTGTGCGAGCGGGGCAACGCCACCAACGCCGCAGGGTGCCTGCTAGACGGGTCGTGCCACTTCCGGTCGGGGCAGCGCTACCTCCACCACCACCTGGGAGTCTCCGCCTTCTCGCGCTTCACCGTCGCGGCGCAGGAGAGCCTGGTGCGCATCGAGGATGACGCGCCTCCAGAGGTGGCTGCTTTGTTCGGGTGCGCGGTGATCACCGGAGTAGGAGCGGTGTTCAACACCGCCCGGGTGGAGCCGGGCAGCTCCGTGGCGGTGTTCGGCCTGGGCGGCGTGGGTCTCAGCGCGCTGCTGGGAGCCCGGGCTGTGGGGGCACACCCCATCGTGGCCGTGGACGTGCGGGAGGAGAAGCTGGCTTTGGCCCGGACCCTGGGGGCGACGTACACGGTCCACGCAAAGGAGGAGGACGCAGCAGCCCGCGTGCGGGAGTTGACAGGGGGCGGCGCGGAGTACGCCTTCGAGTGCGCGGGGAGTGAACGGGTCCTGGAGCAGGCTTACCTGGCCACCGCCCGGGGTGGCAATACGGTCACGGTGAGCCTCCCGGACCCCAGCCGGATCCTACGCCTGCCCGCGGTGACCCTGGTCACCGAGGAGCGCACGGTGCGTGGCTCCTACATGGGTTCCGCCGTGCCGCGACGGGACATTCCGCGGTTTCTTGACATGTACCGGGCTGGCTTGCTCCCTGTGGACCGACTGCTCAGCCGCGTTATCCGGTTCGAGGAGATCAACGAGGCCTTCGACGCCCTGGCTGACGGCACCGTGGTGCGGCAGGTGGTGCGTTTCGCGGAGCCCACCGGGAGTGAGTGATGCGCCCGGAAGCCGTCTACTGGCGAGGCAGGATCTACACTCTGGACCCCGGCCAGCCTCGGGCGGAGGCCCTGGCGGTGTGGGGCGACCGGGTGGTGGCGGTGGGAGACGATGCGGGGATTCGCAACCTGGCCGGTCCGGGGACTGCTATGGTGGACCTGGAGGGAGCCACGGTGTTGCCCGGGTTCCATGACGCCCACTGCCACGTGCTGCTCTTCGGACTGAGTCTGGTGGAAGTCAACGTGCGGCAGGCAGCTTCCGTGGCGGAGGTGGTGGCGGCGGTGACCTCCCGCGTGCGCAACGCCCCGCCGGGCGGCTGGATCCGGGGAGGCGGGTACGACGACAACAAGCTGGCGGAACGGCGCCACCCGAACCGCCACGACTTGGATCCGGTTTCTCCCGACCACCCCGTGTGGCTTCTTCACATTTCCGGCCACATGGGGGTAGCCAACAGCCTGGCGTTGCAGGCAGCCGGGATCACCCGTAACTCCCCGGACCCCCCAGGTGGCCGCATCGTGCGGGACGAGGCGGGCGAGCCCACGGGACTCCTGCTAGAGACCGCCCAGGACTTGGTCAAACGCGTCCTCCCGCCCTACACCCTCGAGGAGACGAAATCCGCGCTGGCGGTGGCGGGCCGGCAGATGGCGCAGGAGGGGATTACCGCGGCCCAGGACGCCTGGGCTGGCTGGATCGCACCCGAGGAGTTCCGGGCCTACCAGGAGGCGGTGGGGGAAGGCTTGCTGCCTCAGCGGGTGTGGCTCATGGTCGATGTGGAGCGGTTGCCGGTTCGTGGGGGCCGCTTCGACTTCGCCTTCGGGCTGCGGACGGGGTTCGGAAGCGACCGTCTGCGCCTGGGTGCGGTGAAGATTTTCACGGATGGCTCCCTCATCGGCCGCACCGCGGCCCTGCGCGAGCCCTACGCGGACCGCGCGGACAAGGGCATGCTGGTCAAGGAACCCGATGTCCTGGTGGAGCTGGTGCGACGCGCCCGCGCGGGAGGCTGGCAGGTGGCCATGCACGCTATCGGGGACCGGGCGGTGGAAGCAGCGCTCGACGCGATACAGCAGGCGATGGGGTTGGAGGCCAGCCGGTTCCGTCCCCGGATCGAGCACTGCGGCCTCGCGCCCCCGGACCTGGTGCAGCGGCTGCACCAACTCCGGCCCGTGGTGGTCACCCAGCCGCGCTTCGTGTACGAGCTGGCGGAAGGGTATGCGGCGGCTTTGGGCCGGGGACGGTTGCGCTGGCTGCTCCCCGTAGCCTCCCTGCGAGGCATCCCCGTGGCCTTCAGTTCCGACCGGCCCGTGGTGGACGGCGCGCCCCTGAAGGGCATCCAGGCCGCCGTCACCCGCAGGACCGAGGGCGCCTGGCAGCTGGCACCGGAGGAGGCGGTCTCCGTGGAAGAGGCGGTGCGGGCCTACACCGTGGGGGCCGCATACGCCGCCTTTGCGGAGAGCGAGCTGGGCAGCCTGTCGCCGGGCAAGTGGGCGGACTTCGTGGTGTTGGACCGCGACCCTTTCCAGGTGGACCCCGAGGAGCTCGCGCAGATCCCGGTGCTCCGTACCGTGGTGGGGGGGAAGACAGTGTACCACGGTCCGTAAGCACGGCTGACGCGCGGTTCAGTGGTCCGCTTCATGTAGCTGCCGGGGTGCCATGCGGCGGGCACGCTCTACGGGCCCATGGTCCCGGGTCAGCTCCTGGATTATCCCCTTGGGCGTGCGCCCGTCCGTTCCCTGTCCTCATTCTTTCCCTCCCGGTACCGTCCCGGACGCGGCCGGGGGAGCCCGGGACCGGTCCGACGCCGCCTGTGCCCGGCCGAGACCTGCCGGCCGCTGCGCCGGGCGAAGATCTGCCCGAGCCGGCCTGCGGACCCGGATTTCCCGCGGTCTGCGGGAAACCCCCGGCGGGGCGCGAACTAAGCCCAGAGGTGCGGGGCGGGGGGAGGCCGGACACATGAAGCGGTTGGTGGAGATCACGCGGTTCTGCGCGGACGTGGACCGTACGACGGCTTTCTCCGCGACGCTGCTGGGCCGCCCGCCGGCGTCACACCACCCCGGACAGACGGCCACGTTCCTGCTGGGCGACGTCAGGCTCCTTTTGCACCAGCGGGCCCCGGTCCACGACCCCGGATGGCCCCGGGACGAGGACCACATCGCCTTCGCGGTCTCCGACGTGGACCGCGCCTGCGCGGAGCTGACAGCCGCGGGGCTGAGGATCGAGGTGGGGCCGCGTGACTTTCCCTGGGGGCGGTCGGCGCACCTGCGGGATCCGGACGGCAGGCTGGTGGAGCTGCACCGCCCGGAGGCCGCGGGGGCAGACCCGCCGCGCTGAGGACGGGCATGTACCACGTCGTCGTCTTCCTCCACCTCACGGCGGCAGCCGTGTGGGTCGGCGGTCTGCTGTTTTTGGCCCTGGTGGCCATCCCGGTGGCGCGACAGCTGCCGCCCGCCGAGCGGGCGCATCTGGTGACGGCCCTGGGCCGCCGGTTTTTGCCGGTCGCCTGGACCGCGCTGGGAGTGCTGGTGGTGACGGGCGTGGCCAGCGCGGCCCTGCGCGGGGTCACCTGGGAGGCGGTGGTCACGGGGCGCCTGTGGGGCGGCACCTTCGGTCGCCTTCTGACCGTCAAGGCGATGCTGGTGGCGGCCACGCTGGCCCTCAGCGGTCTGCACGACTTCCTGCTGGGACCGGCCAGCACCCGCGTCGCAGACCGGCACGGGCCCGACTCGCCCGCCGCCGTCCGCTTGCGGCGCCGGGCCTCCTGGATCGCCCGGGCCAACACCGCCCTCGCGCTGGTCATCGTGGCGCTGGCGGTGATGCTGGTGCGCGGCCTGCCCTGAGGGTCGGCTGACAAGACCCCAGGTGACCCGATGACGTCCGCCCGGCACGATCACCGACCTTCCCGCCCGCACGGCCACGGGGATCCCGGCGCCCGTGCCGGTCACCACGGCCCCCCATCCGACGCCCACGGGGGACACCGGCATCCCCCGGCCGCCGGCGAGCCCGCGCTGCGCGCCCACGACCGGCACGCCGGCCACACCCCCCGGATGTTTCGGGACCGGTTGGCCGTCTGCGCGCTGCTGACCCTGCCTGTCCTGTACTACGAGCCGCTGTTTCAGCGGGTGCTGGGCTATCGGGCGGTGGAGGTGTGGGGATCGTCCTGGATCTCCCCGGTCCTGGCGGCCGTCATCTACGCCTACGGCGGCTGGCCGTTCGTCCAGGGCGCGCGCCGCGAGCTTGCGGCGCGCCAGCCGGGGATGATGACGCTGGTGGCGCTGGCCATCTCGGTGGCGTTTGGGTACAGCACCCTGGTGGCTCTGGGTCTCCCGGGCGCCGCGTTCCACTGGGAACTGGCCACCCTGGTGGACGTCATGCTGCTGGGGCACTGGCTGGAGATGCTGTCGGTCCAGAGCGCCAGCCGCGCCCTCGAGCACCTGGCCTCTCTGCTGCCGCCGGTCGCCCACCGCCTTGCCGACGGGACCGTGGTGGACGTCCCGGTGACCGACCTCCGGTCCGGCGACGTGCTCCTGGTCCGTCCCGGCGAGCAGGTGCCCGCCGACGGGGTGGTGGTCGAGGGGGCGTCCAGCGTCAACGAAGCATTTCTGACGGGCGAGTCCCGCCCGGTCCCCAAGGAGCCCGGCGCGGAGGTGGTGGCGGGGTCGGTCAACGGCGAGGGGGCGCTTCGCGTGCGGGTGATCCGGACCGGGGAGCAGACCACCCTCAGCCAGATGATGCGCCTGGTGCGCGACGCTCAGGCCTCCCGCAGCCGCTACCAGGCCCTGGCCGACCGGGCGGCCTACTGGCTGACACTGGTCGCCGTCGGCGCCGGCGCCGCCACCGCCGGCCTGTGGATGGCCTCCGGCCGCGAGGCGGTCTTCGTCGTGGAGCGGGTCGTCACCGTGCTGGTGATCGCCTGCCCGCACGCTCTGGGCCTGGCCGTCCCCCTGGTGGTGGTCAACGCCACCGCCCTGTCCGCCAGCCACGGCATCCTGGTGCGTCACCGCGAGGCTTTCGAGCGGGCCAGGGACCTGCGGATCGTGGCGTTCGACAAGACCGGGACGCTCACCGAAGGACGCTTCGTTGTCCGCGCCATCTACGCCGACGGCGTCAGCGAGGTGGACGCCCTGCGGCTGGCCGCCGGCCTGGAGGTGTCCAGCGAGCACCCGCTGGCGCGGGCGGTGCGGGAGGAAGCCCGGCGCCGGGGGGTCGACCCGCCGGCGGTCACCGAATTCCGGGTCGTGCCCGGCAAGGGGGTCGAAGGACGCCTGAACGGCGCGGTCTACCGGGCCGGCCGGCCGGAGTGGGCGGGGGAACTGGGCCTGCAGATGGGGGAGGGGGTCCGCCGGGGCCTGAGCGAGGCCGACGGGCGGGGAGAGTCCGCCATCGCGCTGATGGACGGGGCGCGGGTGCTGGCCGTGGTGGCCCTGGCCGACCGGGTCCGGGACTCCGCACGCGAGGCGGTGCGCCGCCTGGCGAGGATGGGCGTGCAGGTGGTCATGGTGACCGGCGACGCCGAGGCGGTGGCGCAGACGGTGGCCCGGGAGCTGGGGATCGACCGCTACCACGCCCGGGTCCTGCCTCAGGAGAAGGCCCGGGTGGTGCGCGACCTGAGGCGCGGGGGTCCCGTGGCCTTCGTGGGCGACGGCATCAACGACGCGCCCGCGCTGCTGGAGGCCGACCTGGGCGTGGCCATCGGGGCCGGCACCAACGTCGCCATCGAGTCGGCGGACGTGGTGCTGGTGGAGAACGACCCTCTGGACGTGGTGCGGGTGCTCTGGCTGGCGCGGGCCACGTACCGGAAGATGGTCCAGAACCTGCTGTGGGCCACCGGATACAACGCCCTGGCCATCCCTCTGGCGGCCGGCGTGCTCTCCGCCTGGCGCCTCCTGCTCTCCCCCGCCCTCGGCGCGCTGCTGATGAGCCTGTCCACGGTGATCGTGGCCGTCAACGCCCTGCTGCTCCGGCGCACGCGGCTGGCGCCCTGACCGGCTGTCCCGCGGTCGGGCCGTCGCGTCGTCGGGGAGGCGGGGGCCGGATCGTCCGTGCGCGTCTATTCCGGCGGGGCGAGGGCGGAGACTTCCTCCGCCTCCTGCGGGGTGAGCTGCCAGTCGGCGGCCCGGGCGTTGGCCAGGACCTGCTCGGGGGTCGTCGCCCCGGCGATGACCGTGCACACCTGCGGCCGCACCAGCAGCCAGGCGATCGCCAGTTCCGCCACCGTCCGGCCCCGCTGCGCCGCCCAGGCCTCCAGCCGTCGAACGATCGCGAAGGTGCGGGGGGTGGCAAAGCGCGCCCGCAGGTGCTCCAGCATGTGCAGGCGGCTGCCCGGAGGAGGCGGTGCGTCCTCCCGGTATTTGCCCGTCAGCATGCCCGCTGCCAGCGGGAAGTACGGAATCACCCCGATGCCGAACGCCTCACAGGCCGGCAGCAGGTCCCGCTCGACGGCGCGGTTGAGCAGGCTGTACTCCGGCTGCACGGTCACGACGGGTGTCCAACCCCGCCGGTCGGCCTGCCACAGCGCCCACACCAGCTGCCAGGCCGCGAAGTTGGAGCACCCGATGTACCGCACCTTGCCCTGGCGGACCAGGTCCGAGAGCGTCTCCAGGGTTTCCTCCAGAGGCGTGTGGGGATCCCACCGGTGGATCTGATAGAGGTCCACGTAGTCGGTGCCCAGCCGGCGCAGGCTCGCGTCGATACCTCGCAGGATCCGCGCCCGGGAGGCTCCCCGCTCATTGGGGCCCGGTCCCAGGTCCCACCCCACCTTGGTGGCGATGACGGCTCTGTCCCGCCGACCGGCCAGCGCCCGGCCCAGGTAGTCCTCGGAGCGGCCCTGGCCGTAGGAGTCGGCGGTGTCGAAGAACGTGATCCCGCA
Organism: Armatimonadota bacterium; assembly: GCA_037440005.1. Taxonomy (GTDB): domain Bacteria; phylum Sysuimicrobiota; class Sysuimicrobiia; order Sysuimicrobiales; family Kaftiobacteriaceae; genus Calidihabitans. Next base: position 1,075 of record JBBIUY010000017.1, on the reverse strand, counting down.
GTCCAGCGCCGCGTGCACCACCCGCGCGGTCTGCTCGGCGTCGCACGCGCGGCCGAAGTTGTTCCCGCCCACCCCCACCACCGAGACTTCCAACCCCGCCCGTCCCAACCTGCGGTACCTCATGGTCTGCGACCTCCGGCCCGGTGACCTGCCGGGATTGTACCGCGGATGGTCCCGGCGCGTCCCGATCGATCCCGCGTCGGGCCCCCGGGCCGGCGAGAGCCGGCGGCAGCCGTCTGTAGCCGGAGTGCCCCGGGGCCGGTCGCCGGCATGAGCCCTCGGGGTCCGGGACGAATCAGGCACCCCGGGAACGCGGGCAGGGGGCGTCCTGACGGCCCCGGGAGGGAGCAGGGATGCGGCGTCTGGCAGAGCACGGTCCGTGCCCGGTGTGCGGATCTTTCCCGGGCAGCATGAGCGTGGTCTTCTTTGAGGACACCGGCGGCCGGGTGACCGCCGAGGCCGTCTTCCGGGAAGGCCAGCAGGGCCCGCCCGGGCACGCCCACGGCGGGATGATCGCCGCGGTGCTGGACGAGGCCATGGGAGCCGCCGTGTGGCGGGCCGGCCACCGGGCCGTGGCTCTGCGGGTGGAGATCGACTACCTGCGACCCGTCCCGCTGCACCTGCCGACGCGGGTGGACGCGCACGTGGGAGACGTGACCGGTCGGGCCGTGCGGGCCCTGGCCCGGCTGACGCTGCCGGACGGGGCGGTCGCGGCGACGGGCTTTGGCATCTTCGTGGAGGCCCCGCAGCTATTCGAGACAGCATTCTACCGGACAGCCGAGGAGGAGCCCCCGGCGCCTCCGATGGCGCGGTGATCCCGTCCCGGGTGCGCCCCGCCGGGACAGCAGGAGTTCCTCCGCCCGGCGAGAAGGGGGCAGCGACCCACCCAGGCATCCCCGGGAGGAGGCGTCCTCATGAAAAAGGTGACCTGTCCCTGCGGAGCTGAGTTTACGACCCACACGGAAGAGGAGATGGTGGAGATCGTCAACCTCCACGTGAGCCGGGCGCACCCCAGGGACTACCCCCAGGGTGTCAGCCGGGAGGATGCGCGGGCGTTGATGCGAGACGTCTAGAC
>JBBIUY010000016.1:0-57044 GCA_037440005.1 Armatimonadota bacterium | reverse complement strand
GAAGGATACGTCATATGACCCTCCCTTGCTGTAAACACCAAACTGAAACAGTTCACCCTAGGGCGGGGCGTCCGTCCAGGTGGCGTCCTGCCTTCCCGCGCCTGAGGGGGCCCGCAGGGTGCGGGGGATCAGAGGGCGGGCGCGGCGGCGAACGCCACGACGCGCTCGCACCACCGCGCCACGGCCAGCAGGGGGCCCTCGGCGTGGGGTCCGGCCACCAGCTGGATGGCGACCGGCAGGCCGCCCGCCAGCAGGCCGCTGGGGACGGCGATGGCCGGAAACCCTCCAAACGACCACGGCGCGTTCAGCACCGGGTCCCCTGTGGTGCCCTCGGACAGAGGCGGGGCGGCCGTCGAGGCCGCCGGGAGCAGCAGCGCGTCGTACCGTGACAGCACCGGCAGCATCTCCTGGCGGAAGCGCTGCCGCGCCCGCTCGGCCTCCACGAACTCCACCCCCGACACGCGCAGCCCGGTCTCCACCAGGTCCCGGATGCGGGGCGGATAGCAGGCGGCGTGCTCGGCAAACCAGGCGCGGTGGTAAGTGGCGGCCTCCACCGCCAGCACCCGGCGGCCGGCGGAGTCGATCTCCCGGGCCGACGGCGGAAGCGTCACGTCGGCGACCCGGGCGCCGGCTCCGGAGAGCGCTTCCGCCACCGCGTGCAGGTGACGGACCACCTCCGGAGCGCTGGAGGCCTCCACAAACGCCCACGGGATCCCCAGTCGCGGCGGGGACGGATCCCGCCCGGCAGAGACCGGGGGCGTCTGGGCCAGGACGGCGAACGCCGCCGCTGCGTCCTCCACCGTCCGGGCGAAGACGCCCAGGTGGTCCAGGCTCCACGACAGGGGTGTGACGCCCTCCAGGCTGACCGCCCCGTAGGTGCCCTTGAATCCGACGATCCCGCAGTAGCTGGCCGGCCGCAGGGTGGACCCGATGGTCTGGGTGCCCAACGCGAGCGGCACCATGCGCGCGGCCACCGCCGCCGCCGACCCGCTGGACGAGCCTCCGGGGCTGTGATCGGCATGCCAGGGGTTGCGGGTGGGAGCCGGGTCCGCGTAGGCGAACGGCGTGGTGGCCGTCTTGCCCACGATCACCGCCCCGGCCGCCCGCAGGCGGGCCACGCAGGCGGCGTCGCGCTCGGGCCGGCGGTGGGCGAAGGGCGGGGCTCCCGATGTGGTGAGCAGGCCGGATGCGTCGATGATGTCCTTGACGCCTACCGGTACGCCGTGCAGCGGACCGCGCAGCCGTCCCGCCCGCGCCTCCCGGTCCAGCGCGCGGGCGGCCGCCCGCGCGCCCTCGGCGTCCACGGTCACCCACGCCTGCAGCCGGGGGTCCAGGCGCGCGATGCGGTCCAGGCACGCCTCCACCGCGTCCTCCGCCGACAGCTCCCCCGACCGCAGGGCGGCGGCCAGCTGGGTCGCGGTGAGCAGGTGGGGAGCGGTCATGGGGCCCACTCCGCGTAGAAGAGGCCAGGGAACCGGCGCACGTAAAAGGCATTGGCCGCCGGGTGGGGGACCGTCCTGCCGGCACCGTATACTGGGTGTGGGAGCGACGCCGGTTCCGCATCCGGGGGAGGCGGGCCCGGGGCAGGCAGGAGGTGAGCGCGGATGGTCCTGGCATCGGAGCTGCGGCCGGGCATGGCCGTCCGCCTGGAAGGCGACCTGTACAAGGTCATCTCGGCATCCTACCACATGGGCGGCGGCCAGCTGAGCGGGGTCACCCACGCCAAGCTGCGGAACATGCGCACCGGAGCGATCCGGGAGTGGCGCTTCAAGCCCGACGACCGGCTGGAGGACGTCGCCCTGGCCCGGCGGACGATGCAGTTTCTGTACCGCGACGCCGACCTCTGCCACTTCATGGACGTGGAGACCTACGAGCAGGTGTCCATCGAGAGCGCCCGGCTGGGCAAGGCGGCGTCCTTCCTGGTGGAGGGGATGACCCTGCCGGTGGAGTTCTCCGACGGCCAGCCCGTGGGCGTGGTCCTGCCCGACGTGGTGGAGGTCCGGGTGGCCGACACCGCCCCGCCGACCCGGGGCGTGGGGGTGGAGGGCAGCGTCTGGAAGGAGGCGCGACTGGACAACGGGCTGACCATCATGGTTCCGCCGTTCATCGCCCCCGGCGAGGTGATCCGGGTCGAGGTGGAGACCGCGACGTATCTGGAGAGGGCGAAGAGGAAGTAGGGAAAAGGGAAAAAGGAAAAAGGAGAAGAGGAGTATGTCCCTGTTCCCTTTACCCTTTCCCCTTTTCCCTTTTTAGCGCCGGGGGCGGGCTCGGTGGCGCAGGAAGGCGCGCAGCTTGATGTACTGCTCGGGAGTCAGGATCGCCCTCAGCTCGGTCTCCAGGGCGACCCGGGCCCGGACCAGTTCGCCGGTCAGGGTCCCGATCCGTGAGGCGATCTCCTCCACCCGCGCCGGGTCCGGCCGGTCGGCCTGCATCACCTCCCGCAGGTCCAGCCGGGCCCGGGCCAGGTCCAGCCGCAGGCGGGCGACCCGGGCGCGGTGCGCCTGCAGGACCTGGTCCAGCCGGCGGGCCTGCTCGTCGGTCAGGTTCAGAGCCTGTCGCAGCCGGGGCCACGCCAGGGTGAGCCGGTCCGCCGGCGGACCCCAGGGCTGCGCCAGGGCCCAGGAGGCCGCCCCCAGGACCAGCACGGCGACGACGGCGAGGGCTACGTGCGCGCGCGTGCTCACAGCCACACCACCTCCGTCTGTCCAGACGCACCCGCGCCCGGAAAGGTTCCCGGGCGGAGACCCGGACAGACGCCCGGGGGCCCGCCTCCGTCAGGGCGCGATGTGGTCCCGCATCCAGCGGATGACCTCCTCGCCGGTGTTGTAGCAGGCCCATACCGCCAGCGGCCCGACCACCACCAGGCGGTCGTCCCGGTCGACCCACCGCAGCAGCGCGTCCAGGACCTCCCCGGCCAGCCGGTCGGTGGTGATCAGGTACGTGGAGGCGGTGGCCTTGACCGCGGGGTGGAACGCGCGCAGGGTGTCGAAGAAACGGCGGTAGTCCTTCTGGGGATTCAACAGGTCATAGCTGACCGCGTAGACCGCGGGCGACCGCGTCTGCTCCATCGTTCTCCGCCTCCCCGGGAGAACGTCTCCGTCAGGCCATCTCCCGCAGCCAGGGGGCCCGCAGCCGCACCCCGGCCGCCAGGGCCAGCAGCAGGCCGCTGGTGATCGTCACCGCCAGGGGCTCGCCCACCCGCTCGGCCAGCCCGCCCGCCCACAGGGCCCCCACGGGCATCGCGCCGAAAAAGACCATGCTGTACAGGCTCATGACCCGTCCGCGCAGCGCGTCGGGCACGGCGGACTGCACCATGGCGTTGGCCAGGTTCATCACCAGGATCACGGCGGCGCCCACCACCGTCATCGCGGCCAGCGCCAGGGAGATCCGGCGCGCGGCTGCGAAGGCCAGCAACGCCAGGGGGACTGCCCACAGCCCCGCCGTCAGCAGCCGTCCCCGTCGGACCCGGTGGCCGACGGAGGCGATGAACAGGGCGCTGGCCACCGCGCCCGCGCCCCGGGCGGACTGCAGCAGGCCGTTGGTGGCGGCGTTGCCGTGCAGGATCTTCACCGCCCACGCCGGCAGCAGCGTCCCCACCGAGATCCCCAGCAGGCTCAGCAGGCCCACCACCAGGATCAGGACCCGCACCGGCCGGTGGGCCATTGCGTAGCGCACGCCCTCCCGCAGGTCGTCTCCGGTCCGCCCGGATCCGCCCCGGGGGGAGGACGCGGGCAGGCGCATCGCCAGCAGGGCCGCGATGACCGCCAGGAACGTCAGCCCGTTGATGGTGAAGCACCACCCCGGCCCCAGGGTGGCGTACGCCAGCCCGGCTGCGGCGGGCCCCAGGGTGGTGGCGGCGTTGAACATGGTGGCGTTCAGCGCGATGGCGTTGGTCAGGTCCTCGCGGGGGACCAGGTCCACCACGAACGCCTGGCGGGCCGGGGCATCAAAGGCGTTGGCCACGCCCAGCGCCGCCGCCAGCGCCACCACGTGCCAGGGGGCGACCCGGCCGGCAAAGGTGACCGCCGCCAGGGCAAAGGCCAGCACCATCATGCACGTCTGGGTGTACACCAGCAAGGTCCGCCGGGACGTCCGGTCGGCCACCACCCCGCCGTAGAGCATGAAGGCCCAGGTGGGCATGCCCGACGCAAAGCCCACGTAGCCCAGGTAGGCGGGCGACCGGGTGAGCTCGAACACCAGAAAACTCTGAGCCGTGGCCTGCATCCACGTGCCGAACAGGGACACCAGCTGGCCCGCAAACCACAGGCGGAAGTTCCGGTGGCGCAGGGACGCGAAGGTTCCCCCGGGGCGCAGCAGGGCCGGCCGCGCTCCGACGACGGTGGCGGGAGGAGGATCAGCCATGGGAACGCCCGCTGACGCGCGGGCGGGCCCCGCCCGGGTGGGCCCGCCGCGGTGGGTGCTGATGGCGGCGGATGCGGTGGGACTGATGGTGTTCGTCGCCGCCGGCGTGCGTGCGCATGGCGGTCTCCTGACGACGTCCACGGTGGCGCGGGACGCGGGGCCGCTGCTGGGGGCCTGGTGTGCGCTGGCGCCGCTCAGCGGCGTCTACCGCGCTCCCGGCTGGGCCAGCCTGCTCCGGCACTGGGCGGTGGCCGTCCCCGCGGGCGTGCTTCTGCGCCAGGTCCTCCTGGGGCGTCCCCTGGGCGGCGGCACCGCGATCTTCCTGGGCGCCGCGGCGGTCTTCACGGCCGCCTGCGTGGCCGCCTGCCGCCTCGCCGCCTGGGCTGCCTGCAGGCTGTGGGGCGCCTGCGCCACGGGCCGCGGCGCACGGCTGGGGCGGGGAGAGGGAGAAGGGAACAAGGAAAAGGGAAAAGGGACAGAGGGCCTGACCTCCGATCCCTGATCGCCGATTCCGGATCACGACTGCCAGCCGGAGGTGAGTGATGTCTGCGCTGGACCTGCTGTGGCTGTTCTTCATCGCCTCGGCCCTCCAACCGGTGGTGCAGCGCCGGATGCTGGAGGCGGCCCGCATGCGGCTGCTGACCCTGCTGGAGCGCCGCCGCGGGTCGCGGGTCATCGCCATGATTCACCGGCAGGAGACCATGAGCCTGCTGGGGTTCCCGCTGGTGCGTTACATCGACATCCACGACAGTGAGGAAGTGCTGCGGGCCATCCGCCTCACCCCGCCCCAGATGCCCATCGACCTCATCCTGCACACCCCCGGGGGTCTGGTCCTGGCCGCCGAGCAGATCGCGCTGGCCCTGCGGGCCCACCCGGGCCGGGTGACGGTGTTTGTGCCCCACTACGCCATGTCCGGCGGGAGCCTGATCGCCCTGGCCGCCGACGAGATCGTCATGGACCCCCACGCCGTCCTGGGGCCGATGGACCCCCAGATCGGCCAGTTCCCGGCCGCCTCGATCCTGAAGGTGCTGGCCCGCAAGGACCCCAACGAGATCGACGACCAGACCTTCATCCTGGCCGACGTGGCCGACAAGGCGCTGCGGCAGGTGCGGGCCACGGTGACGCAACTCCTCAGTGACAAGATGGGCGGCGAGCAGGCGGCGAAGGTGGCGGACGTCCTCACCTCGGGAACGTGGACCCACGACTACCCCATCACCGTGGCCGAAGCCCGGGAGCTGGGGCTGCCCGTGTCCACCGCCATGCCCGACGAGGTCTACCGGCTGATGGCCCTGTACCCCCAGGCCGGTCCGCGGAGGCCGTCGGTGGAGTACATCCCCATGCCCTACCGCGGCAGCGAGCCGCACCCGCCCGTCCCGCGGGTCCCCCGCCAGGCGCGGTGAGGGGCGCGGGCGTCCTCAGGGGCTGTCCTGCAGGCCACCCGCAGGGGTGTAGCTGATCCCCGGCTGGATCCGCCCGCAGGGAGTGCCGGCCGGCCAGGCTGCGGACAGCCGGTAGTCGGCCGGAGGGTCGCCCACCGGCGTGTAGGTGTACGGGCGGCCCGTGCACGGGTCGGCGGGGATCGCGCGCAGGTACACCTGGCCGCTGGCCAGCTCGTCCAATCGCGCCGGGTAGCGGCCGTGGTCCAGGTAGTAGGTCTCCAGCGCCGTGGCCAGGTTGCGCAGGTTGCCCTTGCTGGCCACCACCTGGGACTGGGCGCGGGCGCGCAGGAAGTTGGGGATCAGCACGGCGGCCAGGATGCCGATGATGGCCACCACGACCAGCAGCTCGATCAGGGTGAAACCCGCCTGGCCGCCCTCACCGGGCCCGCGCCCGCGAGGCCGGCGGCGGGCACGGGTTCCCACCGCGGCCGGACCTCCCGGCCTCTATTGTACGCGGCCGGGCGGGCGGCGGGACGCTACAGCGTCGGGCGGGGGTGCGCCTGCAGGAACGCCTGCATCCCCCGGGCGACCGCCCACCCGATCGCGACGACCACCGCGATCCAGAACGCCGTGCGCACGGGGCTCACCGGGAGGCCGCCCCCGGCCTCCCACAGGAAAGATGCCCGGCCGTGCCGCCGGCTACGCCGGCCCGCGCGGTGCGCCCAGCATCGCGCGCAGGGCCAGAAGCGCCGCGCGGTTGTTGTCGAACGCCAGGGGCGGAAGGTCCTCCAGCGGCCACCACCGGGCCTCGGCGACGTCGCTGGCCGGGACCGGTTCGCCGCGGGTGACGGTGGCCTGGTAGTAGATGTTCAGCGTCGGCTCGGCGTCCTCGCCTTCCCCGTAGCGGTCGGGGAAGATGCCCACCACCGGGCCCAGGGCCGCCTGCACGCCCAGCTCCTCGCGGAGTTCGCGGGCCAGCGCGTCGGCGGGAGACTCGCCGGGGTCGACGAACCCTCCCGGACAGTCCCACATCCCCTGCCGGGGAGGAACGGCCCGGCGGACCAGCAGGACCTCCGTCCGGCCGCCGGGCCCCGGGCGGGTCAGCAGGGCCGAGACGGTGGGCTTGGGGTTCTGCCAGTGCACCCGGCCGCAGCGGGGGCAGACCGGCTGCGGGTGGCGCTCGTCGGCCAGCCGGCGCCACTGCAGGGGCGCGCCGCAGTCGGTGCACAGGCGCGGTTTCATGGCCGCCGGACGGGCTGCTCGACCCCCAGGCCGTACAGGTCGCCGAACTTGCCGGCCAGGTAGCGCAGGTAGGGCTCGGGGGTGAGGTCGGTTCCGGTCGCCCGGCGCAGCAGGTCGGCCGGCAGGTACTTGCGGCCGTGGCGGTGCACGCGCTCCCGCAGCCAGCCCAACAGCCCGCCGAACTGCCCCCGCCCGATCTCTTCGAGCAGGCCCGGGCGATCCCGGCGGGCCGCCTCGAACAGCTGGACGGAGATCACGTTGCCCAGGGTGTAGGTGGGGAAGTACCCCAGCGACCCCGACGCCCAGTGGATGTCCTGCAGCACGCCCTCGGCGTCGGTCTGCGGGGCCACCCCCAGGGAGGCCTGCATCCGCTCCCGCCACGCGTCGGGCAGCTCGTCCACCGCCAGAGTTCCCTCCACCAGCCGGCGCTCCAGGTCGAAGCGCAGCATGATGTGCAGGTTGTAGGTCACCTCGTCGGATTCGACCCGGATCAGGGACGGCTGCACGCGGTTGATGGCCCGGTAGAACCGGTCCAGGTCCACGACCCGCAGGGACGGAAAGCGCTCCTGCAGCCGGGGGTAGTAGTGCTCCCAGAACGGCCGGCTGCGTCCCACCAGGTTCTCCCACAGCCGCGACTGGGACTCGTGGAACCCCAGGCTGGCTCCCCGCCCCAGGCAGGTGCGGGCCAGCCGGGGCGGGATGCCTTGCTCGTACAGGGCGTGGCCGGCCTCGTGGAAGATGGCGAAGATGGCCGAGGGCAGATAGCGGCTGTAGCGGGTGGTGATGCGGACGTCGTCGGGGTGAAAGCTGGTGGCAAAGGGGTGGGCGGACTCGTCCAGCCTGCCCCGGGAGAAGTCGTAGCCGAACGCCTGGGCCACCTCCACGCCAAACGCCCGCTGCTGCTGGACGTCAAACTCCCCGTGCAGGAAGCTGTCGTCGGGGGAGGGGCGTCCGCCGATGGCCCGCACCAGCGGCACGGTGGCCTCCCGCAATCGCGCGAACAGCGCCTCCACGTGCCGGGAGGTCATCCCGGGCTCGTAGTGGTCCAGCAGGGCGTCGTAGGGGTGCTCGGGGTAGCCCAGGTAGTCGGCCTCCCGACGGGCCAGCTCCACCATCTGCGCCAGGGCCGGGCGGAAGGCGGGGAAGTCGTTGCGGCGCCGGGCCTCGCGCCAGACCTGGATGCTCAGCGACGCGGCCCGGGCCCGGGCGGCCACGAACTCCGCCGGCAGGCGGCTGAGGCGGTCGTAGTCCCGGCGGGTCATCACGACCATCCGGGCCTCGTCCGAGTCGGGGTCCAGGCGGTCCAGGACCCCTTCGGCGGCGGCCAGCAGGTCCCGCGTCCGCGGGGAGACCAAGAGCTCGTGGGCCAATCGCATCAGGGTGCCCAGCTGCTCGGCCCGGCCGGCCGCCCCGGCGGGCGGCATGTAGGTCTCCTGGTCCCAGCGCAGAACCGCCGCCGCCGCGCGCAGGTCGGCGATGGTGGCCAGATGCGCCCGCAACTGCTGGATGGGCTCGGGGATGGTGCCGTCGGCCATCGGGTTTTCCTCCCGGTGCGGATGAGTGTTAGCCCAGCCCCTGCAGGATGCGCGCCATCTCCGCCGCCGTGTAGCACCGCATGGTGAGCGTGCGGACGTTGCCCTGGCTGGCCATCCACAGGGCCAGGCGGCTGGCGGCGGCGTCGTCGGGCGCGTCCAGGAGGGCCGCGGCGTCGTACGGTCCCATGGTCCACAGGGTCTCCCGCACCCGCACCCCAAACGTCTGCGCCTGGGAGGCGAACTTCTCCGCCCGGGCCGTGGTCTCCCGGGCCGTCCGCGCCCCCTGCTCGGTCCAGGTGAACAGCATCAGGTACGTGGGCATCTCTCTCCTCCTCGTCGGTGAGGGTGCCAGATGTCTTACCTCCCGGCCCGGCCCTCTCCTGCGGGTCAAAGGGGGTCCGGAGGCTGCACGATCTCCCGCCGGCGGACATCCCACACGCCGCGGGCGGTCACCCGGATCCACGGCAGCGAGTCAAAGGTCAAGAACAGCAGCGTGAACAGCGGGTCGGAGAACGGATATCCGCGGGCGCGCATCAGGGCGTTGAAACGGCGGTTGGCCTCCACCACCTCCGCCCACGGGCGCAACGAGTACGGGCCTGCGTCCAGGGGGAGGGCGAAGACCTCCGACCCGCCGTCCACCACCACCAGCCCGCCGCCCAGCTCGCCCAGGCGGACCAGGGCCTGCGCCATGTCGCGGGGATCGGCGCCCAGCACGGCGACCGGCTCAAAGCCGCTGGTCAGGGTGGTGGCCAGCCCGCCCAGGCGGTCCGCGCACCCCGCCAGGCGGGCCCGGGTCACCCACCGGCCGCGGCGGTCCACCAGGGCCAGGTGCAGGGCCCGGGGCGGAACGGCCTCGGGGGGCAGGGGCTCGGTGATCACGTCGCTGACCAGACGCAGCCCCACGCGCCCGGGCGGGCAGGCCAGGGCCTCGGGCGGCAGGCGCGGCACCGGCAGGGGCTCAAAGACGTCCCGCCAGTCGGGCGCGGGCAGCGCGGCCGTCACCGCCCCGTCCCGGACGACCACCTCCCCTCCGGAGATCACCGCCACCGGCGTGGGGTCGCGCAGGTCGGCCAGGACGTTGAGGTCGGCCCGCGCCCCCACGGCCACCGCGCCCAGGTCGTCCCATCCGTAGTAGCGGGCGGGGTTCCAGGTGATCATGCGCAGCACGTCCAGGGGGTCCACGCCCCGGCCCAGCGCGATGCGGGCCAGGCCGTCCAGGTAGCCTCCGTCGGCGATGAAGGCGGGGGTGGGGCCGTCGGCGGTGAGCATCACCTTTCCCGCGGCGATGTCCTGTGGCGTGACGGCCTCCAGCAGGGCCGGCAGGTCGGGGCGGATGCTGCTGTGCCGCAGCATGGCCACCAGCCCCACCTCCAGCCGGTCCCGGACCTCCCGGGCGGTGACCGCCTCATGGCAGGACGTCACCCCCGCCGCCCGCAGCGCCGCCAGGCGCTCCCGGGAGGCGCCGGGGGCGTGGCCTTCGACCGGACGGTCGTCCTGGCGCGCCTGGCGGATCAGTTCCAGCAGGTGCGGGTCGCCCAAGACCACGTCGAACCAGCGGGTAACTTCGCCCACCGCCGCCGCCCACGGCCGCCGCCACAGGGCCCGCAGCCGCTCGGGCGCAAAACGGCCGTCGCCGTCGGTGAACGACTGGGGGTGCAGGCGGATCAGCCAGCGGAACTTCATGGGCAGCCCCGCCAGGTGCTCCAGCACCTCCGCCAACCGGTCCGGCCGCGCCAGCATCATCAGCGGCAGTGCGTCGATGACGGCGGTGGTCGTGCCGTGGCGCAGCAGCACCGCGGCGAACTCGGTCGGGCTGGCGGCCAGCAGGTGACCGTGGGGCTCGATGTAGCCGGGGACAACCACCGCCCCGGCCAGGTCCAGCACCGCACCGCTGCGGGAGCGGATCTCGTCGTCGGACTCCAGCGCCGCGATGCGTCCCGCCCGGATGCCCACCGCCAGACGGCGGATCCGGCCAGCCCGCACGTCGGCCACGACCCCTCCCACAAGCCCCAGGTCCAGGGGGACGGCCACGCCGTCCAGGATACCGGCCGCCGGGCCGATCCTGCAACGCGCCCGCCGGCAGGAGACGGCCGCCGGAGGGGGAATCCCGCAGGCATCTCACTGTCGCCCCCGGGCCGCGCGCTGCGGCCCACCGGCGCGTCGCCGGCCGTCGCCCTTCCGGCTGTCTTCGGTGCAGTCCAACTGTCCGCTGCGGAGGTGAGCGTTATGATGCGGGGAGCGTGGATCGGTTGCGCGCTGGCCGTGCTGCTGGCGGCCGCGCCGGCGGGCGCCCAGATGGCCGCGCCGGCGCGGCACACGGTGGAGGTGAGCTCCTGGTCGGCGTCGGCGTCGTCCAGCACGGGAGCGGCGTGGACCGTGGGCCTGTGGGGCCTGCAGTACAGCATGGTCCGCGGAGATTCCCCCTGGGGGCTGCAGGTGCGCGTGCTCAGCGGGTCCCACGCCGGCGGCACCGACACCTTCTGGAGCCTGGACGCCACCTACGACCTGGGCGCCGGAGCCGTCCAGGCGACCGGTCTGGTGGGCTACGAGTCCCTGCAGTGGGCGCCGCCGGGCCTGTCGGTGCGCAGCAGCGGGGTCCGGGTCGGTATAGACGTCCGCCGGCCTGTGGCGTCGGGGTGGACCGTCCACGCGAGGCTGGTGTGGTCTCCGTCCAACGCCAGCGCGGGCCTGGCCCCCTCGTCGGGCGCGGCCACCGAGTGGAGCGTCGGCGTGCATTACAAGCTGCCGTCCATGGGGATGGCGCTTCAGGCGCCGTCTTTCACGCCGGCCCTGCTGGGCGGGGTAGGCCGGCCCAGCCCTCTGCCTCCCACCGACTGGGGGATGGCCCTGACGTACACGTCCAAGACCGTGGATGCCGGCGCCGCCGGGAGTACGTACACCTGGTCGGGGGTGCAGATCGCCCTGACCAAGACCTTCTGAGGGGTCAGGGCTCCAGGGCCGCGGCCACGGCGTCGTCCGCCCCCAGGGCCCAACCGTCCCGCCAGGCGTCTTCGGCGGCCCGGTCCCCCAGCGCCGCGCGGGCGGCGGTCAGAGCCTGCGCCTGGTCGTCCGGGGCAGAGGGCTCGCCGATGGCACTGCGCAGCGCCTGAGCGGCGGCCAGCAGCCGGACCGCGCGCAGGTGCTGGCCGCGGGCGGACGCCACCTGGCCCAGCACGAGGATCGAGGAGGCGATCCCCTCCCGGTCGCCCAGGTCCCGGAACAGCAGCAGGCCTTCCCGCAGCAGCCCTTCGGCCCGGGCGAGGTCGCCGCCGTAGGCGGCGATGCGGCCCAGGCTGTGCAGGGCGGCAGCCTGGTTCATGGTGTCGCCCTGGGCGCGCGAGAGGTCCAGACTGTCCTCGAACAGGCGGGCGGCGCGGGCCCGCTCGCCCCGCAGCCAGCGGACGATGCCCAGCAGCCGCAGCGCCCATACCATCCCCCACAGGTCGCCCATCTGCTGGAACACGGCCAGGCTCTGCTCGTGCAGCGCCACGGCCTCCTCAGCGCGCCCGGAGCGGCGGGCCAGGACCCCCAGGACCAGCAGGGCGCATGCTTCGCCGAAGCCGTCGCCGGTCTGCCGGCACATCCGCAGGCTGTCCCGGGCCATCTGCTGCACGCCCTGATCGTGGCCCAGCACGACGGACAGGTGCGCCAGCGCCAGCAGAGGGCGGGCGCGCCGCCAGCGTGCGGCCGGGCCGGCGGCTTCCAGCGCCTCCTGCAGCAGGGCGCGTCCTTCCTTCCAGTACCCCCGGATGTACCAGTACAGCCACAGGGCTCCCGCCAGCCGCAGGCCGTCCTCGGCCGGAGGGGGGCGGCGCACCCCAGCCGACAGCGCGGCCGCCAGGTCCGCCGCGGCGGCGTCCAGAACCCGCAGCCACCGGTGCTGCCGGGGGCCGCGCAGGCCCGCCTCGGCGCGCTCGGCCAGGTCCCGGAAAAAGCGCAGGTGGGCGTCGTCGGTCGCCTCCTCCTCGCCCGCCTCCCGCAGCCGGTCGCGGGCGTACTGCCGGACGGTATCCAGCAGGCGGTAGCGCCCGCCGCTGTGCCCGACCAGCGACCGGGTCACCAGCCGGGCCAGCAGAGAGACCACGTCGGCCCGGCTTACCTCCCCCCACGCGCAGACGCCCTCGGCAGCCTCCAGGGTGAAGCCGCCGGCGAACACTCCCAGCCGCCGCAGCAGGCGCCGTTCGGCATCGTCCAGCAAGTCGTAGCTCCAGTGCAGGACCGCCTGCAGGGTCCGGTGGCGCGGAGGGGACGCAGGACCGCCGGCCATGACCAGCCGGAACCGCTCGGCCAGCCTATCCGCCAGCTCTGGGAGCGGCAGGGCGGGCACGTGGGCCGCCGCGAGTTCGATGGCCAGGGGGATGCCGTCCAGGGCGCGGACGATGCGGACCAGATCGGGGACGTCCTGTGCGGTCACCGCAAACCCGGGCAGGGCGGCCTGGGCCCGCTCGACGAACAGGCGCACCCCCACCGCGCGCAGCGCATCGGCGGAGTCCGCCGGGGGCTCCGGCACCGGCAGAGGAGGGACCGGCCAGGATGCCTCTCCGGCGACTCCCAGCCGCTCGCGGCTGGTCGCCAGGATCGTCACTCCCTCGTCCGCCCGCAGCAGGGCGTCGCACAGGTGGGCGGACGCCTCCACCACGTGCTCGCAGTTGTCCAGAACCAGCAGCAGCGCGCGGTCGCGCAGGGCGTCCGCCAGGGTGGCGGCGAGCGGTCGTCCGGGCTCCTCGCGCACCCGCAGGACGGCGGCCGCAGCGGCGGGGACGAGAGCCGGGTCGGCCACCGGCGCCAGGTCCACCAGCCACACCCCGTGGGGGAAGCGGGCCAGCGCCGTCCGGGCGACCTCGAGCGCCAGGCGCGTCTTGCCCACGCCGCCCGGACCGGTGAGGGTGACCAGGCGGAAGCGCGCCAGCAGCCGCCGGACCTCCTCCCGCTCCTCCTCGCGCCCGAGAAAGCTGGTCAGCGCCCGCGGGAGGTTGTGCAGCGCGGCGCCGGCGGCCCGGGGCGGGGGCAGGCCGGGGGGCAGGTGGGGGTGCAGGACCTGGTACAGCCGCTCGTCCCGGCGCAACCCCCTCAGCCGGTAGGCGCCCAGGTCGCCCAGGCGCGCCCCTCCGGGGAGCCGGTCGGCCACCAGGGCGGCGGTGGTCTCCGACAGCAGGATCTGGCCTCCGTGGCCGGCGGCGCCGATGCGGGCGGCCCGGTGGACCTCCACGCCGGCGTAGCCCCGGCGGGTGGGGACGGCGTCTCCCGTGTGCAGCCCGACGCGCGTGCGGACCTGGAGCCGTCCGGGCCAGCGACCCCGGGCCAGCGCCGCCTGCATCGCCAGGGCGGCGGCCACGGCGTCCCGGGGCGCGGCGAAGGCCGCGAAGAACCCGTCGCCGAGGGCGTCCACGGGGTAGCCCCGGTGGCGCAGGCAGCAGCGGCGCATCAGCACCCGGTAGCGGGCCAGCAGGCGCCCGTAGAGCGCATCTCCCACCCGCTGGAGGATCTCGGTGGAACCCTCGATGTCGGCGAACAGGAACGTGACCGTTCCCGCCGGTCGTCCGGCCACGGCGGCCGCCTCCGGGCGTGCGCGGTCTGTCTTCGCTGTCGGGCGCCCGAATCCCGCGGAGGAGCGGGCGGGGGACGGGCGGAAGCCCCTACAGCGTGAAGCCCGGCCTGTCCCCCGGCGCCGAAGCGACCGTGACCGTGACCGTCACCGCCGACATGCTGGCGACCTTTGAGGTCCTGGGTCCGGTGCACCCCCTGTACGCCACCTGGTCGATGGTCCGGCACATGGAGCTGGCCTGCCGCACCCTCATCCTCCCCTACCTGGAGCCCGAGGAGGACGCGGTGGGCTACCGGATCAGCGTGACCCACCTGGCGCCCACCGGCCCCGGCGACCGGGTCACGGCCCGGGCCCGCCTGCAGGCCATCGAGGGGCGCCGGATCGTGTGCGCCGTGGAGGCCTACAACTCCCGGGAGAAGATCGGCGAGGGGACGCAGGTGCAGGTGCTGGTGTCCCGCCGCCGCTGGCAGGAGGTCGTCGCCCGCCTGGCCACAGGCCCCTGAGGCGTCCGGGTCAGCGGCGGGTGGCCACGAAGACGGCTGCCTCGGCGTCCAGGGAGTAGGGCTGGCCGTCCAGACCGCCGTACACCCCGTCCAGCTGGAATCCGGCGCGGTCCAGCATGGCCACCACCTCGGCCACCGTGTAGGCGCGGATCGAGTGGAACCACGACTGGCGGCGGCCGTCGGGGAAGAAGACGTGGTTGGTCCAGTTCAGCCGCCCCCGGAGGTGATCGAACTCCCACTCCTCCACCTCGAAGACGTCGCCGGTGCGGTCCACCTGGTACTGGTCGAAGGTGCGGATCTCGTACTCCCGGTTCCAGTAGTCCAGGACAAAACGCCCGCCGGGGCGCAGGGCGCGGGCGATGCCGGCCAGCATGGCGAAGTTCTCCTCGTCGGTGTCGAAGTAGCCGAAGGACAGGAACATGCAGATGGCGGCGTCGAACTCCGCCGCCAGCGCCAGCGTCCGCACGTCCTGGCGCACCCAGGTGACCGCCACCCCGGCCTGGTCGGCCCGCTGGCGGGCGCGGGCCAGCTGGACGTCGGAGATGTCCACCCCGGTGACCGCAAATCCCCGGGCGGCCAGCTCCACCGCGTGGCGGCCGTACCCGCAGGGGACGTCCAGGATGCGGGCCGGGGGCTGCAGCCGCAGCAGGGACAGGATCTGCGGGACCTGCTCCCGCGCCCGGGCCACGTCCTGGGGCTCGTACAGCTCGAAGTACAGCGGCGAGTCAAACAGCCGGCGCCACCACTCCATGGCGGGATCAGGGGCGGGGAGCGCCCGGGCCCTCGGCCCGGGCCGCCTCGTCGTAGGCCAGCAACGCCGCGTAGATGGCCCGGCACATGGGCGTGGGCACGCCGTAGCGCCGCCCCAGCCTCACCACGTAGCCCACCAGCGCGTCCAGCTCCATGCGCGCTCCCCTGACCAGGTCGGTGTACAGGGACGAGTAGCTGGCGGGGTCCAGGGATTCCGCCAGGCGGCGCACCCGCTCGCGTTCCCCCGCCGGGATGGGCACGCCATGGGCGCGCCCCACGGCGGCCACCTCGCTGGCCACGTCCAGGTACATCTCGAAGGTGGCGGCGGTGCGGCGCAGCGCGCCCACCGGCAGGCGGGTGAGGGCCGTCATTCCGCCCTGGGCGGTGATGAACAGGTACTTCTCCCACAGGTCGGTCAGGATCCGGTCCGACAGCTCCACCGGCACCCCGGTGGCCGCCAGCGCCTCCTGGACGGCCCGGGCGCGGGGCGACGTCGCGCCGTCCAGCTCTCCGAAGACCACCCGCCGGGGGCCGCCGGTGCGGCGGACCACTCCGGGAGCCGGCACCGAGGCGAAGATGTAGCACGCGCCCCCCAGCACGCGGTCCCGGCCGACCCGCTCGGCCAGGATCTCCACGTTCTCCACCCCGTTCTGGAGGGTCAGGACGGCGGTCCGGGGCCCCAGCAGGGGCGGCAGGTGCGCTGCGGCCGCGGCGGTGTCGTAGGACTTGACCGTGAACAGGACCAGGTCCACCGGCCCGACGTCCTCGGCCGCGTCCGTCGCCCGCACCGGCAGGGCCCGCGGCGGGCGATCCAGGTCCTCCACGCGCAGCCCACTCTCCCGCAGGGCCCGCAGGTGCGCGCCGCGGGCGAGAAAGGTCACCTCCTGTCCGGTCTCCTGCAGCAGCGCGCCGTAGTACCCGCCGATGGCGCCCGCGCCGACCACCGCGATCTTCACGGCACCCCCCCCACGCCCGTCCGGTTCTCCCTGCTAGTGTTGGCGCGACGGCGGGGGGGTTCCTGGGCGGTTGGAGGGACGACCGCGGGCCTGGCGGCCGGGCGGCGTCTGACCGCCCCCGGCGGCGGGCACAACCCGGATAGCGCGGGTCGCCGGTGAGGAGACAGCGGGCCGGCCGTCGAATCCCACCGACGGCCACCGGGCCGGCGACATCGCACCGACTGACGGGATCCGTCCGACGTGACACCGCCGTTTGCCACCGCCGCCTGCGCTCTGGCCGCCGCAGCCTGCCTGCTGGCCGCCGGCGCCGCTCCGGCTCAGGCGGTACGCCCGCTGGCGGGGGTGGGGTTTTACGTGGACTGGGATCCCAACTCCTGGTCCACCGTCCGCGCCCAGGGGCACCGGCTCAGCGGGATCGTCACCGCCACCTTCTCCCTGACCGACGACGGACGGGTCCGCGGCCGCCACGATCCGCGCGTCGTCGCCCTGGCCCGCAGCCGGGGAGCGCGGGTGCACGTCCGCGCCGCGGCGTCCGCCGACGTCACTCACCGGATCCTCGTCCAGCCCTCCCTGGCCGGCCAGGTGGCGGCAGCCCTGGCGGACGCCCTCCGGGAGTACAACTACGACGGGGTGGTCCTGGACCTGGGCGTGCTGCCCGCCGCAGACCGCACAGCGCTGGTGGGCCTGGTGGATGCGCTTGCGGCCGGAGCCCACGGCCGCAACCGCCAGGTGCTGGTGGTGGTCCCGGTGGAGGACGACGGCCGGCCCGCGGGGGCCTACGACCTGGCGGTCCTGGGCCGGACGGCGGACGCGGTGATCCTGCGGGCCTACCACGACGGGCGCACCGCCGGTCCCGTCGGTCCGGTGGCGCCGCTGCCGTGGGTGGAGGGTGCTGTGCGGGCGGCGGCCTCCCAGGTGCCCCTCTCGCGCCTGCTGCTGGGCGTGGCGCTGTTTGGCTACGACTGGCCCGCCCGGGGCGAGGGCGAGGTGGTCTCGATGCGCGAGGCCCTAGGACGCGCCGCGCGGGCCGGGGTTTCCGTGGCCTGGGACGGACGGGCCCAGGTCCCCTACTACCGGATCCTCGACCGCACCGTGTACTTCGAGGACGCCCGCAGCGTGGAACGCAAGCTGGCCCTGGCGGCGCACCTGAGGCTGGCCGGCGTGGCCCTGTGGCGGCTG
Organism: Armatimonadota bacterium; assembly: GCA_037440005.1. GTDB lineage: Bacteria > Sysuimicrobiota > Sysuimicrobiia > Sysuimicrobiales > Kaftiobacteriaceae > Calidihabitans. The sequence continues at coordinate 39,593 of JBBIUY010000016.1, read as the reverse complement.
GGCAGCGAATCGCCCGACCTGTGGGCGGCCGCCGGCGCCTGGATCCGCCCCCACGTGGCCGTCTCCTCCGTCCGCTAGCCCCGCCCGGGACGCGCGTCCGTCAGGCCGCCCGCTTCTGCTTCGCGTCGTCGGGCGCCACGACCTCGGGACGCACGGCCAGCAGGTCCCGCAGCAGCGTCAGCAGTGTCGGGGGCGCATCCGGGCCGGCCGGTCCCGGCTGTGGCGAGGCGCCTGGGGAAGGTTCGGGTCGGATCCGCCGGGTCCGCTCCCCACGTCCATCACCTCTCCCGCGTCCATCATACCGCTGGCGCGCCCCGGACCGCGTCTACGGGGGGCGGCCCCTTTCCGCGCGAGCGCGGATCTCGGGGAGCGGCGGCGGTGTGGTGGTATGATGGGGCCGCATGCGCCGTCTGTGGTGGGCACTGGCAGCAGGGCTGGCGGTGGCCGTCGCCGCCGGGTGGGCGTGGCGCGCCGGGCCGCTGGCTGCGGCGACGCCGGTGGATGCCGCGGTGGTCCGGCGGGCGACCCTGGAGGTCACCCTGCCGGTCACCGGGATCTACGAGGTGCCCACCGTGGACCTGTCGTTTGACATGCCGGGCCGGCTGGCCCGCGTCCTGGTGGAGGAAGGCCAGCCCGTGCGGAGCGGACAGGTCCTGGCCGCCATAGACGACGCCGAGCTGCGCGCCCAGGCGGACCAGGCCATGGCCGCCGCGCGGGCGGCGGACGCCCAAGCCCTGCAGGCCGAGGCGGCGGTGGAGGCCGCCCGGGCCCAGGTCCGCCAGGCGGAGGCGGCCTATCGGGCTGCCCAGGCTTCCCTCGCCCAGCTGCGGTCCGGCGCGCGCCCCAGCGAACTGCAGCAGGCCGAGGCGGCGGTGGAAGCCGCCCGGGCCGCCATGGACCAGGCCCGGCGGACTCTGGAATCCTCCGAGCAGCTGTACGCCCAGGGAGCGATCTCCGTAAGCCAGCTGGACGCGGCGCGGGCCCAGTACGACGCCGCCGCGGCCCAGTACCGGCAGGCGCAGGCGCAGCTGCAGACCCTGCGGGCCGGGGCCCGCCCGGAGGCCGTGGCCGCCGCCGCCGAGCAGGTGCGCCAGGCCCAGGCGGCTCTGGACGCCGCCCGGGCGTCGCTGGCGTCCGCGGAGACGGCCGTCCTGGCCGCGCGCCTGACGGCCCGCCAGGCCCATGCCGCCGCCGACGCCGCGGCCGCCCGAGCACGCCGGGCGGTGCTGGTCGCGCCCTTTGACGGGGTGGTGGCGCGAGTGTACCTGCGGCCCGGCGCCCCGGTGGGGCCGGGGGTGCCGGTAGTCACGGTGGTGGCGCCGGCGGGCTGGATCACGGCGGAGGTGGACGAGGCGGACGTCGGACGCATCGCGGTGGGGGTGCGGGCCCGGATCACCGCCGACGCCTACCCCGGCCTAGCGCTGACCGGGCGCGTCGTCGCCGTCGGCGCCCAGGTGGAGCAGCGGCCCGGCTCCCGGCAGGTCCGGGTGCGCATCGCCCTTGACGGCCCCTCCCCGATGCGGGCCGGGACGGGGGTGGACGTGGACCTGTTACTGCAGACCGTGCCCCAGGCCCTGGTGGTCCCGGTGGAGGCGGTCTTTGCCGACGACAACGACGGCTCCTGGGTGTATGTCGTTGAAAGAGGCCGCCTCCTCCGGCGGACGGTGCGGACCGGCCCGCGCAGCGACATCCTGGTGTCCATCGAGGCCGGCCTGTCCGAAGGGGAGGTGGTGGCCCTGGGCGATCCCCGGTCCCTGCGGGAGGGGATGCGGGTGCGCCCCCGGATCCTCCCATGACGCCGGTCGTCCGCATGGAGGACGTCACCAAGGTCTACCGCCTGGGTCGGGTCGAGGTGCCGGCTTTGCGGGGGGTGAGCCTGGAGATCGGCCCGGGCGAGTTCGTGGCCATCATGGGCCCCTCGGGGTCGGGCAAGTCCACCCTGATGAACCTGATGGGCTGCCTGGACCGTCCCACCGGCGGCCGCTACCTGCTGGACGGCCGCGACGTGAGCGGCCTCGACGACGACGAGCTGGCCCACATCCGCAACCGCCGCATCGGCTTCGTGTTCCAGATGTACAACCTGCTGCCGCGCTTCAGCGCCCTGCGGAACGTGGAGGTTCCCCTCATCTACGCGGGGGTGAGCGCCGCCGAGCGGCGGGCCCGGGCCGAGCGGGCCCTGGAGCAGGTGGGGCTGGGCCAGCGGTTGCACCACACGCCCGCGGAGCTGTCCGGCGGCGAGCAGCAGCGGGTGGCCATCGCCCGGGCGCTGGTGACCGAGCCGGCCATCATCCTCGCCGACGAGCCCACCGGCAACCTGGACAGCCGCTCGGGGATGGAAATCCTCGCCCTGTTTCAGGACCTCAACGCCCGGGGCATCACCGTGGCTCTGGTCACCCACGACCCGGAGGTGGCCGAGCACGCCCGGCGGATCGTCACCCTGCGCGACGGGCGGATCGTCGCAGACCGTCCCGTGCCCCACCCGCGCCGGGCCGCCCAGGCGTTGGCCGCGCCGCCCGGGGGCGGAGCGTAGGAGGCGGGCGGTGCGGCGCGCACCTGCGGCGGTGGAGGTGCTGGACGCGCTGGAGGTGGCGGTGGCGGCTCTGCGCGCCACCCCCCTGCGGTCGGTCCTGACGGCGCTGGGCGTCATCATCGGCGTGGCGGCGGTCATCGCCTTGGTGTCGGTCGGGCAGGCGGCCCGCAGCAGCGTGGTCGGCGAGTTCGCCAGCCTGGGTCCGGACCTGCTGTGGGTGCTGCCCGGCAAGGCCAAGGAGGGCCAGTTCGGCTCCGCCCCGGCGGAGGAGGGCCGGTTGACCCTGACCTACGACGACGCGCTGGCCCTGGCCGCTCACCGGGGGCCCATCGCGGCGGTGGCGCCGGTCCTGCAGACCCAGATCGAGGTGGCGGCCGCGTCCCGGGCCTGGACCACCACCGTGGTCGGCACCACCCCCGACCTGTACATGGCCCGCCGGCTGACGCTGGCGGCCGGGCGGTTCCTGGAGGACGCCGACCTGGTCCGGCGCAAGCGGGTGGCGGTGCTGGGCGACACCCTGGCCCGCCGGCTGTACCGCAATCCCCAGGCCGCGGTGGGCCGGCGGTTTGTCCTCAGCGGGAGGGCGTTCGAGGTGGTGGGGGTGCTGCGGCCGGAGGGCTCGATCCTGGGGCTGGACCTGGACGACCGCGCCTACATCCCCTTCACCACCGCCCAGCAGATCTTCAACCTCAACTACGCCACCTTCTTCTTCGTGAAGGCCCCCGACCCGCAGAGGGTGGGGGAGACCCGGCGGGCGGTGCAGCGGGTGCTGTTGCGGCAGCACCGGGGCGAGGAAGATTTCACGGTGCTGACCCAGAGCCAGCTGCTCGGCTCCCTGGACGCCATCTTCCGCATCCTCACCGTGGCCCTGTCCAGCATCGCCGGGATCTCCCTGGTGGTGGGCGGCATCGGCATCATGAACATCATGCTGGTGTCGGTGACCGAACGCACCCGGGAGATCGGCATCCGCATGGCGGTGGGGGCCCGCCGGCGGCACATCCTGCTGCAGTTTCTGGTGGAGGCGGTGGTGGTCAGCCTGGTGGGAGGCTTCCTGGGCATGCTGGCGGGGCTGGCCCTGTCGTGGACGATCGCCGCGCGGCTGTTCGGCAGCCTGCCCACGGTGGCGTCGGCGCTGCCGGTGGTGGCGCTGGCGTTCGGGTTCTCGGTGGCGGTGGGGATCGCCTTCGGGGTCTACCCGGCCTGGCGGGCGTCGCGGCTGGACCCGGTGGAGGCGCTGCGGTACGAGTAATGGACGGCGTCGGAACCACCCGAGATGTGGTGTTCGGAGACGGCGGAGGCGGAAGACCGGATCGGATGAGGCTGCAGCGGACCGCCTCCTGAGGGGCCGTCAGGTCACATCCGGCGTGCGGTGCGGTAGGAGTCTACGGCGGAGTAGACCAGCACCGCGAGGCCGATGGCGATAGCCGCGCCGCGGGTCCAGAATAACGCCCAGAACGGCGGGGATCCGGCGGCCAGCTCCCGACCCTGCCGGACCGCCTCCCACAGCATGGGCCCGATTCGGGACGAAACCGTCAGGGGAACGATGTAGCCGACAAAGCACAGCACGGCCTTTGTGATCTGGCGGTTGTACACCTGGCCGAGGCCGGGGCAGAGCACCGAGAGAACGGCTGCTCGCCACGGGTGTCCGCTCATGGTTCGTCGCCCTTACAGGAGATACCCGGGAAGACCAGCTGTCAGGCATCGGCTGTCTTGAAGCGCAAACCGTGGTGGAGACGAGGGGATTCGAACCCCCGACCTCCGCAATGCGAGTGCGGCGCTCTCCCAGCTGAGCTACGTCCCCACCCACCGCGGGGAGATCCCGCGCGTCTTGTATTATAGGGAGTCCTCCCCACCCCGTCCACGCCGGCGTGCCCGCCGATGACTCAGATGGGCCAATGCGCCGGCCCGCCCGCTGTGCTTGAATGAGGGCGGGCGACCCCCCGGTGCCAGGCACCGGCCCACGGGGTCTGGGACGGTATGGCCCGCGGACGGGCTCTTCCCCCGACGGTGCTACAATGAACGCGGTCCGTCGGGGCGAGGATGACCGGCGGACGGATGGGTCCATGTCCGGGCACACGCGCCGTTACCCTGCGTTCTCTCCGACCCTCCGGCAGCGGGGGCCGCGCCCGCCCTGGGGGCCCAAGGGGTGGGTGGGGCTGCTGGCCGCGGCGGTCGTGGCCGGGGGGATCCTGGCGGTCGTCGCCGCCGGCGTGGTGGCCGGCATGGCCCTGGCGTTTTCCCGCAACCTGCCCGACGTCTCCACCCTGTACGCCCCGCCCAGCGAGGCCACCCGGGTGTACGCGGCCACCGGGGAGGTGATCGCCAGCCTGTTCCGGGAGAACCGGGAGTTCGTGCCGCTGGACGAGATCCCCCTCTCCCTGCGCCAGGCCGTCATCGCCATCGAGGATGAACGGTTCTACCGCCACCACGGGGTGGACCTGCGCGGGACCCTGCGGGCGGTCTGGCGCAACCTGCTGGCCGGGGAGATCCGCGAGGGCGGCAGCACCATCACCCAGCAGCTGGCCCGGGCCGTCTTCCTCAGCCAGAAGCGCGTCCTCAGCCGCAAGGTGGCGGAGATGATGCTGGCGCTGGAGATCGAGCGCCGGCTCACCAAAGACGAGATCCTGGAGCGCTACCTCAACCAGGTGTACTTCGGCAACGGCGCCTACGGGGTGGAGCTGGCCTCCCAGGTGTACTTCGGCAAGCCGGCCCGCCAGCTGACCCTGGCGGAGAGCGCCCTGCTGGCCGGGATCATCCGGGCGCCGTCGGTGTACAACCCCTTCCAGAACCTCCCCCTGGCCCTGGAGCGCCAGCGGCTGGTCCTGCGGCGGATGGCCGAGCTGGGCTACCTCACCGCCGACCAGGCCCGGGCCGCCGCCGGGCAGCCCCTGCACCTGGCCGCCACCCGCAACGCCGGCCTGCTGGGCATCCGGGCCCCGTACTTTGTGTCGTACATCCTGCCGGACCTGCTGGCGCGCTACGGGGAGGACGCCGTCTACAGCGGCGGGCTGCGGGTCTACACCACCTTAGACCCGCGTCTGCAGGCCGCCGCCGAGAAGGCGGTGCGGGCCGGGCTGGACGAGGCCCGCCGCCAGAACCTCCACGTCTCCCAGGGGGCCCTGGTGGCCCTGGACCCGGCCACCGGCGCCATCCGGGCCATGATCGGCGGGTACGACTTCGTCTCCAGCCAGTTCAACCGCGCCTGGCAGGCGCGCCGCCAGCCCGGCTCGGCGTTCAAGCCGTTCATCTACGCCACGGCGCTGGCCCGGGGCATCCCGCCGACGCGGATCATCGTGGACGAGCCGGTCACCTACGAGATCCGGGGCACCGTGCGGCCGGAAGACCGCATCTGGACCCCCCGCAACTACGATGGGACCTTCCGGGGGCCGGTGACGCTGCGGTACGCCCTGGAGAACTCCATCAACATCCCGGCCATCAAGACGCTGGCCGAAGTGGGCCCCCAGGCGGTGATCGACACGGCCCGGCGCATGGGGATCACCAGCCCCCTGGAGCCGGTCCTGTCCCTGGCCCTGGGCACCAACGAGGTCACGCCCCTGGAGATGGCCAGCGCCTACGGCACCCTGGCCACCCTGGGTATCCACGCAGATCCGTTTGGGGTAGTCAAGGTGGTGGACAGGGACGGGCGGGTCCTGGAGGAGCGCACGCCCCGTCGCCAGCTGGCTCTCAGCGCGGACGTGGCCTACGTGCTCACTGACCTGCTCAAGGGGGTCATCCTGCGCGGCACCGGCACCGCCGCCAACATCGGCCGGCCCGCGGCCGGCAAGACCGGGACCACCGACGACTACCGCAACGCCTGGTTCATCGGCTACACCCCGCGCCTGGTGGCCGCGGTGTGGGTGGGCAACGACGACAACACCCCCATGCGGCGGGTGGTGGGGGGGACGGTGCCGGCCCGCATCTGGGCGGCGTTCATGCGGGCGGCCCTGGCGGACCTGCCGCCCGAGGACTGGACCCCGCCGGAGGGGGTGGTGGTGGCGACGGTCTGCGGCACCTCCGGCCGGCTGGCCACCAGCCAGTGCCCGGACCCCCGCCGGGAGGTGTTCGTGCGCGGCACCGAGCCCACCGAGTACGACGTCAGCCCGCCTCCGGCCGGGGAGAACGGCCCGGTGGTGGCGGCGGTTCCGCTGACCATCACCAGCCCCGTCCAGGGCCAGGTGGTGTCCTCGCCGTTTGTGATCGAGGGGCTGACCCACCCCGACGCCACGGTGAACCTGCAGGTGGCGGTGCGGGGCGGGGGCGTCCGGCAGACCACCGCCGAGACCCGCATCCCGGTCACCAACGACGGACGGTTCGCGTACCTGTTCCGGCCCCCGCTGCGACTCAGCGGCGTCCAGTACGTGATCACCGTCACCGCCACCACCCCCGACGGGGGCCGGGCCGCGACCACCCTGATCGTGACGGAGAGGTAGGTGCTGTCGGCCGGCGGCGGCCGGTAGTACAATGGGACGGGGGCGCAGGCCATGTCCGGTCACTCCAAGTGGCACAACATCCGCATCCGCAAGCAGAAGGCCGACCTGGTGCGGGGCAAGCTGTTCAGCAAGCTGGCCCGGGAGATCACCGTGGCGGCCCGGGAGGGCGGCGGGAACCCCGACGCCAACCCGCGGCTGCGCACGGCCATCGAGCGCGCCCGGGACGCCGGCATGCCCAACGACAACATCCAGCGGGCGATCCAGCGGGGCACCGGAGCCCTGGAGGGCGCCACCTACGAGACGGTGATCTACGAGGGCTACGCCCCGGGGGGCGTGGCGGTGCTGGTGGAGGTCCTGACCGACAACCGCAACCGCGCCGCCAGCGAGATCCGCAGCCTGTTCACCAAGCACGGGGGCTCCCTCAGCGAGGCGGGGTCGGTGGCGTGGATGTTCGACCGCCGCGGGCTCCTCACCGTCGAGCGGTCCCGGGCCAGCGAGGACGACCTGCTGCTGGCGGCCCTGGAGGCGGGCGCGGACGACGTGCGGACCTCCGGGGACGTCTACGAGATCGTCACCGCCCCGGAGAAGTTCTACGCGGTCAAGCAGGCGCTGGAAGGGGCGGGGATCCCCCTGCAGTCGGCCGACATCACCCTCGTCCCCAAGTCCACGGTGCGGGTGGAGGGGGAGGACGCCCGCCGGGTCCTGCGCCTGATCGAAGCGCTGGAAGACCACGACGACGTCCAGCGCGCCTACGCCAACTTCGACATCCCCGACGAGATCCTTCAGCAGGTCAGCTGAGCTCCGCGTGTGCGCCCCGCACATCCCCCTCGGACGCCGCGACCGGCGCGCCCAGGGGGCGGGGGGAGGGGGCGCGAACTTCCCTGCTGGCATGACTTTTCGGCCGTGGTATAATGCGAACACAGGTTCGACCATGCTGGTGCTGGGAGTCGATCCGGGGCTGCGGCGGACCGGCTACGCGCTGCTGCGGGGCCGCGCCGACGGCGTGGAGCTGGTGGACAGCGGCCTGATCCGGACCGACGAGGGGGCGCCGCTTTCCCGGCGCCTGCAGACCATCTACCGGGGCCTGCGGGAGGTTCTGCAGCGGCACCGTCCCGGCCAGGTGGCGGTGGAGGACCTGTACACCGCCCGCTCCTCCCCCCGCACCGCCATCCTGATGGGCCACGTCCGGGGGGTGGTGTGTCTGGCCGCGGCGGAGGCGGACGTGGAGGTCACCGCCCTGCCCCCGGCCGCGGTCAAGCAGGCGGTGGCGGGGTTCGGGGGGGCCAGCAAGGCGCAGGTCCAGGCGGCGGTGGGGCGGCTGCTGCGCAGAGCGGCGCCGGCCGACTCCCACGTGGCGGACGCCGTGGCGATCTCGCTGACGGCCCTGTCCCGCCGGGGCGTCCCGCTGCGGCCCCGGGCCGTCGGGGTGGTCCGGTGATCGCCTTCCTGCGGGGCGCCCTGCGCCGGCGCGCCGGCGACGTGGTGGTGGTGGAGGCGGGCGGGGTGGGCTACGAGGTGCACCTGCCGGCGGTGGTGGCCCGGGCCCTGCCGCCGGTCCGGGACGGGGAGGCGCCGGTGGTGGAGCTGTATATCTCCTACCACGCCACCCAGAACCAGCCCCGCCCGCTGCTCATCGGCTTTCTCCACGAGGTGGAGCAGGAGTTCTTCGAGCGCTTCATCACCGTGGACGGGCTGGGGCCCACCAAGGCCATGAAGGCCATTGTCCACCCCATCCACGTCATCGCCGACGCCATCGAGCGCAAGGACGTGCAGTTCCTGCGGCGGCTGCCGGGCATCGGCGCGCGGACCGCCGAGAAGATCGTGGCCGCCCTGCACGGCAAGATGGGCAAGTACGCGCTCCTGCAGGGCGCGCCCGCGCCCGCGCGGCCGGCCGATGAGGACTTCCGGGCCGAGGTCCTGGACGTGCTCACCCGCCAGCTGGGGCACCGAATGGCGGAGGCCCGGCGGATGGTGGAGGAGGCCCTGCGCCGCCGCCCGGGGATCTCCTCGGCGGAGGAGCTGTTCCAGGAAGTCTACCGGGTCACCGTCGAGCCCGCCGCCCCGTCCCCGGAGGACGCCCGCCGGGGATCGTAGGACGGCGCACGCCAGGAGGACAGGATGCCGTCGCCCAAACGCCCCGCCCCCGATCCCGCGGCGGAGGAGCAGTTCCTGCGCAGCCTGCGCCCCCAGAGCCTGGACGAGTGCATCGGGCAACCCCGGGTGGTGGAAGGCCTGCGCATCAGCATCCAGGCCGCCCGCGAGCGCGGCGAGGCCCTCGACCACGTGCTGCTGCACGGGCCTCCGGGGCTGGGCAAGACCACCCTGGCCAACGTCATCGCCCGGGAGATGGGCGCTAACATCGTGACCACCTCCGGGCCGGCCTTAGAACGCGGCGGAGACCTGATGGGCATCCTCACCAACCTGCAGCCCCGGGACGTGCTGTTCATCGACGAGATCCACCGGCTGTCCCGGGCGGTGGAGGAGTTCCTGTACCCGGCCATGGAGGACTTCTGCGTCAACTTCGTCATCGAAAAGGGCGCCCACGCCCGCACCCTGCGCTACCAGCTGCCCCCGTTCACCCTGGTGGGAGCCACCACCCGGGCGGGGCTGCTGTCCTCCCCCCTGCGGGAGCGGTTCGGGATCTTCCACCACCTGGACTTCTTCACCACCGACGAGCTGGTGCAGGTGGTCCGGCGGTCGGCGGCCATCCTGGGGGTCGCCATCACCGACGACGGCGCCGCGGCCATCGCCCGGCGGTCCCGGGGGACCCCCCGGATCGCCAACCGGCTGCTGCGCCGGGTGCGGGACTACGCTCAGGTGCGGGCCGACGGCCGCATCACCGCCGCGGTGGCGGCCGAGGCGCTGGACTTCGAAGGGGTGGACGAGCGGGGGCTGGACGGGTTGGACCGGGAGCTGCTGCGGACCATCGCGGTGGTCTACGGGGGCGGGCCGGTGGGCATCGAGGCGCTGGCGGCCACCCTCAACGAGGAAGCGCAGACCCTGGAAGAGGTCGTGGAGCCCTACCTGCTGAAAATCGGATTTTTGACCCGGACCCCGGCGGGCCGCCGCATCACGCCCGCAGCCCTGGAGCACCTGGGGCTGCCGGCGGACCCCGGCCGGGGCCAGGGACAGCTCCTGTAGTCTGGGGCGGGTGAGCGCCGGTGGAGATGTCGTCGCTGGGCCGGACGTTGATCCTGTTCGGGGTGGTCCTGGTGGTGGTGGGGGCGCTGATGACCGTGGTCGGCCGCCTCCCGCGCCTGCCGGGGGACATCCTGATCCGCCGCGACTCGCTGGTGATCTACATTCCTCTGGCCACCAGCCTCGTGCTGAGCCTGCTGCTCACCGTGGTCCTCAGCCTGCTCGTCCGCCGATGACGGGCGCCCGGGTCGCGGGGCTCGCCGCCCTGCTCCTGGCGGCGCTGTCTGCAGACCTTCCGGCGCGGGCGCAGTCCCCGGCGACGATCCGCGTGGGTCTGCTGCGGGACCAGGACCGGGTGGTGGTCCTCAGCGACCGCCCGGTGACGCTGACCGCCGGACCGCTGGCCCTGCGGCTGGACCCGGGCGCCTACGAGGCGGTGGCGACGCCGGCGGGCGTGGAGGTCGTCGGGGTGGGGCGGTGGGAGGACCCGGTCCGCCTGACCCCGGACGAGGGCGCCCTGCTGTACGTGGGGATCCGCCCGTACCGGGGGATCCTGGAACTGCGGCGCGGGGGCGGGCGGCTGGTGGTGATCAACGAGGTCCCCCTGGAGGAGTACCTCTACGGCGTGCTGCCCATGGAGGTGGATCCCCGCTGGCCGGAGGAGGCGCTGAAGGCCCAGGCGGTGGCCGCCCGCACCCTGGCGGTGCACAGCCTGAACCGCTTCGCCGCCGAGGGCTATGACGTGCGGGCCACCACCGACACCCAGGTCTACGGGGGCGCCGGGGTGGAAGATCCCCGGACCTCGGCCGCGGTGGAGGCCACCCGGGGGCAGGTCGTCGTCTACGGGGGCCGGCCCATCTTCGCCGCCTTCCACTCCGACTCCGGCGGTCACACCGAGAGCAGCGAGTACGTGTGGGGCGGGCGGTATCCCTACCTGCGGGGCGTCCCGGACCCGTACAGTGCGGGGTCACCCGCCCACCACTGGGTCGTCCGTCTGGACGCCGCGTCCCTGGAGGAGCTGCTGCGGCGGGCCGGCTACGGAGTGGCCGGGATCGCCGAGGTCCAGGTGGCGGAGGTCACCCCGTCCGGCCGGGCCGGGACCGTGCGCATCCGCGGCGCCCACGGGACGCTGGTGGTGCGCGGGACCGACCTGCGGGCCGCGGTCGGGGTCGGCGTGCTGCGCAGCACGTTGTTCACCGTCCGCGGGGGGGACGGGGTCTTTGAGTTTGCCGGGCGGGGCAGCGGGCACGGGGTGGGCCTCAGCCAGTGGGGCGCCCGCGGCCTGGCCGCCGCCGGACGCAGCTACCGGGAGATCCTCACGTATTATTACACCGGCGTCGAGGTGGAGAGTCGATGACCCCCGGACGCGCGGCCGGGCCCGCGCGTCAGTCCTCGACCTTCGACCACCCTCCCCGGTGCGGGGTCCAGGCGCCCAGCGGCACGCGGCCGTACTGGTCTTCCTCGATCTCGTAGCCAGCCTGCCGGAGGCGCCGCTTGGCCTCGGCGTAGTACCGGTAGTCCAGCTGCCACACCCCGCCCCGCAGGGGGTTGGCGTAGACGCCCAGGCCGCCCAGCAGCTTTTTGATGTTCTCCTCTTCGGTCCGCTCCGCCGTCAGCTCCACCCCCTGGGTGACGGTGGCGACGGCGCGGATGCGGCGGTTCTGGGGCGGGCCCGCCGGGCGGCCGGCGACGTTCACCGCCGACACCGGGGTCTCCAGAGGGGCCGCCGGGGCCGCAGCCGGCTGCGGGGGGGCGGCGGCCCGCTGGGCGCGGATGGCGTCCGCCTTGGCCTTGATGGCGGCCAGAATCTCCTCGCGGCTTTTGGGTTTCTGCTCGTCCATCTCGCTCTCCCGCTCCTGCTGCTACCGACCAATTCCCTCCCGCCGCCGGGGATCCCTTGCGCCCCCGGACTCCCGCCGTCCCCTCACTCCGCCTGCACCATCCGCCCGCGGCTCCGGGGTCGGGGTGTCGGTTGTGGGGTGCCCTCCCGGCCGCCCTCTGGTAGGATAGGGGAGGCATCGAGGGACAGCGATCAGGGGGTGCGGGGTGGCGGGCGCCTACGTGGTGTTGCAGGCCTCCCAGCAGGCCGGCAGCCGCTGGCTGACGTTCTACCTGCTGGCGATTCTGGTGATCTTCTACCTGTTCATGATCAGGCCGCAGATGGTCCAGCAGCGCCGGCGGCGGGAGATGCTCAAGGCCCTCAAGAAGGGCGACCGGGTGGTGACCGTGGGGGGGCTGCACGCCACCATCTGGGACATCGACGACGACAACACCCTGACCCTGGAGCTGGCGCCCAACCTGCGGGTGAAGGCCGATCGGGGGGCGGTCAGCTACGTGCGCGGCAAGCGACGCGACGAGCAGGCCCAGTCCGCCCCCGTCCCGCCGTCCCGCTAGCCCCGCCGGGTGCTGCGTTCCGTTCGCGGCCGGGCCCGGGCGGACATCCTGGGATCGGCGTCCCGACCAGGGAGCCGGGCGTGGGGCGGCCGCACGGCCGGAGGCCCTGAGGGAGGACATCGATGACCGACGTTCAGACCGGCGTGGCCGGAGCGAAGGTGGTGACCCTCGAGGACGTCAAGCGCGACCCCGAGGTGGAGGCCTACATCGACAAGGCCAACGAGTACACCGGCGCCATCGGCTACACCGAGCACGGCGCCCGGCACGCCAACCTGACCGCCAGCATCGCCTACAACACCCTCAAGCGGCTGGGCTATCCGGAGCGGGACGCCCAGCTGGCCTCCATCGCCGCTTACCTGCACGACATCGGCAACCTGGTCAGCCGGGTCAACCACGAGCACACCGGCGCGGTGCTGGCCAACCGGATCCTGGAGCGCCTGGGCATGGACCCGGTGGAGCGGGCCATCGTCATGGGGGCCATCGGCAACCACGAGGAGAAGCACGGCGAGCCCGTGAGCCCGGTGGGGGCTGCCGTCATCCTGGCCGACAAGTCGGACGTGCACCGGTCGCGGGTGCGCAACCCCGACCCCACCACCTTCGACATCCACGACCGGGTCAACTACGCGGTCCAGCACTCGTTCTTGCGGGTGGACGACAAGAGCCGCACCATCACCCTGGAGCTGACCATCGACACCCAGCTGTCCCAGGTGATGGAGTACTTCGAGATCTTCCTCACCCGGATGGTCATGTGCCGGCGGGCGGCCCAGTTCCTCCACTGCGAGTTCAAGCTGCAGATCAACGGCGTCAAGCTGCTGTAGCCCTCACAGGCCGGCCGGGACCCGCGCCGCGGCTCTTCCCAGCAGCAGGGCCACCAGCAGGGTCAAGAGCACCACCGCCCCCGCCCGCGCCCGGCCGATGGTGCGGGCCAGCAGGCCCACGGTGGCCAGGCAGGGCAGGGTCAGGGTGTTGACCAGCGCGTAGGTGAGCACCTGGGCCGGGGTGAGCCAGTCCCGGACGGCCGCCTCTTTGCGCAGCGCGGCGAACACCAGCGTCAGCCCGGCCGCTGCCGGCAGGCGCAGCCACCCCTCCACCACCGGCGCCAGGGGACGGGCGACCAGACGGATGAGGCCGATCTCGGGGCTAGATTTTCTCCTCAGGTTTACCTCATATCACGGAGGATTTCCCAGGATAGCCGGCGTACTCTCCCGGCCAGAGGGCGTGCCTGTCGTGGTCAACGTCGTCGGGCTCACCCACAGCACCGCGCCGCTCTCTGTGCGCGAGCGGTTCGCGTTCCCGCCCCCGGCCGTCGAGCGGATCCTGCGGTCCGTCCCTGCCGAAGCGCTGATGCTGGTGACCTGCAACCGCTGCGAGCTGTACGGCACGGCGGACGTCCCCGCGCTGCGGCAGGCCCTTTACGACGCGGCCGGGGATGCACCGCGGACGCCCCTGGTGGTCCTGCAGGGGCGGTCGGCCGTGCGCCACCTGATGGCGGTGGCGGCGGGGCTGGACTCGCTGGTGGTGGGCGAGCCGCAGATCCTCGGGCAGGTCAAAGACGCTCTGGCGCTGGCCGCCCGGGCCGGGAGGCTGGGACCGGTCCTGTCCCGCCTGGGCCAGCACGCGTTGGTCTGCGGCCGGCGGGTGCGCCGCCAGACGCCGGTGGGCTCCAGCCAGCCGTCGGTTCCCCGGGTAGCGGTCCGCCTGGCCCGGGGGGTTCTGGGGGGTCTGGAGGGTCGGACGGCCCTTGTGGTGGGCGCCGGGGAGATGGGAATCCTGGCGGCGCGCGCCTGCGCCGGGGCCCGGGCGCAGGTGGTCGTCGTCAGCCGTACCCGGGCGTCGGCGGAGCAGGCCGCCCGGACGAGCGGGGGGCATGCGGCCGTCCTGGGCGATCTGGATCGCCTGCTGGAGCGCGCCGACGTGGTCGTCCTGTGCACCGGGTCCAGTAGCCCCGTGCTGGACCGGGATCGGGTGCGGCGCGCCATGGCCGTCCGGGACGGGCGGCCCCTGGTGCTGGTGGACATCGCGGTCCCCCGGGACGTCGCTCCGGACGTGCGGGAGGTGGCGGGGGTGCGCCTGTTCGACCTGGACGACCTGCGCCCGCACGTGCCCCCGCCACCCGGTCCGGACGCGCTGACCGCCGCCTGGGCCCTGGTGGACCGGGAGACCGACAGGTTCATGCGCTGGCTGTCCGCACGGGCGGCGGTGCCGGCCATCCGGGCCCTGCGCCGGCGGGCCGACGTCATCCTCCAGGAGGAACTGGACCGGGTGGGGGGCGCCGACAGGGAGCGGCTGCGGCGGTTCGGCCAGCGGTTGGTCAACAGGATGCTGCACCATCCCATGGTGCGGATGAAAGAGCACGCGGCTGCCGGCGGGGAGGCCTATCTCCGCGCGGCCAGGGACCTCCTGGGGCTGGACGGGACGGACGGCGATGGGTGAGCGGGTGCGGGTGGGGACCCGCGGCAGCCGGCTGGCGCTGGCTCAAGCGGAGGAGGCGATCCGGGGCCTGCGGGGGGCAGGGGTGGAGGTGGAGCTGGTGGTGGTGCGCACCGCCGGCGACGACCATCCCTCCTCGCCACTTCCTCCTCTGGGCGTGGGAGCGTTCGTCCGGGAGCTGGAGCAGGCCCTCCGGGACGGGCGGGTGGACGTGGCCGTCCACAGCGCCAAAGACCTGCCCACCGACGACCCGCCCGACCTGGTGGTGGCGGCCTACCTGGAGCGGGGCGACCCCCGCGACGCCCTGGTCAGCCGGTCGGGTCTGCGCCTACTGGACCTGCCGCCGGGGGCGGTGGTGGGCACCGGAAGCCCCCGGCGCCGGGCCTACCTGCTGCGGGCGCGGGCGGACCTGCAGGTGACCGCCATCCGCGGCAACGTGGATACCCGGCTGCGCACGGTGGAGCGGGGGGACTGGGACGCGGTGGTGGTGGCGGCGGCGGGGCTGCGGCGGCTGGGTCTGGCCGGGCGCATCACCGAGGTGCTGCCGGCGGAGGTGATGCTCCCGGCGCCCTCCCAGGGAGCCATCGCGGTGCAGGTTCGTCGGGAGGGGCCCCATCGGGACCTGGTGGGCCGGATGGACCACCTGCCGACCCGGCAGGAGGTGACGGCGGAGCGCGCCTTTCTGCGCGCCCTGGGAGGCGGATGCCGGCTGCCGGTGGGGGCCCTGGCCCACAGCGACGGAGTGACGGTGCGCCTGGAGGGCGCCGTGATCTCCCCCGACGGATCGCACGAGGTGAGGGACCGGCTGGACGGCCGCGGGCCGGAGGCGGCGGCGGTGGGGGCGGAGCTGGCCCGGCGGCTGCGGGAGCGCGGCGCGGTGGTGGCGGGGGTGCAGCCGTGACCGGCCGGGTGCTGCTGACCGGACCCGACAGCCGCGCTCTGGCCGCCCTGCTGGCCGCGCGGGGGTGGGAGGTGCGCGCGGTGCCCACCGTGGCCGTCCGGCCGGCCCGTCCGGACCGGCTGGACGCCGCACTGCGGGAGGCGGAGCGCTACGACTGGATCGTCGTCACGAGCGCCTACGGGGCCCGGACGGTGGCCGACAGGCTGCGGGCGCTGGGCGGGCCGCGTCCGCGTCGTCCCCGGTGGGCCGCCGTGGGTCCGGCCACCGGGCGCGCGCTCGTCGAGGCCGAGCTGGGACCGGTCACGATCCCCCCGCGCTACCTGACCGAGGCCATCGCCGACGTGCTCGGCGAGGTGGCCGGCCGGCGCATCCTGCTGGCCCGCTCGGATCTGGCGACGCCCCGGCTGGCGGAACTGTTGCGGGCGCGCGGAGCGCAGGTGGACGAGGTGGTGGCCTACCACACCGTGGAGGGGCCCGAGAACTCCCGCCTGCCCCTGCGCCGCGTGCTGGAGGAAGGGGTGGACGTCGTGGTGTTCACCAGCGGGTCCACCGTGCGCGGGTTTGCCCGCCTGGTGGAGGACGCCGCCGCGGTTCTGGCGGGGGTCCGGGTGGCCTGCATCGGGCCCATGACCGCCCAGGTCGCCCGCGCCCTGGGGATCTCCCCCGCCGTCGTGGCCGCCGAGCACACCGCGGCCGGCCTGGCGGCCGCCCTCATCCCCGATGCGTTCCAACGGAGGGAAGAAGGAAGAGGGAAGAGGGACAAAACCTCTCCCTTCTTCCCTCTTTTAGGAGGCCGACCATGCGACCGCTCACCCGATCTGCCGACCTCCGGGTCCGCCCCCGGCGCCTGCGGCGGACCGCCGCCCTGCGCGACCTGGTGGCGGAGACCGCCCTCAGCCCGCGCCGTCTGATCTACCCGGTGTTCGTGCGCCCCGGCCGCGGGGTGCGCGAGCCGATCCCCAGCCTGCCGGGTCAGGAGCGCCTCAGCCCCGACGAACTCGTCCGGGAAGCCGCCCGGCTGCGGGAGGTGGGTGTGGGCGCGGTGCTGCTGTTCGGCGTTCCCGACAGCAAAGACCCCGTGGGCAGCGGAGCCTACCACGAGCAGGGGGTGGTCCAGCAGGCCATCCGCGCCCTGCGGGCGGCCGATCCCGACCTGGTCATCGCCGCCGACGTGTGCCTGTGCGCGTACACCACCCACGGCCACTGCGGGGTCGTGCGGGACGGGACGGTGGACAACGACGCGACCCTGGACCTGCTGGCCCGCACGGCGGTCTCCCTGGCCGCCGCCGGCGCCGACATCGTGGCCCCGTCGGCCATGATGGACGGACAGGTGGCCGCCATCCGGGAGGCCCTGGACGATGCCGGGCTGTCCCAGGTGGCCGTGATGGGCTACTCGGCCAAGTACGCGTCCAGCTTTTACGGTCCGTTCCGGGACGCCGCCGGATCCGCCCCGCAGTTCGGCGACCGCCGCAGCTACCAGATGGACCCGGCCAACGCCCGCGAGGCGCTGCGGGAGATCGCCCTGGACGTGGCCGAGGGGGCCGACCTGGTGATGGTCAAGCCGGCTTTGGCCTACCTGGACGTGATCCGGCAGGCGCGGGAGGAGATCCCGGTGCCCCTCGCCGCCTACAACGTGAGCGGCGAGTACGCCATGGTGACCGCCGCCGCCCGGGCGGGGTGGCTGGACCTGCGCGCGGCGGTCCTGGAGATCCTCACCGCCATCGCCCGCGCCGGCGCCGACGTCATCATCACCTACTTCGCCAAAGACGCCGCCCGCTGGTTGGGGGAGCGGGGGAGGGAGCCCGCGTGACCGAGCGCCCCTTTGTCCACGTCCTGGCCCTGGCGGTGGACCCCGCCTGGCGCCGCCGGCCTGCCGGGGAGCGGGAGGAGGACGCCGCCGCGTTCGTCCGCGCGGTGGAGCGCACCGCCGACGCCGCGCCGCTGCACACCTACTCCATGGTCGGGCTGCGCCGGGATGCCCAGCTGCTGTTCTGGCGCCAGGCCTCCAGCCTGGAGGCCCTGGAGGAGACCGCCGCCGCCTTTCTGGCCGCCGGAGTGGGCCGCTGGTGCGTTCCCGCTCACTCGCTGGTGGGCCTGGTGCGCCCGTCGGTCTACGTGCGGCGGCCGACGGTCCAGGAGCAGGCCCTGCAGAGCGGCGAGCGCTCCCGCTATCTGGTCGTGTACCCCTTCGTGAAGTCCACCGACTGGTACCTGACGGCCCCGGACCGCCGCCGGGAGGTCATGGCGGAGCACATCCGGGTGGGCCGCCGGTTCCCCATGGTGCGCCAGTGCCTGGCGTACTCGTTCGGGCTGGACGACCAGGAGTTCATCGTCGCCTACGAGACCGACGACCTGCCGGCCTTCCAGGACCTGGTGATGGCGCTGCGGGAGACCGAGGCCCGCCGCAGCACGGTGCGGGACACGCCCATCCTGGTGGGCATCCGCCGGCCCCTGGCCGACGCCCTGCGCCTGCTGGGAGGGACCCCATGACCGGCGCCGCGCCCGGTCCGGTGCTGGCGGAGGCGGGCCCGCGCCTGGTGTTCGCCCGGGCGCCCCTGCTGATCTACTGGGAGCTGACCCGCGCCTGCGACCTGGCGTGCCGGCATTGCCGGGCCGAGGCGATCCGGGCGCGCCACCCCGCTGAACTGTCCACCGCCGAGGTGGTGGCGGTGCTGGACGACGCCCGCCGGTTCGGAGACCCGCTGCCCCACCTGGTGTTCACCGGAGGCGATCCCCTGCAGCGGCCCGATCTGCCGCTGCTGGTGCGCGCCGCCCGGGAGCGGGGGTTTCGGGTCTCGGTGGCGCCCAGCGGCACGACGCGGCTGGACGACTCGGCGGTGGCCGCCCTGGCCGACGCGGGAGTGGAGAGCATGTCGGTCAGCCTGGACGGGTCCACGGCCGACCGGCACGACGCCTTCCGGGGCGTGCCGGGCTGCTTTGACGCCACCGTGCGCGCCGCCCGGTGGATCCGCGCGAGAGGGATCGCGCTGCAGATCAACACCCTGGTGACCGCCGAGACCGCCGAGGATCTGCCGGCCATCTTCCGGCTGGTGGACGCGCTGGGCGCATCGCGCTGGAGCCTGTTCTTCCTGGTGCCGGTGGGCCGCGGACGGCTGTTGCGGGAGGTCTCCCCAGAGACCGGCGAGCGCCTGTGCCACTGGCTGGTGGACCTCGCCCCCGCCACGGCATGCGCCCTGGCCACCACCGAGGCGCCCCACTACCGCCGGGTCGCCTACCAGCGCCTGCGCGCGGCCGGCCTGGCCGACCCCGACATCCTCCGCACCCCCGTGGGCCGGGGGTTTGGGGTGCGGGACGGCAACGGGATCGCCTTCGTCTCCCACACCGGCGAGGTGTTCCCTTCCGGTTTCCTGCCTCTGGCCGCGGGCAGCGTGCGCCGGGACAGCCTGGTCGACCTGTACCGGCACTCCGCCCTGTTCACCGGTCTGCGGGACACCGCGCGCCTGCGGGGCCGTTGCGGGCGGTGCCCGTACCGGGTGATCTGCGGAGGGTCCCGGGCGCGGGCGTGGGCCCGCACCGGAGACCCTCTGGCCAGCGATCCCCTCTGTCCGTACCGGCCATGAGGACCGCCACCAACGCCGGTCTGTTCGAGCGGGCCCGGCAGATCTTTCCCGGAGGAGTCAACAGCCCCGTGCGCGCCTTCGGGGCCGTGGGGGGGACCCCCCGCTTTGTCGTCCGGGGCGAGGGCGCCTACCTGTGGGACGTGGAGGGTGCGCGCCTGCTGGACTACATCGCCTCCTGGGGCGCCGTCATCCTCGGCCACGGCGCCCCGCCGGTGGTGGAGGCGGTGCAGCAGGCGGTGGGGCAGGGCGCCGCCGCGGGCGTGCCCTCCCCGGCGGAACTGGACCTGGCCGGGCTGATCCAGGCCGCGCTGCCGTCGGTGGAGCGGCTGCGCTTTGTCAGCTCCGGCACCGAGGCGGTGATGAGCGCCATCCGGGTGGCCCGCGCGGCCACCGGCCGGCCCGCCATCGTCAAGTTCGCCGGCTGCTACCACGGGCACGCCGACCCGCTGCTGGCGCGGTCGGGGTCGGGGGTGGCCACCCTGGGGCTGCCGGACTCGGCCGGCGTGCCCGCCGAGGCCACCCGGCACACCCTAGTGGCGCCGTACAACGACGCCGAGGCGGTGGCCGACCTGTTCCGGACGGCCGGAGACCACATCGCCGCCGTGGTGGTGGAGCCGGTGGCCGCCAACATGGGCGTGGTCCTGCCGCAGCCCGACTTCCTGCCCGCGCTGCGGGAGCTGACCTGGCGGTACGGGGCCGTGCTGATCTTCGACGAGGTCATCACCGGGTTTCGGGTGGCCTGGGGCGGGGCCCAGCGGCGCTACGGGATCACTCCCGACCTGACCTGCCTGGGCAAGGTCATCGGCGGCGGACTGCCGGTGGGCGCCTACGGAGGCCGGCGCGACCTGATGGAGCAGGTGGCGCCCCTGGGCCCTGTCTACCAGGCCGGCACCCTGGCCGGCCATCCCGTGGTCATGGCCGCCGGCGCGGCGGTCTTGCGCCGTCTGGCCGATCCGGGGGTCTACGACGTCCTGGAGGCGCGGGCGTCCCGCCTGGCCGCCGGGCTGCGCCGCGCACTTGACGGCCGCGCCAGCGTGGCCCAGGCCGGGGCGATGCTGACGGTTTTCTTCCGGCCCGCGCCGCCACTGGACGACGCCCAGGCCCGGCAGTGCGATACCAGGGCGTATGCCGCCTTCTTCCACGCCATGCTGGCCCGGGGGATCCTGCTGCCGCCCTCACAGTTTGAGGCGTGGTTTCTGACCCTCGCCCACGCCGACGAGGAGGTCGCGGCGACGGTGGCCGCCGCGGAGGAGACCGCATGACCGACCGCTTCCTGCGCGCCTGCCGGCGGGAACCGGTGGACTGCACCCCGGTGTGGTTCATGCGCCAGGCCGGCCGCAGCCAGCCCGAGTACCGGGCGCTGCGGCGGCGGCTGTCCCTGTGGGAGATCTTCCGCCGCCCCGACCTGGTGGCGGAGATCACCGTCCGTCCGGTCGAGCAGCTGGGCGTGGACGCGGCCATCCTGTTCGCGGACATCACCCTCCCGCTGCGGACCCTGGGCGTGCCGGTGGACGTGGACGACGGGCGGGGGCCGGTGATGGCCGATCCGGTGCGCACCGCCAGAGCCGTGGAGGCGCTGCGACCGTGGGCGCCCGATGCGGAGACCTCCGGCGTCCTGGAGGGCCTGCGCCTGGCCTGCGGCGCCAGCCCGGTGCCGGTGATCGGATTTGCCGGCGGCCCGTTCACCCTGGCCTGCTACCTGGTGGACGGGGGTCCGTCCCGGGACTTTCCCGAGACCCGGCGTCTGGTGCACCGGGACCCGGGGCTGTGGGGGGCCCTGATGGACCGCCTCACCGACGCCACCGTCGCCTTCCTGCACGCCCAGGTGGCGGCCGGCGCCCGGGCGGTCCAGGTGTTCGACAGCTGGGTCGGATGCCTGGCCCCCGACGACTACGAGCGGGCCGTGGCGCCCTGGATGCGGCGGATCTTCCGGGCGCTGGCCGCCGCCGGCGTGCCGTCCATCCACTTCGGGACCGGGACCGCCGGCCTGCTGGAGGCGATGGCGAGGTGCGGCGGGGACGTGATCGGCGTGGACTGGCGGGTCCGCCTGGCCGACGCCTGGGCCCGGATCGGCCCGCGCGCCATCCAGGGCAACCTGGACCCCGCCGCCGTCGTGGACGATCCGGCGGTGATGGAGCGGGCGGCCCGCGCCGTCCTCGACGACGCCGCGGGGCGGCCGGGCCACATCTTCAACCTCGGCCACGGCGTCCTGCCCTCCACGCCGGTGGACCACCTGCGGCGGCTGGCGGAGTTCGTGCACACGGCGTCGGCGGGGGTGCGGGCGTGACGGGCCTGCTGGTGATGGCCTACGGCACCCCGCGCACCCTCGACGACGTGGAGGCCTACCTCGCCCACATCCGGGGAGGTCGCCGGCCGTCGGCGGAGCAGGTGCGCCACCTGCAGGACCGCTACCGCCGCATCGGGGGCCGCTCGCCCCTGGACGAGATCACCCGGGCTCAGGCGGCCGCGGTGGCCGAGCAGCTGCGGCGGCGGGGCCGGGCGGTGCGCCCGTACGTGGGCTACAAGCACGCCCGCCCGTTCATCGCCGACGCCGTGGCGCAGATGGCCGCCGACGGCGTCCGGGAGGCGGTGGGGGTGGTGCTGGCTCCCCACTACTCCCGCCTGAGCGTCGGCGCCTACCTGGAGGAGGCGTCGGCCGCCGCCCGGCGCGCGGGGGTGGCCCTGCGCTGCGTCTCCGACTGGCACGACCACCCGGGGTTCATCGCGGCGGTGGCGGCGCGGGTCCGCCAGGCTCTGGAGGACCTGCCCGACGCCCACGTGGTCTTCACGGCCCACAGCCTGCCCGCGCGCATCCTGTCCTGGGGCGACCCGTATCCGGACCAGCTGGCGCGCACCTGCGCCCTGGTGGCGGAACGGGCCGGCCTGCAGGAGTGGACGTTCGCGTACCAGAGCGCCAGCGCCACCAGCGAACCGTGGCTGGGCCCGGACGTGGCGGACGTCCTGCGGGATCTGCGCGCGGCGGGCCGGCGGGCGGTGATCGTCTGCCCGGTGGGATTTGTGGCCGACCACCTGGAGGTGCTCTACGACATCGACATCGAGGCCCGCCAGGTGGCCTCCGACATCGGTCTGCGCCTGGCGCGCACCCGCTCGCTCAATGCGGACCCCGACGTGGTGGCGGCCCTGGCGGACCTGGCCGCGCAGGCGCTGGAGGAGAGCCGGTGAGGGTGGTGGTGGTGGGCGGCGGGATCACGGGACTGGCCGCGGCCTGGGCCCTGGACCGGGCGGCGCGGTCGGGGGCGGACGTGGAGCCCTGGCTGGTCGAGGCGTCGGCGCGCCTGGGCGGGGCCGTGGCCACCGAGCGCGCGGGCGGGTTCGTGGTGGAAGCCGGTCCGGACTCCTTCCTGATCGGCAAGCCCTGGGCGCTGGACCTCTGCCGCGCGCTGGGTCTAGAGGACCGGATCGTCCACCCGCAGCCTCCCCGGCGTGTCTACGTCCTGCACCGGCGGAGGCTCCATCCCCTGCCCGCCGACGGGGGGGGACTGGTGCCCCGCCGGGTGGGGGCGCTGGCGCGCAGCCGCCTGTTCTCCTGGCCGGAAAAAGTGCGCATGGCGCTGGAGCCTCTGGTGCCGCCCGAGCGCGACGACGCCGACGCGTCGGTGGGGGCGTTCTTCCGCCGCCGGCTGGGCGCGGCGGTGGTGGACCGCCTGGTGGGCCCGTGGCTGGGCGGCATCTACGGCGGCGATCCCGACCGCCTCAGCCTGCAGGCCACAGTCCCCCAGTACCGGGAGATGGTGCGCCGCCACCGCAGCCTGCTGCGCGCGCTCCGCGCCGCCCCCACCGACGGGCGGCAGCCGGCGCTTGCGACCCTCGCGGGCGGGCTGGGTGAGCTGGTGGACCGCCTGGCCGCCGACCTGCAGCGTACCACCGTCCGCACCGGATGCCGGGCGCAGGCCCTCCTGCCCGCAGGGACGGGCTACCGGGTGTGCCTGGACGGCGGGCACGAGGTGTCCGCCGACGCGGTCGTGGTCGCCGCCCCCGCTCCCCAGGCCGCCGCGCTGCTGGAGCCGGCGGTCCCCGACGTGGCCCGGCGGCTGCGGCAGATCTCCTACGCGCCGGCGGCGGTGGTGTCGGTGGGGCTGGGGCGGGAGCAGGTGGCCCATCCTTTGTCCGGCCACGGCTACCTGGTGGCCCGCGGGGAGGGGCTGCGGCATACGGCGTGCACCTGGTCCAGCGCCAAGTGGCCGCAGCGGGCCCCGCCGGGATACGTGCTGCTGCGCTTTTATGTGGGCGCCGGTTCGTACAGCGCGGCCGACGACGATCTGGTCACCACGGTGCTGGAGGAAGCCCGCCCCGCACTCGGCCTGGCGGGCCCCCCGGTCCTGGCGCGGGTCCACCGGTGGGACCAGGCTTTGCCCCAGTACCGCGTCGGACACCTGGACCTGGTGGCGGAGATCGAGCAGGCGCTGCGCCGCCATCCCGGGATGGTGGTCGCCGGGGCGGCGTACCGGGGAGTGGGCCTGCCCGACTGCATCCGCCAGGGCATGGAGGCGGCGGCCCGCGCCCTGGCGAAGGCTCCTCAGGCGGGGCCGTGACGGGGCCGTCCCGGCGCTGGCGCGCTCCCCGGCCCGCGGTCACCCGCAGCCGGGCCTACCGGATCGGGGTGGGCGCGGCCCTGATGATCCTGGCGGTCGCAACGGCGGCGGTGCTGGTCCTGGCGGCCGCCGTGCTGCTGGGCGTGCTGCCGTATCCGGGACGCTAGGACGGAGGAGGTGCCGATGACCGCAACCCAGGCGCTGCCGTTTGTCTCGTCGGCCGTCATCGCGGTGTTCGCCCTGTTGGTCTTCCGGCGGTACCGCCAGAGGGGCGGTACCCACCTGCTGCTGTGGGGAGTGGGCCTGGTGATGTTCGGGATCGCCAGCTTCGCCGAAGCCTACTCGTCTGTAGCGTGGCATCCGACCGTCTTCCGTCTGTGGTACCTCAACGGGGCGATACTCAACGCCGCCTGGCTGGGGCAGGGGACGGTCTTTTTGCTGGCCCGCAGGAAGTCCGTGGCCCGGACCCTGATGGCCGTGCTGCTGGCGGGCAGCCTCCTGGCCGCCTACCTGGTCTTCACCACCCCCCTGGACGCCTCGCGCTTTACCCCGGACGAACCCCTCAGCGCCCAGTACCGGGAGGCGGTCGGACCCTCCGGTGAGGTCCGCCCCGGCATCCTCCCCCGGGGCGCGCCCGTGCGCCGGATCACGCCCCTGTTCAACATCTACGGCACCGTGACCCTGGTGGGCGGGGCGCTGTATTCGGCCTGGCTGCTGTACCGCAAGGAGATCGTTCCCCAGCGGGTGGTGGGCAACATCCTGATCGCCGCGGGCGCCCTGTCCCTGGCCGCGGCCAGCACCCTGGTGCGGCTGGGGCTGGCCGACGTGCTCTACCTGGCCGAACTGGTGGCCGCGGTGGTGATGTTTGCGGGGTTCGTACTGGCCACCGTCCGCGTCCCCGCGCCCGCTCCGGCGGCGAGGAGGGCGGAGGCGTGACCGTCCGGGTCCGGCCCCAGGCCGGCGGGTGGCTGACGGTGGGCCAGGCCTGCCGCCTGCTGGGCGTGGACCCGTCCACCCTGCGGGCCTGGACCGACACCGGACGCCTCCCTGCGTTTCGGACGCCGGGAGGGCACCGCCGCTACCGGCGCGAGGACCTGGAGGCGTTCGTGGTCCGCCAGCGCCGCCGCCGGACGTTGCAGGAGGTGGTGGGAGCCCGGGCCGCCCGGCTCCTGCCCGGCTCCTCGCGCCGGCAGATCCGCGCGCAGCCGTGGTACGCGCGGGTGGGGCCGGAGGGGGCCGAGAGCCTGCGGCAGACCTGCCGGAGGCTGATGGAGGCTCTGGCCGGCTACCTGTCCGGCGGCCGCCACCGGGGCCTGTCGCTGCGCGAGGGCGAGGCGGCGGGCCGCGCTCTGGGTCAGGAGGTGGCGGCCCGGGGGCTGTCCCCTCCGGACGCGGCGCGGGCGTTTCTGTTCTTCAAAGAAGCCATCGTCGAGTCGGTGGCCACCCGGCTGCCGGTGGGAGCCGAGGACAAGGTGGCGGCCCTGCGCCGCATCGATGCGTTCTTGGACCGGGTGCTGGTGGAGATGATGGCGGCCTACGGGCGCGCCGCCGGCTGACCGAGCGGTTGCGCGCGGCCGGAGGCGGTCCGTATACTGGGTGAGTGACCGTCTCCGACCGGCAGCGCCGCGCGCTCATCATCATCCCTGTCTACAACGAAGAGGCCACCTTAGACCGCGTCCTGACCGAGGTGCGCCGCCACGCGCCGGGCTGCGACGTGGTGGTGGTGGACGACGGGTCCACCGACCGCTCCCTGGACATCCTGCGGCAGCACCCGGTCCAGGTGATCCGCCACGGGGTCAACCGCGGCTACGGGGCGTCGTTGATCTCGGGATTCCGCCGCGCCGTCGAGGGCGGCTACGACGCCGCCGTCACCCTGGACTGCGACGAGCAGCACGAGCCCCGCCGGATCCCCGATTTCCTGCGAGCCCTGGACCGCGCCGACATCGTCTCGGGCAGCCGCTACCTGGATCCCACCCTGCCGGGCGACCCGCCGCCCCCCGACCGGTACCGGATCAACCAGGAGTTTGTGGCCCTACTGCGGGCGGTCACCGGCTATCCCCTCACCGACGCCTGGTGCGGCTTCAAGGCCTACCGGGGGGAGGCCCTGCGGCTGCTGGAGCTGACCGAGCCCAGCTATGGGATGCCCCTGCAGGTGTGGGTGCAGGCCGCGGCCCGGGGCCTGCGGGTGGTGGAACTGGCGGTGGCCCGCATCTACAAGAACCCCCGCCGGAAGTTCTGGGGCGGGCTGGATGATCCCGGGACCCGACGCGCGTATTACCTGTCGGTGCTGGAGGCGGAGGTGGCCCGCTGGCTGCCCGACCGCCTGGTGCTGGTGCGGGAGAGGACGCGGTGAAGATCCTGGCCATCGGGGCGCACCCCGACGACGTGGAGATCGGCATGGGCGGGACGGTCCTGGTGCTGCGCGGCCAGGGCCACGAGGTGACCGTCTGCGACCTGACCAACGGGGAGCCGACGCCGGTGGGCACGCCCGAGCGCCGCCTGGCGGAGGCGGCGGCCGCCGCCGACCTGCTGGGCGTCCGCCGCATCACCCTGGACCTGCCGAACCGGGAGCTGGTGGACTCGATTCCCAACCGCCGGACGGTGGCGGAAGTCATCCGCCGGGTGCGCCCCGACATCCTCTTCGTCCCCTACTGGGTGGACGCCCACCCCGACCACGTGGCCGCCTCGGCGCTGGCGGAGGCGGCGCGGTTTTACGCCAAGCTGACCCACAGCCCCATCCCGGGCGACCCGGTCTACCCGCCCCGGGTCGTCCACTTCGTCACCAGCCACTACCGCCTGGCGCTGCAGCCCACGTTCATCATGGACATCTCCGCCGTGATCGACCGCAAGCTCGCCGCCGTGCGCGCCTACGCCTCCCAGTTCGGGCCCGAGCGGGGGACCGAAGGATTTGTGGACCGGCTGCGGGACCTCAACCGCTACTACGGCACCCTGATCGGGCGGGAGTACGGGGAGCCGTTCATCTGCCGGGAACCGCTGGGCCTGCGCGGCCTGGACCAGCTCGCGTAGGGCGATGGTCGGGGAGGACGGGGGGCGCGGTCTGGCCGGGGGACACCCTGCGGAGGTGGACATCCCCCGGCGGTCAGGGGAGGCGGTGTGCGTCCCGCCGGCCGGAGAGCTGGTGGCGCTGGCGCGCCGGGCGGGCGCGGCCCTGGACGCCGCCGAGACGCCGGTGGGCGGGGTTCCGCTGGGCAGGCTGCGGGCGCAGGCGCGGGAGGAGGTCCTGGCGGCCGCCGCCGCCTACACCCGCCGCCTGGGCACTGCCGCCGACGTTCCGGCCGCGCGGGCACCGCTGGTGGTCACCGGCCACCAGCCGTTTCTCTTCCACCCCGGGGTGTGGATCAAGTACCTGCTGGCCGCCCGCCTCCAGCAGGACGGCGCCGTCGCGCTGGGCATTCCGGTGGACAGCGACGAGGCGGGCGAGGTGGGGGCCGACGTGCCGGCCTGGGGTCCGGGCGGCGTGGTCCTGGCGCGGGAGGTGCTGGTGGAGGCGGAGCCGGAGGTGCCCTACGAGGCGCTCCCTCCCCCCACGCCCGCCCGGTGGAGCGGGTTTGTGGGCCGCCTGCGGGCGCACCTGGAGGCGCTGGCTCTGGATCAGGCCCAGGCGGCCCTGCGCCGGTTTGCGGACCTGACCGCCGACGTGCAGGCCGCCGACCTGGGCGAGTTTATGACCGCGGCCCGACACCGCTACGAGGGACTGGGCTACCTGGAGGTCCCCGTCTCGATCCTCAGCCGTACCGAGGCGTTCCGACGGTACGCCCTCCACCTGCTGGCGGACGCCGACCGCTTCGCGGCGGTGTACAATCGCCAGCTGCAGGCCTACCGGGACCGCCAGGGCATCCGCACCCGGGCGCAGCCGTTCCCCGATCTGGAACGCACCGACCGGGAGGTGGAGGCGCCCTTCTGGCTGCTGGACAGAGGGCGCCGCCGCCCGCTGTTCGTGCGCCGCCGGGGGGACCACCTGGTCCTGACGGCAGACGAGAGGGAGGTGGCCGCCCTGTCCCCCGGCGCGGGCCCGCAGGCACTGGAGGAGGTGCCCCTGCGCCCGCGGGCCCTCACCCTGACCCTGTTCACGCGGCTGGTCGTGGCCGACCTGTTCATCCACGGGGTGGGAGGAGGACGGTACGATCGGGTGACCGACGCGGTGATCGCCGACTACCTGGCCCTGACTCCGCCGCCCTACGCGGTGGCCACCGCCACCGTGCACCTCCCCCTGGCGGCGGAGGACCTGGCGGCGCGGCGCAGGGATCTGCGCCAGCGGCTGATGCGGCTGCAGCACAACCCCGACCGGCTGCTGGACGATCCCACCCCGGACCAGCGGATGCTGATCGCGGAGAAGAACTCCCTGATCGCGACGCTGTCGTCGGCCGCGCTCAGCCGCCGCCAGCGCCGGAAGATCACCCACCGGATCCGGCAGATCAACGCCGAGCTGGCCCGGGCCCTGGGCGACCAGGTCGAGCGCCTGACCCGTCAGCTGCGGGACCTGGACAGGCCCGCCACCGACGCCGCGATGCAGGCGGCCACCCACCGGGGGTATCCCTACTGTTACTTCCCGGTCGACGAGGTGAACGCACTGGTGGACCGCCTGCTGCAGGACACCCGCCGGCCGGCGTAGCGACGCCTTCTCGAAAGCCGACGGTCCGCGTCGGAGCTGCAACCGGGGTCTGACCCCGATTTCCGCGCGACGTTTTGGGTCTGACCCCAAATTCCTGGGCGGAATACTGTTAACGATCAGATGACTTCTTCCAAACGCGGCCAACGTCAGGGGTCTGACCCCAGATTCCGGGTTGTTGCGGATTGTCAACGGATGGATAACTGTCCGAATCGGCAGCTGAAGAAGCTGCGCCCGCCTTGATCGCGCGGCGCAGGTACGCCGCCGCCAGGGCGGCGCCGGCCAGCACCGCCGCCGCCGGCGTCAGCCACACCACCCACAGGATCCCCCGCCGCGGGGGCTCCAGCAGGATCCACTGGCCGTAGCGGTCCACGAAGTAGGCGATGATCTGCTCCTCGCTCTCCCCGGCGGCCAGCCTGTCCCGGATCATCGCGCGCATCTGGGCGGCCAGTTCCGCCGGAGAGTCGGCCACGCTTTCGTTCTGGCACACCGGGCACCGCAGCCGGGCCGCGATCGCCTGCGCCCGGGCATCCAGGTCCGGGGTCCGCTCCGCCGCGGGTGCGGGATCGGCCAGACCGAGACGTGGCGCAATCGCCGCCGCCAGGACCAGGACGACGACCCACCTGCGCCGCCTGCCGGTGTCCGCCGTCATCGGTGGCCGCTCGCCCATCGCCGCCCCCCGCCCGCCGTTGTGGCCACGGGTCACCGGCCCTGCGCCAGCAGGGCCTCGATCCGGGCCGCCAGCAGATCTTCGGTCACCGCTCCCGCGTGCTTGAACACGATCCGTCCCTGTCGGTCGATGAGGTAGGTCTCCGGCACGCCGACCACGCCGAAGTCGATGGCGATGGAGCCGGTGCGGTCCCTCCCCACGGGAAAGGTCTGCCCGAAGCGCCGCACGAACGCCCGGGCCCCGGCCTCGGTGTCCTGGATGTTGATGCCGACGACCACCACCCCGCGCTCGCCGTACCTGTCCCACAGGCGCTGCAGGTGGGGCGCCTCGTCGTAGCAGGCCGGGTAGCACCACGACGCCCAGAAGTTGACCACCACCACGCGCCCCCGCAGCGCCTCCGAGCGCAGCACGCCGCCATTCAGCAGGGGCAGGGAGAACGCCGGCGTCGGACGGCCCACCAGCGGCGAGGGCAGCCGGCGCGGGTCGCGGCGCAGCCCCGCTCCCAGCACGGCCAGCACGGCCACCGCCACGGCCAGGGCCGCCCACAGCCACACCCTGCTCGCACGGCGCTGCGCCGCCTCCCCATGCACCGCTGCAGGAGGCGGCGCCTCCTCCCGAGGCGGGCGGGAGGAAGGGGGCGTTAGCGGCGCGGCGGCCACAGGGCCAGCCCTCCCGCGACGATCATGAGCGCTCCCCCGGCCCAGATCCACGACACCAGCGGGCTCACCACCACCCGCAGGACGGCCGTCTGGGAGCCCGGGTCAAAACCCATCAGCACCACGTACAGGTCCTCCCGCCAGGTGGACCGCACCGCCGGGGTGGGGACGGGGGTGCGGGCGTGGCGGTAGAAGTTCTGGGACGGGCGCAGGACGACCTTCGGGGCGGGCTCGCGTCCTCCGGCCAGCGCCGCGCCGCCGTCCGCCACCGACACGGGAGCCCACACCACCAGCCGGTCGGGATAGGCGCCGGCCCGCAGCTCGTCCACCCGCAAGGCGTACCCGCCGGCGTGGACGACCTCGCCCACCCGGACCAGGCGGTGCACTTCCAGGCGAGAGGCCTGGGAGCCGACGATGCCCGCCACCGCCACCGCCAGCCCCAGGTGGACCAGGTAGCCGGCGTACCGGTGCCGGTGGCGCAGGATCACCTCGACCAGCGCGCCGGGCAGGGACCGCCCCGCGGCCTGCAGCGTCCGGACGCCGCGGGCGATCTCGACCGTCTGGGCGGCGGCCGTGAACGCCACCGCGCCCACGGCGACCACGGTGGCCGTTCCCCGCACGCCGGCGGCGGCCGCGGCAACGGCGGCGGCCAGCGCCGCCGCAGCGACGTGCCCCATCCGCCGGAGGTCAGCCGCGGTGGACCGGCCCCACCGCAGGACCGTTCCGGCGCCCGTCAGCGCCAGCAGCGCCAGCCCCAGCGGGGTGATCACGGTGTTGAAGAACGGCGGGCCCACGGTGACCTTCTGCCCGGTGGTGGCCTCCACCACCAGCGGGAACACCGTCCCCACGAACACCGTGGCGGCCATGGCCAGCAGGATCACGTTGTTGAAGACCACCAGGGCTTCCCGGGACGCCACGGAGAACACAGCGCCCTCCTCGCGCAGGCCGGGCAGCCGCCAGGCCAGCAGGGCCAGCGTCCCCAGGGTGGCGGCGGCCAGACCGGCCAGGAGCGCCGGCCCGATCGCCGACTGGGTGAAGGCGTGCACCGAGGCCAGCACGCCGCTGCGGGTGATGAACGTCCCGACCAGCGTGAGCAGGAAGCTCACCGCGGCCAGGACCACCGTCCAGGCCCGCAGCAGCCCTCGCCGGACCTCCACCATCGCCGAGTGCACCAGGGCGGTGGCGGTCAGCCACGGCAGCAGGGCGGCGTTCTCCACGGGGTCCCACGCCCAGTACCCGCCCCAGCCCAGGACGTCGTAGGACCACCGGGCGCC
Organism: Armatimonadota bacterium; assembly: GCA_037440005.1. Taxonomy (GTDB): domain Bacteria; phylum Sysuimicrobiota; class Sysuimicrobiia; order Sysuimicrobiales; family Kaftiobacteriaceae; genus Calidihabitans. Next base: position 8,406 of record JBBIUY010000016.1, on the reverse strand, counting down.
CAGCAGCAGCCCGGCGGTCAGCGCCAGCCATGCGCCCAGGATCCAGGGCCGGCTGACGGCCACCCACTCCTCGGCGTCCGGCCCGGCCAGCAGGGAGCCCACCGCGAACGCGTACGGCACCGCCATGCCCACATATCCCAGGTACAGGACCGGGGGGTGCAGGGCCATCAGCGGGTGGTTCTGCAGCAGGGGGTTGAGCCCGGACCCGTCGGGGGGGACCACCGGCAGCCGCGCAAACGGGTCGGCCGGGCCCACCAGCAGGGCCAGGAAGAACGCGCACAGGCCCAGCAGCACCCCCGCCGTCCCCGGCCACAGGCGCGGTGCGGCCGTGCGGGAGCGGACCGCCACCCACGCCGTGAGCGCGGCCAGCACCCAGGCCCACAGCAGCAGCGACCCTTCCAGGGCTCCCCACAGGGACGCGACCCGGAACAGCAGCGGCGTGGTGCGGTTGGTGGTGGAGGCCACGTAGCGGATGCTGAAGTCCCCGCCCACCAGGGCCGCTTCCATCAGCGCCACCGCCGCCGTCACCGCCAGGGCCACCCCCACAGCCCACCGTGCGGCCCCCGGACCGGGGACCGTCCGGGTCCGCGCGCGCAGCACCGCTACAAGGCCCGCCAGGCAGCAGGCCAGCGCCACCAGCAGGCTGATCCGGCCCCCCAGCGCGATCACGGGGAAGGAGGAGCGTACTGCTCCGAATGCTTAACGATGACCGCGCGGGCCAGAAACACCCCGTCGGGTCCGTAGGTGCCCTCCACGACGGCCCCCACACCTTCGGCGAACAGCTCGGGCGGCACGCCCCGGTACCGCACCGGGATCGACGCGCGTCCGTCGGTGAGCACGAAGCGCAGTTCCAGGGTCTGTGGGTTCCAGGCCCGCGAGCCCGGTTGCACCTGTCCGCCCAGCCGCAGGGTCTGCCCGGCCGCCTCGGGGCCCCGGCCCAGCAGCTCGCTGGGGGTGATGTAGTACACCACCGCGCCCCGCAGCCCGCCGATGATCAGGTACACCACCGCCCCGGCCACCGCGGCGGCCGCCAGGATCAGGCGCGCGCGCCTCACGACTTCCCTCCTTCCCGCCCGTGCGGCCGGGCCTGGCGCAGCCGGCGGCGCAGGCGGAGGACGTACAGGAGCACCGTCGCCGCCACCAGCCCGTACGCCAGGGCGATCCACAGGGCCGGCGTCATCCGCCGTCCCCGACGTCCTCCAGGCGGGCCACCCGGACCCGCAGCGCCAGCAGGTAGGCGAAGAGGACGGTGAAGGCCAGCACGCTCAGCAGCAGGGCCCGCAGCATGGGCGGTGCCAGGGCGATCTCCCCCCGGGTGATGGACGGCGGCTGGTGCAGGGTGCGAAACCACACCACCGAGTAGTGGATGAGCGGGACGTCCACCGCGCCCAGGATGCCGACCACCGCCCCCAGCCGGGCGCCCCGGCGCGGATCGTCGGCCAAAGCCCGCACCAGCAGGGCGGCGCAGTAGATCAGGAACAGGATGGCCGTGGTGACCAGCCGCGCGTCCCACGTCCACCACACCCCCCACACCGGCCGTCCCCAGATCGAGCCGGTGGCGAGGGTCAGCCCCGTGAACAGCACCGCCAGCTCGGTGGCGCTGCGGGTGAGGGCGTCGTAGCGCGGGTCCCGCTTCCACAGGAACAGGACTCCGGCCACCAGCGTCGTGGCCACCGCCAGGTACGCCGTCCAGGCGGTGGGGACGTGGACGTACATGATGCGCACGTAGTCCCCCTGGAAGGCGTCCGGCGGAGAGGCCACCAGGCCGGCGTAGACCGCGCCGGCCAGCAGGAGCATCGCCGCGGTCCCCAGGACGGCGGACCCGCTCATGCGTCGTCCACCACCACCTCAAACAGGATCGGGCACGCCAGCCCGAAGACCGCGACGGCGGCCGCCAGCACCCCCGGCCACACGCCCGCCGGCGTCCCGGTCAGGATGGCGTCGGTCAGCCGGATGCAGGCCAGCAGCGGCGGCAGGGCCAGGGGCAGCAGCAACAACGGCATCAGCAGTTCCCGCCCCCGCACGTGCAGCAGCAGCCCGGCCAGCAGGGTCCCCAGCGCTGCCAGGGAGGCCACCCCCGCTCCCGTCACCGCCGCCAGGGGGACCAGACGGCCTCCCAGCGGCAGGGCGAACAGGACTCCCGCCACCGCCAGCACCACGGCCGCCACCGCGCCCAGCAGGACCGCCAGGGAGGCGGCCTTGCCCCAGTACAGGTGCTCCCGCCTGCCCGGGTACAGCAGCAGCGCCTCCAGAGCCTGCTGGTCCGCCTCGGCCTGGGTGATCCGCGGGATCCCCACCGCCGCGGCGGACCCCACCGCCACCCACACCACGGCGGCGGCGCGGGCGGGATCCGGACCCAGGGCCACGCCCAGGACCAGGACCAGCAGCAGGCCCGTCAGCAGGGAGGTGACGGCGGCGGCCCGTCCCCGCCACTCCATGCGCAGGTCTTTGCGGGCCACGGCCGCAGCGCGCGCCCACCCGGTCATGGTCCGCCTCCGCTCGCGACGCCCGCCGGTGCGGCGGCGGCCCGGGCCCGGAGGACGACGGGCTCGCCGTCCTGCAGGACCAGTTCCAGGTCGGCCAGAGCGCGGGCGCGGTCGCGGTCGTGGGTGGCGATGACCGCGCTGCCGCCTTGTCCGGTGACGTCGGCGACCATCGCAGAGATCAGGTCGGTCCCCTCTCGGTCCAGTCCGGCGTAGGGCTCGTCCAGCAGCAACAGTCGCGGACCGGCCAGCCAGACCCGCGCCAGGGCCAGCCGGCGCTTCATGCCCTGGCTGAAGGTCCGCACGGGACGGTCGGCCACCGCGCTCAGGCCCACCCTCCGCAGCCAGGGCTCCACGTCCGTCGGGCGTCCCCACATGGCGGCGGCGAATTCCAGATTTTCCCGGGCCGTGAGCAGGTCGTAGCCCCCGAAGGTGGCGCCCACCAGGCCGACCACCTCCCGCACCCGGTCGGCAGCGGCCACCAGGTCACATCCGAAGACGGCGCCTCCGCCGGTGGTGGGCCGCAGGGCAGTGGCCAGCAGGCGCAGCAGCGTGGTCTTGCCCGACCCGTTGGGGCCGGACACCAGCAGCACGCGCCCGGGCGGCACCGTCAGGGTGACGTGGCGGACCGCCCAGACCCTGCCGAACCGCCGTCCCAGATCCACCACGCGTACAGCCGGCGCCTCCACGCGCTCTGCGACCTCGCGTCCGTTCCCGCCCATGGGGATGAGTCACCACCCCGAATCCAGTTCGCGGCGGTCCGGCAGGGACTCCTCCGGCGGCCGCAGAATTTCCCGCGGTGTATGAGGGGTTGCACCGTCGCCGTCGCCGTGGTGGTGGCCGGCGCTCTTTTTTTGACCGCGTGCCAGCCCACCGTGGACATCTCCCGCTCCGGCGTGGACGTGGCCCGGGAACTGCCCCCCGCGCCGCGGGACCGGCCGCTGCTGCCCGCCGACGCCCGCGGCCAGCCCATCCGCCCCTCGGCGGAGGCGGGCGCCCAGGTGTTCAGCCGGGCGCGGTGCGACGTCTGCCACGGCCCCCAGGGCCGCGGGGACGGGCCGGCGGCGGCGGGGCTGCGGGCCGAGCAGAAGACGCTGCTGCACGACCTGGCCCGGCTGGTGGGGATCCGGCTGCAGCCCGAGCGGCTGCCCAGCCGCCCCGCCAACTTCCACAACGTGGTGCAGATGCGCCTCAACAGCCCCTTCAGCATGTACGAGACCGTCACCCGGGGCCGGCCGCACACGGCGATGCCCGCGTTCGGCCCGCGGCCCGCCTACGGCGCCACCTCCTTCGGCGTGCGGCTGACCGACGAGGAACGCTGGCACGTCATCTTCTTCGAGTGGGCCTTCGCCACCACGCCCGAGGAGGTGGCCCGCGGTCGCGCCCTGTACGAGACCCGGGCCATCGAGGTGGACGGCCGCGCGCTCACCTGCGCGTCCTGCCACGGCGTCCGCGGGGACGGCCGCGGCCCGGAGGGGCTGCGCCTGGCCCAGCGGCTGTGGACGTGGGCCCGGGGACAGGGCCCGGGGATCTTCACCGACGTCAACCTGATGGCCCAGCGCAAACCCGCCGAGCTGTTTCAGGCCATCGTGGACGGCCGGGGGGAGATGCCGGCCTACCGGGACAAGCTCACCGAGGACGAGATCTGGGCGGTGGTCAACTACCTGTACACCTTCGTGTACGACTACCCGGGGCTGCGGAGGTAATGCCTCCCTGGCCCCCGCGCGCCGGCGGGTCGGTGCGCGGGGCGCCGTGCTATAGTGAGGAAGAGCGACTGACGGACGGGATGGGACGATGGAGGACCGGTCGGCGCCGATGATGGAGCGGCGCAGCTTCCTGCGCCTACTGACCGCTGTCCCGGCCCTGGCCGCCCTGGCCGGGCTGGTGTCGCCGCTGCTGCGGCTGCTGAAGCCCAACGTGGAGAAGTTCCGCATCTACGCCCCGACGGTGCACGACACCCCCCGGGGCGAAGCCATCGTGGCCGCCACCCTCAGCGAGGTGGCCCGCCCCTGGGACTTCAAGTACTTCGTCTTCACCCAGAAATATCCCCAGTACACCCCCCAGGGCTACAAGGCTGCCAACGTGCCGGGGGTGGTGATCCGGCTGCCGCGGAAGATCCGCCTGTACGACCCGGCCACCGGCCGCGGCCCCCTGGCGTGGGCCCGGCAGATCGGTCGGACCCCTCAGGTGACCGACAGCGACCTGGTGGTGTTCTCCCGGATCTGCCCGCACCTGGGCTGCATCTTCAACTACGTCCCCGACTACCGGGAGATCACCGCCGGTTACGGCGGCTACGTGCCGCCCCCCGAGCGGCGCCACGCCCTGATGGGCTGTCCCTGCCACCTGAGCATCTACGACCCCGCCGACCCCCAGGTGCCGGGGCGGGTGCTGTCCGGGCCGGCGCCGCGGCCTCCCCGCACGTTCCTGTTCGAGGTGCGGGGCGAGGAGATCGTGGTCACCGACGTGGAGCCCGGAGGGATTGCCTGAGGTCCGCCCATGTGGGAGACGGTGCGGGACTGGCTGCGGGAGCGCCGGGAAAAACTGGACCTGTTCGACGAAACCCTGGTGGCCCGGCAGAGCAACCCCCTGTACCTGATGGGGCCCATGCTGTACTACTTCTGGCTCATCACCGTGGTCACCGGGGTCATCCTGATGCTGTGGTACGAACCCACCACCACCGGGGCCTACAGCTCCATCGAGCGCATCCAGAACGAGATCGGCCGCACCAGGCTCACCCTGTTCGGGCGGCCCGTGGTCCTGGGGGGACTGGTCCGCGGCCTGCACAAATACGGCGCCGACGCGCTGATCACCGTCATCTTCCTGCGCCTGTACCGCATGTACTTTTTGGGCGAGTACAAGAAGCCGGGGGAGCTGTCGTGGATGCTGGCCTTCGCCGGGCTGATCCTGGCCATGATCTCCGGCATCACCGGCTACCTGCTCATCTGGAACCAGCGGGCCTTCTGGGCCGCCAAGGTGGTCCTGACGGTCCCCGTCTACTTCGACGAGATCCCGATCCTGGGCCAGCTGAAGTTCGGCTCCATGATCGCCTACCTGTTCTTGGGAGGGCCCGCCATCGGCCAGGCCACCATCACCCGGTTCTACGCCATCCACTTCGGCATCTCCCTGGTCCTGCTGGTCCTGGTGGAGGTCCTGTTCTTCCGCACCCGGCGGCGGCGCATCAACATGTCGCTGACGCCCATGGCGGTCTTCCTGGCGATGCTGGTGGTGATCTCCCTCCTCCTGCCGGCCGAGAGCGGCCGGCGGGCCGACCCCACCCGCACGCCCCTGCCCATCCTGTCCGACTGGTACTTCCTGGCCCTGTACCAGTACGTGAAGTACACGCCCCCCCTGTGGGCGGGGCTGGGGCCGGGGCTGCTCATCGGCTTCGGGATGCTGGTGCCCTTCCTGGACCGCAGCCGGGGGCGCCGGCCCCTGGAGCGGCCGTTCTTCTTCGTGGTGGGCGTGCTGGCGGTCACCTACTTCCTGGTGTTCACGGCGCTGATCCTGTTCAACATCGCGGTGATCGAGCGCGATCCGTTCATCATCATGCTGGTGACGCTGGCGGTGCTGAGCCTGGGCCTGGCGTGGGAGGTGCGCGCCCGCCGGCGCCGGGCATCCGCCCCCGCCGCGGCCCGGGCGCCGGCCCGCGGGTAGGACGATGCGCCTGCTGACCATCGCGGCGGCGTTCGTGGCGGCCCTGGTCTCCCTGCAGGCGGGCTGGGCGGCCCTGCGGGCGGCGTGGGCTGTGCCCACCGCAGGGGCCCTGGGCCGGGTCCTGGTCTACGCCGCGGTGTTTGCGGCGGCGTTTCTGTACCTGGGGTTCTGGGTGTACGCGGCCGATCGGGCCGCGGGCAGGGTCCGGCGGCGCATCGGCCTGTACGAGCGGTTCCTGGCCGGCCGGTAGGGGGAAGGAGGGCGCGGGATGCGCGGGGCGTACCTGGCGGGGATCGCCGCCCTCAGCGCCGTGGCGGTGGCGGCCGCGGCGGGCATCGTCTACGGCGAGGCCACCGACCGGTGGTACCTGGGCGGCTCCCTGGTGGGCGTGTTGCTGATCGCCTACGCGGGCATCGTGCTGCTGCTGCGCAAGGCGGGCCTGATCGGGCCCCGCAAGGCCGAGCGATGAGCGAACCCGAGGTGCGACCGAGCCGCTACGGACGGGTGATGACCGCGCTGCTGCGGGCCACCCTGCGGGTGGACGTGGCGATCAACCGGATCGTCCCCTCCGACTACAACCCGCTGTACTACACCGGCGGGCTGGCCAACCTGTTCTTGCTGGTGCTGGTCCTGTCGGGGATCTTCCTGTTCTTCTACTATGAGGCCAGCCTGGAGGGAGCCTTCGCCTCGGTGCGCTACCTGACCCAGACGGTCCCCTACGGGGGGCTGCTGCGGGGGGTGCACCGGTACGCCGCCGACGCCTTCCTGGTGGCCATCCTGCTGCACCTGTTCCGCAACTGGTTCACCGACCGCTATCTGTTCTCCCGGGACAACCCGTGGATCTCGGGGATGATCCTGCTGCTGTTTGCGGGGTTGATCGGGTTCACGGGCTACCAGCTGGTGTGGGACGAGCGGGGGCAGGTGCTGACCGCCCTGTTCGTGCGCATCCTGCGCAGCCTGCCCGGGGTGGGCCCGGCGGTGGCGGACCTGTTCCTGGGCGGCCCCGGGGTCAGCGACGGCACCCTGGTGCGGGTGCTGTTCCTGCACATCGGCCCGGCCTCCGCCCTGTACCTGCTGCTGTGGTGGCACTACCTGCGGCTGCGCCACCCCAAGATCTGGCCGCCGGCGGCGTGGGTCCTGTTCTGCGTCGGGCTGGTCTTCCTGCTGGCGGGCCTGATCCCCGTCGGCGCCGAGGCCATTCCGCCCGCGGCGCCGGCGGCGCGGCCCACCCGGTTCGCCCTGGACGTGTTCTTCCTGTGGCCGTTCTGGCTGCTGAACTGGCTGCCTCCCGCCGGGGTGGCGGTCCTGGGGGCGGTGGTGTTCACCGCGGGGCTGGCCATCCCCTACCTGGGCCGGCGGGAGAGCCCGCAGGCCCTGGGGGTGCGCCACGCGGGCGTGGCCCAGGTCATCGACGGCAACTGCACCGGGTGCGAGCTGTGCTACTACGACTGTCCCTACAACGCCATCATCATGGTGCCCTCTCCCCGCCCGGGGCTGACCAAGGCCGCGGCCAACCGCACCCTGCTGGCGGTGGTGGTGGAGTCCCGCTGCGTGGAGTGCGGGATCTGCATCGGTGCGTGTCCGTTTGAGGCGCTGGAGCTGCCCGCGTTGCTGGAGCGGGACGTCCTGGCCCAGGTGGCGGAGGCGGTGCGGGCATGAGCGAGCCCCGGATCGTGGGATTTGTGTGCGACTGGAGCGTGGACCTGCGGCCGCTGCTGGACGGCGGGCGGCTGCGGGATCTGCCGGCGGTGCGGATCATCCGGGTGCCCTGTTCGGGCTTCGTGCGGCCGGCCTGGCTGGAGGAGGCCCTGAACCGGGGCGCCGCCGGGGTGTTCGTCACCGGGTGCCCGTACGGGGACTGCCTGAACCGCGAGGGCAACTTCCTCATGCGGGACCGCATCGACCAGCTGCAGCGCCGGCTGCAGCGCCGCAAGATCGACCCCGCCCGGGTGGCCATGCTGGCCTACGGGCTGCACGACGGGCGGGCGTTCGTGGACGCGGTGCGGGCGTTCGTCGAGCGGGTCGGCTCCCTGCCGGCTCCGGCGGCGCGGCCCGCGCGCCCGGCGGTGGCCCAGCCGGCCGGCGCGCCGGAGGGGGAGGGGACGTGACGCGCACGCCGCTGCGGGTACACCTGGCGTACCTGCTGTTCTACCTGTTCTGGTTTCTGCTGCTGACCTTCATCGCGTCCTTCGGGCTGGTGGCGGAAGCCTAGTCTGTCCAGTGCGGACTAGGTGTTTGCACTTTGAGACTCCAACCGAGCCCTGAACAC
>JBBIUY010000015.1:0-62308 GCA_037440005.1 Armatimonadota bacterium | reverse complement strand
TGGTGGAGACGAGGGGATTCGAACCCCCGACCCCCTGGTTGCAAACCAGGTGCTCTCCCGCTGAGCTACGTCCCCACGCACGCCCATTATAGCCCGGCCGTCGCCGCTCCGCCCGGCGGAGGACGCCGCCCCGACGCGGTCAACCTATAGGGGGAGATGGTTCCCGCCGGACGGTTCCCTCAGACGTTTGTCCAGCTGTGGCTGGTGGCGCTGCTGGGCTATCTGGGCTTCCAGTTGACCACCGCCGGCCTGCCCCTGTACGCGGTCAGCCTGGGCGCCGACGACGCCGCCGTGGGCCTGCTCACCGGCGTCATCGCCCTCACGTCGCTGCTGTCCCGGCCGTGGGTGGGGTGGTGGCTGGACCACGGCGGCAGCCGCCTGGCCCTGGTGGCCGGCGGCTGCCTGTTTGCGGTGTCGGCGGCGGGTTTTGCGGCGTCCCCGTCGGTGGGGGCGCTCATCGGCTTCCGGGTGCTGGCGGGGCTGGGCATCGCCCTGCTGTCCACCGCCTCCCAGCTCCTGGCGGTCACCCTGGCCCCGCCGGCCCGGCGGGGAGAAGCCCTCAGCGTGCTGGCCGTGGCCCTCAGCCTGGGGCAGGGGATCGGCCCCGCCGCCGGGGTGGCGGCGGCCGCCCGGGCGGGCTACGGGTCCCTGTTCGGTCTCTGCGCGGCCATAAGCGTGGCGGCGGCGCTGCTGGCCCTGTCCGTGCCGGTCACGCCTCCTCCCCCCAACGCGCGGACGCCGCGGCGGTTCTTCCACCCCCGCGTGGTGCTGCCCGGCGTCTTGCTGATGGCACTGATGGCCAGCTTCGGAGTGAACTTCGGGCTGCTCGCGGTGCATGCCGTCCGCCGGGGGCTGGCCAACCCCGGCGTGGCGTTCACCGCGTTCGCCGCCGGTCAGATTGCCTCTCAACTGCTGCTGCGGCAGATCGCCGACCGCGCGGGCCGCCGGGCGGCCATCATCCCCGGGCTGGCCCTGGCGGCGTTGGGCATGGCCGTGGCCGCTCTCGCCCGCGGGTGGGCGCTCCCGGCCGGGACGCTCCTGGTCGGGGTGGGCCAGGGCGTGGCGCAGCCGGCGCTGCTGGCGATGGCGTCCGACCTGGTGGGCGAGGACGAGCGCGGCAGCGCCCTGGCCACCATGGGCATCTTCCTGGAAGTGGGCATCGGCGCCGGAGCCATCGGAGGAGGAGTGATCGGCCGGATCTACGGACTGCAGGCCACCTACCTGCTGGCGTCCGCCCTCGCCGCCGGCGCGGCCGCGCTGGGCGGCGGGTGGCTGCGGCGTCCGGAAGCTGTCGCCGCCCGTCTGCCTGCGCGCCGCCAGGGGTAAGGTGGGGACGGAACCCGGCAGGCGGGTTCTGCGTACTGCAGACAGGGACCACGCGGGCCCCGGGGAGGAGCGGATTGGCATGAGCATCCCACGCATCGTGGCGCTGGCCCTTGCGGTCACCCTGGCTGTGGGCTCCGTGGCCCTGGCGGGGCCGTCGGCCAAGGACAAGCCGCCCAAGCCGGTCAAGGTCAAATCCTACAAGCCCGGAGAGCTGTTCTGCCCGGCCGCCGTCCTGGTGGTGGGCGGCGTGGTGGTCCAGCCGGGACGCTGCTACGTCCTGCTGGTGCTGCGGGACAGCCGGGGGACCTTCCTGGCGTTCGCGGCGCCCGACGTGAAGATCCCGCCGGGCCAGCTGGTGCGGCTGAACACGCCGGCGGGGGCCAAGCTGCGGGGACGGATCTTCTACCTGGTGCCCCTGCGGACCACCGCAGCCATCGTGCCGGTGAACTCGGTCACGGTCATCGCGGTCAAGGAAGAGGACTTCGGCCCGCAGCTATCGTTGACGCTGATCAGCAGCTCGGCCACCCTCACGGTGGTGTTCAGCGTCCGACTCTGAGGCCTGCCCGGCCGCTCCCTGCGCCTGCCCGGCGGCCTCCCGCAGCGCCCGCAGCAGCCTGGGGGGCGTGATGGGCAGCTCGTAGATCCGGACTCCGGTGGCGTCGGCGATGGCGTTGGCGATGGCCGCGCCGCCGGGGACCACCGGCGGCTCGCCCACCCCCTTGGCGCCGAAAGGACCCGCCTCCGACGGCACCTGGACCATCACCACGTCGGTGGGCGGCACGTCCGCGGCGCGGGGGATGGGGTAGTCGGCGAAGGTGGTGGTCAGCAGGGTCCCCTGGCCGTCGAACACCATCGCCTCCAGCAGCCCCCACCCGATGCCCTGGGCGGCCCCGCCGCGCATCTGTCCCTCCACCGCGGCGGGGTTGATGGGAAAGCCCACGTCCTGGACCACCAGGTAGTCCACCAGCTGCACCTGCCCGGTCTCGGTATCCACCCGCACTTTCGCCAGGTGGGCGGCAAATCCGGGCGACGGCCGGGGCGCGGCGACCGAACCGACGCCGAACACCGGCGCGTACCGGGCCCCGAAGGCCATGCTCTTGCGGGCGATCTCCGCCAGCGCCACCGCCTTCTGCGGAGTGCCCCGCACGCGCACCCGGCCGTCGGCGATCTCCAGGTCGTCGGGCCGGGCCTCCAGCTCGCTGGCGGCGATGCTGAGGATCTGCCGGCGCGCGTCCTCGGCCGCCAGCCGCACCGCCGCCCCCACCGCGTAGGTGGTCTTGCTGCCGGCGGACATGCCGGCATACGGCGCGTGGTCGGTGTCGGCGGTGACGACCCGGACGCTGTCGGGATCCACGCCCAGCACCTCGGCGGCGATGGACTGGAAGGTGGTGGCCGTGCCGGTGATGTCCACCGCCCCCGTGACGACCTGGAACGTGCCGTCGGCGTTGGCCCGCACGCAGGCGCTGGCGGACTCCACGCCCCCCGGCCAGCCCCCCACCGCCACCCCGTAGCCCACCCCGGGCTCCCGGACACGGGAGGTCCACCGGGGGTGGTCGCGCAGCGCCCGCAGCACCTCCTGCAGTCCCATGGGAGGCCACGGCCTCCCGTTGGGCATGGGCTCGCCCGGACGGGAGGCGTTGCGCAGACGGAACTCCACCGCGTCCAGCCCCAGCGCCTGCGCCATCAGGTCCATCTGCGACTCGATGGCGAACGTGGCCTGGGGGGCGCCGGGAGCCCGGTAGGCGCCGTTGGGGGCCTTGTGGGTGAGGACCTCCAGCGACTCGATCTCCAGATGCGGCACCCGGTAATAGCCGCCCAGCAGGATCGCCGCGATGGACGCGGGGGCTCCGGGCGCGCAGCCGGCGTCGAAGACGATCCGCGCCTGCAGGGCCACCAGCGTCCCGTCGGCCGCGGCGCCGGTGCGCAGCCAGATGGCGCACTCGGGGCCGGGGGTGCTGAGCAGGAAGTCCTCCCGCCGGGTGAGGACCAGCCGCACCGGACGGCGCACCGCCACCGCCAGCGCCGCCACCAGCGGCTCCAGCAGCGAGATCTTCCCCCCAAACCCCCCGCCCACGGTCAGGGGCACCACCCGCACCTGCTGCTCGGGCAGGCCCAGGGCCTCGGCCACCTCCCCGCGGACGTAGAACTGCCCCTGGGTGGAGCTGTACACCGTCACCACGCCGGTGACCGGGTCCACCGCGGCCACGGTCGCGTGGGGTTCGATGTGGGCCTGGTACAGCCGGGAGGTGCGGTAGGTGCGCTCGACCACCACGGCGGCCTGGCGGAACCCCTCCCGGACGTCTCCCCGGGTGAAGTGGTACCGGCTGGCCACGTTCGGCGCGGTGGCCGCCGCCTCCCCGGCGGTCACCGTGGCGTGGCCGGCTGCCTCCTCGTCCTCCTCCCCCGCCTCCTCGGGGTTCACCAGGGGCGCGCCGGGCGCCATCGCCTCCTCGGGAGTCAGGACCGCCGGCAGGACCTCGTACTCCACGGCGGCCGCCAGGCGCTCGGCCCCGTCGGCGGCGGCGGCCTCGGTCTCGGCCAGCACCGCCGCCACCGGCTGGCCGGCGTAGCGGACCTCGTCGCGGGCCATCATCCGGCTGCTGATGCCTCCCGGCAGGTCGGCTTCGGTGACCACCGCCGCCACCCCCGGCACCTGCAGGGCGACTTCCCGGGGCACCCGCACGATCCGGGCGTGGGGATGGGGGCTGAGGACCAGCCGCGCGTGCAGCATCCCCGGCAGGCGCAGGTCTTCGGTGTAGCGGGCGGCGCCGGTCAGCTTCTCACGGCCCTCGACACGCTTGGCAGGAGTTCCCACAACCCGCAGGCTCATGGTCACCTCACCGTGATCGGATAGTCCGCCAGGCCATCATACCGCAGCCCGTCCCGACCGTCCGCGCCGCCTCCGTCGGGGCCCGCCCGACCTGGCTACGGACGGATCCCCCCGCCGAAGCCGAGGGTGGAGGTTTCAAACAGCCGGGTGTACACGTCCAGGGCGAAGCGGTCGGTCATCCCGGAGACGTAGTCGCAGACCACCCGGTACACGTCGGCCCGGGCCAGGCGCTCCTGGGTCACCCGCGGCAGCAGCCGGGGCTGCGCCACAAACGCTTCGAACAGGCCCCGCACCACCCGCCGGGCCTTCTGCTCCATCTGCAGCTTGTCGGGATGGAAGTACACCACGTCCCGCAGGTAGGCCGCCAGCTGCAGCAGCTGCTGGTGGAGCAGGTCGCCGAGGACCACCAGGCGCTGGGGGTGGCCCATGGCCTCCTCGGCCGAGCCCACGCCGCTAGAGGCGATGCGCCGGGCGGAGGTGGCGATGACGTCCTCCACCAGACGGCCGATCATCCACCGGATGGCCTCCCGCACGCGCACGTCCGCCCGCTTGGGCGACCCCGGCGGCAGAAACACTCCCGCCCGCTCGCCCCGGGGCTCTTCCAGGGACAGTTCCACCTGGGTGCGGGCGGCGTCCGACCGCGCCACCAGCGCCTCGGCCGCCCGCACGGCGTCGGCCCACAGCTCGATGTCCTTGGCCGCCAGGTCGTCCTCGTCGGCCAGCCCGATGCGCAGGGCGTCGTCCAGGTCGTGGGTGCTGTAGGCGATCATATCGGCCAGGTCCACCACCTGGGCCTCCAGGGATGGCTGGGGGTACCGGGCGAACTCGGCCGGTACCGCCGGGGTGTCGTAGAGGGTGGCGTGGGTGGCGATGCCCTGGCGGACCGGCCAGGTGAGGTTCAGGCCCGGCGCGTGGGCGTAGCGGACCTCCAGTTCGTCCACCACCCGCAGGGACTGCAGGTTGTGCTCGAAGCCGCCGTGGTCCGCCATCAGCGCGTGCAGCTCCTGCTCCCCGGCGTGGCCGAAGGGCGGGTGGCCGAGGTCGTGGGCGAGGGCGATGGCTTCGGCCAGGTCCACGTTCAGCCCCAGAGCCGCCGCGATGCTGCGGGCGATCTGGCTGACCTCCAGGGTGTGGGTGAGGCGCGTCCGGTAGAAGTCCCCCTCGGTGACCACGAAGACCTGGGTCTTGTGCTGCAGGCGCCGGAAGGCGGTGGAGTGCAGCACCCGGTCCCGGTCGCGCTGGAACTCGGTGCGGAAGCGATCCGGAGTCTCGTGGTAGCGCCGGAGAGCTCCGGCGCTGCGGGTGGCGTAGAGCGCCAGGGTCGCCGCCTCCTGCGCCTCCCGCGTCCTCCGCTCTACCAGGTACACCGCGGACCCCCCGGGGAAGTTCCGTCCCGGACCCGGCGTCTCCTGTCCGTGCTATACTAAAGTCACTCGATGGGACGCAACCAAACCTACACCGAGCTGGCCATCCGCCTGTTCGACCGCCCCGGCGAGTTCGCGGTGCGCGGGCGCTCGACCAAGGCGGTGGTGGCGGCGCTGCTGCGGGGCGCGGCGGTGCACGGGCCCTGGCTGCGGCAGGTGGCCCGGTGGGTGGAAGAGCTGTCCCGCGACGGGTGGCGGTACCGCGGCTACACCGGCGAGGCCCTGATCTTCCGGTCCACGCGCCCGCTGGAAGAGCAGGAGGTGATGGCCTACGTGCGCCGCCGGCTGGGTCAGGACGCGGTCAGCCGGGTGTCGGTGCGCGAGCGCGCCGCGGCGCCGGTGCGGGCCCGGCCGCCCCGGCTGCCCAAGGCCGACGACGAGCTCACCCGGGAGCTGCGCCGCCTGATCGGGCCCGAGCAGCACCAGGCTGAGCTGTACCTGGGCCACCCGACCGAGGAGCTCAGTGAACTGCTGCTGGACATGAGCTTTCTCGCCCAGGAGGCGCTTGAGGACCCCGACGTCTCCGCCCTGATCGACCAGCTCAAGGAAGAGCACGAGCACGACGCCCAGTACCGCGACCTGCACGCCCGGTACCTGTCCCTGATGGAGCGCGCCGGAGCCGGCGACCCGGCCGCCGAAGAGGCCTACTGGGACCTGTTCTCCTACATGTCCCGCAAGCTGTCGCGGCTGGTGCCGGCCCTGCGGCAGTTCCTGGAGCGGCGGGGCTTTTCGGACCTGTGCGAGCACGAGGCGACGGCGTTCCTCACCGCCGCCCTGTCCCAGGCCCTGTCGGTGGTCGAAGAGCACAACGGCGACTAGGCCGCCTCAGTCGGCGGGCCGGACGCGCCGGCCCACCTCTCCCGCCACCACCTGCAGCGCCGCCGCCACCGGCACCGCCAGCAGCGCGCCGGCGATGCCCAGCAGCTTGCCCCCGATGACCAGGGCCAGGATGGTCAGTAGCGGCGACAGGCCCACCGCCCGGCGCATCACCCGGGGCACGACGAAGTTGGCCTCGGCCTGCTGGATGACGGCGTAGCCCGCGATCACCAGCAGCACCTTCACCGGAGACTGGAACAGCGCCAGGAAGACGGCCGGGATGGCGCCCAGGACCGGTCCCACCATGGGCACCAGCTCGGTGATGCCGGCGACGAGCCCCAGCAGCACCGGGTAGGGCAGGTCCAGGATGCTGGTCCACGCCCAGGCTGCGGAGCCGATGATCAGTCCCAGCAGCAGCTGGCCCCGCAGCCACCCTCCAAAGCGCGCCCCGATCTGGTCCAGCACGTCGCCGACGGCGGCGCGCTCCCGGCGGGGGAACAGGGCCAGCAGGCCCCGGCGGATGGCCGGCCCCTCCACCAGCATGTAGAACGCCAAGAACAGCACGGTGACCACCGACGCCACCCCGCCCAGGACCCTGAACGCCACCCCGGCGGCCGGCCGGAAGAAGCGGCCCAGGGTGGCCAGTTCGTGGGGGAGCCGCTCCAGCGGCCCCGCCAGGTCCGGCAGCCAGGGATAGCGCGCCTGCAGGTCCTGCGCCCGTTCCTGCAGCTCGGCCAGGCGGGCCGGGAAGTTGGCCACGAACTCCCGGGTCTCCAGGACCAGCGGGGTGACCAGGATCGCGCCCACGGCCAGCAGGAGGAGGACGATGCCCAGGAAGACCACGAGGATCGCTCCTGTCCGCGACAGGCGCCAGCCCCGCCGGCTCCACCGCAGGGCCTCCAGCCGGTTCACCAGCGGGGACACGCCGGCCGCCAGGATGGCGGCCACCAGGACGATCAGCAGGATGTCGGTGATCTGCACCAGCAGCCAGGCCAGCCCCAGCACCAGGAGGATGGTGACGACCACCAGCGCGGTGCGGACCACCAGGTCGGCGCGAGAAGGCATTTGAGCAGTACGATTCCAAGCGGGCGGATGGAGGTCCTGCGCCGGACCTGGCGCGGCGGGAGGGCGCAGGATGTCAGGACAGGCAGGTGGGGCGGGCGCTCGCCTTGCCCCCACCGGAGGGGGCGGCTAGAATAGGGGTGCGCCGGCGGTGCCGGTCGTTCCGCGGTAGCTCAATGGTAGAGCGTCCGGCTGTTAACCGGAGGGTTGGAGGTTCGAGTCCTCCCCGCGGAGCCACATTTTGGTAGATCGAACCTCCAACCCGGGGGGATGCGGGGGAGCGCCAGCTCCCCCGGAGCGTAAGGGGAGGAGTCGGAGGGGCTAGCCCCTCCGAGGAGGGAGCCGCGACAGGACATTCCTCTGCAGGCCCCGCCCGCCGCAGGCGGGTGGGGGTCGCGGCGACCGACGGGTTGGAGGTTCGAGTCCTCCCCGCGGAGCCACATTTTGGTAGACCGAACCTCCAACCCGAGGAGGATGCGGGGGAGCGCCAGCTCCCCCGGAGCATACCGTCCCCCTCAGGCCGCTCCCAGCGCCGCCGCTGCCCGGGAATAGTCGGCCGGAGCCACCCAGATGATCATGCCGTAGCGGCCGGCCCCGGCGCCCAGGGCTGTGGCGGCGACGATGTTGATGCCGACGGCGGCCAGCTTGCCCGTGTGCTCCGCGGCCGCGCCCACCCGGTCGTCCCCTTCGATGAAGAACGCCTTCTTCGGACCCACCAGGCTCAGCCTCGCGGCCTGCGCGGCCTGCCGGAACGCGCCGACGTCGGCGGGCACCAGGTCCACCTGCGCCTGCCCGCCCCCGGTGGGAAACGCGTGGTACGCCAGCAGCAGCACGCCCCTGTCCCGCAGCGCCGACAGGACCCGGTAGCTTTCCCCCGGCCTGTCCGGAACGGTCACGTAGTAGTACTCGATCTGCCGCACTCGATCGGCCATCGCCCTCGCCCCCCGCCGGTGGTGTGCTTCCATGATACCCCGAGCCCGCATACCTCGACCCCGGCCGGGCCAGGGGGACAGTCACCACCTCTGCAGGGGGACAGTCCCCCCTGCTCCTGGGGGACAGTCCCGCCGCCAACCGGGGGACAGGCACTACCCCTCCGGTCGCAGCCGGAAATGAGCCTCCAAGGCCTCATCTCGAGCCGCTCGCCGCCTTCTGCCCGTCCGCTGCGGGCCGCCTGCGGGGACTGTCCCCCCCGGCGCCCGGGGACTGTCCCCCCAGGGGGAAGGTGACTGTCCCCGCCGTAGCCCAAAGCGGTCATCCGGCGGCCAGGCGGTCCAGGGCGCGGCGAAAGGCCACTGTCGCAGCGGCCAGGGTGGCCGGGTCGGTTCCGGTCACCACGGCCCCGATCATCAGCGCCCACACCTGGGGGATCTCAAAGTACCGGCCGACGTCGGCGGGGGCGATGCGGCGCTGGGTGGGGACGATGAGCCTCTTGCCGGTCACCTCCCCCACCCGCCGCAGCAGGGCGAAGTCGGCGTCGGCCGGCGGCAGCCCGTAGCGTTCGGGAGGGACGACCGCCGCCTCCACCCACCGGCCCGGCAGCCGGCTCACGGCGGCGAGATGCCAGGGCTCGGCCGAGTGGGGCAGGGCGGGGACCACGGGGATGCCGGCGTCGTACAGGTGCGGGGCGAGGGACGTGACGAACACGTCCAGGAACGCAAACCCCATCGCGCGGATCACCGGCATCTCCTCGGGCGCCACCATCGCCTCCTCGCCGGGCACCAGACCGGTGGGAAGCCCCACCCGCAGCACCTCCGCAAGATGCGGCCTCTCCTCCGCCAGCGACCCGAACACCGTCCCCGAAGCCAGGTGGCGTACGTTGACGTGAACCTTCAGCGCGTCCGCACCGCCGTCCCGGGCGGCCGCGGCCAGCGCCGGATCGTTGCGGGGCAGGCTCACGATCAGCAGGGGCCGGCGGTCGGGGATCACGGCGGGAGAAAGGCGCCCTGCTCTCTCAGGCGGCCGCGCAGGTCCTGGGGATCGACCCGCCGGGGAGGCAGCCCGGCAGACGCGGCCATGGCCGCGGCCGTTCCCGCCGCCTGGCCCACGGCCATGGCGATCGCCGACACCCGGAAGGCGGCGAACGCCTCGTGGGTGGCCGAGATGCACCGGCCGGCGGTGAGCACGTTGTCCAGCCCCCGGGGCAGCAGGCAGCGGTACGGAATGGTGTAGTACTCGCCCGGAGACAGGCGCCTGACCTCCAGCCGCAGGGACGCCGGATCGTGCAGGTCGATGGGATAGCCGCCGCAGGCCACGGCGTCGGCGAACTTCCGCCCGGACAGGATGTCGTCGGCTGTCAACACGTGGTCGCCCAGCACCCTCCGGCTCTCCCGCACGCCGATCTGCGCCGGGGTCTGCAGCAGGTACGCGCCGGCGAATCCCGGAACCCGCTGGCGCAGGAACTCCACCACCTGGGCGGCCTGGACGCGTCCTTCCACCTCCGCGGCGGACAGGTCGCGGCCGCGCACGACGACGCGGCCTACGACCCGGGTGGTGTTCACCACCGCCTCTCCGGGCCGCACCCCTTCGAACACCAGCAGCCGGTCCCGCGGGATGGTCCACTCGCCCCGCTCCCGCGCCTGGGCCACCAGGCCCCGGAACCCCGCAAACCCGCGCACCCGCAGACCCCGCAGCCACTCCGGGTCGATGCGGCCGCGCACCCCCTGGCCGTGCTGCAGGTCTTCGTCGTGACAGGCCAGGTGGGCCATCACCGCCTCCCAGTCCACCCCGCCCAGGAGGATCATCAGGGTCATGGGCTGGGGCATGCCGTCCTGAGGCCGGCCGACCTCGCACGTCGCGCCGGCGGACGCGGCCAGGTCCCCGTCGCCGGAGGCGTCCACCCACACCGCCGCCTCCAGCGTCGCCATCCCGCCCTTGTGCCACACCCGGGCCTGCGCCACCCGGCCGTTTCGGGCGCGGGCGTCCACCAGCACGGTGTGCAGCCACAGGTCCACCCCCGCCTCCACCGCCATCTCCAGCAGGACCCGCTTGAGGCCCTCGTAATCAAAGGGGGTGACCGTGTAGCAGAAGTCCACGGGGTCGGGCACGTGGCCGAATGAGGCGCCCAGGGCCACCAGGCGGTCCACGATCTCCTGGGGGATGCCCCGGACCACCTGGAGGTCTCCCGCGTGAAACCCCATCATGGGAGCCACCATCGCCGCCGTCAGCGAGCCGCCCAAAAACCCGTAGCGCTCGACGCAGGCGACCCGGGCGCCGCACCGCGCGGCCGCCACCGCCGCCACCGCTCCCGCCGGGCCGCCCCCGACGACGACAACGTCGTACGCCTCGCTCACGTCGTCTCCCGTCCCTTGTGGCGGACCCCGGGCTGCCCCCGGACCACGTCGGCGTCGATCCGCACCTCAAACAGCCTGTCCCAGGGGAACTCCACCTGGCGCACCACCACCTCCTCAGTCGGGAACGCCGGCCCCAGGACGGCGGCGGCCCCGGCCAGCATCCGGGCCGCCTGCTCCTCGCACCACGCCCGGTGCCCTCCCAGATCGGCCGGATCTCCTTCCCGCTGCCGCAGGGCCTCGGCCAGCCGTCCCCTCACGTCGGCCTGGTAGGCCCAGTCGTCCAGCAGCCGGATGGCCAGGGTCCGGCGGAGGGCCACGTCGTCGCCGGCCACGACGCCGCGGCGGACCAGCGCGGCCACCACCCCCTGCGCCAGCGCCGAACCCACGGTGTTGGCGGCGGTGTTCCACCCCGCGTAGGCCGCGATCCCGGCCAGCGCCGGCTCCTGCAGCAGCCGCGCCACCAGGGCGCGGTCCGCGCCGTTGGCGTACCGGACGTCGGCGAGGACGACCGTCCGCCCCCGGCCCGCGGCGTCCCAGACCGCCGCCAGGACAGGCTCCACGGCACCGGCAGGCAGGTCCCCGCCCTGGTCCCGGGCCTCCCGCTGGGGGCCGTCGAAGTTGTGCACCCACAGCAGCACGTCGGCGTCCTGCCCGGACAGCCGGCAGCCGACGCCGGCCACGTGCTCGGCCACCGTCTGCTCCAGGGGCGCGGCCTCGTAGCGAGGGATGCGACCGACATCGGCCGGAAAGGTGTAGACCGCCTGCACCGACAGCCGGGTCCGGGTGAGGTCGGTCAACCAGCGCGCCACCAGGCACGCTCCCAGCTCGTCCGCGCCGGCGGTCAGCAGGGCCCGGGACGTCCCCCCGGCATCCACCTGAGCCTGCAGGGCTGCCCGGTCGGCGTCGGCGGGGCCGCCGGGGGCGGTGTCGTCCTGGCCGATCAGGAGGTAGTGCAGCACTCCCCGGCGGCTGGCCTCGATCAGGCGGGCGTGGACGGCATGGTGCAGCCGGCGGTGGCGGTGTGCGGCCGGCTCGTCCCCGGTCGTCCAGTACGGGGCGTCCTCGTCGGTGGGTTGCGCAGGGACGCGGGGGATGACGGCCGACGCGTAGGTGGGGACGCGGGACGCCAGTGCCTCCAGCCGCTCCAGCAGCGGCAGGACATCGGCACAGGTCGCCCGGCTCTTGCGGGAGGCCACCAGCCCGCCAAAGCACAGCATCTCCACCGACGCCACCACCGCGTCGGCCGGCTGCGCGTCCAGCCAGGCCCACACGCCTTCAACGTCGGCCGGACGGCGGCGGCCGCCCAGCAGGTGGCGCGGCGGCACCCGCACCTCCACCCCCGCCGCCCGGGCCAGGTCGGCGGGCAGGTCCGCCGTCACCGGACGGTCGTCCAGGGGGACCAGGGCCAGCACCGGGCGCTCCGTCACCGGATCGCCCCCGCGGTCACGCCGCGCATGAAGTAGCGCTGGGTGAACACGAACAGGACGATCACCGGCACGCCGGCCATCACCGTGCCCGCGGCGATGTACCGGGTGTTGTGGGCGAACAGCCCCCGCAGGTACAGCAGCCCCGCGGCCAGCGGGTACTTGTCGGGGCTCTTCAGCACGATGATGGGCCACAGGAAGCTGTTCCAGAACGCCACGAACTGGAAGATGGCCAGGGTGGCCAATGCCGGCGCCACCAGCGGCAGCATGATGCGCCACCAGATGGTGAGCTCCCCGGCGCCGTCGATGCGGGCGGCGTCCTCCAGCTCCCGGGGCACCGACAGGTAGGCCTGGCGGAGCAGGAAGATCCCGACGATGCTGGCCACGCTGGGCAGGTACACCGCCGCGTAGGTGTCCACCAGGCGCAGCCTCATCATGGTGATGAAGTTGACGATCAACCCCACGTGCTCGGGCAGCATCAGCATGGCCAGGATGCCGTAAAAGATCGCCGCCCGCCCCGGAAAGCGCATCCGGGCCAGGGGATACGCCGCCAGGGAGCACACCACCAGCGTCAGCCCGACCCCCATCCCCGTGATGAGCAGGGTGTTCAGGGTGTACCGGGGCAGCGGCAGGGTCTCCCACACCCCGCGGTAGTGGGCCGCCGTCAGCGGCCAGGGGCGCAGGTCGGGCGGCAGGCTGAACACGGGCCCCGCCGGCTGCAGGGACACCAGCAGGGTCCACGCCAGCGGGAACACGGTGAACACCGCCCCAGCGCCCAGCCCCGCATACCACAGGACCGTCCCGGTCAGGCGGCCGGGGTGGAGACGGGCCCGCGGGCGGCCGTCCGCCCTCACTCGTACCCCTCCAGCCCGCCGTGCCGGAACAGGCGGACGTTCACTGCCGAAAACGCCAGCAGGACCGCCGCCAGGACCAGCGCCAGGGCCGCGGCGTAGCCCATGTCCAGCTCCTCGAAGGCCGTGTCAAAGATGTACATGAACATGGTGTAGGTGCTGTAGAACGGGCCGCCCCGGGTCATCACGTAGATCTCCTCGAAGACCTTCACCGCCGCCATGGTGGACAGCAGCGAGCCCAGCAGCAGGTAGGGGCGCAGCAGCGGCACCGTGATGCGCCAGAACACCTGGCGGCGGGAGGCGCCGTCCAGCCACGCCGCCTCCTCGTATTCGGGGGGCACCGCCTGCAGGCCCGCCAGATAGATCACCATGTACCACCCCAGCCCCTTCCACAGGGTGACAAACATGACGGCGTACAGCGCCAGGGAGGGGTGGGTCAGCCACGAGAAGGGGCGGTCCAGCACCCCCAGGGTCCGCAGGACGAAGTTGACCACGCCCTGCTGGTCGTACATCCACGTCCACACGATGCCGGCCACGGGCCAGGAGGTGATCACGGGGATGTAGTAGGCGGCCCGGAACGCCCGGATGCCCCGCAGCGGGCGGTTGACCGCCACCGCCAGCAGCAGGCTGCACAGCTGGATGACCGGCACCACCAGCACGTAGCGGGCCGAGTTGGTCAGGGCGATCCAGAAGTAGCGGTCGGCCAGCAGGCGCTGGAACTGGCGCAGCCCCACGTAGCGCGGCGGGGTGAGGACGTCGTAGTCGAACAGGCTGAGGACCGTGCCCACCAGCACCGGGTAGACGGTGAAGACCCCCAGCAGGACCAGGGCCGGCAGCAGGAACAGGTAGGCGATGGCGGTCTGCCGGGCGCGGGCGCTCACGGGCAGCCCTCCAGGGCCGTGAGGGCGAACACCGCCGGGCTGGCCCGGCCGCCGGCGGACGCGAAGGTCACCGCCCGTACCGGCCGCGCCGGGTCCGGGTTGCGCCACCACAGGACCTGCAGGTTGACCTCCACCCCGGCGCGGGTGCGGCCCGTCCACGCCACCCGCTGCTCGATGGAGGCCACGCCCCGTTCGGGGTCCACCAGCCAGCTGGAGATCTCCCGGCCGTACCGCACAGGGATCTCCACCGAATCCGCGCCGTCCCGGTGGACCGTGTACCGGCCCACCACTTCCCCGAAGGGCGCGCTGTCCAAAGCCGCGTGGAGGACGGCCAGGCAGGCGGCCCGGGCTCTTACCCACACGGTGACCTGGCCGGGCAGGTCGGCGGCCACGTCCCGCTCGCCCCGCAGCATCACCACGGTGGGCCCGCGGCGGGGGTCGAGGATGTCAAACAGCACCCCGGCCAGCCGCTGCCGGCCGGCGGACAGCGCCCGCAGGTCGAAGTCGGGCCCCTTGCCCAGCCACCCGTGTCCGTCGTCGTCCACGTGGCGGCGGGTGGCCGCCCGGGAGAGGTCCACCGGCGCGCCCGGGATCGGCCCGGCCGCCGGCCGGCGCTCCCAGGCGTCGGCGAACCGGCGGGCCAGCGCCGCCTCCTGGACACTCTGGGGATCGGGGGCGAACGGGTTCCAGAAGTAGTTGGCCGCCGTCAGGTAGGTGTACAGCTGCCGGTAGGCCCGGGTGAGGGCGGCCCGGTTCTGGAACTGTCCCGTCCAGGTGGTCCGGATCATCCCCACCGCCCCGGCGGCGTAGGCGGCCCGGCTGAACTCCACGGTGTTGCGCAGGCGGTACCAGGTGGCGCCCATCACCGGAAAGCCTTCCCGGCGGAAGTGCTCCACCTCGGGGTACGCCGCCGCGTCCTCGTACTTCCACGGCACCACCACCAGGTCCCGGGGCAGCGCCCGGTAGGCCTCCAGGGAGGCCACCTCCGCCCGGCGCTCGTACAGCACGTCGCCCCACAGCATGGTCCGCACTCCCCGCCGGCGCAGAAAGCCGTCCAGGGCGGAGACGTCGCGCAGGTACAGGTCCAGGTCCATGGACACCCCGCCGGGGCCGCGCACCTCGTCGTGACCGATGTGCAGGACCGCCGGGCGGAACAGCTCCACGGCCTCCTCCAGCACGGGGAAGACCAGCGCCTCGGTGATGGTGGCCGCCGGGTCGCCGGCGGCCAGCGGGCGGCGCGGGTCGTACACCGACGGGTAGATCCCCCGCTCCCGGTCGCAGGTCAGGTGCGGCCGCGATCCTTCCAGAGCCGGCGGCAGGTAGGCGATCTGCTGGCACACCTCCGGATCGCGCAGCCCCCCAAACACCCACTCGCTGTGCCCCAGGGTGGCCACCAGGGGAACCACCTCGATGTGGTGCTGCCGCGCCACCTCCAGCAGCGCCCGGACCTGGGCCTTGGTGGCGCCGCGCGGGTCGGGCGTCCACAGGGGCCGCCCGCTGTCCCACCGGACGTGGTGGGCTTCGGCGACGATGGTGGTGAACTTGAACGGGGCCAGGATCCGGTCCACCAGCGCCCCGTGGACGTCCTCGCTGGCGGCGTCCAGCAGGACGTGCACCGCCCGCACCCGGTGGGCCGGCCAGTCGCGGACGGTCACCGCCGGCACGGCCACGCCGCCCCCGGCGGGCCGCAGCAGCTGGCGCAGCGTCTGCACGCCGTAGAACGTCCCCCGCCGGTCCGACCCGGCCACCACCACGCCGCGGGGACCCGCGTGCAGCACGTAGCCCTGAGGACCCGGAGAGTCGGCCGTCACGGCCAGCCCGGCCGCCAGCAGCAGCCGGGCGGACATCGGGTTCAGCCAGGGTTCGCCGACGGCGATGAAGACCGCGGCCGCGCCGGCCTGAGAGGCCCGCACCACGGGCAGGGTGATCCCGAAGCGCGCGGACAGCTCCTCGTTGAGCTCCCGGGCGGCGAACAGGTCCTCGGGGGCGGCGTCGTCGCCCACCACGATCGGGGTGCCGGGCGGCAGGACGACCTGGCCGCGCCCCCACCGCACCTGGCGGGGCACGGGCCACAGGTCGCCGGGCTCGGGAGGCACGAAGGCGTCGGGCAGCGCCGGCCCCGCGACCCCGGAGGCCGCCAGCAGCAGGATCAGCAGCCCAACGGAGAGGGTTACAGGCGCGCGTTCCACTCGCGCACGGCCCAGTCCAGGGCGTCTTTGGGCGACATCCGGCCGAAGAACGCGCTCTCGACGGCCTCCCGGAAGATCTTGTACAGCTCGCCCTGGTTGGGAACCAGCAGGGTCAGGTCCCGGGCGTACCGCAGCTGGTCGGCGGCGACCGCCCGGGCCTTCCACTCGGGGCCGGCGCCCTTCTGGCGGAAGAAGGGGTCCGCGGCGGCGCGGCGGGTGGAGGGGAAGACCACCACCAGCCGGCTGAAGGCCAGCTGGTTGTCGTCGTTGGTCACGTACAGCGCCAGCCGGACGGCCTCGGCGGTCTGGCGGCTGGCCCGGGGCACGGCCAGCACCATCAGCCCCGCGTGGATGACCCGCGCCTTGCCCATCGGGTAGGGGCCGACGAAGGTCTTCGCGTACACGTCGGGGTTGCTGACCTTCACCCGTTCCAGAAACTGTGGTCCCACCACCAGCATCCCCAGCTGCCCGGCGCTGTAGCGCTCCACCGCGCCCAGGAAGCCCCGCCGCAGGGTGTCGTCGGGGAAGTAGTCGTCCCGGAACAGCTGCACGTACTGCTGCAGGTAGGCGACGTGGGCCGGCGAGTTGAACACCGCCCGGCGCCCGTCGGGGCTCAGCACCGGCAGGCCGTTTTCCAGGAAGCGGTGGATCAACCGCGTGCCGTCCACCAGGGGCATGAAGCCGTACACGCCCGTGCGATCCTTGATGCGGATCGCCGCCGCCACCATCTCCCCCTCGCTGGACGGAGGATCCAGCGGGTCCAGGCCGGCCCGGCGAAACAGGTCCACGTTGTAGATCAGGACCGGCGGCGCGATGTACCAGGGGATGCCGTAGGACCGCCCCCGCACCCGCGTGCTGGCCCACAGGCCGTCGAAGTACTTCTCCCGCTCCTGAGCCGGGACGGCGCCGTCCATGTCCACCAGGGCGCCGCGGGCGGCCAGGCGGGCGGCGAACTCCATGTTGAGGTTGACCACGTCGGGCGCCACCCCGCCGGCGATGGCCGCCAGCAGTTTCTGCTCGACGGCCTGGATCTGCACGTCCACCCACCGGACGTCCACGCCCGGGTGGGCGGCCTCATAGGCGCCGATCAGCCCGGTGATGAAGTCGGTGAAGAACGGCTGCAGGGAGATGGTCCAGAACTCCAGGCTGACGCGGGGACCGGCCCACCCGGCCGTGGCCAGCGCGACCACGGCGGCGACCAGCAGTGCGGCGCGGACCAGCGTCCCCATGGTCGGCCACCCGTCGGTTTCTTGCCCCGGACCGGCCCTCCCTGCTCCGGTGTCGTGCGGCTCGATCCCGGGCCGGACTTACAGGTCCGCCCGGTGACCCCGGGGGTACAGGCCCGGGATGGAGACGGGCAGCCTGCCAGCAGGCCGCAGCTGGCCCACCAGGACCCTGGCGGCGGCACGGAGGCTAGAGGGGTCGGGACCGTAGGTCACCAGGTAGGTGGCGACCTGAGGGAATGCCGCCAGCTCGTATGGCGCTCCCACGCCCACCAGCACCAGCCGCCCGCCGACGCGACCCAGCAGGTCGGCCACCTCCGCGGCCGGAGGCACCCCGCGGCCCGGTGTGACGGCCACCACCGGCCCGGAGAAGCCGTCCACGCCGGCGACGGACTGCAGCGTGACGCGCAGGCCCCCGTCGCGCAGCGCGTCCGCCAGCGTGGTCGCGGCAGAGGGACACTCTGGCGCCAGGTCCACGACCGCCACCCGGCTCTGCACGAGGGGCAGCACACCATGAGCGCAGCGGACGAGCGTGACGGCCCGGTCGGCGATGTCCCGGGCGACCCCCCGGTGGGCGGGAGCGCCGGCCGGAGCGGGGACATCGGGGGACGCCCGGTACTTCTGCTTGGCCGCCCTGATGCGCTGGGCACTCCCGTGCAGCGCCCGCGGGCTCAGCCGCCCGTCCGCCGCCGCCTCCCGCACCGCCTGCAAGGTCTCGTACTGCTCCTGCTCGGTCCCGCAGGCCAGGATCAGGTCCACCCCCGCCCGCAGCGCGGCCACGGCCGCCTCGCCCCGCGGCCACCGCGCCAGGGCCTTCATGGCCATCGAGTCGCTGACCACCAGCCCGTCCCATCCCAGCGCCCGGCGGAGCAGGCCTTCGAGGACGGCGGACGACAGGGTCGCCGGGAGTTCGGGGTCCACGGCGGGGACGACCAAGTGGCCCACCATCACCGCCTCCGCCCCGGCCCGCAGCACCCGGGCAAAGGGCAGCAGGTCCTCCCGCTCCAGGGCCGCGCGGTCCTTGCGGACCACCGGCAGGTGGTGGTGCGAGTCGGACGCGGTGGCGCCGTGACCGGGGAAGTGTTTGGGCGTGACCAGCAGGCCCTCGCCGGAGGCGGCCAGGACGTAGGCCGTCCCCATCAGCGCCACCTGCTCGGGGTCGTCGCCGAACGCCCGCGGCCCGATGACCGGGTTCGCCGGGTTGCTGTTGACGTCCAGGACCGGCGCGTGGTTGACGGTGATCCCCACGGCCCGCAGTTCGCGCGCGGTGATCTGGCCGACGGCCGCCGCGTCCTCGGGCCGCCCGGCGGCGGCGACGGCCATGGGGGAGGGAAAGACCGTGACCCCTTCCCACAGCCTGTTGACGGCTCCTCCCTCCTGGTCGACGCACACCAGCAGCGGGGGCAGGCCGGCGGCGGAGGCCAGGCGCTGGAGGTCCGCAATGAGGGCGCGCACCTGGCCGGGGGCGCGGACGTTTTTGGCAAACAGAATAACCCCGCCGATCCGGCCTTCCCGGACTAGCCTCTCCAGGCCAGGCGTGATCTCCGGTCCCGGGAAGTCCACGATGACGTGCTGTCCGATGTCGTCGGCGAGAGCGCTCATGCGGGTCCGGCCGGGGCTTTCGGCGAACGGTGGCGGGCTCCTGTCCCTCAGACGGGCGTGTCCCCGGCGGGGACAGACCCCGCGGGGGACAGACCCCTCGCCCGGTCCGGTACTTCGGTACCCGGGAGCAGCCCTGGGCAGGCGGGGGTGGGGGAGGCACGGGGGTCGCCCCTGCCCCCGATGGCCGATGAGACGGCCCCACCACTCACGCCGGAGGCGCAAGAGGGGGCGGGAAGAGTTTGGGGTGAGACTCGACGATCAGCCAGCGCCCTCCGACCTTCTCCATCACCTGGACCACGTGACCCCGCAGGGCGGGGCCGCCGGGCACGGTGATCTCAAGGCCTCCCTGCCAGACGGCCAGGTTCGGCGAGAGGGTGCGGATGGTGCCCCGCTCGATCTCCGCCACCGCCCCGGGCATGGTCTGGTGCAACAGCCTGTGGTAGGCGGCCTCGATCTCGTCCCGTCCGCGCTGCACGTCCCCGAACGCGCCGACCCGGACGGCGTCCTCACTGAAAAAAGAGGCGGCAGCCCGGGCATCTCCTCGATTCCACGCCAAAGCGAACGCCGCGACCTCGTCGAAGATGGCCTGTTCGTCACTGGAGACCACGCGTCCCTCTCCTCTCCCGGTCGCCCGCGGGCGGCCGCGCAGGCAGTCCGGCGTTTGCGACCTACCCCAGGGACTCCGGCAGCAGGAACACCGTCAGCCCGGTCCCCCCGGGCGGGATCGGGCGGAACGGTCCCGGGCTGCCTCCCGCCGCGAAGTCCGTGCCCGGGATGCTGAGGGCGTACCCCTCGATCTCCCCGGTCTGCAGCCCGGCGGGCCCGATGTTGCAGAAGATGCGCAGCACGGCACCGCGCAGCACCGCCGACGAAGGCTGCACCCGCCGGATGTCGATGACGAACTCGCCGATGCCGGCCGCGTGGCCCCCGTAAGTGCCGATCTCTCTGTAGCTCACCAGCAGCCGCGCCGTCCAGGTGCCCGAGGCGACCAGCGGGAACGGAGGACTGGCGGCGGGCTGAAAGTGGAAGAAGCTCCCGCCCCCGTCCACGGCCGACGACGGCCCCCGGGACGGGTCGGACACCCCCTGCCCTCCCATGGCCACCAGGTGCTGGCCGGCTCCGGCGCCGGCGGCGCTGACGGCGAGAAACCGGAAGGCCCGCCGGCCCTGAGCCAGCGCCGGGCCGCCGGCCAGATGCACCAGCGCCGGCCACGACCCCAGGGCCACGGCCCCCAGCCCTGCCTTCTTGAGAAACTCCCTGCGGTCCATCATCCCCCCACCCCCCTCAGACTCACAGTCCGCGTCCCGCCGGAATGCCGGCCAGAAGGAGCGCGCCCCAGGCGACCAGGGCCGCGCCGACCGGCCGGGTGATCCGCCGTCCCCAGGTCGTGGCCCGCTCCGCCGCCATCACGGCGCCCAGGGCCAGCATCCAGCCCAGGTGAGCGACGCCCACCGCGAACATCAGGAGCATGAGCGCCCAGCAGCACCCGACGCACCACAGCCCGTGGGAAACCCCCAGGGACCACGCCTCCCGCTGAGGGCGGACCCCCCGCCAGTGCGCGGCCACCAGCAGGTAGGGCGACCGGCACTGGGTGAGGCATCGGTGCTTCAGCGAAGTGAACTGAAAGCCGCCCGCCGCCAGGACGACCAGCGGGGCAACGAGGGGAGCCGCCCGGGTGAGGTGACCCACCACGGCGTGGACCAGGAGGTCCCCGGCAGACGCGGCCAGGCCGAATGCCGCCCACACCGCCAGATACCCCGCCCCCAGCTGCGCCATCAACCGCCTGCGGTCCGGCCGGTGGCCGATCACCGCCCCGAACAGGTTCGCCACCGGCAGGCTGCCCGGGAGCATCATGGCCACCGTCATGAGCGTCCACGCGACGGTGAAGGCGCCCAGCCGGACGACCGGACGGCCGGATGGCCGGTCGTCCTCGTGGTGTCCCAGCCAGAGGGCATGCGGGGACGCCCCCCAGACCGCCAGCGCCAGCCACGCCGCCGCCACCAGCGCCACCAGGGCGCCGCGGTACCAGCGCCGGTCCTCCGGGGTGCGAAATGCGCCCAGCACCCGCGCTCCCCGTCGCCCTCAGGCGGTGAACCGGAAACTCCCCAGAACCGCGTTGCGCCCGCTGAACTCCCACCGGACGCGGTGCTGGGGGATGTGCGCCCGCAGGGCGGGCGCCTTGCCCACGTAGGCGGGCGACCCGGGAATGGTGCTGAAGACGCTGTCGACCAGCGCGGTGGGCCGGCCCTGGAGGTCGGTCAGCGGCTGCATCTCGCCGGTCACCGCGTCCCCCACGCGGATGTGCCCCCGCCCCTCGGCCATGGCGAAGTCGATGGGCGCGTCGTAGACGCCCAGCACCTCGCCGATGAGGGCGCCAGGTCGGCCAGGGGGCCGCCCAGCCGGCCGGTGTGGGCGGCCAAGATGGCCTCCTTCTGCCGGGGAGTCGCCGCGCTGTCCACGAACGCCACCACTTTCCAGCCGCCTTTGAGCACGTTGCCGGGGATGTGCACGGCCAGCGCCAGCGTGAGGCCGGCGACGTTCACGCCGTCGATCTCTCCCCGGTCGTAGTGGTAGGCGATCAGGCCGTCGCACTTCCCGCCGTCCGGATCGTCTCCGACCCAGCACGGGCACACGGCCGCGCACGAACACGCTTCCAGCAGCTTGCCCTCAATCGCGTACCTCACGGATGTCACCTCCCAGGACCCGAGGTTCCTGACGTCTCTCCGCCTCCTGCCCCGGTGTGCCGCGGCGGTCAGCCGGGCTGCGCCGTCTCCCCCACCGCCGCCACCAGGTCCTGCTGCTCCAGGAAGAACGGATCGGTCTCCACCCCCAGCGCCTCGTAGACCCGGCTGCGGAGGGCGCGCAGGGCGGCCCATACCGCCACGTCCACGACGGCCCCGTCGTCCAGCCCGACGGCGCGCAGCCGCTCCACCTGCTGCGCGGTGGGGTGGCCGGATGCGACTGCCAGGGCGTAGTCCAGGATCGCCACCTCCCGCGCGCCGAGCCCAGCGCGGCGGTAGTCCTGCAGGACGGCCCGCACCCGGTCCAGCCCGCCGAGGTCCCGCTCCACCTCCACGGCGTAGACCAGGACGCAGTACGCCGACCGCAGGTGCCGGGCGACCAGGAGGCTGATCAGGCGCCGGTCCTGGGGCGTCAGCGCCGAGGCCCGCTTGACGGCGTCGGTGAAGGCGTCCAGCGCCTCGGCCAGCTCCGGCCGGACGGACAGCGCTCTGGTGGAGGCCATGACGAACCCCAGGCGGGCCAGGTCGGCCTCGTAGGCCCGCCGCAGGTAGCCGGTGGCCTGCTCCTCGTCAACGGTGCGGATCCAGGTCACGGCAGACCCTCCCTCCGTCCTCCCCTCCCGCGCGGGAACAAGCCGCCTACGGCTTCCGCGCGTGGAAGACCACCGACCGCGCCACCGCGGGCTGGCGCTGGGGCGGGATGAGCCGGCGCATCAGGGCGATCAGCTCCGGCGTGAACAGGGGGTACTGCTCGCACTCATCCACGCCAAAGGGCAGCTCCTCCCCCCGCCGGATGTCCACGAACCCGATCTTCTGCAGTTTGCTGACGAAGGCACGCTCCGCCAGGGCCCCCGACAGTCAGCCCGCCCACGCCGCGGCGCTGGTCACCACCTCCGGCGGCAGGTCCTCGTCCACGATGATGTCGGCCACCACCATGCGCCCGCCCGACCGCAGGATGCGGTAGATCTCCGCGAAGGCCCGCGACTTGCGGGGCGAGAGGTTGATGACACCGTTGCTGATGGCCACGTCCGCGCTGGCGTCGGGCAGGGGGATGGCCTCGATCTCGCCCTGCACCCACTCCACGTTGGTGACCTGCGCCTCGGCCGCGTGGCGTGCGGCGACGGCCAGCATCTCGGGGAGCATGTCCAGCCCGATGGCCCGCCCGTCAGGCGCCACCGCCAGCGCGGCGAGGATGGTGTCGATGCCCCCGCCGCAGCCCAGGTCCACCACCACCTCCCCCGGCCCCAGGTCCGCCGCCCGCACCGGGTTGCCGACCCCCAGGGCCTGCTCCACCGCCCCCCGGGGGAGCACCGCCAGCTGGGAGGGGTCGTACAGGCGTTCGGCGACGCTGGACCGCGCGCCGATGACGGCCCGGTAGGCCTGGCGGACCAGGTCCCGGACCGTCCGCTGACCCAGCAGGTCGTCGGACGCGGGCGCGCGGATGTGCTGGTGGTCGCTCATGGCTTCTCACCCAGCCCTTTCAGCAGCTCTTCCAGCCTGGTGCGGGTGTGGGGCGGCAGCGCCGCCGAGGAACTCGACCGACTCAGCAGGGCGCGGATCTGCCGGGCGAACTCCAGTTCCCCGCAGCAGTGGCGGCACACCCCCAGGTGCTCCTCCAGTTCCTGCTCCTGCACCCGTCCCAGGTGGCGGTCCAGGTACATCCACAGGCGCGCGACGGCGTCTTTGCAGCTGATCACGGGCGATTTGTCCCTCCGGTCAGGAGTCGGTGGCTCACGGCGTACTCCCACAGTCCCCGCTCCATCTGCTTGCGGCCCCGGTGCAGCCAGGCCAGCACGGTGCCCACGGGCCGGCCGGCGATCTCCGCGATCTCCGCCGCCGTGAAGCGGTAGACGTAGGCCAGGATCAACGCGACCCGGTGGCGGGGAATCAGCCCCTGGAACACCTCGATGACCCGGGCGTCGTCGAAGAGGTCCAGGAAGTCCAGGTGGACCCGGTCGGAGTAGGGGAACGGGTCTTCCTGGACGATCGTGTCGAACAGGTCGAACTCCTCGTCCAGGGACCGGGCGGGGGGGCCGTCGGGCCCGGCCCGCACCCGGTCGTAAAACGCGCTGGTGAGCACCCGGGTCAGCCACAGCCGGGGGTGCTGGCGGTTGCGCAGGCCTCCGAAGGCCCGAAACGCCCGCACCAGGGCGTCCTGCACCAGGTCCTCGGCCGCCGTCGGGTTGCCGCACAGGCGCACCGCCAGGCCGTACAGGTAGTCCAGGTGGGGCCTGACGGACTGCTCGAAGTCGGTCTGCGCGGCCGACGGGGCCTCGGTCACCGCCATCCCACCGGGTCCGGCATCTACCAGCAAAGACGACTTTTGGCGTCCACTTTATTGCGGGGGAGGAGGAAAAGGTCGGACGGACAAAGTGGACGCGATGTAGTTCGCCCGGGCGCGCCGCTTCCCTGTCGTGGCCTTCCCGCACACCCCGTGCGGCCCGCCGCGCGTCCGAACCCCGGGAAGACACCCCGCGGGGCGCCTGAAAGACGCCGGCAAGCATTCCGTTTAGCCGGGCTAGGAAATTGCTCTGGCGGGCACCACTACCAGGGGACCCCGGTCCCGCGCGAATGCGGGGACCGGGGGATGGGGGAGCGGAACGGCGGATGCGCGCGCGCCTGATGCTGCTGATCCTGTTGATCGCCCTGCCGGCGGTGGGGGTGGTGACCTACGACTTCGCCCGGGAGCGCCGCCGGGCGGCCGCCCAGGCCCGGGGGGAAGCCCTCCGGTACGCCGTGCTGGCGTCCCGCGCCATCGACGAGGTGGTCGAGACCACCAGCGCCCTCCTGGCCGCTCTGGCGCAACTCCCCGACATCCGCGCCGCCACCCCCGGCCGCTGCCAGGCCCTGCTGCAGGCGCGCCTCAGCCGCCACCTGTACTACGCCAACCTGGGCGTCGTCGGTCCCGACGGGCTGCTGCGGTGCAGCGCCCTGCCGTTCACTCCCCCGGTGGACCTGTCCGACCGCGCCTACTTCCAGCTGGCGGTCAGCGCCCGCGGTTTCGTCGTCGGGGAGTACCAGGTGGGGCGGGTCACGGGCAGGGCGACCCTCAACTTCGGCTACCCCCTTCTGGACGAGCGGGACCGCGTCCTGGGTGTGCTGTTTGCCGCCGTGGACCTGCGCTGGCTGAACGAGGTGGCCGCCAACATCGCCTCGGCCCTCCCTTCGGGCGCCACCCTCACCCTGCTGGACCGGGAGGGGACGGTGCTCGTGCGGTACCCCGATCCCGACCGGTGGGTGGGCAAAACGGTTCCGGAAGCGCCCCTGCTGGCGGCCATGGTCGCCGGACCGGCCGAGGGCACGGTGGAAGTGCCAGGGCTGGACGGCCGGGCGCGGTTTGTGGGGTACCGCCACCTGCAGCCAGGAGAGGGTCGGATCCTGTACCTGGCCGCCAGCGTCCCCCGACAGGTGGCCATGGAACCCGTCGACGCCGCGTTCACCAGCAACCTGGCCACGCTGTTCCTCGTGACGGTGGCCGGGATGGTGGTGGCGTGGTCGACGGCCACGCGGCTGATCCTCCACCCCATGGACGCCCTCGCCGGTGCCGTCCGGCGCCTGGCCGCCGGCGACCTGAGCGCCCGTACCGGGTGGCGCGGCGGGCCCGGCGAAATCGCCCAACTCGCGGGCGCGTTTGACGAGATGGCCGAGTCCCTGCAGCGCCGCACCGCCGAGCGGGAAGCCGCCGAATCCCAGGTCCTCCGCCAGCTGCAGACCCTGACGGCGCTGTACACCGCGGCCCGGAATCTGACCCGGTCGCTGGACAGCCACGCGCTGGCCGGGGAGGTGGTCCGCTCCTGCGTCACCTTCGGCGCCGCCCGTGCCTGGCTGGGCCGGGTGGAGGCCGGCGGCGCCGTGCGGCCCGTGCGGTGGTTTCCTGAGGACGCCCCCTCGCCTCCGGGCGTGGTCGTCCGCTGGGACGACTCGCCGGCCGGCCAGGGGCCCGTGGGCCGGTGCGTCCGCAGCGGCTTCCCGGTCGTGGAGGGCGTACGCTCGGATCCGACCCCCGCCCCGTGGGGGGAGGCCGCCCTCGCCCGCGGCTCCCGGACGGTCGCGGCCTTCCCGCTGGTGGCCCGCGAGAAGCCGTGGGGGGTCCTGACCGTGTACGGCCTCGAGGAAGACTTTTTCACTCCCGAGCGGGTGGAGTTCTTCCAGGCCTTCGCCCACCTGTCCGCCGCCGCCCTGGACAACGCCCGCCTGTTCGAGGAGACCGAGCAGAGCCTGCGGCGGCTGCAGGGCCTGCGGACGGTCGACCTGGCCATCACCGGCAGCCTGGACCTGCGGGTGAGCCTGGAGGTCCTGCTGGACCAGGTGATCGCCCAGCTGGAGGTGGACGCCGCCGCGGTCCTCCTGCTGAACCCCCGGACCCATCTGCTGGAGCACGCGGCCGGGCGCGGGGTCGGCCCCGGGGGCGCCGCTGTGCGCCCGGGCGACGGCCACGCGGGCCGGGCCGTGATGGACAGGCGGACCGTCCTGGTCTCGGACCTGCGTCGCAGCCCGGACTCCAGCCTGAGCGTGCGCGCCGGGGAGGATGTTGTCGGTTACTGCGCCACCCCTCTGGTGGCCAAGGGAGAGGTCAAGGGCGTGCTGGAGGTCTACACCCGCCGCCCTCTGGACCCGCCGTCGAGGTGGGTGGAGTTCCTGGAGACGCTGGCCGGCCAGGCGGCCATCGCGGTCGACAACGCGGCCCTGTTCGCCGACCTGCAGCGGGCCAACCTCGACCTCACCCTGGCCTACGAGACGACCCTGGAAGGGTGGTCCCGGGCCCTGGACCTGCGAGACCGGGAGACCGAAGGTCACACCCAGAGGGTGGCCGACCTGACGGTCCGGCTGGCCCGGGCGATGGGCGTTCCGGAAGATGAGGTGGCGCACATCCGCCGGGGAGCGCTGCTGCACGACATCGGCAAGATGGGCATCCCCGACGCCATCCTGCTCAAACCCGGTCCCCTGACCGAGGACGAGTGGGCCGTCATGCGCCAGCATCCCGACCTGGCCCGCACCCTGCTGTGGCCCATCACCCACCTGCGCCCGGCCCTGGACATCCCCTACTGCCACCACGAGCGCTGGGACGGCACCGGCTACCCCCGCGGGCTGCGGGGCGACGAGATTCCCCTGGCGGCGCGGATCTTCGCGGTGGTGGACGTGTGGGACGCGCTGCGCTCCGACCGCCCCTACCGGCCGGCGTGGCCCCCCGAACGCGCCCTGCAGTACATCCGGGAGCAGGCGGGACGGCAGTTCGACCCGGAGGTGGTGCGCGCCTTCGTGCAGATGATCGAGTCGCCGGACCTGAGCGCGCTCACCCGGGAGGGCGTATCGGGCCGGGGGTAGTCCGGGCCCCGGCGTCGGGGGTCTGTCCGTCCAGGCGGGGTTCGATCCACCGGTTAAGCCCGTGCAGGACCGCGCGGGCCACGGCCCACCCTCCGTCGTCTCCCAGCACGGCCGTGCCCGACAGGTACGATCCGCCGCGCCCGCGGCCGCGGGTCAGGGTCACCACCACCAGCGGGCACCGCCCGGACCGCACCTCGCTCACCGCGTCCAGCGCCACCTCTGAGACGCCGGCCACAAGCGCCCGCACGGCCTGCAGGGTGGCCTGGGCCACGGCCTCCCGCCAGGCCTCCAGCGGCAGGCGAGCCTGGCCCTCGGCCCGGCGGCCGCGGTGGCAGAGGCTCACCCGGGCCTCCGCCGCCTCCCCGGCGGCGGTCCACCACACGTCCTCGATGCGCAGCCGTTCCGTCACGAGCGTCCCCCGCATGCTTCGGATAGCACCTGCCGTGCCGGGACGCTCTGCGCGCACAGATCCGGCGGGGCGCTGTCAGGGGGTCTGAGGGGAGAGGGAGAGGCGGATGTGGGCCGGTCCGGCCCCGGCGGTGGCCGGCCGGACCTCGTAGCGGACAGGGTACATGCCCGGCCGTCCGCTCAGCACGGGCGTGCGCGTCCCCAGGCGCCGCCACGGCCCGCCGTCGGCCCGCCACAGGACGCCCCCGGCACTCCCGGACACCTCGGCCACCAGCGTCCAGGCAATGTTGCTCTTGACCACCACCGTCCCCTCCGCCGCCCGGTCCGCCGGGACGACCGCCAGCGTGTCGCCCTCCAGACGCTGGACGGGAGAGACCTGGACCGAAACCGTCGTCGCCGCCGCCTGGACACCTGCGGGCATGAGCCCCCACGCCGCCAGCGCCGCCGCGGCGCTCCACACCTGCCACCGCCTGACCATGACCGTCCTCCTCCTTCGGCAGCCCGGCTGACTCCCCCCGTGAGACGTTGGACCGTTGGAGCGTCGGACCGTTGGACTCGCGTGGGACTCCAACGTTCCAACGTTTCAACGTTCCAACGCTACCGGAGAGTCCCGTGGCTTTGCGTCCCCGCCTCGCGACGGGTTTGCCTTTGTCGGGATGAGGACCAGGCCTCACCCGTCCTGCCGCCCTGTCCGGTGTCACCTCCCGAAAATGCGTCGGCGCCCGCGCATCACCCCAGGCGGGCGCTCAGTCCCACTCCACGTGGGGCCGGGCCGGCCCGTCGTGCTCCCACGCCGCCGGAGCCTGATGGTCCAGACCGGCCTG
Organism: Armatimonadota bacterium; assembly: GCA_037440005.1. Classification (GTDB taxonomy): domain Bacteria; phylum Sysuimicrobiota; class Sysuimicrobiia; order Sysuimicrobiales; family Kaftiobacteriaceae; genus Calidihabitans. Next base: position 34,092 of record JBBIUY010000015.1, on the reverse strand, counting down.
GGCCTTGTTGAAGGAGCCCTGCTCGGCCCGGGCCGTGGGATTCTCGGGCTGCGCGGCCCCGACGGCCGGGACGAGAGCCAGCAGGACGGCACCGGTCAGAATCGCCACCACCGCCCCGCGCATGATCATCCCTCCTCTCCGCGGTAGGATCGGACTTCCCCGGCACGGTCCGGCCCCCACAGGAAGCCGGCGGGGGTGTGCAGACCGTACCGGCGTGCGTAGATCTCCGTCGCCAGGGCCTGCATCCGCCTGTCCAGCACCAGGTCGGCCTCGGCGTGCAGCCGGACCACCAGCGGCAGCAGGTCCAGCAGGGCGGGAGGCCGCCCCAGGCTGACGGCCAGGTCCACGGCCATGCGGGCATAGTCCAGGGCCGCGGCCAGGTCGTCGGCCCGCGACGCCTCGGCGGCCACGGTCAGGGCCTGCAGGTAGGTTTCGGGGTCGGTGAGGGACTCGACCGCCTCGATGACCTCCAGCGCCCCCGCCAGGGAGCCCACCCAGTCGCCGCGCAACAGCCGCAGGCGGGCCAGTTCCACCTGGATGCGGGCGACCGACTCCCCGAGGACGGCCTTCTCGACCCACGCCTGCCGGAGGGCCGCGTCCGCCGCCTCGAACTCACCGCGGTCCCCGTGGACCCAGCCCAGGTTGTGCAGGGCTTCCGCCGCCCGCGAGCTCAACCCGGCCTCCAGGTAGGCAGTCCGGGCTTCCCGGAACAGCTTGGCGGCCTCCTCGAACCCTCCCAGGTAGCGCTCGGCGAGCCCGAGGTTGTACAACGCCTGGGCGATGGCGCGGGACCGCCCTCCCTCTTCGGCCAGCAGCAGCGCCTGGCGTCCGGCGTCCCACGCTTCCCGGATCCGCGACCCCTGGTAGAGGGCCGCGGTCAGGTTGGCGTACAGGCGGGTGAGTCGCCCGTGCCGGTCCAGGTGGTCGAAGCTGACCAGATCCACCGCCTGCCGGAAACAGGCGGCCGCGGCGTCGGCGTGCCCGGCCTCGAGCGCGCAGGCCCCCGCCCGCCCCCACAGCTTGGACGCCTCGTCGGGGTCCGCGGCCTCCGCCAGCTGCGCCGCCCGGGCGTACAGGGGAAACGCCTGGCCCACCCGTCCCCGGGTGCGAAACCGCAGCGCTGCAGCCTCCAGCCTCCAGACCTCCGGATTCGCGTCCACCGCAACTCCCCCCACAAGGCGTGCACGCCCACCTCCCCCGAAGATGGGCGTGCACGCCTGCCCGCCGCCATCCCCACCTTCGGCAACCCGGCTGACTCTCTCGGTGATGCGTTGGAGCGTTGGACCGTTGGATTTGTGTCAGAGTCCGACGTTCCAACGTTTCAACGTTCCACCGCCACCGGAGAGTCCCGTGGCTTTGCGTCCCCGCCTCGCGACGGGTTTGCCTTTATCGGTATGAGGACCGCGTCTCGCGTATCCTGTTTGTGGGACGGGGCCACGGCCCGTCCACCGTCACCGGATAGCATCCGGCGTGCCACGGCCGTGCCCGGATGCTCCATCAAACCTCCCGCAGACTCCTCCCGCCCTGCACCCCCAGCGCCTTGACGGCGGCGAGATCCCCCGCCTATCGTGGGAGCCGTGGCGGTCTTCGACAGCCACCTGCACCTGGTCACCGCCGGCATGCTGCGCCGGCAGCGCGACCGCATGCCCGCGTACAGGCAGAAGGCGGTGCAGGCGGCCACCGTCCGCGGCAAGACGTACGAGGAACGGCTGGCCGAACTGGAAGGCAGGACCCTGGAGGACCACGCCCGCTACTGGCTCGCGGAGTTCGACAAGGCCGGGGTGGAAGCCGGCGCGTTCATCGCGGTGGGCGAGGCCAACGAAGAGCTCGCCGCGTTCGTGGCCCTCAACCCCCGCCGCCTGTTCGGCTGGGGGTCCCTGGCGGACCCGCGCCACCCCGACGCGGCGCGCACCGTCGCCCGGTTCCGGTCCTGGGGATTAAGCGGCCTGAAGCTGTACCCGCCCATCCAGCGGTTTCACGCCAACGACAGGACCCTGTACCCCGTCTACGAGGCGGCGGCGGAACACCGCCTGCCGGTCCTGTTCCACTTCGGGATCACCGTGGGCAGCTTTTACGACCTGACCTACGCCAGCCCCCTGTCCCTGTCGGCCCCGGTCAAGGAGTTCCCCGACGTCACCTTCATCATCGCCCACTTCGGCGCCGGCTTCCTGCGGGAGACGCTGTTTTTGGCCTACCACACCGAGAACGTGTGCGTGGACACCTCGGGGACCAACAACTGGCGGGACTACTACCCGGGGGCCCCCTCCCTGGAGCAGGTCTTCCGGGACGCCCTGCGGGCCTACGGCCCCCGGCGCATCCTGTTCGGCACCGACTCCACCGCCTGGAGCGGCTACCGCCACCACATCCTCCGCGAGCAGACCGACGTCCTCGCCCGCCTGGAACTGTCCGACCAGGACCGCCAGGCCATCCTGCGGGACAACGCCCGGCGGCTGCTGGAAGCCTCCTGACGGCCCCGCCGGAAGGAAACCTCGGCGGCCGCGCCGAATGAAGTTGGAGTAATTTGTTCGAAAAGCGAACAAATTCCGCGCCCGGGGTTCCGCCGGGAGGCCGACGGGGTGGGGCGTGGCGACGCCGCCGGTGGTGGGCAGGCCCTTCCTGCTGCGGATGCTCAACGAGCAGGCGGTCCTGGAGACCCTCCGCAAGAACGGCCCCCTCACCCGCTCGGTCCTGACCGCCCGGCTGAACCTCAGCAAGTCCACCGTCTCGTCCATCGTCCACTCCCTGCTGGCCCAGCGCCTGGTCACCGAACGCCGGGCCGCCCGCGCCGGCGTCGGCCGCCGTCCCCGGGCGGTGGCCTTAAACCCCGACGCCGGCTACGTGGCCGGCGTGGACCTGGGAGCGACCCGGATCCGCCTGGCCGTGGCCGACCTGACCGGGCAGATCCGCGAGCGGGTCCACGCCCCCACCCCCTCCGCCGGTCTGGACGCGCTCCTGCGGACCATCGAGCACCTGTACGCTCGCGCGCTGGACGGCGCCCGGGTGCCGCGCCGGCGGGTGATGGCGGTGGGCATCGGGGTCCCGGGCGCCGTGGACGCCGGAGGGCAGGAGATCCGGCTGTGCGTCAACGTCCCCTACCTGAACGGCGTGCGGCTGCGGGAGGTGCTGGCCCGGCGCCTGCGGGTGGCGGTGGTGATGGACAACGACGTCAACCTGGCGGCGGTGGGGGAAAAGTGGCGCGGGCGGGCGGCGGCGGTGCCCCACTTCGCCTACCTGGCGGTCGGCACCGGGGTCGGCATGGGCATCGTGATCGGCGGCGAACTGTACCGGGGCGCCACCGGGTACGCGGGGGAAGTCGGCTACCTGCCTGTCCCGGCCGGAGGGGCCCACGTGCCCGTGGAGACCTTCCTGGGCGGCCCCGGCATCGCCGCCCTGGCCCGGGAGCGGACCCCCTACAGGACGCCGGAGGACGTGTTCGCCGCAGCCCGGGCCGGAGACCCGCAGGCCGGGGAGGTGGTGGACCAGGTGGCCCGCCTGCTGGCCTGGACCATCTCCTGCGTCAACGCCGCCCTGGACCTGTCCCTGGTGGTGCTGGGCGGCGGAGTCGGACAGAACGCCGACCTGCTCCTGGACCCCGTGCGGGCACACCTGCGGAGATTGGTGCCCTTCGCGCCCGAGGTGGCCCCCTCGGCGCTGTCGGGAGAGGCGACCTTGCTGGGCGCGGTGGCGGTGGCCCTGCGGGCCGGCCGCGCCCTGGCGGCGGGGGGACGGCGGTGATCAGCGTCTTCGGGATCCCCCTGCTGGACTTCCACGCCCACTTTCCTCACCCCGCCGACGACCTGTGGGGGGCCTGGGGCCGGGCCTACGCCGCGCGCCGCGGCCAGGCCAAGCTGGACCTGCTCACCCGCCGGAACTACCAGGCGCAGGTGGAGTGGTGGCGCCGCTGGTCCTTTCCCCTCCCCGAAGAGGTGTCGGTGGACGACGCCGTCCGCCGGTGGGCCCGGGAGGTGGACCGCTACGGCCTGGAGGGGATCGTCTTCGTCACCGGCGGCGGCAACGACGCCCTGGCCGAGGTCTGCCGGGCGCATCCCCGATTCGTCGGGTTCGCCCACCACGACCCCTTCAGCCCCCGCGCCGCCGACGAGCTGCGCCGCGCGGTGACCGAGCTGGGCCTGCGCGGCTACAAGATCCTGGCCCCCGCCCTGACCGGGGCCATCGACGACCCCTCCCTGGACCCGGTGTGGGAGGCGTGCGAGGAGCTGCAGATCCCGGTGCTGGTGCACTTCGGGCCGCTGGGCGGGGGCGGGGGCATCGCCTTCTCCCGCAACATCAACCCGCTGGTCCTGCACGACGTGGCCAAGGGGTTCCCGACGGTGCCGTTCGTCGTGCCCCACTTCGGCTGCGGGTACCCCACCGAGCTGCTGCACCTGTGCTGGGCGTGCGAGAACGTCTACGTGGACACATCGGGCAACAACGAGTGGACCCGCTGGATGGTTCCCGAGCTGACCCTGGCCGAGCTGTTCCGGCGGTTCCGGGAGACCATCGGCGCCGGGCGCATCGTGTTCGGCACCGACTCCTCTCACTTCCCCCGCGGCTTCGTGGCCCGCTACGTGGAGGAGCAGCTGCGGGCCTGCCGCTCGGTGGGCTTCACCGACGAGGAGGTGGCGGCCGTCTTCGCCGGCAACGCGCGCCGGCTGCTGCGGCTGGACTCCCCCGCACCGGCCGCCCCACCCGAAAGGAGGTGACAGCGCATCCCATCCGGCCGGTATCCCGCACCACCAAAGGAGGCTGACAGTCGTGCGAGTGCGAGCGCTGTGGATTCTGTGTGCGGCCCTGCTGCTGGTGGCCCCGACCCTGCCGGCGGTGGCCCAGCCGCCGGTGACCATCGTCCACTGGCAGCACTTCCACGAAGGCCGCGCCAACGCCCTGCGGGGCCTGGTGCAGGTCTTCGAGCGGCAGAACCCGGGCATCCGGGTGCAGACCGACCTGCCGCCCTACGAACAGTACTTCGCCAAACTCCTGTCGTCCCTGGCCGCGGGCACCGGGCCCGACGTCTTCCAGATCGCCATGGAGAACGCCGAACAGTTCATCAACGCCGGGTTCCTGGCGCCCGTCCCGGCCAGCGTGGCCACCCCCGAGTTCATCCGGGACAACTACCTGTCCTGGACCACCGAGCGCTTCCGCCGGGGCTCCCAGTACTACGGGCTGCCCACCGACGTCCAGCACCTGGTCATGTACATCAACGACGAGCTGGCCCGGGAGGCCGGGCTGGATCCCGCCAAGCCGCCCGAGACTTGGGATGACCTGATCGCCGCAGCGCGCAGGGCCACCAAGCGCGACGCCGCCGGCAACATCGTCCAGGCGGGGCTGGACACCCGGTACCGGTGGGCGGTGTACAGCTCCCTGCTGTACCAGTACGTGGAGGGGCCGGTGATCGACGCCCGGGCCCGGCGGGCGACCTACGACAGCCCCCAGGGCATCGCCGCCTGGAAGGTGGCCGAGACCCTCCTGCGGGGGCCCGGGGCGGTGGACTCGCCGCGCTTTTTGCCCGGCCAGCGCAAGTGGGAATTCCGCCGGGCGGTCTTCTACATCAACCACCCGGTGAACCGCAGCGTGATCGCCGCCCTGGCGCCGGACATCAAGTACACCATCGCCCCCATCCCGCGCGTCGCCGGCAAGAAGCTGGTGGTGCCGGGCCACCACTGGGCCTACGTGGTCAACGCCAAGTCCCGGAACGTGGAGGCCGCGTGGAAGTGGGTCTCCTTCCTCACGTCCCGCACCGGCCAGCGGACCTGGATGAAGAACGCCGGCGACCTGCCGGCCACGCCTAGCCTGCTGCCCGAGGAACCCAATGCGGTGGTGCGCGACTCGCTGCGGTTCGTCCGTCCCGTGGACTACGTGGGGGTGTGCGACCCCATCCGCAACGACCTGTGGGACGCCATCGCCCTGACCACCACGCCGGTGGAGCAGCTGGTCCGGGCGGCGGCGGAGAAGGAAAACGCCTGCGTGGCCGAGGCGCTGAAGTGAGGACGAAGCCGCCGGACCGCGGCCTGACGACCCGGAGGCCATGACCCGGAACACTCCCCCCTCGGCCGGACGGACCGTGGGCGCCCGGGGGGCGGCCGCCGCCGTCCCCCGGGTGGTCCTGCGCCCGTCGGTCCACCACGCCCTGTGGGCCTACGGCTTCCTCCTGCCGGCCCTGGTCCTGTTCGTCCTGATCGTGGCCTACCCCCTGGCCTGGGCGGCCTGGCTGTCGGTGCACGACTGGCCGTTTTTCGGCGTCAAGCGCTACGTGGGTCTGGGCAACTACCTGCGGCTGGCCGGCGATCCGCTGTTCTGGCAGTCGCTGCGGGTCACGGTCACCTGGACGGCGGGAGTGGTGCCGGCGATTCTGGTCATCTCGCTGCCGGTGGCCGTCTTCCTCAACGCCGGCTGGATCCGCCTGCGGGCGCTGTACCGCACCGTCTACTTCATCCCCGTGATCACCAACGCCGTGGCGGTGGCGTTTGTGTGGCGGTGGATGTTCGACCCCACCTTCGGCATCGTCAACTGGGCCCTGGGGATGCTGGGGCTGGGGCGGCCGGCCTGGCTGGCCGATCCCCGCTGGGCCCTGCCCGCGGTGATGGTGGTGGGGGTGTGGAAGCAGATCGGCCAGGCCATGGTGCTGTTCCTGGCGGGCCTGCAGACGATCCCCCAGGACTTCGTGGACGCCGCCCGGATCGACGGGGCCTCCCCCCGGCAGGTCTTCTGGAAGATCACCCTGCCCCTGCTCAACCCCACCCTGGTCTTCGTGGTGGTCATCCTGGTCATCAACGCCTTCCGGGTGTTCACCATCCCCTACGTGATGAGCGCCGGCGGGCTGCAGGCCCGCACCCCCGGCGGCCCCCTGGACAGCACCCGGGTGTTCGTCCTGCACATCTACGACATCGCCTTTCAGCGCTTTGCCATGGGCTACGGCGCCGCCAACGCGTTCGTCCTGATGCTCCTGGTCATCGCCGTCACCCTGATCCAGATGCGTCTGATCCAGCGCCCCTTCGAGTACTGAGGAGGGCCCCGTGGACCTGCCCGCCCGGCCCGCCGTCAAGATCGCCGTCTACGCCCTGCTGACCCTGGGGGCGGTACCCATGCTGGTCCCGTTTGTCTGGATGGTCAGCAGCGCCTTCAAGCCCCTGCCGGAGGTCATGCGGATTCCCCCCACCTGGATCCCCGCGCACCCCACCCTGGCCAACTTCGTGGTCCTGTTCGCCCAGCTGCCCTTCGCCCGCTACTTCCTCAACAGCGTCCTGGTGGCGGCCATGGTGGTGACCGGCGTGCTGGTGGTCAGCGCCATGGCCGGCTACGCCTTCAGCAAGTTCCGCTTCCCGGGCCGGGACCTGCTGTTCGTCGCCATGCTGGCCAGCCTGATGGTGCCCTTCCAGGTGCGCATGATCCCCCTGTACCTGCTCAGCATCCGGCTGCACCTGACCGACACCCTGCCGGGCGTGGCGTTCCCCTGGCTGTTTGACGCCTTCGGCATCTTCATGATGCGCCAGTTCATCCAGACCATCCCCACCGACCTCATCGAGGCCGCCCGCATCGACGGCGCCGGGGAGGTCCGCATCTTCTGGACCGTCGTCCTGCCCCTGATCCGCCCGGCCCTGGCCGCCCTGGGCATCTTCACCCTGGTGGGCAACTGGGAGGAGTTCCTGTGGCCGCTGATCGTCACGTCCTCGGACAGCAGCCGGACCATCCCGGTGGGGCTGCAGCGGTTTTCGGAGCAGTACATGTCCAACATCCACTGGCAGATGGCGGGGGCCACCGTGGCCGTGGCGCCGTTGATCGTCGCCTTCTTCTTCTTCCAGAAGCAGTTCATCCAGGGCATCGCCCTGACGGGGCTGAGGCAGTGAGGGACGGGCGGACGCGCCGGCGCGCGGACCCGCGACCCATCCGGGCGGGCGCGCGGGAAGGCGGGAAGGCCGACGAACCGTTCCTCACGCGGCCGCTGCCGGCCCGGTTTGCGCCGGTCGTCCCCACCGCCAACGACTACGTGGCCCTGCCCGACCTCTCGCCCGACGGACGCATCGGCAGCCTGCAGGTCCTGTCGGCCGCCGCCCGCGGCCTGGTGGGCGTGGCGGGAGCGCCCCTGCTGGGCCCGCACCTGGCCGGCCGGCGGCTGCGGAACCCGTCCTGGGAGCGGGTGGACGGGTGGATCCCCGTGTTTCGCTGGTCGTCGGCGGACCTGTCGCTGACCGAAACCGTCCTGGCTCCCCCAGGGCACAAAGGCATCGTCGTGGTCCTGGAGGTGGAGGCCCGCCGCCCCCTGCGGGCGGAGGTGGGACTGACCGGCGCCTGGGAGCGGACGACGTTCACCCTGTTCTCCGGCCGCGACCTTCCCGTTGTTCCCGTCGCGCGGGTGGATCCCTGGACGCGCGGCATCAGCCTGGAAGCCCTGGGCCCGTTGCCGGTGATGGCGTGGGCCGTGCACCCGGTCCCCGAGGTGCGGCCGGAGGTGGCGTCCTCCCGCCGGCGGGTGTCCCTGCGCCTGGTGCGCCCCCTGCGCCTGGGCCGCGGCCGGCGGGAGGTCCTGGCCTGCTACGTCGGCGTGGGCGCGGAGGCCGACGGCGCGCGCACCACCGCCGTGGACCTGCGCCGGCGGGGGTGGGAGGCGCTGCTGGCGGAGACCCGCGGGCGGCTGGCTCCCTCTCAGGGCGCCGGGTCGGACCGGCTGGCGCGTTTGTACACCCTCAACCTCCTGTTCAACCGCTTCTTCGCCTGCGGCCGCACCATCGACAGCGAACAGTGGGTGTGGGTCACCTCCCGCAGCCCCCGCTACTACGTGTGCGGGGCTTTCTGGAGCCGAGACGCCTTTTTGTGGTCCCTGCCGGGGCTGCTGCTGGCCGACAGGCAGGTGGCCCGGGAGGTGGTCCTGTACGCGTGCCGGACCCACTGGCGCAACGCGGGGATGCACGCCCAGTACCTGGACGGGTCGGTTATCTATCCCGGCTTCGAACTGGACGAACTGGCGGCCTTCCCCGTGGGGCTGGGAATCTACCTGCGCGCCACCGGCGACGCCGCGATCCTGGACGACCCCGCCGTCCGGCAGGTCGTGCGGGACTACCCGGACCGGCTGGCCTCCCACCGGGGGGACTGCGGGCTGCACGCCACCTTCCTGGACCCGTCCGACGATCCGGTCACCTACCCGTACCTGACCTACGACAACGTCCTGGCCTGGCGCGGGCTGGTGGATGCGGCGGAGATGTGCGAGCGGCTGGGCTGGCAGAGCCGGGCCGCCGCCGCCCGCCAGGCGGCGGAGGACCTGGCCCGGGCCATCCGGAGCACGTGCGTCGTGCCCGGCCCCTCGGGTCCTCTCTTCGCCTGGGCGGTGGACGGGCGGGGGGCTCACCAGCTCTACGACAACCCCCCGGGCAGCCTGCTCCTGCTCCCCTACTACGGGTTCTGCGCGCCCGACGATCCGGTCTATCAGGCCACCGCGGCCTGGATCCGCTCGCCGGCCAACCCGTGGTACGCGCCGGGCCGGTTCGGTTCTCCCGCCTCCGCCCACGCGCCGGACCCCTGGCCGATGGCCGCCGCCAACGACCTGCTGGTCGGACGCGCCCAGGCGCTGGAGTGGCTGCGGGAGGCGGAGATGGACGGAGGGGTGGCCTGCGAGACGGTGCACGCCGACACCGGCCGGGTGAAGACCGGCGCCGCCTTTGCCACCTGCGCCGGCCTGCTGGCCGCCGCCCTGGCCCTGCACCGGGACCGGTGGGCACGGTGACCGCCCGCCCCCCGCTGCCGCCGGACTACTACCACGCGTTCCTGGGCAACGGGGTGGACGCGGTCCTGGTGGGTTACACCGGGTCCATGGTGGCCGAGCGCATCCACGGCCCCGACCGCTGCTACTGGTACAAGGCCGACCGCTACTATCCCCCCGACGTCCCGGTCCTGCCGGCGCCGGACCGGAGGATCCTGCTGGGCCCCCGATTCCGTCCCCGGCCGGGCGAGCCCTGGTGGGAGCTGGCGCCCCTGGTCCGCTGCTGGTACGACCCGGGCGGCGCGGTGCTGACCTGCCGCCAGAGGTTTGACCCGCACAGCGCCTGCCTGTCCACCGGGCTCGGCGTGGAGGGCGGGAGCGTGCAGGTGACCACCTTCCTGCACGCAAACCTGCCGGTGCTGGTGGAACGGTTCGTGTTCCCCGACGCCCGGACGGTCCGCTTCCTCGCCGCTCCCGGGCCGTGGGCGCCGGAGCCTGATGACCTCCCGCCCCACCGGGACGCGCGGGTCCACCCGTCGGCGCGCCCGGTCTGCCTGTTCGCCGTCGGGGACACCCGGGTGGCCGTGGCCATGGTCACCGATCCCTCGCCGCAGCGGTGGGGCGCACAAGGAGAGACCCTGTGGGCGGACGTGGTCGGCCCTCGCATCACGCGGTATCTGATCGTGGTGGACGACCGCGAGGAGCGCCTGCCCCTGGCGGGCCTGGAAGCGGCGCTCGACCGGGTCCTGGGGATCGTGGACCGGGAGGGAGCCGCCGGCCTGTGGGCGTCGCACCGGGCGGCCTGGGAGACTTACCACGCCCGGTCGGCGCGCCTGGACGTCCCCTCGCCGGCGCTGGCGCGGGTGTACGCCCAGACCGCCTACCAGATCAGGGCGGTGCAGCATCCGGTCTCAGGAGCGCTGCCGGTCAACAACCTCCGCGCCACCTGGTCGTCCCACGTCTTCTGGGATGCGGCGTTCCTGCACCTGGCGCTGCTGCAGACGGGCCACCCGGACGAAGCGAGCCGGGCCTGCGCGTTCTTCGACCGGCTGCGGCCGGCGGCGGCCCGGGCCGCCCGGGCCTACGGCGCCCGCGGCCTGAAGTACGAGTGGGAGATCACCCACGACGGGCGCCCGGCCTACGGGGTGCACCGGCACCTGGTCCACCAGGTGCACAACAACGCCGCCTACAGCCTGATGATCTGGCACCAGTACCGCTGGACCCGCGACCTGCAGGTCCTGCGCACCCTGTACCCGGTGATGGCGGGGGTCGCCGACTTCTACCTGGACGGCGTGGTGCGCCCGGGGCCCCGGCTGCGAGCGCTCACCGGGATTGGGGAACTGGCCGAACCGGTGGCGGTGGACGCCGCCTCCCTGGCGGGGGTGGTGCGGGCGCTGCAGGTGGCGGCGGCCGCGGCGGAGGTCCTGGGCAGGGACAGGGAGCGGGCCGGGCTGTGGCGGTCGGTGGCGGACGGCCTGCGGGAGGGGTTCGCCGCGCTGGTGAGCGACGGCGTCCTGCGCGCCACCGACCGGGGCGAACTGTCCTGGGGGGTGCTGTCCCCCTGCTCGCTGATGGAGATCTTTCCCCCCGACGACCCCCTGGTGCCGCGCACCATCCGGGCGTTTGTGGCGGCGACCCGCAACCCCCGCCACGGCATCGTGGGCCACGGCGTGCCCGGTCGCGGCCCCCGGGACGGGTTCCCGTGGGCCGCGGGGTGGGCGGCCGCAATCCTGGCGGCGGCCGGGGCGGCGGAGGAGGCGTGGGCGGTGCTGCAGCCGGTGGAACAGGCGGTCTGCACGCACGGCGGCCTGCCCGAGAAAGTCTCCGACGACGGGTCGTGGAACATGCAGTATTTCACCACCGCCCAGGCCGCCGTCTGTCTGGCCCTGCACGCCCTGGTGGCCCACCGGGTCGGCGCGGTGGTGCGGGTGCAGGCTCCCCCCTGGCCCGCCGGCCGGTTCCGCGGCCTGCACCTGGAGGGCCTGGTCCTCGGCGGGGAGTGGGAGGACGGGCGGGTGGCCCGCTGCACCGTGGCCAACGCGGCGGCCGTCCCGCTGCAGCGGGTGGTGGAGGCCGGCGGCCGCCGCCACCTGGTGGAGCTGGCCCCCGGAGAGGAGGTGACGCTGCTGTAACCCATGCGCATCGCCATCCTCGCGCCCATCGCGTGGAACATCCCCCCGCGGGGATACGGTCCGTGGGAAGCGGTGGCCGGACGCCTCGCCGACGGCCTGGCGGCCCGGGGAGTGGACGTGACCCTGTTCGCCACCGACCGGGCCCGCACCCGCGCGCACCTGGTGGCCACGGTCCCCGCGCCGTACCGGGAGGACCCCGCCTGGGACCCGCGGGTGGCCGAAACCCTGCACTGTGGCGCCTGCTTCGAGCGCGCCCGGGAGTTCGACGTCATCCACAACCACGTCAACTGCTACCCGCTGGCCTTCGCCCCGCTGGTCTCCACGCCGGTGGTCACCACCCTGCATGGCTCGGCGTTGCTGGAACCCTGGACCCATCCCCTGTACCGGCGGTTCCGCCACCTGCCCTACGTCTCCATCAGCAACGCCGAGCGGACCGGTCTGCCCGAGCTCAACTACGTGGCCACCGTCTACAACGGCATCGACCTGGGTCAGTTCACCTTCCGGCCGCATCCCGGCGACTACCTGGTCTTCCTGGGGCGGATGTCCGCCGCCAAGGGCGTGCACCTGGCCATCGTCATCGCCCGCCGGGCCGGGGTACCGCTGAAGATCGTGGCCTACATCCCGCCCGACGAGCGGGAGTACTACGACCGGATGATCAGGCCGCAGCTGGGGCCGGGCGTGGAGTTCGTGGGCGAGGTGGGTCCCGCGGAGCGCGACGGACTGCTGGGCGGGGCCCTGGCCCTGCTGCACCCCACCACGGTGCCCGAGCCCTTCGGCCTCACCCTGGTGGAAGCCCAGGCCACCGGGACGCCGGTGATCGGGTTCAACCGCGGCGCGGTGCCCGAACTGGTGCGGCACGGGGAGACGGGCTTCGTGGTGGAGGACGTCGAGCAGGCGGCGCGGGCGGTGAGCCAGGTGGCGGCTCTGGACCGGCGACGGTGCCGGCAGTGGGTGGAGGAGCGCTTCACCGTCGAACGGATGGTGGACGGCTACCTGGAGGTGTACCGCCGCCTGGTGGCAGGCGCGGGCGCGGCCCGGCAGTAGAATGGAAGGGAAGGCGATGGCCGGTCCGACGGCGCCGTCTGCAACCCTGGCCGAGGTCCTGGACCGTCTCACCGCCGAAGGCGAACTGTACCGGCGGCTGCCCGGCGGCAAGGTGACCTGTTACGCCTGCGGCCACCGCTGCACCATCTTCCCGGGCAGGCGGGGCATCTGCCAGGTGCGGTTCAACGACGGCGGGGTCCTGCGGGTCCCCTGGGGGTACGTGGCGGCGCTGCAGTGCGACCCCACCGAGAAGAAGCCCTTCTTCCACGTCCTGCCCGGCTCGAAGACGCTGACCTTCGGCATGGTGGGGTGCGACTTCCACTGCAGCTACTGCCAGAACTGGATCACCTCCCAGGCCCTGCGGGACCCGGCGGCGGGCACCGAGCCGCTGCCGGTCACCCCCGAGCAGCTGGTGGCCCTGGCCCGGCGGGAGGGGGCGGCGCTGGTGGGCAGCTCCTACAACGAGCCGCTGATCACCTCCGAGTGGGCGGTGGCCATCTTCCGGACCGCCCGGGCCGCCGGATTGCGCACCTGCTATGTGAGCAACGGCAACGCCACGCCCGAAGTCCTGGCCTACCTGCGGCCCTGGACCGACTGTTTCAAGGTGGACCTGAAGGCCTTTGACGACCGCCGCTACCGGCTGCTGGGCGGCACCCTGGAGAGCGTCACCCGCACCATCCGCATGGTGTATGAGATGGGGTTCTGGCTGGAGGTGGTGACCCTGGTGGTGCCCGGCTACAACGACAGCGACGACGAGCTGCACGCCGCCGCCTCGTTCCTCGCCTCGGTGTCCCCCCTGATCCCCTGGCACGTCACCGCCTTCCACCCGGACTACCGGATGACCGACCGGGACGGCACCCCGCTCCAGACGCTCCTGCGGGCGGCCCGCATCGGCGAGGCCGCCGGCCTGCGATACGTCTACGCCGGCAACCTCCCCGGCCGGGTGGGCCGGTACGACCACACCTTCTGCCACCACTGCGGCGCCCTGCTGGTCGAGCGCCTGGGCTACCTCATCCTCCGCAACCGCCTGGGCCCCGCCGGCTGCTGCCCCGACTGCGGAACCACCATCCCCGGCATCTGGGCCTAAGCCTTCTGTCAAGTCCCCCAAGCAGGCGTGACTTCAGGAAGCGGCTGGACTCCTGACGCCGCCTCTGCTGTCCTACAAAAGACAACTTCCCCCCGCGGTGACTGTCACCGGGGGTTCGGGGGTGGACCGGGGGCCGGGGGCGGGGAGGAGAGGGGTGTCGCGGCCTCCGCGGCCGGTGTTTGCCGGCGCCGTCTACCACATCACCGCCCGCGGCAACAACGGCACCGCCCTGTTCGCCGACGACGTCGACCGCTACCGCTACCTCACCCTGCTGGCCACGGCGGTGCGGCGATTGGAAGCGCGGCTGCTGGCCTACGTCCTGATGACCACCCACATCCACCTGGTCCTGCAGACCACGCAGCCGAACGTCTCGCAGGTGATGCAGTGGCTGCACACCCGCCACGCCCGTCAGTTCAACCGCCGCCACGGGCGGATGCACCACCTGTTCGGCGAGCGCTTCGGCAGCCGGCTCGTCGGCGACGACGCGTATCTGCTGGGGGCCACCATCTACGTCCACCTCAACCCGGTCCGCGCCGGGGTGGCGGCCCACCCCGCCGACTATCCCTGGTCCAGCTACCCCGCCTACGTGGGCGGGGGACCGCACCTGGCCGACCCGCGCCCGGTCCTGGAGATCCTCGGACCGGATTTGCGCGCCAGCCGCCGGGCCTACGCCGCCCGGGTGGCGGAGGTCATGGCGGGCGACCGCCCCGATCCGGGACCACAGCGCCGGCCCGCTCCTCCCGGACCGACGGAGCCCCCCACCGCTGCAGGAGTTCGTCGCTGAGGGCTCCCTGGCGGCAGATCTGCGCGTAGACCCAGGCGCTGGGCCGCACCGTGCGGGCCTGGGTGCGCGGGTCCACGGCCACCAGGCCGAACTTCAGGCTCCACCCCTCCGTCCACTCGAAGTTGTCCACCAGGGACCAGTAGTAGTACCCGCGCACCGGCACCCCGTCCTGCACGGCGCGCCACAGCCAGGCCAGGTGGCGGACGATGAAGCCCGGACGCTGGTCGTCGTCGGCGTCGGGGATGCCGTTCTCCGTCACGAACACCGGCACCCCCAACCGCGCGCAGGCCCGCAGCACCCGGTACAGGCCCTGGGGGTACACCTCGCCGTACCCGCCGTCGCTCATCTCGCACCCGGGCGGGTGGAAGTGGCGGCCAAACAGGCGCCGGGGATGGCGGAGGTCAAACGCCACGAGGTCGCGGGTATAGTAGTTGACGCCCATGAAGTCCAGCGTCCCGGCGGCTGCGGGAAACTGCTGGCGCCACGGGAACGCCCGCACCTGACCCTCGGTCACCGCCTGCACGAACGACCAGTTCAGCAACCGGTCGCGCACGGCCACGGCCCACCGGTCCAGGGCCGTGGGCCGGGCCGGGTCGAACAGGCGGAAGTAGTTGGCGAACCCCACCCGGGCGTGGGGCTGCACCCGGTGGATGATCCGGTAGGCGGCGGCGTGGGCCCGCACCAGCCCGGCGGCCGCCCGCAGGGCCCGCCGCAGCGACCGGTGACCCGGAGGCCACCGGCCCGCCGCGTAGGCGCTGAACACCCATCCCATGGGCTCGTTGACGGTGCACCACAAAGACGTGAACTCGGCCAGGGCGGGGACCACCTGCTCCACGTACCGCGCGAACAGGTCCGGGGCGTCCGGCGCCTCCCACCCGCCCCGGGCCGCAAACCATCGCGGATTGGTGAAGTGGTGCAGGGTGACCATGGGCTCGATCCCCCGCTCCCGCAGCGCCCCCAGCATCCGGCGGTAGCGCTCCAGCGCCCCTCCGTCCCACCGGTCGACAGCCGGCTGGATGCGGCTCCACTCCACCGACAGCCGGTGCCCGGTCTGGTGCAGGCGGGCCGCCAGGTCGAAGTCCTGCTCGGCGCGTTCCCACCACCCGCACGCCGCCCCCGACCGGTCGCCGTCGCGGATGCGGCCGGGCTGCTGTTCCCACTCCCACCAGTCGGCGTGCACGTTGTGCCCCTCCACCTGGTAGGCGCTGGTGGCCGTCCCCCAGACGAAGCCGCGCGGGAACTCCAGCGGGCCGCAGTGACGCACACGGGGACGTTCCCCGGGGCGCCGTCTCCTTCCCTGCTCCCGGACGGTGTATGATGGCGGGTGTGTCCAGCCACTTCAGCTGCATCGGCTTCCCCGTCGCCGACATGGCGGTCTACTGGGCCCTGGCCCGCCGCGCGGCCGCCGAGGGCGCCCGCCTGGAGCTGGCCGACGGCAGCGCCCTGGTGCGCTGGCAGGCCGGGGGCGGTCCCGAGATCTGGGCGCAGGTGAATGCGCGCGGCGAAGTGCTGGGGGCGACCCCGTTCTTCGCCACCGGCGCGGCGCACCGGGTGGCGGTCACGGGGCTGGGCGAGGACCCCGACACGCCCCTGGAGGGATGGGTGGACGGGTGGATGGAGCCCACCGAGGACGACGAGCCCTACTCGGGCGCCTTCCCCCTGCGGGTGACACTGGTGGACTTCGCGCTGGCCCGCCCGCATCTGACGCCGGGGGTGCACCGTCTGGAGATCGCCGCCCTCGCCCACGAGGCGGACCTGTACGCGGACCTGACCGCCTACCGCAGCGCCCCGGGAGATCTGTACCGCCCTCCGGCGGAGACGTTCGCGGCCACCGCCCACGCCAGCGTGGACGACTCCCCGGGGCTGCAGGAGGCGTCGGCGCTCATCGCCGGCCCGGTGGCCCGGGCGCGGCTGCTGGTCAACCCGGTGACCGAGGAAGCCTACTGGTGGGTGCAGGTGCGGACCCGCGGGGTCGTCCTCCACGTCCTCGCCGACCGCGAGACCCTCGGAGGCGACCCGCACCCGGGCAACGTCCTGCTGGGCAGCGTCTGGTTGGTGGGGCGGACGGTCTGAGGGCTACCCGCCGAACATCACCGCCTCGTCCGCCCGCGCGTACTCGTACAGCTCCGACTCGGCAAACCACAGGGGGATCTCCAGGGCCGCTTCCTCCACCGACCCCGACGCGTGAATGAGGTTGCGCACCGGGCGTTTCATCAGGTTGGCCACGGTGGGCGAGTCCACCGAGAAGTCGCCCCGGATGGTGCCGGGCGCCGCCCGGTAGGGCAGGGTGTCCCCGACCAGCTTGCGCACCACCGACACGGCGTGCACGCCCTCCAGCACGAACGCCACCACCGGACCGCTGGACACGTAGTCGATCAGCCACTCCCGCACCTGACGGCCGATCTCCACCGGGTCGTCGGTGCCCGTCTGCTGCCGGACGTCCAGGCCGTAGCTGGCGAAGGCGTCCTTGGTCTTGCCCCCGATGGTCCGCAAAAACCCCTCGTCCCGGGGGTAGTGCCGGTCCAGCAGCGCCCGGTCCGGCCACACCATCTTCAGCCCCACCACCTTCAGCCCGGCCCGCTCGAAGCGGGCGATCACCTCGCCCACCAGGCCGCGCTGGACGCCGTCGGGCTTGACGAAGACCAGGGTGCGCTCGCGACGGATCTGTTCCATCCACGTCCTCCCGGCCGCAGCGGCGGCCGTGCGCGTTGCCGGATGCGCTCAGAACCCGATGGCGCACCCGTCCACCCGCGGGTCCGAGCCCGCCCGGTAGACGTCGCCGTCCACCAGCACCGCCTGGCACGCTCCCCCCGCCTCCATCTCGCCCATCTCCCGGACGGCGTGGCCCCGGCGGGCCAGCTCGGCCACCGCCTCCGGAGGAAACCCCGCTTCCAGGCGTAGCTCGAACGGCGCCGGCCGCCCGGCGGGGTCGGTGCCCGGCAGGCTCAGCCACCGCGGGGCCTCCACCGCCTCCTGGACCCCCATGCCGCTGTCCACCACGTGGCTGAACACCTGGGTGTTCCACTGGGGCTGGCCGTCGCCTCCGGGGGTGGCCCAGGCCAGGACCGGGCGGCCCTCGCGGCAGGCCATGAACGCCATCAGGGTGTGCATGGTGCGCTTGCCCGGGGCGATGCAGTTGGGGTGCCCCGGGACCAGCTCAAAGCCCCGTCCGGCCCGGTTGTTGAGCAGGATCCCGGTGCCCTCCACCACCTCCCCGCACCCGAAACTGGCCGACAGGCTGGTGATCCAGCACACCACGGTGCCCTCGGAGTCGGCGGCCACCAGGGACGTGGTGTCGCCCACGGCCTCCCGGACCATCCCCGGAGCGACCTCGGCGGCGGCCCGCTCGGGGTCGATGGCCTGCCGGCGACGGGCCGCGTACTCCTTGGACAGCAGCGTCTCCACCGGGTTGGCCACGAAGCGGGGATCGCCCAGATAGGCCAGCCGGTCGGCGAACGCCAGCTTCTTCGCCTCCACCATCAGGTGCACCGCCCGGGCCGTGCCCCACCGCAGGTCGGACGGCGCGAACCCCTCCAGGATGTTGAGCATCTCCAGGGCGATGATGCCCTGGGAGGGAGGGGCGGTGGTGTACACCGTCAGCCCGCGGTAGGTGGTGGACAGCGGCGCGTACACCTCGCAGCGGTGGTCGGCGAACTCCCGCTCGGTGAGCAGGCCGCCGTGCGCCTGGCAGTACGCCGCCATCTGGCGCGCCAGCGGGCCCCGGTAGAACGCCTCCGCCCCGCCCTCGCCCACGATCCGCAGGCTGCGGGCCAGGTCGGGGTTGACCAGGACCTCCCCGGGCTGCGGGGGACGGCCGCGGGGAAGGTAGATGCGGGCCGTGGACGGGTACCGGGCGATCACGTCCGCCGCCTGGGCGATCCACCGCGCCACCGCGGGCGAGACGGGAAAGCCGCCTTCGGCGTAGGCCGCGGCCGGCTCCAGCAGCCGGGCCAGGGTGAACCGTCCCGACCCCCAGCGGGCCAGTGCCGTGGCCAGGGCGTCCACCGCGCCGGGCACGGCCACCGACAGCATCCCGCGCAGGGGCATGGTCCGGTAGCCCCGCGCGGCGAACCACTCCACGGTGGCGGCGTAGGGCGCGACGCCGCTGCTGTTCAGGGCCCACAGGCGCCGGTCGGCGGCGCGCCACACCAGCGCGAAGGCGTCTCCGCCCAGGCCGGACATCATCGGCTGGACCACACCCAGCACGCCCGCGGCGGCCACCGTGGCATCCACGGCGTTGCCGCCGTCCATCAGCACCCGCAGCCCCGCCGCCGAGGCCAGGGGGTGCCCGGTGGCGATCACCCCGGACCGCGCGATGACCTCCGCCCGACTCAGACGTCCCACCGCCGTGCGCCTCCTTCCGGCAGACCAGCGTACAGTTCGCCCCCGCCGGTGCGCCTGTCCTCCCGCCGGCGCAGGGGCGGATCGCAGGTGCGGCGAATCCCGCTGCCCGTGACCGGCGGTCGCGTGACGGTCGGGGCGGCCGATGCCTGGCAGTTTGTCCGCCGCCTGCTGCGCTGGTACGCCCGATGGGGCCGGGACCTGCCCTGGCGGCGGACCCGGGATCCCTACCGGATTCTGGTGTCGGAGATCATGCTCCAGCAGACACCGGTGGCGCGCGTGCTCCCCAAGTACCGGGAGTGGCTGCGCCGGTATCCTACCTGGCAGACCCTGGCCCGGGCGTCGGCCCGGGAGGTGCGCGAGGTCTGGTACCCCCTGGGCTACAACGCCCGCCCGGTCCGGCTGCGCAACATCGCCCGGGTGGTGCTGCGGCGGCACGGCGGGCAGCTGCCCGCCAGTAGAGAGGCACTGCTGCGGCTGGACGGGATCGGCCCGGCCACGGCGGGCGCGGTGCTGACCTTCGCCTTCGGACGCGCGGAGCCGGTGGTGGACACCAACGTGCGCCGGGTCCTCAGCCGCGTCTTCTACGGCGGCGGGGCGGTCCCCGACCGGGTGCTGTGGACCCTGGCGGGCGCGCTGGTCCGGCGGCGTGACGCCTACGCCCTCAACCAGGCCCTGATGGACCTGGGCGCCACGGTGTGCACGGCGCGCCGGCCGCGCTGCCCGACCTGTCCCGTGCGCGGTGTGTGCGCCGCCTACGCGCGCGGGAACTCCCTCCCCCGGCCACCGTCCGGCCGCCGCGCAGACGCTTCCCGGTAGGCCTCCCGCCCCGGGGGCGGGCGTCAGCGGACCCGCGCCCGCCCCGCCCGGGCGGACGGGCGCCGGCGGGGGCGCATCCACGGAGGAGTGCCGCGGTAGGGCGCCGCCGGGCACAGCCGGTTCAGCGGGCAGGCGGTGCAGCGGGGCGCGCGGGCGGTGCAGATCTCCCGCCCGAAGAAGATCAGCCGCAAGCCCAGGCCGGCCCACTGGTCGCGGGGCACCACGGCCATGAGTTCCTGCTCGATCCGCTCCGGGTCGTCGGTGGAGGCCAGCCGCAGGCGCTGACTGATCCGGCGCACGTGGGTGTCCACCACGATGCCCAGCCCGTCGGACGGGACGTCGCCCGACCCCCACGGTTCCAGCCGCTTGGCCGCCAGGAGCACGTTGGCGGTCTTGCGCCCCACACCCTCCAGGGAGACCAGCTCGTCCATGGTCAGGGGCACGCGGCCCCCGAAGCGCTCCACGATCGCCCGGCTGGCGGCCAGCAGCGCCCGGGCCTTCTGACGGAAAAACCCGGTGGGGCGGATGAGCCGTTCCAGTTCCTTCGGGTCGGTCCCGGCCAGGTCGCGCGCGGTCGGATAGCGGCTGAACAGCGCCGGGGTCACCCGATTGACCATGGCGTCGGTGCACTGGGCGGAGAGCACGGTGGCCACCAGCAGCTGGAAGGGGTCCCGGTGGTGCAGGGGCACGCGGACGTCGGGATAGCGGCGCGCCAGGATGGCCAGAATACGCCCGACCCGACGCCGGAGGGCGGCCGGCGGCTCTGCGGCGCCGGCTGTAGCTGTGACCGCCGGTCGTCTGGCTCCCACACCCGCACCTGCCGTTCCCGCCGCCTCCGCGGCCGGGGGTCCCAGGGACATTACGCGGGGGAAGCCGGCCCTCCTGCCCGGACGGGAGGCGGACCCGGCCGGAGCGCGGTGTGCAGCACGGCGATGCCCCCGGTCAGGCGGCGGTAGGCCACGTCGTCAAACCCGCAGCGGCGGATCGCCTCCGCCAGGGCTGCCGGGTCGGGCCACCGGCGGACGGAGTCGCGCAGGTAGCGGTAGGCGTCCGGCCGTCCGGTGAGCCGCCCGCCCAGGGGTACCAGCACCGCCGCGGCGTACACGTCGTACAGCCGGCGCACGAGCGGGCGCGGCGGCCGGCCGAACTCCAGCACCACCAGCCTCCCTCCCGGCCGCAGCACCCGCCAGAACTCGGCCAGCGCGACAGGAGGATCGGCCACGTTCCGCAGACCAAACGCCACCGCGACCGCATCCGCCGCGCCGTCGCGCACGGGCAGCCGGCGGACATCCGCCTGCGCCAGGACCGCACGCGGACGACCCCGCAGGCGGCGCGCGGCGGCGTCGAGCATCCGGGGCGCCACGTCCACCGCCACCACACGGGCCCCCGCCGCCAAGGCCGCGGCCGCCAGGTCGGCGGTCCCGCAGCAGGCGTCGAGGAAGACCTGCCCCGGCCCCAGGCGCGCCGCGCGGACCGCCGCGCGCTTCCACCGCAGGTGTAGCCCGAGGCTGAGCAGGTGATTGGCCAGATCGTAGCGGCCGGCGATGGCGTCGAACATCTCCCGCACCCGGGCGGTGTGCGGGTCTGTGATCTCACCGGCGCCGGCGGCCTGCTGGCGGCGGGCGGGATCCAGCGTCACCGCAGGCCGGCCCAGGCCAGCGCCGCCGCCAGCAGGAGTCCCACCCGGCCGTGCAGCGACGCCGCCTCCCGCACGCCCCGGCGGGTCAGGGTCACCGGGTCGTCGGCGGTGCGCACCGCCTGCCACAGACGGACGGCCTGGGGGATGGTGAGGCCGACCAGCACGGCCGCCGGCGGCAGGCGGGAGAGCAGGACGCCGATCCCCACCAGCAGGTAGGCGCCGATCAGCAGCACGGCCAGGTGCGCCCGCGTGCCCTGCGGGCCCAGGACGGTGGCCAGGGTGCGCTTGCCCCGGGCGCGGTCGGTGGGCAGGTCGCGGAGGTTGTTCACCACCAGGATGGCGTCCACCAGGGCGGCCACCGGCAGCGCCGCCCACAGGGCGGCCGCGCTCAATGTCCCCGTCTGGACGTAGTAGGCCCCGGCGACGATCATCAGCCCCATGAACACGAAGACCACCACGTCGCCCAGGCTCCGGTACCCCAGCGGCAGGGGACCGCCGGTGTACGCGTATCCGGCCAGGACGCTGGCCGCCCCCACCGCCAGCACCGGCCAGCCGCGGGCGGCCACCAGGACCAGCCCCACGAGCCCGCTGACCGCCAGCAGCACGAGCGCGCCGTCCCGCAGCGCCCGGGCCGGCAGCAGCCCCTGCTGGATCACGCCGCTGGGGCCCACCGAGTCGGCGGTGTCGACCCCGCGGAGGTGGTCGTAGTAGTCGTTGAACAGGTTGGTGGCGGCGTGGATGCCCACCGAGGCCACCAGGGCTGCCAGGAACAGGCCGGGACGGAAGACCCCCTCCCGGGCGGCGGCCGCGGTGCCCACCAGCACCGGCGTCACCGACGCGGTGAACGAGAACGGCCGCACCGCCTGCCACCACACCGCCAGCCACCCCGGCCGCTCCTCACCTTGCCGGCGGACCCCGGGGACCCAGGCGTCGGCCGGACCCGGCCGCCACGGCAACGCCCGTCCTTCCAGCCAGTCCAGCCCGGCGGTGGCCACCCACCCCAGGACGGCGGTGACCAGCAACCCGGCGAACATGGTGTCCACCGCGAAGATCTGGTAGGCCCGCCAGATCAGGAACCCGATGCCCGCGTCGGAGCCCAGCAGCTCCGCCCCCACGATCACGATCAGCGCGAACCCCATCCCCAGCTTCAGACCCGTGAAGATCTGGGGCAGCGCCCCCGGCAGGGCCACCGTGGTGAACAGCCGCCAGCCGTCGGCGCCGTAGGCGCGGGCGATCTGGAAGTAGGCCTGGTCCAGCCCCAGCACCCCCGCCATGGTGTTCAGCAGGACCAGAAAGAAGATGCTCACGGCGACGATGGTGACCTTGCTGGCCTCGCCGATGCCCAGGTAGACGATGACGAGCGGGTAGACGGCGATCTTGGGGATGGGGTACAGGGACGCCACCAGGGGCATGAGGGCCGCCCGCACCGGCGGCCACAGGCCCATGGCCAGACCCAGGGCCACCGCCGGCACCGCCCCCGCCACGAACCCGGCCAGGATGCGCCGCACGCTCACCCCCACGTGGAAGGCCAGCTCGCCGGTGGAGGCCAGCCCGGCCAGGGTCTTCGCCACGGCGGTGGGGGGAGGGACGAAGCGCGGGTCGGCCAGCCCGGCGCGGCTGGCCAGTTCCCACAGGGCCAGGAAAGCCAGGGGCGACAGCGCGGTCAGCCAGCGGGAGGACCTCATCGGCGGGTGCGCAGCACCTCCTCCCGCAGTTCGTCCCACAGGCGGGCGCTGAGGGCGCCGTAGTCGGGGTGGCGGCGGATCTGCCGGAACTCCCGCGGACGGGGCAGCCGCACCGGGAGGTCGGCCTTGATGCGGCCCGGCGACGCGCTCATGACCAGCACCCGGTCCGACAGGCGCAGGGCTTCGTCCAGGCTGTGGGTCACCAGCAGCACCGTCATCCGGGTCTCCTGCCACAGCTGCAGCAGCTCGTCCTGCAGGATCAGGCGGTTCTGCTCGTCCAGGTTGGCGAACGGCTCGTCCAGCAGGAGGATCCGGGGTTCCACCGCCAGGGCGCGGGCCAGGCTCACCCGCTGGCGCATGCCCTCGGACAGCTGGTGGGGGTAGCGGTCGGCCGCCTCCGTCAGCCCCACCCGGGCCAGCTGGGCGTCGGTGCGCCGTTCCCGCTCCGGGGACGGGACCCCCATCATCCGCAGCCCGTAGGCCACGTTCTCCCGCACGGTCATCCAGGGCAGGGTGCTGGTGCCCTGGAAGACGATGGCCGTCGCCGGACGCCCGCCCTGGCGGCGGGGCACGTGGACGGTGCCGGCGGTGGGAGGGATCAGGCCCGCCAGGATGTGCAGCAGGGTGGTCTTCCCGCACCCCGACGGGCCGATCAGCGCGCAGAACTGCCCCGCGGGCACGGTGAAGGTCACGTCCTGCAGGGCGACGGCGGGCCCGCGGGCGGTGGGGTAGACCTTGGTCAGGCCGGCCACCTCCACGGCGGCCGCCGCGGCGGTGCCGACGGTCATCGCGGCGGGGTGAACGGGCCCAAAATCTTCAGGGCCTCCCGGACGTAGGTGGTGTCGATGTACTGGGCGGGCTCCAGGGGCCGGTCGTAGGTCAGCGCCCCGCGCTTGCGGAAAAACTCCTGCAGCCGCTTGAAGTCGTTGAAGTTCATCCGCCCGTTGGGTTCGTGGTAGGGTGCGGCCGCCCGCTTCACCACCGCCGCGGGCACCCCGGTGTACTTCTCCACGATGCGGGCCACGTCGTCCCGACGGTAGCCGTCCCCGAAGAGATCTCGGCTGGCCCGCAGCCACGCCACCATGAATCCCACCGCCTGCCGGGGGTACCTGCGCATGAACTCCCCGCTGTAGTACAGGGCGGTCACCTGCACGCCGTCGATGAAGTCCTGGCTGAGGCGGACGATCTGGCCCCGGTCCTCGGCCAGAGTGGCCAGGGGCTCTCCCAGCAGCCCCGCGGCGATGGCCCCGTTGACCAGCGCCGCCGGCACGTCGGGGAAGTTCACCGCCACCAGGTCTACGTCGTCGATGGTGAGGCCGCCCCGCAGCAGGGCGCTGTGCAGCCAGAACTCGGTGGCCGACCCCAGCACGTTGACCGAGACCTTGCGGCCCCGCAGGTCCCGCACCGCGCGGATCTCCCCGCTGTCCCACGCCTTCTTGCTGATTACCAGGGGCGTGCTGACCGGCGGCCGCTCCATGTGCACCGGACCCACCACCTTGAAGTCCAGCCCGCGGGCGGCGGCGTTGAACAGGGCCGCTCCCAGACCCCCCACCACCACCTCGGCCCGCCCGCCGGCCAGGACGGCGAACGACGAGACGCCGCCGGGGGTGGTGATCAGCTCCACCTCGATCCCCTCCCGGGCGAAGTAGCCGCGCTCGATGGCCACGTACAGTGGCGCGAAGATCAGCACCGGCACGTGCACCACCCGCACCCGCACCGCCGGCTGGGCCCGGACCGCCGGAGCGGCGGCGGCAGCCAGGACGGCGACCAGGATCCCCACCGACAATCTGCGTCCGATCCTCATGCCAGCCTCCACTGTCCGTCGACCCGGACCAGACGACGGCGGGGGACGATCCCGGCGGTCCGGTCGACGAAAGTCAGTTCGTCGACGTCGATGCGCAGCACGGGGAAGTCGGGGGAGGCGAAGTGGCGAGAGAACTCCGGAGCCACGCGCGCCAGCTGCTCCCGGGCCCACGCCTCCTCGTCTCCGTCCACCGGACGGGCCGTCCCGGCGGCCTGCAGCCAGGCTTGCGCCTCCCGGTCATCCACCGCGAACGCCACCCGCGGGTTCGCCCGCAGGTGCAGGAGCGTGCGGGCGTCGGCGCGCTGGCAGACGTAGATGTCCAGGTCGCGGGCCACGTAGAAGCTGCTGGCCGCCCACGGCCGGTCCCGGTGGGAGGTGGCCAGGGTGCACACCCGGCGCGAGGCCAGGTGCGCCCGGGCGGCCTGCATCACCTGCGCGAGGGCGATCTCCTCGGTCATGGGCGGGCCTCCCCGGCGCCCACCGCCCCGATGCTGCGCAGCAGCAGGGCCCGCAGGGCCGGCAGCCGTTCGATCAGCGGGCCGCCGTCCAGCAGCCACTGGGTGATCACCTCGTTGAGCGCGCCCACCCACGCCCGGGCCGCCAGCGCGGTGTCCTGGGGCAAGATCGACCCTTCCGCCGCCGCCCGATCGAGGTGCCTCCGGATGAGGTCGGCGAAGCGGCGGTGGATCTCCAGGCGGGCGCGCTCCAGCTCCGGCCCCACCCCCACCGCCTCCACCAGGAGGATGCGGGCCAGCCCCCGGTGGGCGGCCGCCGTCTCCAGGACCACCCGCAGGGCGGCCTCGACCTTGGCCAGGGCTCCCCTCTCGGCCTGGATGGCCCCCTCCACGCCGGCTTCCACCAGGTCGGCCAGCTCGCGCATCAGCGTCAGGAAGATCTCCTGCTTGCTGGAAAAGTAGTGGTAAAAGGCGCCCTTGGAGGTGCCGGAGGCTTCCACGATGTCGTCCACGACGGTGCCGTGGTAGCCCCTGGCCGAAAAGACGTCCAGGGCCGCCTGCAGCAAGCGCTCCCTTGTGGACGGGCGGGCCGACACCTGGCTCACAGGAGGATTCTGTCGTCCCTGCGGGAATTAGACCGACGCGTCGGTCTGATCGCACAATAACCCAGGGCAGGCCGGCCTGTCAACGACGGGCATCCAGGCCGGAGGAGGTATGCGGCCGTGACCGAGCCGATCACCGTGCGCGGGCCCAGGCTGTGGCTGCGGGCGTTTGTGGGATTTTACCCGCCCCACGACCCCACCGCGCGGAACCTGGACCCGGTGGCGCGCTTCCTGTTCTCGGCCCGGAGCGTGATCCTGGTCATCTCCGCCCAGGCGGCGGTCATCGCCGGGCTCCTGGCAGCCGCCGCCGGGCGGTTCGACCCGGCGGCCTTCGTCCTGGTGCTGGTGGGATTCGTCACCGCCCACATGATCAGCAACCTGCTCAACGACTACTTCGGTTTCCACCGGGGCGACGACACCCCCGACTCGCCGCGCATGCGCTACACCATGCACCCCTTCGCTGGCGGGGTCCTGGACCGGCGCACGTTCCTGGCGGGGATGGCGATCCTGGCGGCGGTGGGGACGGCGGTGGTGGTGTACTTTTGGGCCCGGCGGGGACCGCTGGCGGTGGGGTTTGCCGCCGCGGGGCTGGCGATCCTGTACCTGTACGACGCGGCCCCCCGCACGCTGAAGGACATCGGTCTGGGCGAGATCGCGGCGTTTGCGGTCTGGGGTCCCCTGATGGTCGGCGGAGGCTACTTCGTCATCACCGGGGAGCTGGCGGCGAAGCCGTTTCTCGTCTCCGTCCCCTACGGGCTGGGAGTCATGTCGATCCTGATGGGCAAGCACATCGACCAGCTGGACTTCGACGCCCCCCACGGCCACCGCACCCTGCCGGTGATCCTGGGCGAGCGGCGGGCCCGGCGGGTCGCCCAGGGGATCGTCGCGGGCATGTACGTCACCACCGCCCTGCTGATCGTCATGAAACTCCTCACGCCGTGGGCGGCGGCGGTCGCCGCGGCGGCTCCCCGGGGGTGGCAGGCCCTGCAGGTCCTGGGCCGCCCGCGGCCGGCTGCCCCACCCCCCGGGTACGTCGGCTGGCCCCTGTGGTACCACCGGGTCAGCCTGGTCCACAACCGCCGGTTCGGGTGGGCATACGTGGCCGGGCTCGCGCTGGAGGTCCTCAGCAGCCTCCTCCGATAGAGCACGTCACCCGCCGAAGGGACGCAGTTGCCCTGTTGATCACAAGGTGTGTGTCCCTAGACTGTCGCAAACCCCCGGAAATTGGGGTCAGACCCCGTTTGTCGTTGACGCTCTCGCGGATTCCGCTTATGATGGGCGTCAGTTAACTTGTGCCTCACACCAAGATTTGGGGCTCAAAGATTTGGGGCTCAAACCCCTTCCGTCGTCGGCGGGAGCCCTCCTGCCGCATCCGTCCCCAGCAGCGCGACCATCTCCTCGTGCACCCGGCCGTTGCTGGCCAGGACGTCGCGGCAGTCCAGGCGGAAGGGGCCTCCGCGCATGTCGGTGACGCGTCCGCCCGCCTCCCGCACCAGCAGGGCGCCGGCGGCCACGTCCCAGGGGTTGAGGCCGGGTTCCCAGAACGCCTCCACGCGTCCGGCCGCCACGTACGCCAGGTGCAGGGCGGCCGCCCCCAGGATGCGCACCTCGATGGCCGTCCGCATCAGCCGCGTGATCTGAGGAATGTTCACCCCCGTCTCCCGGATCTCGTAGGGCAGGCCCGTGGCCACCACGGCGTCGGCCACCGCGGCGATCTCCGAGACTTGCAGCCGCGTGCGGCCGTCGCCCCGTCGCAGGAACGCCCCACCGCCCCGCTCGGCCACGAACAGCTCATCCAGGGGCGGATGGTACACCGCTCCCACCACCAGGTCGTCGTCCCGCGCCAGCGCGATCGACACGGCGAACAGCGGCACCCCGTGGGCGAAGTTGGTGGTGCCGTCCAGCGGGTCGACGATCCACCGGTAGGGACCGCCGGGGCGGACGGTGCCCTCCTCGGCCAGGATCCCATGGTCCGGACAGCGCCGCTGCAGCAGGCCCACGATGAGGTCTTCGGCCAGCCGATCCGCCCGGGTCACCAGGTCGGCGGGCCCGCGTTTGGTCGCCACGCCCTTGGCCTGGCGCGGCGCCGACAGCATCTGCTGCAGCAGGCGGCCCGCCTCCACCGCCGCCTCCGCCGCCACCTCCACGAACTCCGCCTCCACGCCTCACCCCCTCGGTCGGACGCGCCGCCGCCGCGGAGCGGACGTTCCGTGCGCCCGCCCGCAGCCGGCCGTGCACGGTGGAAGGCGTTCTGCAGCAGCGGCGGTCCCCCCTGTCCGCCGCGCCCCGGCCGGACGACCGACCCCAGGAGGGTCCGGCCGCGCCTGCACGGAAGGAAGGACCCGTGGCCACCACGGTCGAGATCCGGCGCGCCACGTCCCGGGACATCGGGGGCATCCTGCCCATCTGGGGCGAGCTGGCCGACTTCCACTCGGCCCTGGACCCGGCGTTCCAGCCCGCCCCTCAGTGGGAGCGGGAGTACGGCGCCTACCTGCGAGCCCTGCTGGCCCGGGACGACGCCCTGGCGGTGGTCGCCCGGGAGGGCGAGCAGATCGTGGGGTATGCGGTCGGGCGCATTACCACCATGCCGCCGTTTTTCGCGCACCGCCACCGCGGGTACATCCACGACGTCTACGTGCGGCCCCCGTACCGCCGCCGGGGCATCGGCCGCCGCCTGGTGGAAGAGCTTTTGACCTGGCTGCGCCGGCGGGGCGTGACCCTGGTGGAGCTCAGCGTCGCCGCCGGCAACGAGGCGCTCCCCTTCTGGGAGCGGCTGGGGTTTCGGGTGTACATGCACCAGATGAAGCTGGACCTGCTCCACCCGCCGCGTCCCGAGGACGCGGCCCGCTAGGATCACGGTCGCCATGCGTGTGGAGGTCGTCCTCCGCGACGTCCGGGATGCGGGCCTGGACGCCCTGCTGGTCAGCACACCCGCCAACACCTACTACGTGTCCGGCTTTCGGGCCGTCACCTACTCGCGGCCGATCCTGGTGGTGGTGGCCGACCGCCCGGTGCTCATCGTCCCGGAACTGGAACTCGCCCACGCCCGCCAGCGCTCGCGCATCGCCGACATCCGCTCCTATCCCGACGCCGGCCTGGGAGGGCTGGAGGGACGGTCGCCGCTGCAGCTGGCCCTGGACTGCGCCGCCGACGTCCTGCGCGAACTGGACCTGCAGGGGCGGCGGGTGGGCTTCGAGGCCGGGGGCCTCTCGGTGGAGGGCCACGGCTACCTGGCGGAGCGGTGGGACCACCCCCTGGTGCCCGTCCGGGGCCTGGTGGAGCGCCGGCGGATGGTCAAAGACCGGGACGAACTGCGCCTGATCCGGATCAGCGCCGAGCTGGCGGAGCTGGGGATGCGGGTGGAGGTGGACGCCAGCCAGCCCGGCGTCACCGAGATCGAGATCATGGCCCGGGGGGACGCCGCCATGCTGGTGGAGGCGGCCCGCCGGTACCCCGAGCATCACGTCACCGCCGGGTCGCGGCCGGTGTCGGGCGAGAAGATCGTCCTGCCCCACTCCCTGCCCTCCGGCCGCCGCCTGCGGCGGGGGGACGTGGTCATCCACGGGACCGGGTGCGTCACCGACGGCTACCACGCCGAGGACGAGCGCACCATGGTGGTGGGCCCGCCCACCACCGCCCAGCGCCAGCTGTTCGAGCTGATGGTGCGCGCCCAGCGGGCGGCCCTGGAGGCGATCCGGCCCGGCGTGCCGTGCAGCGCCGTGGACCGGGCGGCCCGCCGGGTGATCGACGAGGCCGGCTACGGGCCGGCGTTCATCCACCGCACGGGCCACGGCCTGGGCATCGACATCCACGAACTGCCCTTTTTCGCTCCCGCCGATCACACGGTCCTGGTCCCCGGCATGGTGATGTCGGTGGAACCGGGACTCTACGTGGAAGGGGTCGGGGGGTTCCGCCACTCGGACACGGTGATCGTCACCGAGGACGGGTGCGAGGTCCTCACCCAGTTCCCCCGGAGCGTCGACGAGCTGAGTCGACCGTGACGTCGGCCGAGGAGGTCGTGCCGGTGAACACGCCGTCCGGACCTGCGCTCACCACCTTCTCCATCGTGGCCCTGGACCCCGCCACCGGCGAGGTGGGGGTGGCCGTGGCCAGCAAGTTCCTGGCCGTGGGCGCCGTCGTCCCCTGGGCCCGGGCGGGGGCCGGCGCTGTCGCCACCCAGGCGTGGGCCAACCTCAGTTACGGCCCCCGGGGCCTGGACCTGCTGGCGGCCGGCCACACCGCCGAGGAGGTGGTCCGCCTCCTCACCGATGCCGACCCCCAGCGCGAGCACCGGCAGCTGGGAGTGGTGGACCGCCACGGCAATGCGGCCGCCTGGACCGGACGCGAGTGCTTCTCCTGGGCCGGCCACCGCACCGGACCGGGCTACAGCTGCCAGGGCAACATCCTGGCCTCGGCGGCGGTGGTGAACCAGATGGCGCAGACCTTCGAGCGGTCCTCCGGTCCGCTGCCCGAACGGCTGCTGGCCGCCCTGGAGGCAGGGCAGGCCGCCGGCGGGGACAGCCGGGGCCAGCAGTCGGCCGCCCTGTACGTGGCCAAAGAGAAGGGCAGCTACGGGGGCTACCTGGACCGCTACATCGACCTGCGGGTGGACGACCACCCCGCACCCCTGGGGGAGCTGCGCAAGCTGCTGGAACTGCACCGGCTGTACTTCGGCACCACCGACCCCGCCAACCTGACCCGCATCGCCGGCGACGTGGCCCGGGAGGTGCAGCAGGTCCTGCGCCGGCTGGGCTACTACGCCGGGGAGGTCACCGGCATCTACGACGACGCCACCCGGGAGGCGTTCCGCCGCTTCTGCGCCATCGAGAACTTCGAGGAGCGCTGGCGCGAGGACGACCTGGTGGACCGGGAGATCCTGCTGTTCATGCGCCGGCGCTTCGGATCGCCCCCCGACCAGCGGCCATGACCGGCCGCGAGCGGGTCCTCGCCGCCGTCCGGGGCGAGCCCGTGGACCGGGTGCCGGTGGCCCTGTGGCGGCACTTCCCCGGCGACGACCAGAAGGCCGAGACCCTGGCCCGCGCCCACGTGGCGTTCCAGCGGCAGTTCGGGTGGGACCTGCTGAAGGTCACCCCGACCAGCGGCTACTACGGCGACGACTGGGGGCTGCGGGCCGGCTACCGCCCCAACCGGGAGGGCGTGCGCCACTACATCGACCGCCCCGTCAAGAAGGCCGCCGACTGGAGGCGGCTGCGGCCGCTGGACGTCACCGCCGGCGCGTACGGCCGCGAGCTGCACGCCCTCAGCCTCATCCGCCGGGAGCTGCCCCACGACCTGATCCTGGCCACCGTCTTCAGCCCCCTGACGGTGGCGCGCACCCTGTGCGGAGATCAGGCCCTGGTGCGGTACCTGCGGGAGACGCCCGACGATCTGGTGGCGGGGCTGGAAGTCATCACCGACGTCACGGCGCGCTTTGCCGCCGAGACGCTGGCCGCGGGAGCCGACGGCATCTTCTTCGCCACCCAGTGCGCCACCACCGACTACCTCACGGTGGAAGAATACGAGGAGTTCGGCCGCCCCTACGACGTGCGGGTCCTGGAGGCGGCAGCGGGTGGGGAACTGCGGGTGCTGCACCTGCACGGGACGTCGGTCATGTTCGACCAGCTGGCCGACTACCCGGTGGACATCATCAACTGGCACGACCGCCGCACCCCTCCCACCCTGGCCGAGGCCCGCCGGCGCTACTCGGGCTGCCTGGCGGGCGGCGTGGACGAGTGGGGCACCCTGGCCGCCGGCACGCCCGAGGAGATCGCCGCCCAGGTGGCCGACGCCATCGCCCAGACCGGCGGGGCGGGGCTCATCGTCACCGCCGGCTGTGTCGTCCCCGTCGACCTGCCCCCCGAGCGGCTGCGGGCGGTCCGGCAGGCGGTGGACCGTCCCGGGGCGTAGCCGGGACCGGTGCGCTATAGTGAGGACGAGGACGCGCCATGGGGACCAACCTGACCCGCAAGATCCTGCAGGCCCACCTGGTGGACGGCCGCCTGGTGCCGGGCGAGGAGATCGGCATCCGGATCGACCAGGTCCTCTGCCAGGACCTGACCGCCACCCAGGTCTTCCTGCACTTCGAGGCCCTGGGGATCCCCCGGGTGCGCTGCCGGGTGGCCGCCTGCTACGCCGACCACAACGTGCTCCACATCAAGCCCGAGAACATGGAGGACCACCTGTACCTGCAGACGGCCTCCCGCAAGTACGGGGTGTGGTTCGGCAAGCCGGCCACCGGCATCGGCCACCAGATCCACCTGGAGCACTTTGCGGTGCCCGGGGAGACGGTCCTCGGCGCCGACAGCCATACGCCCCACTGCGGGGGCGTGGGGATGCTCGCCATCGGCGCCGGCGGCATGGACGTGGCGGCGGCCCTGGCCGGCGGGCCCTACTACTTCACCATGCCCCACATCGTGCAGGTGCGCCTGGTGGGCCAGCTGCAGCCCTGGGTGACCGCCAAGGACGTCATCCTGGAACTGCTGCGCCGCCTGACCGTGCGGGGCGGGCGCGGCCGGATCTTCGAGTTCACCGGGCCGGGCGTGAAGACCCTCAACGCCCAGCAGCGGACGACCATCGCCAACATGAGCTACGAGCTGGGCGCCACCACCTCGGTGTTCCCCTCCGACGAGATTACCCGGGACTACTTCCGCCGCCTGGGCCGCCTGCAGGACTGGCGGGAGGTGCTGCCCGACCCCGACGCCGACTACGACGACACCCTGGAGCTGGACCTGAGCGCCGTCGAGCCGCTGGTGGCGCTGCCCAGCCAGCCCGACAACGTCGTCCCGGTCCGGGAGGCGGCCGGGATCCGGATCCACCAGGTGATGGTGGGCTCGTGCACCAACGGATCCTACACCGACATCCAGGCGGTGGCTCGCATCGTCCGCGGCCGGCGGGTCCACCCCGAGGTGTACGTCTTCATCCACCCCAGCAGCCGCGCCGACCTGGAGCTGCTGGCCCGGGAGGGCTACGTGGCCGACCTGCTGGCCGCCGGGGTGAACGTGGCTGAACCCACCTGCGGGGCGTGCATCGGCTTCGGCCACGTGCCGGCCCCGGGGACCCGCAGCCTGCGGGCCATCAACCGCAACTTCAAGGGCCGCAGCGGCCTGGCCGACGACCAGGTGTACCTGGCCAGCCCCGAGACCGCCGCCGCCACCGCCCTGCGGGGCGTGCTCACCGACCCCCGGGACCTGGGCCGCGAGCTGGGCATCCCCGCCCCGGACCCCCGGCTGCCGGAGGCGGTTCCCCAGGACAACCCCAACCTGGTCCCGCCGGCCCCGGAAGAGGAGGCGGCGTCCGTCGAGGTGCACCGGGGGGAGAACATCCGCCCCGCGCCGGTGAAGCCACCCCTGGAGGAGACCCTGACGGGTTCGGTGCTGATCAAGGTGGGCGACGACATCAGCACCGACCACATCATGCCGGCGGGGGCCGAGATTGTGGCCTTCCGTTCCAACATCCCCCGGCTGGCCGAGTACGTCTTCCACCGCCTCGACCCCGAGTTCAGCGCCCGCGCCCGCAGCCGGGGCGGCGGGTTCATCGTGGGCGGGGAGAACTACGGCCAGGGGTCCTCCCGGGAGCACGCGGCCCTGGCGCCCATGTACCTGGGGGTGAAGGCGGTGCTGGCCAAGTCCTTCTCCCGCATCCACCACGCCAACCTGGTCAACTGGGGTCTGGTGCCCTTCACCTTCGCCGACCCCGCCGACTACGACCGGGTGGACCGGGACGACGAGCTCGAGATCCCGGACGTGCGCAAGGGGATCGCCGCCGGCGCCTCCGCCTTCACGGTGCGCAACAGGACCCGGGGCGTCACCTTCACCGTCACCGTGACCCTCACGCCCCGGGAGCGGGCCTACCTGCTGGCCGGCGGCCGGCTGGCCCACGCCCGGCAGCACGCCCCGCGCTGACCGCGCCCGCGCCCCCGCAAGGTACCGGTCGCCCGGTGGGCGGCCGCCCGGGCTACTAGCGGCCCACGTACTCCCGCACGTCCAGCATGTCTCGCAGGGCGTCGCCGA
>JBBIUY010000014.1:0-64031 GCA_037440005.1 Armatimonadota bacterium | reverse complement strand
CGAACTCCCGGCAGGCCTGGCTGACGTTCCCCAGGGCGTGCGCACGGGCTATCACAAAGTGCAAACACCTAGTCCGCACTGGACACCCTAGGGGCGCCGCTCCCGCCGCGGGGGCCGCCGTGCTATCCTGAAGCCAGGACCCTGCGGGGAGGTGATGGGCCGTGCCTCCGTCCTGGGAAATTGACCCCCGGCTGTTCTCCGACCCGCGGTACGCGTCGTTGAGCCCGCAGGCGCGCATCCTCTGGTACCACCTGCTCCGGAGTTCGCCCCACCACGGCCTGTCAGTGGCGGAGGTGAGCGCCGCGCTGCAGGAGCTGGCCGACGCCGACCTGCTGGCCCACCTGCAGCAGTACGCGGGTCCCGCGGTGAGAAACTGACATCGGCGCCCGGGGCCTCCGGGCGCGCCCGTAGCCTGAGAGGACTACCGTCAATCGGTCGGCCCGCCGATGGCGCCGGACGAGGCCTCCGGCCACAATGGGGCTGAGCCCGCGCCGGGCGGGGCCGCTGCGCCGGCGGCGCTGCACCCAGCAGTCCGCCTGCCTGCCATCTCCTCACCCACCCCGCCCGGCGCCTGCGCCCGCGGCCGGACCTGCGCGGGCCGGCTCCCTCCGTAGGAACCCCGCTCTGCCGCACCGTACACATCGGCAGAACGACCATGTGGAGGAGGGTGACATGAACCTGGTCACGGTCTCCATCGAGAAGCCCCCGGAGATCAACCTGATCCTGGGGCAGGCGCACTTCATCAAGACCGTCGAAGACCTGCACGAGGCCCTGGCCGGCGCGGTGCCAGGGCTGAAGTTCGGCCTCGCCTTCTGCGAGTCGTCGGGGCCGGCCCTGGTGCGGTGGAGCGGCACCGATCCCGAACTGGTCGAGCTGGCCCGACGCAACGCCCTGGCCCTGGGGGCGGGACACTGCTTTGTGATCTTCCTGCGGGACGCCTTCCCCATCAACGTCCTCAACGCCGTCAAGGCGGTCCCGGAGGTGTGCGGGATCTACTGCGCCACCGCCAACCCCGTGGAGGTCGTCCTGGCCGAAACGGGCCAGGGGCGGGGCATCCTGGGCGTGATCGACGGCCTCCGGTCCCGGGGGATCGAGGGGGAAGCGGAGATCGCCCAGCGCAAGGACCTGCTGCGGCGGTTCGGCTACAAACTCTAGCACCGCCCCTCTCGTCCGGTCGGACTCCCCGGGAGCGGATCCGGGCGAATCGGCCACCCGTGGCGGGACGGGCGGGGGCGGCACTGCTACCGCACCTTGCGGATCACCAGGCGGGCGACCCCGTCCTCCACCTCCAGGCGGACCAGCTCGCCGCCGGCCGCCCGCACCAGCAGGTAGGCGTAGCGCATCACTTCCTCCACCTGGCGGCACCGCAGGTCGATGATGTCGCCGGGCTTGGACAGGTCCATCACCCGCAGCAGGTCCCAGAAGGGTCCGCAGGTCCCCACGGTGGCGTCCACGGTCCAGGTCTCTCCCGGCGGAGCGGACGGTGACGTGGTCATGGAAGTGCCTCCTTCACACCCGCCCCGTCGGCACCAGCGCCCAGTAGACCCGGTTGAACAGCCGCTTGAGGGCGAAGGCCACCGGGTTGGGCGCAGCCGGACGCGGGGGGTGCTGGTAGTCGAACCGCAGCAGCGTGGCCCGGCGTTCGCCGGTCTCCAGGAAGCACATCACCTTCCCCGTGTACCGGACGTCGCGCCCGGGGTTGGCCCCGGCGATCCGGGCGGCCACTGCCCGGGCCTGGTAGTGGGCCGCCGAGCCGCTCTTGCTCACCGGCAGGTCGGTGGCGTCGCCGATGGCGTAGACGTCCTCGTAGCCGGCGACTTGCAGGGTCTCCCGGTCGGTACGGATCCACCCTCCCCGGTCCGCGATGCCGTCCACGCTCACCGGCGCCGCCCCCCGGTGGGGCGGGATCAGGACCAGGAGATCGTAAGGGATCTCCTCCCCCTCCAGGGAGGCCACCACCTTCCGGGCCGGGTCCACCTGCTCCACGTTGAAGAAGGTCACCAGCTCGATGCCGCGCGCGCTCAGGATGGGCTCCACCACGTCGGCCACCGACTCAATGGGGAAGGCCCGGGGCAGGGGCGAGACGTAGGTGATGCGGGTCCGGCGGCGCCGACCGGTGCGCCGCAGCTCCCACTCCAGCAGCAGGGCGAACTCCAGGGGCGCCGGGGGGCACTTGTAGGGGACCCCGGCCACCCCCACCACGATGTGGCCGCCCTCAAAGCGCGCCAGGGCCTCCCGCAGGCGCACCGCGGCGTCGGGGCTGTAGAAGTGGTGGGCGTCGTCCAGCCCCGGCACCTCCTCGGGCGCCAGGCGGGCGCCGGTGGCCAGGACCAGAACGTCGACCCCGATCTCCCCGTCGGCCAGCCGCGCCACGCGCCGGACCGGGTCCACCTCGTGGACGGCGCCGTGGAGGAAGCGGACCCGCGGGTGCAGCAGCGGACGCTGGGGACGGACCAGCCGGTCGGGGGACACCCACCCGAAGGGCACGTACAGCAGTCCGGGCTGGTACAGATGGGTGGCGTCGCGGCTCGCCACCGTCACCTCCACGCCCGGACGGCGGGCGAGCAGGTTGGCGATGATGCTCCCGCCGGTTCCTGCGCCCACCACCAGCACCCGCCGGCCCATGTCCGCTCCCTCCCTATCGGGCCTTGCGCACGATGAAGCGGGCGAACCCCTGGTCGTCGACGATCCGCAGCAGCTCGTGGCCGGCCTTCTGGCACCACTTGGGGATGTCGCGCCGGCTGCCGCTGTCGCTGCTGAGGACCTCAACGACCTCGCCCACCCGCGCCTCCCGGATGGCCCGGATCAGCTCCATCAGCGGCCCCGGGCAGTAGCTGCCCCGGGCGTCGATGGTGCGGTCGACCTTCAGCTCCACCGCCATCGCTCTCCCTCCTGTGCCGGCCGTGCGGGCCGGCTCGGACCCTCAGATGAACAGGGTGATCTTGCCCTTCTGGGCCTCCTCCACGAACTCGCCGACCCCCACCACGTCGTCCACGATGGGGTCCAGGTCGTCCTGGGTCAGGCCCATCAGGTCCATGGTCATGGCGCAGGCGTGGACGCGCACCGCGCCGTTGCCCAGCTCCTTGGCCTTGCGGAGGGTCTCGTACCACGACGGCACCTGTTTCTGCTGCATCAGCGCCGCCATGGCCGGCGCCTTGTCCTCGAAGTCCTTGCTGAAGCGCATGTTCTGCTGGGGCGCCCCCCGCCGGAACGCCTCCAGTCCCCAGAAGGTCAGGAAGATGTCCACCTCCTGCCCCATCGCCACCGCTCCCGAGGCCAGGATCGCCACCGGGAACAGCTTGTCCACGGTGCCGGAGAACACGATCATCGACAGCCGATCCGCCATGTCCCTCACCTCCGCGGCAGATACCCTCCAGGGTATCCGCCCCCACTGTACGCGGGGCCCGGCCGTCCCACAATCGGGCCGGGGGCCGAGGGAGGCCCTCGGGTTCCCGCCCGAGGGGCCCGCCCGGTCGGACGGGGGAGTTGACAGCCGG
Organism: Armatimonadota bacterium; assembly: GCA_037440005.1. GTDB lineage: Bacteria > Sysuimicrobiota > Sysuimicrobiia > Sysuimicrobiales > Kaftiobacteriaceae > Calidihabitans. Next base: position 60,534 of record JBBIUY010000014.1, on the reverse strand, counting down.
ACCGCCCCGCGGGATAATACCCTACGGAGTATTGTACCCGGCGGGAGAGAGGAGGTCTGTCCCATGCCCCTGTTGAAGGCCCGAGACGCCCAGACCCTCCGGGAGCGCTTCGCCCGGGACCTGGCCGGAGAGGTGACCGTGACCCTGTTCACCACCTCGCCCGGGGGCCTGGCGGTACCGGGCGTCGACTGTCCGACCTGCGAGACCACCCAGCGGCTGCTGGAAGAGGTGGCGGCCCTGGACCCCCGGATCCGCCTGCGGGTGCGCAGCATCGTCACCGACGCCGCCGAGGCGGAGGCGGCGGGGGTGCACAGGGTCCCGGCGATCCTCATCGGATCCGACGGCCAGGCGCGGATGCGCTACTTCGGCATCCCCGCCGGGTTTGAGTTTGCGGTGCTGGTGGACGACATCGCGGCCGTGTCCCGGGCCGACAGCGGCCTGCGGCCGCAGACCCGGCAGGCGCTGCGGGACCTGCCGGGGGAGGCGCACATCCAGGTCTTTGTGACCCCGACCTGCCCCTACTGCCCCCGGACGGCCCGGCTGGCCCACGCCATGGCCCAGGAGTCGCCGCGGGTGCGGGCGGACGTCATCGAGGTCAACGAGTTTCCCGCCCTGGCGGACCGCTACGGCGTGTACGGCGTGCCCAAGGTGGTCATCAACGACGAGTGGAGCTTTGAGGGGGCGCTTGCCGAGGAGGCGTTCCTGCGCTACGTCCTGGCCGCCGCCGGCGGCGAGCACCCGGCGGAGCCCGCGCACGTCACGTCCTGAGGAGGATCCCCATGGCCGCGACCCTGCAGATCGACCCGGAGACTCGGACGTCCATCCTGACACGGCTGCGGCGGGTAGAGGGCCAGGTCCGGGGCCTGCAACGGATGCTGGAGGAGGGACGCGACTGCGCCGACATCGCCCAGCAGGTGGCCGCCACCCGCGCGGCCCTGGACCGGGTGGCCATGGATCTGATCGCCGCCGGCCTGGAGCAGTGCGTGCGGATGGAACTGGCCGGCAAACCCCAGGCCCAGGGCGCCCTGCGTAAGCTCCAGAGGACCTTCCTGATGCTCCGGTAGGGCCCGCCGCCCCCCGGCGCGCGACGACGCCGCAGCAGGTCAGCCCCGACCCGCCGGCTCCTGCCGGGAGACAGTGGTGCCCGTCACCAGCCCGGCGGCCATCAGGACCACATGCTCGGCCACGAATTCGCCCGGGACCGTCAGCAGCAGCGGATTGCCCCTTGAAACGCGACGCCGGGGCGGAGGATCAAACCTGCCCTGGAGGGCTCGCCCCGGACCCGCCGCCGGCGTGCACCGCCACGTCCACGGGGATCCCCTGGCGCACGCTGGCGGTCACAATACAGAAGTCCTCGAACAGGTCGCGGCAGCGCCGCAGAGCCCCCTGATCCTCCGGCTGCGCTCCCACGTCCAGCCGCACCCGCATGTCAGCGACGCGCCACCGGCCGCGCTCGTTGCGCCGGACCTCCACGTCCACCGTCGCCTCCACCTGCGGGTTCGCCACCCGGGCCCGGCGCAGGCAGTACAGGAGGCTAGAGGCCAGGCAGTGGCCGACGGCGGCGGCCAGGAGTCGGGCGGGGTTGGGACCGGCCCCCTGGCCCAGAGGCGGGGCCTCGTCCACCACCAGGCTCCCGGCGGGCCCGTCGTACTCGGCCCGGAAGCGGTAGCCCTCTTCCTGCCGAAGGCGCACCGTGGCCCGGATGACCTCGCTCATCGCAGCGCCCCTCCGGACGGGGGGCGGGCCGGGCGGGCCCGCCCCTCGCCGGTCAGCTCGTCGGCCGTGCCGTCCCGCAGGTCTGGACCCCCAGGGCCAGGTACAGCGGGCAGCGGCCGGCCAGTCCCGTGACCAGGCCGATGGCGCTCGCCAGGTAGAGAACGTAGGTCCACCCGGCCGCCATCTGCCCGCGCTGGGCCAGGGCCCAGGCCAGGGCCGCGACCCCGATCAGGACCCGCAGCACCCGGTCGGCCGTCCCCACGCACCCGCGCATGGCGCCACCTCCCCCCTGCCCGACGTTCGTGCGCGTTCGCGCGAAGGTGATCCGGCAGCCCGGCGCTTTCGCGCGAAAGTGATCCAGGGCCCGGAGCCGCTTTCGTGCGAAAGCGCCCACACGGGAGCATACCATACCCCCCGGGGTATGTCAAGGGACGCCCAGCGGCGTCGGCCGGCCGGGAATCAGATCCGCAGGCGATGTCCGCGGCGTCGCGCGCCGCCCGGCGGGATGCGGCCCGCCGCCCTCACACACCGTCCAGGAGGGACCGGACCACGTACGGAAGGATCCCCCCGTGCCGGTAGTACTCCACCTCCGCGGGGATGTCCAGCCGCGCCACCGCCTGGAAGGTCGTCTCCCGCCCGTCCGCCCGCCGGGCGCGCACCGTCACCCGCTGGCCGGGCTGCAGTCCATCGGACAGGCCGGTGATGTCGTAGACCTCGGTGCCGTCCAGGCCCAGGGACTGAGCCGACTGACCGGGCAGAAACTGCAGGGGCAGGATGCCCATCCCGATCAGGTTGGCGCGGTGGATGCGCTCGAAGCTCTCGGCCAGCACCGCGCGCACGCCCAGCAGCGCGGGGCCCTTGGCGGCCCAGTCTCGCGAACTGCCGGCGCCGTACTCCTTGCCGGCCAGGACCAGCAGGGGAACGCCCTCCCGTCTATACCGCTCGGCGGCCTCATACACCGTCACCAGGTCGCCCGACGGCCGGTGGGTGGTCCATCCCCCTTCCCGCCCCCCGGCCAGGCGGTTGCGCAGGCGGACGTTGGCAAAGGTCCCGCGCACCAGCACTTCGTGGTTGCCCCGCCGGGCGCCGTAGGTGTTGAACTCCTCCACCGCCACCCCCCGCTCGATCAGGTACCGTCCCGCGGGGCTGTCGGGGGGGATGCTGCCGGCCGGCGAGATGTGGTCGGTGGTCACCGAGTCGCCCACCCACACCAGCACCCGCGCGCCGAGGATGTCGGAGGGAGGATGCGGCCGCGCGGCCAGCGCGTCAAAGAACGGGGGCCGCCGCACGTAGGTGGACCCGGGGTCCCACCGGTACCGGTCCCCGCCGCCGGTCTCCAGCGCCCGCCAGGTCTCGTCGCCGGCGTAGACGTCCCGGTAGCGGGCGGCGAACAGGTCGGGAGTCACGGCCCGGGCGACCACCTCCGCCACCTCCTCCCGGCTGGGCCAGATGTCGCGGAGGAACACCGGGCGGCCGTCCCGCCCGACCCCCAGGGGCTCGGTGAGCAGGTCGATGGTCACGGTCCCGGCCAGGGCAAACGCGACCACGAGGGGCGGCGAGGCCAGATAGCTGGCGCGCACCAGGGGGTGGATGCGGCCGTCGAAGTTGCGGTTGCCGCTGAGCACGGCCACCGCCACCAGGTCGTGCTCCTGGATGGCCTGCGCCACCGCCGGGGGCAGCGGCCCGCTGTTGCCGATGCAGGTGGTGCACCCGTAGCCCACCAGGTGGAACCCCAGGGCTTCCAGCGCCGGCAGCAACCCGGCCCGCTCCAGGTACGCCGTGACCACTGCCGATCCCGGCGCCAGGCTCGTCTTGACCGCCGGATGCCGGCGCAGGCCGCGCTCCACGGCCTTGCGGGCGAGCAGGCCGGCGGTCACCATCACCTCGGGGTTGCTGGTGTTGGTGCAGCTGGTGATGGCGGCGATCACCACCGACCCGTGGGTGAGCGCCACCTCCTCCCCCTCAATCCGCACCCGGGCCTCCGGCGGCCGTTCGGCCACCGCCGTCGCGGCGCTTCCTCCCCGCGGCGCCGGGGCCAGCCGGTCGGCGAACGACGCCCGGAACGCCCGCCCCAGGTCCGCCAGGCCCACCCGGTCCTGCGGACGGCGGGGGCCGGCCACGCTGGGCTGCACCGTCCGCAGGTCCAGCTCGACGACCTGATCGAACACCGGCTCCGCCGCCGGCGTGCGGAACAGCCGCTGGGCCCGCGCATAGGCTTCCACCAGCGCCACCTGGCGGGCCGGCCGGCCCGTCAGCCGCAGGTAGGCCAGGGTCTCGTCGTCGATGGGAAACAGGGCCGCGGTGGCGCCGTATTCGGGCGCCATGTTGGCGACGGTCGCCCGGTCCGGGAGGGCCAGGGCGTCCAGCCCCGGGCCGAAGAACTCCACGAACTTCCCCACCACCCCCACGGCCCGCAGCAGCTGGGTGACGGTGAGGACCAGGTCGGTGGCCGTGGCCCCCTCGGGCAGCCGACCGCTGAGGCGCACGCCCACCACCTCCGGCGGCGGCAGGTACAGGGGCTGGCCCAGCAGCACCGCCTCGGCCTCGATGCCGCCCACCCCCCACCCCAGCACGCCCAGCCCGTTCACCATGGTGGTGTGGGAGTCGGCGCCCACCACCGTGTCGGGATACGCCACGGCCACGCCGTCGCGCTCCTCGGTCCACACCACCCGCGCCAGGTATTCCAGGTTCACCTGGTGCACGATCCCGGTACCGGGCGGGACCACGTGCAAATTGGCAAACGCCTGCTGCGCCCAGCGCAGGAGCTGGTAGCGTTCCCGGTTGCGGCGGTACTCGTACTGGACGTTGGTCAGGAACGCCTGGGGCACGCCGAAGGCGTCCACCTGCACCGAGTGGTCGATCACCAGGTGGGCGGGGACCACCGGATTGACCCGCCGCGGATCTCCGCCCAGCGCGGCCAGGGCGTCCCGCATGGCGGCCAGGTCCACCACCACCGGGACGCCGGTGAAGTCCTGCAGCAGCACCCGGGCCGGCAGGAAGGGGACCTCCCGGCGGCCGGCCGTCCCCGGCTGCCACGCCGCCAGCGCGCGGACGTCCTCCTCGGCGAACGGCGGCGTGCCGCAGTGGCGCAGGACGTTCTCCAGCAGGATCTTGATCGTCACCGGCAGCCTCTCCAGGGGGAGGGCCAGGTGCTCGGTCAGAGCCTCCAGCGGGGCATACGTCCACGTCTGGTCGTCCACGGTCAGCCGCGCTCGGGCGGCGCGCAGGTCAGCGTCCACGGTCGTCCTCCTGGATCACAGGGCGCCCTTCCAGTATACAGCGGCCCGCGGGGATCACCGGGGGGATCTGAATGCGGCCCGCAGGGTGGCCGGCAGGTCCCGTCCCACGGAGTCCTTGGGCACCCACAGGTCCACGCCCACCGCCCGGGCGGCCCGGAGGTACTCCTCCCGCTCGTCCGGCACCAGCGCCACCACCATCAGGCCGGGCCGCAGCCTCTTGGCGACCAGGCATCCGGGCGGGCCGCCGGGTCCGAACCGCCAGGGGTCCACCACCAGCACGTCGGGGGCCAGGTCCCGCACCAGGCGCAGCGTCTCTTCCATGGTGGCCGCGCAGCCCACCACCTCCACGTCGGGGAGGACCCGCAGCACAGAGGCGATGGCCTCCCGGGTCACCCCTCGGGCGTCGGCCACCAGCACGCGCACCGGCAGACGGGTCCCGGCGAAGCGGTCCATCACCCGGGACCGTACCAGATCGCCGGCGTCCGGGGCCATCCGCCGGCGGCCCGATTCCGACACCGGGGCCTGCGCCGCCGGCCGCCGGCAAAATCCGGCCCCCGCCCGATGGCCTCGGGCGGGCGAGGCGGGCCATCATGGATGTGCGTGCCGGCGGAGGAGGGCGACCGGACCGACGACCCGAAGCGGTCGGATCTCCCTTCCCGGCTCTGTCCCGGAAGGCGCCGTGCGCACCCGCTCCTCCCCGCCGGCACGCCCTCTCCCCCCGGTGCGCGTCCTCCCGCCTCCGCCTGGAACGTGCAGACCGGATGACGCGCTGTAGACGGCGACGGCCTGTCGGCCGTTCTCCCGGATACCTGAAAGGGCCCGGGTGCGGGCACATCTACCGGAAGAGGGTGGGGGCGACGGGAGGACCGGCGATGGACCGTCTCGCGCTGGCAGGGGTGCTGGCGGGGCTGGCCGTGGGGTGGGTGGCCGGCGGGGGTGCCCCCGGCCCTTCGGCTCCGGACGAATCGGGCGGGCCGGCGGGAGTCTATGCGGAGGCGGTCCTGCCGCTGTTGCGCCGGCCGGTCTCGGGGCTTGCGGCCCGGGTGTACGTGCCCAACTCGGGCGACGGCACCGTCTGGGTGGTGGATCCGCTGACCCGCTCGGTGGTGGCGCAGTTTGCGGTGGGCGCGGTCCCCCACCACGTGACCCCGTCCTGGGACCTGCGCCGCCTGTACGTGAACAGCACCGCGGGCAACACCCTGACGGTCATCGAGCCCCGCACCGCAGAACCCGTCCAGACCCTGGCCGTCCGCGACCCCTACAACCTGTACTTCACCCCCGACGGGACGCAGGCCATCGTGGTGGCCGAGCGCGACCGCCGCCTGGACATCTACCATCCGCGCACCTGGCGGCGCCTGGCCACTGTCGCCGTCCCCTGGGCCGGCGTGGACCACCTGGACTTCGACGCCGAGGGCGCGACGGCGGTGGCCAGCGCCGAGTTCAGCGGCGTGGTGGTCCGGGTGGACCTGGCCCGCCTGCAGGTGACCGGGGTCCTGCCGGTGGGCGGGCTGCCGGTGGACGTGCGCCTGTCTGCGGACGGGTCAGCCTTCTACGTGGCCAACCAGGGCCGCCACGGCGTCTCGGTGGTGGACGCCCGCCGCCTGACCGAGGTGGAATTCCTTCCCACCGGCCGGGGCGCCCACGGCCTGCAGGTCAGCCGCGACGCGCGGTGGCTGTACGTCAGCAACCGCCTGGAGGGGACCATCTCGGTGGTGGACCTTGCCGCCCGCCGGGTGGCGGCCACCTGGAGGGTCGGCGGCAGCCCCGACATGATGCAGGTCTCCCCCGACGGACGGGAACTGTGGGTCAGCAATCGCTTCCACGGGACCGTGTCGGTGGTCGACACGACCGACGGCCGGGTGCTGGCCCGCGTCCCCGTCGGCGCCGGTCCCCACGGCCTGACCTACTTTCCCCAGCCGGGCCGGTTCAGCCTCGGCCACAACGGCGTGTATAGGTAGCTCCGCCGCCGCAGGTGCCCGGCGCCGCGGTGGGGGGGGACTCCGGACCGGCTACCGGATCTGCCCCCGGATCTCCCCGCCCGGGTTGGCGCGGGTGTGGACGTTCACGTAGGCGTTGCCCTGCGCCAGGGCGGTGAGCAGCGCGCTCATGGGCTGGCCCGCCAGGGGACCGGTGAAGTTCGCCGCGGTGAACGTGCCCTCGCCCAGCACGCCGTTGGTGACGCCCGGGATCAACCGCGCCGGGGGCGCGGCCGGGTACAGCCACACCACCACCGGGCCGTTCTGGCCGGGCGGCGCGATGTGGATGTGGGCCATCATCACGTCGGTGGTCTCAAACACGCTGAGCCGATACCGCACCGACGTGCCTCCCGGCTGCACCTCCAGCAGCGCCACCCCGTAGCCGGGCGAGCTGTTCGGGGGCACCTGCTCGGTGCCGCTGAGCAGGGCGCTGTAGTGCGAGCGCGGCGCCTGCGCCGGAGCCGAGCCTCCCAGCAGGCCGACCAGCACCGTCACGATCACCACGAGGCCAGCGCGCGTCATTGGGTCCTCCCCCTGCAGGATTTCCGGTCTCCACGACCGGGCCGATGAGTGCGGAGAGCTCGGGATAACGGTGACGGCGCCCTGTCACGAACCGGTAACGGCGCTAGAGCACGGGGGTGACCTTGCGCAGCCCCGCAGGCCGGTCGGGGTCCAGACCCCGCCGCCGGGCCGTGTGGTAGGCCAGCAGCTGCAGGGGGAGGACGTACACGTGCGGGGTCAGCGCCTCCTCGCCCACCGCCGGCAGGGGGACGGCCTGCGTCCCCCGGGCCAGCAGGTCAGCCGCCGACGAGAGCACCACCGTCCGGGCCCGGCGCGCCCGCAGGCGCCGCAGCACGTCCTGCAGGTGCGGGGCCGCGCGCCCGGGCGGAGCGATCACCAGGACGGGAAAGCCGCGCCCCACCACCGCGATGGGACCGTGGAGGAGGTCGGCGGAGGACAGCGCCTCGGCCACCACCCGGGCGCCTTCTTTGAGCTTGAGGGCCCCCTCCAGCGCCGTGGCGAGGTTGTAGCCCCGGGAAGTCACGATGCACTCTCCCGCCCGCGCCAGATCCCGGGCGGTCTCCTCCACCTCCGGCTCCACCTCCAGGGCGCGCGCCGCCAGGTCCGGCAGGTCCCCGTGGGCCCGCAGCAGGACCCGGTCGCCGGCCGCCTGGGCGACCAGCAGGCTCAGGCACATGAGCTGGGCGGTGTAGGTCTTGGTGGCGGCGACGCTGCGCTCGGGCCCCGCCTGCAGGTTCACCACCTCGTGGGCGGTGCGGGCCAGGGGCGAGCGGGTGTCGTTGGTCAGGGCCACCGTGAGGGCGCCGGCGGACCGGGCGGCCCGGACGAACTCCACCACGTCCACAGACCGTCCCGACTGGGACAGCCCGACCACCACCGCGCCCCGCAGCCGCAGGCGCCCGCCGTACAGCGTGACCACCGACGGCGCCGCCAGCGACACGGGGATCTGCAGCCGGGTCTCGATCAGGTACCGGCCGTACAGGGCGGCGTTGTCCGACGTCCCCCTGGCGGCCAGCACCACCAGCGGCGGCGGCCGCCGCCGCAGCCGCGCCCCGAGGGAGGCCAGGGTCCTCAGCTCCCGCTCGTACACCCGGGCGAACACGTCCGGCTGCTCGCGGATCTCCCGCAGCATCCAGGCGCCGGGAGCCCGGGCGGCCGTCATCCCAGGACCCTCACCCCCCCCACCCAGACGGCCCTGACCCGCAGGCCTGCGTCGAACAACACCAGGTCCGCGAGCGCCCCCACCGCGATCCGCCCCAGGTCGGCCCGCCCCAGCACCCGCGCCGGGGTGGACGACGCCATGGCGACCGCGTCCCGCAGGGGGAAACCCAGGGCCACCATGTTGCGCACCGCCTGGTCCAGGGCCAGCACGCTGCCGGCGATGGTGCCGTCCGGCAGGCGGGGCACGTCGGTCACCCGGACCCGCCGGCCCCCCAGGGACGCGGTTCTGCCCCGCCAGCCGGCCGCCGCGATCGCATCGGTGATCAGGACGGTGCGCCGGGGCCCTTTCAGGCGCGCTGTCAGGCGCAGCACGGCCGGGTGGACGTGCACGAAGTCTGCGATGAGGCTGACCGCCACCTCCTCGTGCTCCAGCGCCGCGACGACGACGCCCGGGTCGCGGTGGTGCACCGCCCGCATGCCGTTGAACAGGTGGGTGACCAGTCCGACGCCGGCGGCGAACGCCTCCCGGGCCTGGTCGTAGCTGGCGCCGGTGTGCCCGGCGGCCACGGCCACGCCGCGGTCCCGCAGCATGGCGATCACCTCCCCCGCCTCGGCCAGTTCCGGAGCCAGGGTGACCAGCCGGACCAGTCCCGGGTGCCGGTCCAGCAGGGCGGCCAGCCGGGCGGCGTCCGGAGGGCGCAGGTAGCGGGCGGGGTGCGCGCCCCGGTACCGGGGGTTCAGGTACGGTCCTTCCAGGTGGACGCCGGCCACCCGGGGCCCGCCGGGCAGCCGGCTCCATCGCTCCCACCGGTCCAGGGCGGCGGCCAGCACGGGCATGGGGGAGGTGATCAGCGTGGGGAGGAAGGCGGTGACCCCGGAAGAGGCCAGGTAGCGCCTGACCCGGGCCAGGTCGGCGGGCCGGCGGCAGGTCAGAAAGTCCACCCCGGCGGCTCCGTTGACCTGCAGGTCAACAAGCCCCGGCGCCAGGATGCCCTCGGGAGCGGCCGGGTCCGCCCGCGGGGCGACCCCCCTGCGCACCGCCGCGATCCGGCCGTTGCGGACTTCCACGGTTCCGGGGGTCAGGTCTCCCGACGGGGTGATCACCCTGCCCGCGGAGATGACCTGGACGTCCGCGGCCTGCATGCGCGCTACAGGCGGGGGATGCGCCTGCGGTACCGCTCCAGCAGGGCGGCGTTGCGCTCCTGCCCGCCCTCCACGTTGGCGCTGGTCCACAGGGGCAGGGCCACGCCGGACGCGGCAGCCAGGGCGGCCAGACGCGCCAGCACCAGGTTCCACAGGAAGACCGCCGCCAGCGTAGACAGGGGCATGGTAGGGATCCCCGTGCCCGGGTCGAAGGCGGCGTCCCCGTAGGGCACCAGGGTGTCCAGAATGTAGTCCACCACGTCCCCCAGGCGGCGCGGGTGGCGGACGGGCGCCCGGCTCATGTGGTCCCGGGACAGCACCCCCACCGTGGGGGTCCCCGCCGCCCGGAACTCCTCGGCCATCTCCACGGGGACAGGATTGATCCCGGAGTGGGAAAAGACGAACGCCAGGTCGGCCGGGCTGGGACCGGCCTGCCGCACCAGCGTCCGGCCCAGGCCGGCCACCCTCTCCACCTGGGTGCTGGCCGCCGCTCCCTCCAGGGGCAGGAGGGCCGGGTGGTACACCGGGTACACGCACGCCAACCCTCCTGCCCGGTAGAACCCTTCCAGCACCGCGGCCACCGAGTGCCCCGTGCCGCCCACGAAGACCAGGCCGTCCGACCGCACCACCTCCAGCATCCGGCCGGCCACCTGCTCCACCATGTCCCGGTTGGCGTCCTCCACCCGGGCCAGATGGTCCCGCATCCGCCGGCCGGCGGGCGGAGGGGCTACAGCCATCCCTGCTCCCGCAGCCGCCGGGCCAGCGTCTCCTTCAGCCCGGCGGTGTCCAGGAAGTGGCGGACCTCGATGACCACCGGAGCCGCCCCCGCCAGCTCGGCCACGTGCAGCCCCTGGGCCAGGATCACGTCGGCGCCCATGCCGCGGGCGGAGGACAGGTCGGCGTGCTCCACCCGGGCCGGGACCCCCAGCTCGGCCAGGGCCTTCTCGGCGGTCATCTTCAGGATGAGGCTGCTGCCCATCCCCACCCCGCAGACGGTGAGGACCTTCAGCGGACGGTCACGGGACACGGCCACCGGTTCACGAACCCGCAAACGGCGACAGCACCGCCCTCAGCACCCAGATGAGGATGTACCAGTCCGGGTCGCCCAGGGTGGCCAGCTCGGGGGCGGTGTTCGCCAGCAGCCCCCAGGCGGTGGCCTGGCCGATGGCCAGGAACAGCCCGTTGATCACTCCGCCCAGGACGGCGCCCCGCCACCCCCCGAAGGCGTTGCCGAACACACCGGCGCCACCCCCGGGGAAGAACAGCATGATCATGGGCGGCACCAGCGTGAACCACCCCAGGGCGCCGAACACGCCCATGAGGATCAGGAACACCACCGTCCCCGACAGGAAGCCGATCAGCACCGCGGTGGGCGCCGTGGGGAACACGGTGGGCACGTCCAGGGCCGGCTTGCTGCCCGGGATGATCCGGTCGCTGATCCCCTTGAACGCCGGAACGATCTCGGCCAGGAACATGCGCACGCCGAACAGCAGGATGGCGATGCCGGCGGCAAACCGCAGCCCCACCACGATCCCCCACACCCAGGGGTCGATGGTCTCGCTGAACTTGCGCGCCTGCTCAGCCACCAGGGCCTTGTCGGCGAACGCGATGCCCAGCAGCATGATGGCGCCGATGACGATGCCGTTGGCCGCGTTGATGTCCTTGAAGACCGCCAGCCGACCGGGCAGCTGCACCCGCTCCGAGTCGTGGCGCTCCCGGCTGCCGACGTAGCGGCCCAGCCAGGCCGCCAGGAAGCACCCGGCGGAGCTGGTGTGACCGAATCCCCAGTCGTCGGATCCGATCACCCGGCGCATGTACCGGGCGATGTACATGGGCTGGATGGACCAGTACAGGGCCACGATGACGCTGCCCCACAGGATCAGGGCGGTGGAGCTGATCCGGGGAAAGGCCTCGAGGAGCACCGCGGCCACCACCACGCTGATCCAGAACATCAGGTGGCCGGTGAGGTAGACGTAGCGGAAGACGGGCACCACCCGCACCAGCACCACGTGGATGAGGAAGCCGATGGCGATGATCAGGGCCACCGACCCCCCGCGCTCCTTGAGGAAGTCGCCCAGGGTCCGGGCCGCCTGGGGCGGCTGCAGCCGGAACGCGCTGGACAGGATGGTCTGGAAGGCCACCAGGCCGCCGACGAACACGTCGATGCCCACGAAGAGAATGAGGACGCCGATGGTGGCCCGCAGCGCTCCGGCCACCACCTCCTCGGTGCGCCGCCGTTGCAGGGCGTAGCCCACCAGGGCAATCAGTCCGATGAGGATCGCGACCTGGTTGAAGAGGTTGTTCGCGATCCACGTCAGCAGCTGCGATAACCACTGCATGCGATCGCCCCCCCCTTCGGTGTGGTCTGCCTGCCTCACCCCGGCCGCCGTCCGCCCGGTGATTCGACGGCAGCCGCGCCCTCCCCTGGAGCGGGGAGGCTCACCGCACGAACCCGAACGGCGGCGGAGGCACCACCGGCGCCACCCGGATGCGGGCGTCCACCACCGCGGCGCCCCGGGGGTGCACGATGAGGGGGTTGCAGTCCAGTTCCACCACCTGGGGCAGGTCTTCCACCAGGGCCCCCACCCGCAGGATGGCGTCCTCCAGGGCGGCCACGTCCACCGGCGGGCGGCCCCGGAATCCCCGCAGCAGCGGGGCGGTCTTCAGCTCCTGGATCATGCTGCGGGCGTCGTCCCGCCCCAGGGGAGTCAGGCGCACCGAAACGTCCCGCAGGACCTCCACCATGATCCCGCCGGCCCCGCAGGCGACCACCGGGCCGAAGTGGGGGTCGGAGACCACCCCCACGATCATCTCCACCCCCTCGGGCACCATCTCCTGGACCACGAACCCTTCCACTGGGTGGCCGGCGGCGGCCAGCGCCCGGGTGATTTCCTCGGCCACGCGCCGCACCGCCTCCGCGCCGGTCAGGTTCAGCCGGACCCCTCCCAGCTCCGTCTTGTGGACCACGCCCGGCGCCACCGCCTTGAGGGCCACCGGGCCGCCCATCTCCGCCGCGGCGGCCGCGGCCTCCTCGGGGGTTGCCGCGATCCGCTGGCGGGCCAGGGGCAGGCCGTAGGCGGCCAGCACCGCCTCCACCTCCCGGGGGGTCAGCCAGCCCTCCCCGCGCCCCAGGGCCCTCGCCACCACCGCCGCCGCCTCGTCGCGGCGCAGCCCGGGTGGCTCCTTGGCGGGAGCGGGAGCCCGGCTGCGCCACTCGCCGTACCGGGCCGCCCGGGCCAGGGCGATGGCGGCGCTCTCGGGGAAGGCGAACGACGGCAGACCCACGTCGGGGCGGCGCAGGACCTCCGGCACCCCGCGGGACGACATGAAGACGGTCAGCAGCGTCGTGCGCCCGCCGATCTCCCGGGCGGCGGCCACGATGGCCTCGGCCACGTCCTCGGCGCGGGTGACCAGGGGCGGGATGAAGATCACGATGACCGCATCCACCTGGGGGTCCTCGGCCACCAGGCGCACCACCTCCCGGTACTGCTCGGGGGTGGCCGAGGCGATCATGTCCACCGGGTTGGCGGCGCTGGCCTCGGGGGGCAGGATCTCCCGCAGGCGCGCCTGGGTGTGCTCTGCCAGCACGGGGACGACCAGGCCTTCGGCCTCACAGGCGTCGGCGCAGAGGATGCCCGGCCCGCCGGCGTTGGTGACGATCGCCACCCGCCTCCCCCGGGGCGGCGGCTGGGTGGCCAGCAGCGCCGCCACGTCAAACATCTGCTCTAGGGTGTCGGTGCGGATGACGCCCGCCTGGCGGAACAGGGCGTCCACGGTGATGTCGGAGGCGGCCAGCAGGGCGCCCGTGTGGGAGGAGGTGGCCCGCGCCCCGGCCGGCGAGCGCCCGCTCTTGACCACCACGATGGGCTTGGAGCGCCCCACCCGGCGGGCGATGCGCGAGAACTTGCGGGGGTTGCCGAAGGACTCCAGGTACATGAGGATGACCGAGGTGCGCGGGTCGGCCTCCCAGTACTCCAGCAGGTCGTTGCCGGAGATGTCGGCCTTGTTGCCGATGCTGACAAAGCCCGACAGGCCCAGCCCCAGCGACGCCGCGTAGTCGATCACCGCCAGCCCCAGGGCACCGCTCTGGGAGTAAAAGCCGATCGTCCCCGCCGGAGGCACCACCGGGGAGAAAGTGGCGTTGAGGGGGACGGCCGGGTCGGTGCTGAGGATCCCCATGCAGTTGGGCCCCACCAGGCGCATGCCCGCCGCCCGGCAGATCTCTACCAGCTGGCGCTGCCGTTCCCGACCTTCCTCCCCGACCTCGGCAAACCCCGCCGAGATCACCACCAGGGCCCGCACGCCCTTGCGGGCGCACTGGCGCGCCACCTCCAGGACGTGGGGCGCCGGCACGGTGATCACCGCCAGGTCCACGGGCCCGGGGATCAGCTCCACCGAGCGGTAGGCCGGGACCGATTGCACCACCGCCGCGGCGGGGTTCACCGGGTACACCGGGCCGGGGAACCCGCTGGTCAGCAGGTTGTGGAACACCTCGCCGCTGATGGTGCCCCGCTGGCGGGAAGCCCCGATGACGGCGATGGAGCGGGGCTGGAAGAACCAGCGCACCGCGTTGATGGCGGCGATGCGGTCCCGCTCCCGGAACCGTTCCCACGCCTCCGCCGACAGCTGGGTGGGGAAGGTGACCACCAGCTCGCCGGCCTCCGCCCGCACCTCGATGGGGAATCCCGAGTCCCGAAAGACGGCGATCATCTGGTGGTTGGCCGGCAGCACGTAGGCCTCGAAGACCTGCACCCCGCTGGCGGCGGCCGCCTCCGCCAGCTCCGCCAGCAGGATGGTCCCCAGCCCCCGGCCCTGGTAGTCGTCGGCCACCGCGAACGCCACCTCGGCCCGGTCGCCGTCCACCAGGGCGTATACGCCGTGGCCGACGATCCGCTCGGGCGCGCCGGTGGTGGCCACCAGGCCCACGCGGCGCACGCCGTCGGCGGCGGCCTCCCGCCGGGCGGCCTCGGCCAGGAAGTCGTCGGAAACGTCGGCGAAAAAGCGCTGGGCGCGGGAGGCCGGGCTGAGCCCCCGGAAGAACTGCAGCAGGGGAACGGCGTCGTCGCCGCGCACGGGACGCACCCGGACCGTGGTGCCGTCCCGCAGGACCACGTCCACCGTCCGCCGGGCGGTGGGCAAAGGGGAGACGGGGTCGCTGGCCATTCCGCCGGCCGCGGTCCCCTCAGGACACCCGCTCGCCGGACGCCGCCACCCGGGCCGTCAGGCGGGCCCAGTTGTCGTCCACCCAGGCCTGCAGGTCCGCCACCCGGGCCTCGTCGGCCAGCAGGTGCTTGAAGCGGCCCTGCCTCTCCAGCCACGCCCGGACGGGCACCGGCTCCCGGGGGATGTAGGTGAGGCGGTACGTCCCCCGCTCCACCTCGTACAGGGGCCAGTAGCGGGTCTCCACCGCCAGGCGCGCGATCTCCACCAGCTGATCGGGCGGGTAGTCCCACCCGGGCTGGCAGGGGGTCAGCACGTTGATGAAGGTGGGACCGGCGGTGGTCAGGGCCTTGCGCAGCTTCTTGGCCAGGTCGCCCCAGTGGCTGATGCTGGCCTGGGCCGCGTAGGGCATCCGGTGGGCCGCCAGGATCTCGGTCAGGTCCTTGCGGGGCTGGACCTTGCCCGGCAGCACGGCCCCCGCGGGCGAGGTGGTGGTGCGGGCGCCCTGGGGGGTGGCGCTGCTGCGCTGGATGCCGGTGTTCATGTACCCTTCGTTGTTGTAGCAGATGTACAGGAAGTTGTGGCCGCGCTCCACCGCGCCCGACAGGCTCTGCAGTCCGATATCGTAGGTGCCTCCGTCGCCGCCGATGGCCACCACCTTGGGTACCCGCGCCAGGCGTCCCCGGGCGTGCAGCGCCCGGGCGGCCGCCTCCACTCCCGAGGCGGTGGCCGCCGCGTTCTCAAAGGCGTTGTGCAGCCACGGCACCGGCCACGCCGAGTAGGGGTAGATGGTGGAGACCACCTCCAGGCAGCCGGTGGCGTTCACCACCACCACCGGCTCCGGCGCCGTGGCCAGCAGCAGCCGGATGATCACGGGAAACCCGCACCCGGCGCACGCCCGGTGGCCGGGGGCGAGGCCCTCGGCCCGTTTGGACAGCTCCCGCAGGTTCAGCGCCATCGGACCGCCTCCTCACAGGTCGTCGCCGGTGCCCAGATACCGCACCCCTCCGGGCGCCTCGTCCACCAGGCGCCCGACCTGCTCCAGATCCTCCTCCCGCAGCTCGCGTCCCCCCAGGCCGAAGATCACGTCGGTGACCGCCGGCGGCCGGCCGGCGCCGTAGAGGGCCGCGCGCAGCTCCACCCCCAGGGGCCCGCCCAGGGTGGACAGGGTGTCGGCGCGCTCCATCACCACCACATGCTCGGTGCCGGCCAGGGCGGCCCGCAGGGCCTCGGCGGGAAACGGCCGGAAAGTGACCAAGCGCACCAGACCCACCGGCCGGCCCGCCCGGCGCCAGCGCTGCACCGCCTCCTCCACCACCCCGGCGTAGGATCCCATCAGCACCACGGCGGCGCGGGCGCCCTCCATGGCCACCGGCTCCACGAAGACCGGCACCGCCCGCCCGAAGTGCTCCCGGAACGCCCGGGCCTCCCGCGCGATGATCTCCGCCGACCGCGCCACCGCCTCGGCCAGCGCCCGGCGGAAGTCCATGTACGAGTCGGGCAGGGCCAGCGGGCCGATGGTGACGGGCTCGGGTCCGTCCAGGAAGTGATAGTGGTCCTCGGGTCCGGGTCCCACGAACGCCCGCACGGCGTCGTCGCTGCTGACCTCCACCACCTCCAGGCTGTGGCTGAGGGTGAACCCGTCCAGCCCCACCATCACCGGCAGGCGCGCCCGCTCGGCCACCCGCACGGCCAGGATGGTCAGGTCGTAGGCCTCCTGCACGTCCCTGGCGTAGAACTGCAGCCAGCCGCTGTCCCGGGACCCCATGGCGTCGCTGTGGTCGCCGTGGATGTTGATGGGCGCCGACAGGGCCCGGTTGGCCACCGCCATGACGATGGGCAGCCGCAGGCCGGCGGCGATGTACAGGATCTCGTGCATCAGGGCCAGCCCCTGGGACGAGGTGGCCGTCATGACCCGGGCGCCGCAGGCGGCGGCCCCCACGCACGCCGACAGGGCCGAGTGCTCGGACTCCACGGGCACAAACTGGGTCTGCACCACGCCGTCGGCCACGTACTGGGAGAACTTCTCCACCACCTGGGTGCTGGGCGTGATGGGGTACGCCGCCACCACGTCCGGATTGATCTGCTTCCAGGCCAGGGCCACGGCATCGTTGCCGGTCAACCCCAGCCGGCGGGAGGACGCGACGACGCTCATGGCTGTCCCTCCGGGACCATGACGATGGCGTGAGCCCGCGGCGGGCAGACGGCCGCGCAGATCCCGCACCCTTTGCAGTGGTCCAGGTCGATGCCCACCACCCGGCCGTCCCGGGCCAGGATCGAGGAGTCCGGGCAGTACAGCCAGCACAGCATGCAGTGGATGCACCGCTCCAGGTCCAGGACCGGCCTCTCGGTCCGCCACGTCCCGGTCACGAACGCGCGGCTGGTGCCGCCGGGGATGACGGGACCGCGGTCAAGCGCTCGCCACGATGCCTGCGTGCTCACGGGCAACCTCCTCCATGGCCTGCCGGGCCGCCGCCACGTTGGCGGCGACCACCTCCTCCCGGAACTCCTCGCCCAGCCGGCGCTGCAGCCACGCCAGAAACCGCTCCCGGCCCGCCGGCAGGAACACCGCCACCACCGCCGCCAGCATCGGGACGTTGGGAATGTCGCGGCCCAGGTGCTGGCGGGCGATGCGGGACGCGTCCACCGCCGCCACCCGACCGGCCGCCGCGCCGGGAACCGTCACCGGTCCCGGGGCGTTGACCAGGACCCACGTGTGGGGACCGACGCCGGCGGTGGTGGCGGGGGTCTGCAGTAGGCCCCGGTCCAGGACCACCAGCACGTCGGGCCTCTCGACGGGCCCGCGCCGGCGGATGGGGTCCGGCCCGATGCGGGTGTACGCCTGCACCGGAGCTCCGCGCCGCTCGGGGCCGAACTCCGGCGCCGCCTGACCGTACCCTCCCAGGTCGATCACCCACTCGGCCAGCAGCGCCGCCGCCGTCTTGGCGCCGAACCCGCCGCGGCCGTGCCAGCGGATGTCCAGCCGGGGAATCGCCACCTCCATCCCGCTCTCCCTGTGCCGACTCCGGCGCCGTGCCGGAGAGATCGCGGCCTGCCCGGCCGCCCTGCGCGCCCTTCGCTCCCACCCTAGCCCGCGGCTCCCGGCGGGACCATCGGGCGCGGGCGGTATTTGGCGGTCGGCCTCCACAGCCATCGGGTCGGCACCCGAGCGGAAATCAGGCGCCTGCCCGATCCGCTCCCGAGGGCGCCGCGCCTACCCTGAGCCTGATGTTGGAAGTTCCCGAGCACCGCCGGCAGCTCCTGGCGGAGGTGCGGCGCGCCCGGACGGTCCTGGAAGAGGCCCGGGGCGAGCACCGGCGCGCCCTGAACCGGGAGCGCGGGAGACTGGCCGCCGCCCGGACCCGCCTGCGGGAGGACCTCCGCCAGCACCGCGTGGTCCTGGACCAGGTCCGGGCCCGGCTGGCCGAGGACCGGCGCTACCACCGGGAGGCCCTGGCGGCCAACCGCTGGCTGCTGGCCCTGGTGGACCTCCTCCTCCCCCGGTGGCAGGGGCCGCGCGCCCGCCGGCCCGTCGGCGGCGCGGGGCGGATACAGCCGGGACCCGATGCCAAATCGGGCGCCCGCCCGATGGGCCGCGCCTCGGCCGCCCCCTACCCTGGCCCCGGGTGAGAGGGATGGCCCGCTACGAGCAGGTGCTGATGGGAGAGGTGCCGCCCCGGGGCGTGGGACGGGCGGACGAGCACGTCCGGGTGTTGCTGGGGGAGCGGCAGAGGGCCCGGATGGCGCGGGAAGCGGCGCGCCGGGAGGCGCAGGCGCACCACCGCGTCCTGGCCGCCGTCCGGGAGGACGTCGCCCGCACCCGCCGGTTCCACCGGACGGCCCTGCGGGAGAACCGCTGGCTCCTGGCGCTGGCCGACAGGCTGCTGGGGCCGCGGGGACCCCGGGCCCGGGCTTCGGAGCGAGAGCCGCGCTGAGGACCGCCCCCGCAGGACGTCTCCCCCGAGTCGTCAGGAGGCGTCTGCAGGCTTCCCGGCCTCGGCCTCGCCGGCGACCGCCACCTCGTGGGTGATCGTCGCCGTCGCCCGCAGCATCGCCGCCACCGAGCAGTACCTGTCCAGGGACAGCGCCACCGCCCTCCGCACCGCCTCCGCCTGCAGCCCCGTCCCCCACGCCGTGTAGCGCACGTGGATGGACCGAAAGACCCGGGGAGGGTCGGGGGCCCGCTCGGCCGTCACGTCGATGCGCAGCCCCTCCAGGGGGGCCCGCATCTTCTGCAGGATGCCCACCACGTCGATGCCCGAGCAGCCCGCCAGCGCGGCCAGGACGGTTTCCATCGGCGAGGGTGCCACGCCGGTGCCGCCTTCCTCGGGACGGGTGTCCATCAGGACCGGCGCCGCCCCCGGCGGCCCGCCCACAAACACCATCGGCGCCCGCCAGTCCACCCGCACGCGCATCTCGGCCATCGCAGCCCCCCGCGGTGTCACTGCAGAACGTTTTGCAGGAGCATCAGCCCCACAAAGCCTGCCCCTACCGCCGCCGCCGAAAGCAGGCGGCCCGCGCGCTCGATCCCCTCGGGCACCATCTCCCCGAAGACCAAAAACCCCATGGCCCCCGAGGCGAACCCGAAGCCCAGCGGCACCAGCGGCCGGAACGACGCCACCAGCAGGGCCGCCGGAACCGCCAGCACGGGTTGAGGCAGGCTGGTGAAGATCGACCACCCCACGCACGCCCAGGCCGAGAACCCCTCGCCCCGCAGCGGCAGGGACACGGCGACGCCTTCGGGGACGTTGTGCAGGGCGATGGCGATGCTCAGCAGGATCGCCAACCCCACCTCCCCCGACCCCCACCCGACGCCCAGAGCCACGCCCTCGGCGACGCTGTGGGCGAACATGGTCCCGATCAGCAGCACCGCCCGCACCGCCGACGCGCCCTGCAGGTGGAAGAACTGCGGGTGGCTGTGGCTCAGCCAGCGGTGGGCCGCCCAGTAGAAGGCCGCGCCGGCCGCGATCCCCGCCGCCACGGGAGAGTAGCCGGCCCGCTCCACGGCGGGGACGATCAGGTTGAACACGGTGGCCGACAGCATCACGCCCCCCGAAAACGCCCACGCCAGGCCCACCCACCTCTCCTCCAGGCGCCGGACGAGGAAGAAGGGCACGCCGCCCAGTCCCGTGGCCAGCGCGGTGGCCAGCGCCGCGGCAAACGTCTGGACGGCCAGGGCGGCGGTCACCGCGCCCTCGCAGAGGCCCGCTCCGGACCCCGGAGCCGGGGCGCCTCGTGCAGGTTGAGGAACAGCTGCACGATGTCGCTGGCGCTGACGATGCCGACCACCTGGCCCGCCCGGACGATCGGCACCCGGCGGACCATCTGGTCCAGCATCAGCCGCGCCACCTCCTCCACCGGGGTGTCTTCCTGCGCCACCACCGGATCGGGGCTCATGATGTCCCGGACCCGGCCGTCCTCGCCGGCGCGGCGGGCCAGGTCCATGAAGCTCACCATACTCAGCAGCCGTCCCTCGGGCGTGGTCACCGGCGCGCCGTGGATCCGGTAGCGGAGCAGCACGTCCGTCGCCTCCTCGACGGTCATGTCCGGCGACAGGGTGATGACGTCTGTGGTCATGATGTCCCGGGCCTCCATCGTCCACCTCCTGTGTCTCCCCGCGTCCCGGCGGCGCCGGCGGGACAGGCGGGGGCGTGGCACTCCCTACAGCGTCATCCCGGCCTCCCGGGCCAGGGCCAGGACCTCCTCCCGACGGGGCATGGAGGGCTGCGCCCCCGCGCGGGTCACCGAGACCGCCGCCGCGACGGTGGCAAACCGGACGGCGGCCACCAGGTCCCGCCCCTCGGCCAAGGCCACCGCCAGCGCGGCCGCGAACGCATCCCCGGCCGCCGTGGTGTCCACCGCCCGCACCGGCACCGCCGGGACGGCCTCCCGCACCCCGTCGGCGGCCACGTAGGCCCCCCGCTCGCCCAGTTTGATGACCGCCGCCCCGCACCCGCGAGCCAGCAGGGACTCGGCCGCGCGCCGGGCGCCGTCTCTGTCAGCCACGTCCACGCCGGTCAGCGCCCGCGCTTCCACCTCGTTGGGGTTGACCACCGCCAGCAGGCGGTACAGCGGCTCCGGCAGGGGCTGTGGCGGCGCGGGGGCCGGGTCCAGGATCACGCGGCACCCCGCGGCGGCGGCCACCTCGGCGGCGTGGCGCACCACCGGGAGGGGAAGCTCCAGCTGCAGCAGGACCGCGTGGCTGCCGGCGATCACCTCCCGGGCCGCGTCCACGTCCGGGGGGACGACGCGCATGTTGGCCCCGCTGGCCACCACGATGGTGTTGCGGCCGTCCCGGTCCACCGTGATGAGGGCCACGCCGCTGGGAGCCTGCTCGTCCTCCCGCAGGTGATGGATGTCCACGCCCTCCTCCGCCAGCCCCCGCCGCAGCGTCCGGCCGAACGCGTCCGCTCCCACCCGGCCGATCATGGCCACCGACGCCCCCAGCCGCGCCGCGGCCACCGCCTGGTTGGCGCCCTTGCCTCCCGGGAAGGTGCCGAAGGTTCCGCCGAGAACCGTCTCGCCCACCTGGGGCAGGCGGGGCACCGTCACCACCAGGTCCATGTTGACGCTACCCACCACCGCGATCCGGACCATCCCCTCCCCCTGCAAGCCGCCAGACGGTCTTCGCCCCCGCCGGGGCCGAGTCATCCCGTCCTCTCCGCCCCTCGGGCGCGCGCTGCGCGCGCCGGACGCTCGATGCTCTTTTCCCTCCCTCTATCCACAGACCCCGAACACACCTTCCGGATTGACGGCGCCCGGGCCCTGGGCTAGGGTAAGTGGTGCCTCGGTCACTTGGGGGCGTAGTAAGGTCAGGCAGTAACGCTCACCCAAGGCCGGATAGTAACCGCCTCCGGAGCGGCCATGATCCGGTCCCACAGCGAGCGCGATGGTCTGATCCCATGACAACTCCGAGTGGCCGAGGTTAGTTGTTGTCCGGCCGATCCACCACACCCACGTCTCCCTCGAAGGCGATCCGGGTCCCGCACTCCTCCATCCGCGCCCGCAGCCAGCGGTGCATCCAGGCCACGTCGTCCCCCCGGGCCCGGGTGACGCGGAAGTCGGCGATGCGGACCGGGTGCAGCCGGATCCGGCGGACGCCGGTGTCGTCCAGCAGGACCTCGAACAGGCAGGAGAGGTCGTTGCGCTCCTCGGGGTCCACCGCGTAGTCGTCGATGAAATCTCCCGCCGCATACAGCAGCGGCCGGCCCCGGTACCACTCGATGCCCTGCACGGTGTGGTTGGAGTGGCCCCAGTACAGGTCGGCGCCCAGGTCCACCACCTGGCGGGCCAGGGCCCGCATGGCGGGGGTCGGCGGGCCCCAGTTGGGGCCCACGTGGCCGGAAACGATCACCGCCGGAGCCTGCCGGCGGGCGTGGTCCAGCGCCCGGCGCACCCGCTGTCGGTACGGCTCCCGCAGGCCGTGGGCGTCGCAGGCCACGTAGAACACCCCCGGGCGGTCCGGCGTCGCCTCCCACTCGGGCTCGTTGTCGGTGACCGCCACCACCGCCACCCGCCGGTGTCCCGCCTCCAGGACCGCCGGCGCCATCGCCTCCTCCAGGGTCTCCCCCGCGCCGGCATAGCGGAGTCCCCGCCGCCGCAACAGCGCCAGGCATTCCCGCAGGGCGCCGTAGCCGAAGTCCAGGACGTGATTGTTGGCCAGGCTCACGCAGTGGATGCCGGCCGCCGCCAGCGCGTCCAGGGCCCGCGGCCGGGCGCGGAAGTGAAACACCTTGGGCACCCAGGGCGTCCCGCCGGTGGCGATGACGCACTCCAGATTCACCAGGCGCAGGTCGGCCCGCCGCCACAGGTCCAGGGTGTCCCCCCACACCCACGCCGGGTCCACCGACGGATCCGCCAGGACGAAGCGGTCCACCAGCCGCCCCAGCATCACGTCTCCGGCCAGCCCCAGCCGCACCATCGCCCCCGAGGATAGCGCATAATGGAGGTGGAGGACAGCCGCCGTGCGTTCAGTGCAGGTCCCGGTGTCCGACGGCTCCCTGGACGGCGACCTGGCGGTCCCCGCCGCCGCGCGGGGACTGGTGGCGTTTGCCCACGGCAGCGGCAGCAGCCGCCACAGCCCCCGCAACCGCCACGTGGCCGGCCGCCTGCAGCAGGCCGGGCTGGCCACGTTGCTGATCGACCTCCTGACGCCCGCCGAGGAGGAAGCGGACCAGCTCACGGCCCACCTGCGCTTTGACATCCCGCTGCTAGGGCGCCGTCTGCTGGACATCGTGGACTGGACCGGACGTGATCCGCAGACCGCCGGCCTCCCCCTGGGACTGTTCGGAGCCAGCACCGGCGCCGCGGCCGCCCTGCGCGCCGCCGCCGACCGGCCTCACCGGGTCGCGGCGGTGGTGTCGCGGGGGGGACGGCCGGACCTGGCGGCCGACGTCCTGCCGCGGGTGCTGGCTCCGACGCTGCTGATCGTGGGCGAGCGGGACCTGCCGGTGCTGGACCTCAACCGTCAGGCCCTGGCGCTGCTCGCCGGCCCCGCGCGGCTGGAGGTCGTTGCCGGCGCGGGCCACCTGTTCGAAGAGCCCGGAGCGCTGGACCGGGTGGCGGACCTGGCCTCCGAGTGGTTCCTCCGGCATCTTCCCGCGGCCGCGACGCCCGCCGACCGGCGACCGTGACGCCGGGTTCCGGTTCCGGATCTGCCGCCGGCTAGGCGGCCGGGGCGGCGGCTTCCCGGAGGATGGCGTCGGTGGCGCTGGTTCCCAGCAGGTCCGCTCCCGCCTCCAGCAGCGCCACGGCGTCGCGGTAGGACCGGATGCCCCCCGCGGCCTTGACCCCCACCGGCCGCGGGACGGTGCGGCGCAGCAGCGCCACGTCGGCGGCCGTCGCCCCGGCGGGACCGAATCCGGTGCCGGTCTTGACGAACGCCGCTCCCGCCCGGGCCGCCAGGCGGGCCGCCAGGCGCTTCTCGGTGTCGGTGAGGTAGCCGGTCTCCAGGATGACCTTGACCGGCCGGCCGGATGCGGCCTCCACCACCGCCCGGAT
The DNA here is from genome assembly GCA_037440005.1 of Armatimonadota bacterium. Lineage (GTDB taxonomy): Bacteria > Sysuimicrobiota > Sysuimicrobiia > Sysuimicrobiales > Kaftiobacteriaceae > Calidihabitans. The sequence continues at coordinate 36,617 of JBBIUY010000014.1, read as the reverse complement.
GTCGTAGAACACCCGGGCCAGGTCGCGTTCCCGCAGGGCGCCGATGTCCATGACCATGTCCACCTCGGCGGCGCCCCGGGCGAGGGCCTGGCGCGTCTCGGCCACCTTGGTCTCGGTGGTCTGCCCCCCGTGGGGGAACCCCACCACCGTCACCACCAGGACCGGCGACCCCGCCAGCGCCCGCGCCGCGACGGGCACGTGGACGGGCTTGACCACCAGGGCCCGGACCCCCCACCGCCGCGCCAGGCGCGCGGCCTCCTCCACGTCCGCCGCGGTCGCCTGCGGGCCCAGCACCGCGTGCTCGATCCTGCCCGCCAGCTCGGACGCCGTCACCGCGCACCTCCCACCCGGGGCTCGGGCCACAAGTCGCCCAACGACGCCCGGCGGTCGTCGAACCGGTAGGTCAGGCGGCTGTCCACCCCCACGACCCCGTCGGCCGCGGCCACCCACCGTTCCACCAGCTGCTTCTCGGACCAGCGGTCCACCTCGCCGTCGAGGATCACCACTCCCTGGCGCACCTCCACCGTCAGCCGGCTGGTGTCCACCCACAGGTCGTGCAGCAGGCTGTCCCGCACCGCCGCCGCAATCTCCTCGTCGGAGCGCGCCAGAGCCCGGACGATGTCGGCGCGGCTGACGATGCCCACCAGCTGGCCGGCGCGCATCACCGGCACCCGGTTGATCTGGCGCCGCACCATCAGCGCCGCCACCTCGGACAGCAACGCCTCCTCGTCCACGGTGACCACCGGGGAGGTCATCAGGTCCCTGACCCGCAGGCGGACCGCGCGCGCCCCGCGCTCGCGGCGGCCTCCCCGGGCGTGCCTGAGCAGGTCCGCCTCGGTGACGATGCCTACCAGCTCTCCCTCGGCGGTGACCACCGGCAGGCCGCTGATGTGGTGGGCGGCCATCAGCGCGGCCGCGTCCGTGACCGGCGTGTCGGGCCGCACGGTCACCACCGGCGAGGACATCACGTCCTTCGCCCGCAGGCGGACCCGACTGGGACCGGACAGTCCGGCTCCCGGCATCTCACCCACGGCTCATCACCTCGCCGTCCCCGCCAGCTGGGAGGTCCGCCCCGCGCCTGGGGGAATCACCAGGACGGGACAGGCCGCGTGCCGCAGCACCTCTTCCGCCACGCTGCCCAGCAGGACCCGCCTCCACCCCCGCCGGCCGTGGGTGCCCATGACGATCAGGGTCGCCTCCCACCGGCGCGCGGTCTGCAGGATCTGCTCGGGAATGGACCACCCCTGGCAGACCTCCACGTCCGCCCGGACGCCGACCCGCCCGGCAAGCGCCCGCACCGCGTCCTCCAGCCGGCCGGCGAACGTCGCGTGGGCGTCAGGCCTCTCCCCCTGCGCGTCGGCCGCGTCGTCGGGGGTGTACACGTGGAGGATCCGCAGCTCCGCCCCCAGCGCGCGCGCCAGGTCCGCGGCCGCGCCCACGACCGCCTCCGACGTGGCGGACAGGTCCACCGGCACCAGGATGCGCTGCATCGGCGGGTCCTCACGAGGCGGAGGCCAGCGCCGGCGTCGTCCCGGCGTCCAGGAAGGCGTGGGGGACGACCAGAACGGGCCGGCCGGCGCGGCGCAGGACCGCGTCGGCGACCCCGCCCCGCAGGGCCGGCAGCCCGCGCCGCGGCCGCGCGCCCACCACCACCAGGTCGGCGTCCAGGCGGGCGGCCGCGGAGACGATGGCCCCCGCCACGTCCCGATCCTCGATCACCTCCAGGCGCACGGGGACGTCGGTGTCGCCGATGCCGGCCTCCGCCAGGGCGTCCTGCATCTCCGTCCGCAGGTGGCCCACGTACTCGTCCACCGGCATCCCGGTCTCGTCCAGCAGCTTCTCGTAGGCGCCGGGGTCGAAGACGTGCACCACCGCCAGCTCGGCTCGCCAGCGCCGCGCGACCCCGATGGCCTGAGCCAGCAGGCCCGGCGCGGCGTCGGAAAGGTCGGTGGCCACCAGCACCCGGCGGACGGCACGCCCCATGGGCTGTCGCCTCCTGTCCACGGCCTCCGCCTCCAGGGTACGCCCCGCCGCCGGGGCCGCCCATCGGACGGCCGCCCGAACGGGCCGTCGGGTCCCGGCCCGAGGATCTCCGCCTGTCGCCTCGGCGCCCGACGGCGGGCGCGGTGGACTACGACCGGGAGGGCTTGCGGGCCACCAGATTTTCCAGAAACTCCTCGTGGCGGACCTCGTCGGCCAGCAGGCTGGTGGCCAGCGCGTAGGTCACCGGATCCTTGCCGAAGGTCATCTTGGCCAGGCGGTTGTAGGCTTCGATGGCGGCCCGCTCGGCCCGGATCTGGTCCTCCACCATGCCGTCGGCGTCGCTCCAGTCGCGGCGGGGAGCCGTCCACGGCCCGTTGGCGCCGGCCTCCCACTCCCGGGGGTGCACCACCGGGTCGCCCCCCAGCTCGATGATCCGCCGGGCCAGCTTCTCGGCGTGGCCCAGCTCGTCCATCGCCTCCTCCTTGAAGTGTTCCGTCAGCTCCTCCCCGTGGAACCCTTCCGCCACCTGGGCGGTGATCCAGTAGGAGTAAAACGCCAGCAGCTCGTCCAGGTACGCCTTCCGCAGCTGCTGGATCAGCTCGTCCACGTTGACCTCGACGATGGCGCGACCCTTCTCGCCCATGCGCGATCCCTCCTTGGCGTCGACTGTGGCACGTCCCGCTGCGATCATAGCCTCCCCCCGCCGCCGGGAGAATCCCCCCGCCACCCGATGGCGACACCGGCGAGAGGGGGACGGCGGGAGGCAGGTCCCCTCGCCGTCCGGGCGGAACTCACCCGGTCGGCGCCGAAACCTCCGACCGGCAGAAGACCCGCCCCTGAGGTGACAGCATGAACGCACAGGCCGCCAGTCCGATCCGCATCCGGCGCATCCTCGCCGCCACCGACTTCTCACCCGATGCCGAGCGGGCGCTGGAGTGGGCCCGGACCCTGTCCGAGGCCTTCAACGCCGAACTGGTGATTCTGCACGTCCTGGACCTGAGCCTGGCCGGGGCGGCGGGCCTGCCCACCGAACTGGCGGCCATGCCGGCGGTTGGCCAGCTCATGGATCGGCTGCGCAGCGAGGCCGCCAGCGAGATGACCAAGCTGGCCGCCCGCCACCCCCGGGCCCGGACCCTGCTGCGGGAGGGCAGCCCCCGCACGACGATCCTGGAGGTCGCCCGGGAGGTGGCCGCCGACGTGATCGTGGTGGGCACCCACGGCCGCACGGGCCTGGCCCACGTCCTGTTCGGCAGCGTGGCCGAGCACGTGGTCCGGCACAGCCCCGTCCCGGTCTTGACGGTGCGCCGGCCGTAGCGTATCCTCGGCCCCGAAGGGGAGTAGCCGCGGAGTCCTTCGCGATCCGTGGCCGGGCCGTCACCACGATCCTCGCGGATCCGGCCCGGCCTCCCGCAGCCACCGGCCGGTCACGGCACCCCGGCGGGCGGGGGCGAGACCTTCGCTGCACGGCGGCGAAGGCCTCGCCTCTTGCGTTGTGGGCCCGCCGCCGGGAAAGGAGACGGCCATGCCGGCCTCGGTCGGAACCCCGTGGCTGTGGGCCGGGTTTTCCCTGCTGATCGCGGCGCTGCTGGCGCTGGACCTGGGCGTCTTCCACCGCCGGGCCCACGAGGTCCGGGCCCGGGAAGCCCTCACCTGGAGCGTGGTGTGGGTGGCGCTGGCCCTGCTGTGGGGCGCCGGCGTGTGGCTGCGCTTCGGCCCCGCGCGCGGCCTGGAGTACCTCGCCGGCTACCTGATCGAGAAGGCCCTCAGCGTGGACAACATCTTCGTGTTCCTGGTCATCTTCACCTACTTCGCCGTGCCGGCCCCGGCCCAGCACCGGGTCCTATTCTGGGGCATCCTGGGGGCGGTTGTCTTCCGGATGGCGTTCATCCTGGCCGGCGCCGCCCTGCTGGAGGCCTTCCACTGGACCATCTACCTGTTCGGCGCCATCCTGGTGGTCACCGGAGCCCGGATGCTGCGCGGGCGGGAGGAGACCGTCCACCCCGAGCGCCATCCGCTGATCCGCTGGCTGCAGCACCGCCTGCCGCTGACGCCGCGGTACCACGGGGCGCGGTTCGTGGTGCGGGAGGGTTCCCGGGTGGTGGCGACCCCGCTGGTCCTGGCCCTGGCCACGGTGGAGCTGACCGACATCCTGTTCGCGGTGGATTCGATCCCGGCCATCTTCGCCGTCACCCGGGACCCGTTCATCGTCTACACCTCCAACATCTTCGCCATCCTGGGCCTGCGGGCTCTGTACTTCCTGCTGGCCGGCCTGCTGGTGCGGCTGCGCTACCTGCACCTGGGGCTGGGGCTGGTCCTGGTCTTCGTGGGCGTCAAGATGGTGCTCAGCGAGGTGTACCCGATCCCCGTGGGCGTGTCGCTGGCGGTGGTGGCGGCCCTGATCGGCGCCGCCGCCGTCGCGTCAATCGCGCTCCCCGGAGCGGGCGCGCGGGCCGGCGGGGCGGCGCACGCCGCCCCGCCGGAAGACCCCCGGCCCGGATCCTACGGGTAGATGCCCCGGGTGTAGAGGGCGTCCGCCACCCGGCCGATGGCCTGGATGAGGGCCGCCACCCGCAGCCGCACCTTGTGCTCCTCGGCGGCCTGCCACACCCGGTGGAAGGCCCGCACCATCATCCTCTCCAGGTGGTGGTTGACCTCCTCCTCGGTCCAGAAGAACTGCTGCAGCCCCTGCACCCACTCGAAGTAGGAGACGATCACCCCCCCGGCGTTGGCCAGGATGTCGGGGATGACGGGAATCCCCCGGTCGGCCAGCACCGCGTCCCCGTCGGGGGTGGTGGGCCCGTTGGCGCCCTCGGCGACCAGGCGGGCGGAGATCCGCTCGGCGATCCGGCCGTCGATCTGCCCCTCCAGGGCGCTGGGGATCAGGATCTCACACGGCAGCGTCAGCAGCTCCTCGTTGGTCACCCGGTCGGTCCCGGGAAGGCCCACCACCGATCCGGTGGCCTGCTTGTACCGCAGCGCCTCCCGCGGATCCAGCCCCCGGGGGGTGTAGACCCCGCCCCGGGAGTCGCTGACGGCCACCACCCGACAGCCCAGGTCGTGCAGCAGGTACGCCGCCACCGAGCCCACGTTGCCGAACCCCTGCACCACCACCCGGGACCCGGCCAGCGACATCCCCAGGTGCCGGGTGATCTCCCGGGTGACGATGGCCACGCCGCGCCCGGTGGCCTCCACCCGGCCGTGGGAGCCCCCGATGCTCAGCGGCTTGCCGGTCACCACCGACGGCGTCGAGTACCCCCGGTGCATGCTGTAGGTGTCCATGATCCACGCCATCACCTGGGGGTTGGTCCCCACGTCGGGGGCGGGGATGTCGCCTTCGGGGCTCATGAGGATGCTGATCTCGGTGGCGTAGCGCCGGGTCAGGTGCTCCAGCTCGTCCCGGGACAGCTCCTTGGGGTTCACCACCACCCCGCCCTTGGCCCCGCCGTAGGGCAGGCCCACCACCGCGCACTTCCAGGTCATCCACATGGCCAGGGCCCGCACCTCGTTGAGGGTCACGTCGGGGTGGTAGCGGATGCCGCCCTTGGTGGGCCCCAGCACCGTGCTGTGGTGCACCCGGTGGCCGGTGAACACCCGCACCGAGCCGTCGTCCATCTTGACCGGGAAGTTGACGGTCAGCTCCCGCTTGGGATAGGCGAGGAACTCCCGGATGCCGCGCTTGAGGGGCAGGTGGTCGGCGGCCTCGTTGAACTGCCGCAGGGCCATCTGCCAGGCGTCTTCCTTGGGCGCCATCACCATGGTCGCCATGCCGAACGCACCCCCTGGGTGGAGAGTCCGATGGGAGGTCGCCGCTCGGGCGATCCCCCCGTGGAGATATACGGGATGGGCCGGATCGTGCCTATCGGGCGGCTGCCCGATGGCGGGAGCGGGACGCTCGGAGCGCCTCCTCCAGGCCGCCCCGGGCCACGTCCTCCAGGGTCAGGGACGCCATCATCTCCACCACCTGGGGGCGGACCGTCTTCCACAGGTCGTGGAGCAGGCAGGGGTGGTCGTCGGAGCACCGGTTGCTCCAGAAGACGCACCGGCGGAAGACGTCGGCGCCCTCCACCGCCTCCACGACCTCCTTGACGCTGACGGCCTGCGGGGGACGGGCCAGCGCGTATCCCCGGCGGCCTCCGCGGTGGGAGGTGAGCAGGCCGGCCCGGGTCAGCCGGCGGAAGATCTTCGCCAGGAACACCGGCGGCAGTCCCCGGGCCCGGGCGATGGCCCGCAGGGGCAGCACGGTCCCGGGTTTCCGGCGGGCCAGGTACGCCAGCCCGTCCAGGGCGTACTCGCTCTCGCGGCTGAGCTTCACGGCGGCAGCGGTCCGGCCAGGGCCCGCGGGGCCGGCAGCACCCGGGACGACCGGGACGCCCGCAGCAGCGCGGCCAGCGCCAGCGCCACGAACAGCGCGCCGCCCAGGACGGCGGGCACCGCCGCCACAGCCATCAGCCGCATGACGGAAGCCCACGGGCCGGACGCCGCCACGCTGCCCGCCATCTTGCGCGGGGCGCCCAGGGCCCCGGCCCAGGCCAGCACTCCCACCGTGGCGAGCACCCCCGCGCCGAACAGCCACAGCTGGACGGCCGCCGCCCGGCGGCCTCCCCGCGCCCACCCGTGGACGTCCAGCAGGTGGTGGACCATCCCCATGAACGCCACCGTCACCCCGCCCACCAGCACCGCGTGGTAGTGGGCCGTCACCCGCAGGGTGCCGCGGGTGCCGACCGGCGCCAGAAGCCCTCCCAGCAGGTAGAATGCCACCGACAGGACCAGCGCGGCCACCTCCGGCGTGTGCGCCGCCGCGCGGACCGTGCCCCGGCGGGCGGCCGCCGCGGCGACCACCGCCAGGTGGGCGATGGTGGGCACGCTGATCCCCGCTCCCAGGACCAGGTTGACCTTCCACAGGCCCGGCAGCGCCGCCGGGTCGGGGAGGGCGTACAGGGCCGCTCCCTGCAGGGCCAGCACCGGATAGAGGGCGAAGGCGGCCCGGCTCACGCCCTCAGCGGGCGGGGGTGCACCCGAGACGGCGCCGGCCAGCGTGTACCAGCTGACCGCCAGGGCGCCCGCGTACACGTACTGCAGGGCATGCCCCGCCCCCCAGAACATCACCTGGGTGGACAGGTGTCCCGCCCGCAGGATCCCGCCCAGGGCGGCCAGCAGCGTCGCGCCGAAGGAGGCAGCCACGCAGGCCGCGCCCCAGCCGGTCACGGGCTGCCCGCGGTGCGCCGGCCCCGGCCGCACCACCGATCCCAGCGCTGCGGCGGCGCCACTGGCCACCAGGGCCAGGCCGCCCAGGTACGCCGGCGTGTCCACCACGGGTACGTAGTCGCTGAGCACGGCGCGGCCCCGGCCGGCCAGGCTGGCCCACAGCAGCAGGACGCTTCCGCCGGCAGCCAGCCCCAGGCCCGCCCACCCCGCCCCGGGGGACCGGGGCGCTGTGGCGGACAGGGCGACGACCACCACCCCGGCCAGCAGCCACACGATCAGCGAAAACGCCACATGGCCGACCAGCAGGGTGACGAAGCTGTCGCCGGACAGCACCCGCGCGCCCGGGATGCGCGCGGCGGCCACCGCCACCGCCAGGATCCCGGCCACGCCGGCCGCCCCCACCGCCAGCAACAGCCACCCGCGCAGGAGCGCGCCTCCCGGCCGGTCCGGGAGGGCGCCGGGGGCCTGCATCAGTGGCCGATGGGCCAGGCCCGGGCCAGGTTCGCGTAGTTGGCCAGGTACATGGTCAGGAAGAACGCGGCGAAGATCAGGCACAAGATGAAGGTGCCGCGGACGCTCACGTCCCGGGGGTGCCCCGGGTTGGAAGCGGGCCGCGGGATGGCGTAGTCGCGCTGCAGCTCCTGGTCGGTGAGCCGCCGTCCCCACAGGACCGTGCCCACCACCAGGGCCACGAACAGCGCGCCCCCCGCCAGGGCCAGCAGGCCGCCGACCCCCGCCACCGTGAGCAGCGCGAACACCTCCGGCGGGTACCGGAAGGCCAGCGGGGATCGCCCGAAGCCGAACACGTCCGGTTGCTTGCGGGGCAGGCCGAAGCGCACGCCCAGCTGCATGAACGCCACGACCATCACCCCGACCCCGATGCCGAACAGCCAGGGCTGCACGGCGGCCAGCCGGCGGTGGATGACCTCCCGCCGGAAGATCAGGGGCAGCACGTAGTAGGTCAGCCCCATGAACGCCAGCGTGGTCCCCGCCACCACCACCCCGTGGAAGTGGCCCATGATGGCGGTGGTGTTGTGCCACTTCAGGTTCAGCTGCTCGGTGCCGGCGATCACCCCGGTGGTCCCGCCCAGAAAGCCGAACAGCGCCACCGACAGGACCAGGCTGCTGAAGGCCGGGTTACCCCACGGCCCCCGGGCCAGCCACTGGAACACGCCCCGGTCGTAGCCCCGGGCCCGCTGACCGATCTCCACGCTGCCGGGCACGGCGAAGGCGTGGATCATGCTCCCCAGCACCGCCAGGTGCATCAGGTAGCCGGTGTTGATCCACTTCCACCCCACCGACAGGGCGGCGCTGGGCTCGGTCTGCAGGTGGTGGGCCGAGCCCAGGTTGATGGCCACCAGGTACAGGACGAAGGCCAGCCGCGAGATCTTCTCGCTGGGCGTCACCCCTCCGACCGTCAGAAAGGCCAGCAGGTACCACACCGAGATGGTGGCGCCCAGGTTGATCTGCTGGGAGGGGTGGCCGTAGCCCCAGTACACCAGCTTCCACACGAAGGGGTTCAGGGACGGGATCAGGCCCACCGACCACAGGAACGCCGGGACGAACACCATGGCCCCCACCAGCAGCGTGGCCACCGCCAGGACCGCCGTGACGAACGCACCGTAGACCACCAGGGGCAGCGGGCCCTCGTAGGCCTTCTCCCGCCGCGCCCGGTAGACGGTGGCAAAGAAGACCCCCACCGCCACCAGCGCCCCCACGGCGAACAGGTCGGTCCCCAGGTAGAAGTCCCACGTCCCCCGCAGGGGCGGGTAGGGCTGGAAGGACAGGTGGTTCAGCGGCGAGCGGAGGATGGCCGCCTCCACCATCACCGCCCCCGCCAGCATCAGGCCGAAGGCCGTCCAGGCCAGGCGAGGGCCGGCCAGGCGCGTGTTCAGCATCACCGAGCCGGCGAAGTGCAGGATCGCCACCTCGAAGAAGATGATCCAGAAGATCAGCATGCTCCAGCCGTGCAGGGCGATGAACTGGTAGAAGATGCGGGGGGCGAACAGGCCCAGCCACCGGGTCAGCAGGACCACCACGGCGGCGACGCCGCCCACCAGCAGGAAGACCACGGCGGTGACGGCGTTGGCTTTGATGAGGGCTTCGGTCTGCCGGTAGACCCGGAACCCGGTGACCGCGCAGGTGCGCGCCTCGGTGGCCATGGGCAGTCACCTCTCCACCACGATGATCTTGCCCAGCATGAACTCGTGCCCGATGCCGCAGAACTCGTTGCACGCCAGGTTGTAGACGCCGGGCCGGGTGGGCTGGAACGGCAGCACCCACTCGTAGCCAGGATAGAGCTGCAGGTTCCACTGGTGCGGGTGGGTGATGGAGAAGCCGTGCAGGTAGTCCAGGGAGGCGATGTGCAGCGTGTACCGGACCCCCGCCCGCAGCCGCAGGATCGGGTAGAAGGCGAAGCGGGTGGCGTACATGTAGACGTCGCCTCCCGGCGGCGGCTCCACCACCGGGCGGCCCGCCTCCTCGCCCACCCGGTACTGGCGGGCGAAGGCCTCCACCTGCGCCCTGTAGGCCGCCGGGTCCACCCGGAACGCCTGCCCCTCGGTGTTCTGGCGGCCGACCGCGTGCCAGACCAGCATCATGGCCGAGAAGAACACCACCACCATGACCACGGCCAGCGTCACCCAGATGCGCTCCAGGCGGCTGACCCGCTCGTGCCAGTACACCCGCTCCGGTGCCACCGCCATCGCCGCTTCCCCCTACCGGGCCGGGATCCGCAACACGTCCAGCACGCCCCACACCACGTAGGTGATGAAGAAGATGACGTTACTGAGGATCAGCCACAGCCAGATGTGGTCGAACAGGCGCTGCCAGAACGGCGGTTGCGATCGCACGGCAGCCTCCCCTCCTCCCGCCGGGTGACGTCACCGGTCCCGGGACGGCCGCGCGCCCGGCCCGCCGGATCCGCCGCGAAAACACAGCGCCGCCGCGGTGTGCGGCGGCGCAGCCCGCTCCCGTCCGGGTCCTGGTGATCGCGCGTCACCGGGCTCCTCGCCGAGGTCTTGGGATGATAGGACCAAAATGGTCCATTCAGTCCATTCACACTATGCCACGCCCCCGGCGCGCTGTCAAGACGCCAAAACGACCAGGGAAGGACCCCGACCCCCGTCGAAAGCCCGGCCGGGAGGGAGCGCCATGGTGACGCTGTACCGCTGGGGCGGTGCCTGCGGGATTCTGGCCGCCGCGGCCCTGGTCTGGGTGGGGGTGGCGGTGGGAGTGGTGATGCCCGCGGCGGGCCTGGGGCCTCCCGGCCCCTACCCCCACTACAACCCCGACACCCTGCTGCCGTTCGTGGCCGCTCGGCCGATCCTGTTCGGCCTGCTCAACGTCGGCGGGGGAGCGCTGGCGGCGGTCCTGGCGTTCGTGTTCGTGACCGCCCTGGGCGAACGGGTGCGCGACGCTGGCGCCTCCGGACGGATCGGCCGTCCCCTGGCGGTGGTGGGCGCCGCGTCCCTGGCCCTGGAGGCGCTGCTGTGGCAGGGGGGCGTGGGAGCGCTGGCCCGCCTGCAGGCCGCCGACCCGGTGGCGGCCCGCCATGCGTACTACGCCCTGGCCGGGGTGATCGGAGGCGTGGACCTGCTGGGCACGACGGCGGTGGGGCTGGGAGCGCTGCTGCTGGGGTCGGCGATGCGGTCCCTGCCCCGCTACCGCGGGGCGGGGGCGGCGGGGATGCTCGGAGGCGCCCTGCTGGTGGCGTCCCGGATCGTGCCCGGCCGCCTGCTGCTGGGCCTGAGCGCCGCGCTGGCGGTCGTTTGGCTGGCGTGGACGGGGATCCTGCTGCAGGCGGACAGCTCCCCGTCGTCCTAGGGCGCTCCCGGGAGGGCCATGCCGGGCCGGAGGGACGTCCGCGCGGACGTCCCTCCGGCATCCGGACGGGCGGCGGTCAGGGCTTGATCCCCTGGTAGACCTCCGGGGCGGCGGGACCGGTGGCGGTCAGAGCCCCCACCGCTCCCTTGTCGAGGCGGAAGATGCTGTGGTCCACCAGCAGGTAGGTCCCCGGCGCGTTGATCGTGAACTCCACCACCGCCGCTCCGCCCGGCGGGATGAGAGTGGTCTGGACGTTGCGGTTCGGACTGCTGCCCATCGCCCCTTCGGGGTAGACCAGATCGAAGATCTCGCCGATGACGTGGAAGGCGGACATCAGATTGGGTCCGCCGTTGCCGACGAACAGACGCACGGTCTCCCCCACCTTCGCCTGCAGGGCCGATGTGTCCGTCAGCGCCCCCACCCGCCCGTTGAAGACCACGTACTCGGGCTGCTCCAGGTACGCCTTGGCGGAGTCATAGGGCTGCAGCCCCTTCTCCCCGCGGCGTCCCTTGGTGTAGAACTCCCCCTGCATCACGTAGTACTCCCGGTCCACCCGTGGGAGGCCGCCGGCGGGTTCCACCAGGATCAGGCCGTACATGCCGTTGGCGATGTGGGTGGGGATATGGGGCGAGGCGCAGTGGTAAACGTACAGGCCCGGGTTGAGGGCCTTCCACTGGAACACGCTCTCCTGGCCGGGACGCGTCTGGGTGAGCGGGGATCCACCGCCCGGGCCGTTGACGGCGTGGAAGTCGATGGAGTGGATCTGCCGGCTGGAGCTGGCGTTCTTGAGGTGAAATTCGACGGTGTCGCCCACGCGCACCCGGATGAAGGGACCGGGCACCGTGCCTCCAAACGTCCAGAACTCATACTCCACTCCGTCCGCCAGCTGACCCCGGATCTCGACGGTCTGCAGGCTGACCACCACCCGGGCCGGATCGCGGCGCACCGGAGGCGGCACCCGCGGGGGCGCCAGAAGCGACGCCTGGATCACCGCCTGTCCCGCCCCTGAGGCCGCAGGGCGGCCGGATGCAAAACCCAGAGAGAGCAGGACCAGGGCCGCCGCCACAGCCCCCGGTCCGCGTGCGTGCGACCACCACCGTCTCATGCGGTCACCTCCTCGCCTGTTCGATCGGTCCCGACGTGCGTCAGTCCTACCGGACGGTCACCGTCAGGGACATGCCGGCTTCCTTGTGACCCGGGATGTCGCACACGACGGTGTACGTGCCGGGCTGCAGGTCCACCGTCAGCTCCGCCTTCCCGCCGGGCGGGATGGGGGAGGTGCCCTGACCGAGCTCGGCGACGATGAAGTTGTGCTCGATGGTCCCCTCGTTGCGTACTTCGAACGTGACCCGGCCGGCGGGCACCTCGGCGGAGGACAGGCGAAAGCCGAACTCGTGCATCGTCACCTCGACCTCCCGTCCCTCCTCGCCGACCGCCGCCGGGGGCGGCTGAGACGCGGCCGGCTGCGCCGGAGGGCCCGCCTGCCGGCCGCCGCAGGCCCCAGCACCCACCAGGGCCAGGAGCACCACCGCCGTCAGACCCGTCCACCGTACCGTCACTGATCTCACCTCCGCTGGTCTGGCTGGACTGGAAGCTGCGCGTCCGTCGCGGACGCCCCCCCGCGGGCCGGCGCCCGGCGTCTCGGAGCAGCGCCACCGTCCCCCGAGGCCGGGGGAATCCCCGCGGCCAGGGAGGCCACGGTCACCGCCGCCATCTCCCGCTCCACGACCGACTGCAGGCGGGCCAGCGCGCGCCGCACCGGACACGGCTGCGGACAGGGGCAGTCGCCCCACAGAATGCACTGGTTGATGGCCACGGGCCCCTCCACCGCCTGCACCACGTCCGCCAGCGTCAGCGCCTGGGGGGGGATGGCCAGGGCCACGCCGCCCCGGGACCCGCGAAACGTCCGGACGATCCCCCGCCGGGCCAGCGCCTGGACAATCTTGGCCGCGTACGCCGGCGGGATACCCTGGCGGCGGGCGACGTCGGCCGACCGGGCGCGGGGGTGCCGGCACAGGTCCAGCACTGTGCGCAGGGCGTACTGAGAGTGCCGCGACAGTCGCATAAACGGGACAAACGGACGATCTTTGTCGGGATTACCCTATCCGGGAGACACTCCGCCCGCCATCGGGCGGGGAGGGGAAATCCATCGGGCCGCCGCCCGATGCCCGCCCGAGTCCCTGCGAGGGCCCTACACCCGGGGCACGCGGATGAGCAGGACGGGACGCTGGCCGGCGCCGACCACGCGGGAGGCGACGCTGCCGGCCCACAGGGCGCTGACACCCGAGCGGCCGTGGGTGGCCATGACGATCAGGTCGGCGCCCTGCCGGGCCGCCGTGTCCAGCAGCACCTGCACGGGTTCGCCCCTCTCCACGGCCGCCCGGGCGGCGACCCCCGCCGCCTGCACCCGGGACGCGACGCCCTCCAGGTAGTTGGTCGCCTCCCGGGCCTCCACGTCCAGCAGGGCGGCGGCGGCCGTGGGCATCAGCCGGGCGGCGGCGGCACGCTCGCCCGAGATGGTCTCCACCGTGGGCACCACCCACACCAGCAACAGGTCGGCGCCGCAGGCGGCCGCCACCCGGACGGCGGGCTCCACGGCGGTCTCCGCCGCCTCGCTGCCGTCCAGGGGGACCAGGACGTGACGGCACCCGAACGCCGCCTCGCGTCCCCGCTCCGACGGCGGCAGCAGCAGCACGGGGGTCCTCCCCCGTTGCAGGACCTGCTGGGCCACCCGGCCGTACAGCAGCCCCCGCACGCCGCTGCGCCCGTGGCTGGTCAGGACGATGAGGTCGGCCCCGGCGGCTTCCGCCTGCCGCGCGATGGTGGCCGCCACGCCGCCGACCTCGGGGCACACCACGGCCTCGGCCGCCACGCCGCGGGCGGCCATCCACTGGACGGCCCCGTCCAGGTACGCCCGGGCTTCGGTGTCGGTGCGCACGTGGCGGTCCCCGTGCACCGTAGGGGGCGGACCCGTCTCCAGCACGTGCAGCAGCACCACCCGCGCCCCCAGCCGTCCGGCCAGGGCCGCGGCCGCCGGCAGCGCCGACTCGGCCAGGCGGGAGCCGTCCAGGGGAACCAGCAAGCGCGCGAACACCGCCTAGCCTCCCACGGCCAGCCGGTACAGCAGGACCAGGTTGAGGACGATGATGAGCGCCGTGGCCGTTCCCGCCAGAACCGACGTGAGGGGGCGATTCGCCAGGGCGCCCATCAGGTCCCGCCGGCTGGTGAAGAGCACCAGGGGCACCAGGGCGAAGGGCAGCCCGAAGCTGAGGACCACCTGGCTGAGGACCAGGGTGCGGGTGGGGTCCAGCCCCAGGGCGACCACCACCAGGGCCGGCGCCATGGTGACGACCCGGCGCACCCACACGGGGATCTGCCGGTGCAGGAAGCCCTGCATGATCACCTGCCCGGCCAGCGTGCCCACGGTGGACGACGACAGCCCGGAGGCCAGCAGCGAGACGGCGAAGACCGCGCTGCTGGCCGGACCCAGCAGCGGGGCCAGGGTGCGGTGGGCTTCCTCGATGCTGGCGATGTGGCTCAACCCCGCCCGGTAGAAGGTGGAGGCGGCCATGATCAGGATGGCCGCGTTGATCAGGCCGGCCAGCGCCATGGCGATGACCACGTCGACCACCTCGTACCGGTACAGGCGCCGGGCCTGGTCGGCGGTGCGGGGCACGATGCGGTGCTGGGTGAGGGCCGAGTGCAGGAAGATCACGTGGGGCATCACCGTCGCCCCCAGGATCCCGGTGGCCAGCAGCACGCTCTCGGTCCCCGCAAACTGCGGGACCAGGGCGCCCCGGGCCACCGCCCGCCAGTCGGGCCGGTCCAGGACCGTCTCGATCAGGTAGCAGACGGCGATGACGCCCACGAATCCGGTGATGACGGCCTCCAGGGGACGGAATCCCCGCCGCTCCAGGGCCAGGATCACCAGCGTGATCACCCCCGTGAGCAGCGCCGCCGGCAGCAGCGGGATGCGCAGCAGCAGGTACAGCCCCAGGGCGGCCCCCAGGAACTCGGCCAGGTCGGTGGCCATGGCCACCAGCTCGCTCACCACCCACATCCCCCACACCACCGGGCGGGGCAGGCGGTCCCGGCACACCTCGGCCAGGTTGCGCCCCGTGGCGATGCCCAGCTTGGCCGAGAGGGCCTGCACCAGCATGGCGGTGAGGTTGCTGGCCAGGAGGACCCACAGCAGGGTGTAGCCGAAGGCGGCGCCGCCCTGGATGTTGGTGGCGAAGTTGCCGGGGTCCACGTAGGCGACGCTGGCCACGAACGCGGGACCGAGGAAGGGGAGAATCCTGGCCAGCCCCCGCCGGGTGGTGCGGCCCTCCAGCACGTCGGCGGCGGTCCGCACCATTGCCGCGTCGGCCGGCCGCACCGCATCCCCGCCGGCCGGCCCCGGGCGGGGGGAACGGGACCGCGGGCTCATCCCCGGGGGATGGGCTCGCCGTGGGGGTCGGTGTCGGGGTGACCCAGCAGTTCGTCCAGGCGGCGCTCCAGGGAGTCGGAGAGGGCGTGCTCCAGGCGGTCCGCCTCGTCGTGGACCTCGCTGAGGTCGACGCCCAGAGTCCGGTTCAGGTACAGTTCCAGCAGCCGGTGCCGGCGGACCACGGCCTCGGCGGCCGCGCGGCCGGCGTCGGTGAGGTAGACGGCCCGGTAGGGGTCGTGACGCACCAGACCCCGCCGGGCCATGCGCTTGATCATGTTGGTGACCGACGGAGCGGAGACCCCCAGCCGGCCCGCGATCTGCCCCACGGTGGCCGCCCCGCCCGACTCGGTGAGGGCGTACAGCGCCTTAAGGTAATCCTCCACCGCCCTGCCCTTCACGGCGGCCTCCCAAGTTAGATCATGCTAACATGAAAGGCTACGCCGGGGGCGTCCTGCTGCCAATAGGGCGCAGACCCGATCCTGTCAGGCGGCCGGGTCGCGCGGGCGGACCTCGAAGGTGCAGCGGGGGTCGCCGCGGGTGATCCACTCGGACTGCTCCACCTCCAGCCCCGTCAGCGCCGCCAGGGCCAGGCGGGCGAGCCGGCACAGGTCGCCGAACTGCAGGGCCAGGGGAGCCAGCGGGCACGTGGTGATGGACACCTGCCATCCTCCGTCGGCCGGAACCACGGCCTGGGGATCCACCCCGCGGAAGAACGCCCGGCACGCCGCCTCCAGCCTGGCGGGGATGTCGGGGATCTGGCGGACCTCCGGGTGGGCGGCCGCGACCCTGTCCGCGACCTCCGCAAAGGCGGCCTCCACCTCGCGGCGGCCTCCGACCCGCCAGGCCTCGTGCAGGCTCCGCAGGAGGGCCGGATACAGGTCGGGCACCTCGGACAGGGGCGATGCGGCCAGGCGGTAGACGCGGGGGGGACGGCCCGTGGAACGGCGCACCAGGTGTCCCCGGATCCTCCCCTGCCGCATCAGGCGCGCCAGGTGCTGGCGCAGGGTGGACCGGGACAGGCCCGTCAGGCGCTGGAGGTCGGCGATGGTGCATCCGCCGGTCTCGCGCAGGAGCCGGACCAGGCGCTCCCGGGTCGTGGATTCGTCCACCGGAGGCCTCTCCGCAGGTTTGGGCGCTTTTGGCCCTACCATACGGCGGCGGGCGGGGGGTCGGCCATCGGGCGGGCGATGTATTTTGCCGGTCCGCCCCCTGCCGGGTGGCCGCGCGCCGGTGCGCCGTCTATAGTGGAGACGATGACCCGACGCATTCCCTGGGGAGCGGTGCTGGGCGGGGTCCTGGCCGCCTCGCTGGCCGCCGCCGTGGTGCTGGCCGCCCGCACCATCCAGCGGCCCGCGCCTGTACCGCCGCCCCTTCCCCAGGCGACGGTCCTGCGCCCCGCCCCCGACTTCCGGCTGCGGTCGTTTGCCGGCCCGCTGATCTCCCTGTCGGACTACCGGGGCCAGACGGTGGTCCTGAACTTCTGGGCGTCGTGGTGCGTGCCGTGCCGGGAGGAAATGCCGAACCTGGAGCGCGCCTGGCGGGAGTTCCGCGGGGACGGCGTGGTGGTCCTGGGCATCAACGTCGCCGACGACTACGACGACGCGGCGGCGTTTCTGCGGGACCTGGGCATCACCTACCCCAACGTCTTCGACCCCGAGCAGACCCGCCTGACGGCTTACCAGGTCACCGGGCTGCCGACCACGGTGTTCATCGACCGCCAGATGCGGATCCGGGCCAAAGTACCCGGAGGGTACCTGGGCCCGGAGGGGTACGCCACTCTGCGGCGCCAGGTGCGGGCGCTGCTCACCGCCTCCCCCGACGCCTCCCGCTGAGCCTGCCGCGGCACAGGGAGCGGGGGCAGCGTCACAGTTCCGCCCGGAGCCTGCGAGAGTCGTCGACGGTGATCTCGCCGCGGGCCAGCTGGGTATCCAGCACGTCCCCTGCTGCCCCTCCCGGTACAGGATCTCCTCCCCCATACCGGGGCGGGATGTGAAGCCGGGGTGAACGGCTCGGGAAGCGTCGGGAACAGCGGGGCTAGGGCTCTTTGGGCAACGCCACCACAAAGCGGGCCCCGTGGCCTTCCCGACTCTCGGCCATGATGATGCCGCCCTGGGCTTCGACCAGGCGTTTGGCGATGGCCAGTCCCAACCCGGCACCGCCCCGGCTTCCGGCCCGCGCCCTGTCGACCTTGTAGAACCGGTCGAAAACGTGGGGAAGCTCCGCTTCAGGTATGCCCGGACCGGTATCGGCCACGGCGATCAGCACGCGACCCCGCTGCTCGGAGGCACTGACGGTGACGGTGCCGCCCGCCGGAGTGAACTTCAGGGCGTTGTCCAGCAGGTTCGTCAGCACTTGCACCGTCCGGTCGGCGTCCGCCCGCACCCGCGGCAGCCGCGGGGGGACCTCGGTGCGCAGCGTGACGCCTGCCCGGGCGGCCCGCGGCTGAAAGGGCGCCACGGCTCTGGCGACGACCTCCGCGGGCGCCACCGGAGCCAGACTGAGCCGTACCTTCCCCGCCTCCACCAGGGAGAGATCCAGCAGGCTGTCCACCAGACGTCGCAGCCGCTCCACCTCCCGCTCGATGTCGGCGGCGATGGCGCGCGCCTGATCGGGTTCGGTCCCGATCACCGCCTTCAGGGCTTCCACGGCCACAGCCAGATTGGCCACCGGCGTCCGCAGCTCATGAGACGCGTCGGCCACGAAAGCCCGCCGCAGCGAGTCAATGCGTTCCAGCTCGCTGGCCATGTAGTTGAGGGAGCGGGCCAAGTCACCCAGCTCGTCGCGGGTGCGCACCGGCACCCGCTCGCCCAACCGCCCGGCCGCCAGGCTGCTGGCCACCCGCTGCATCTCCTGCACCGGCTCGGCGATGCCACGCGCCAGCAGCAGCCCCAGCGCCCCGGCGATGAGCACCGCCGCCACGGTTCCCCACGCCACAACCCACCGCAGATGCCGTCGCTGCGTGTGGAGTGACTGCAGCGGGCGGGCCACGTACACGGCGCCGAGGATGCGGCCCCCCGCCACCGCCGGCACGGCTGCATAGACCGCCTCCCTCCCGTCCGGCCCGATCCCCACTCCGACCGTATCCTCGCCCTCCAGCGCTCGGCGCACGGCCGGATCCACCGCGGTCCGCGCAAAACCGTGGGCGGGGACGCCGCGCCCGCCCACGATGACGCCGGACGCATCGGTGACAAGGACGAGAGGGCTCTCCTGCTCCTGTCCCACCGCCAGGGACCGCCGGACGGCCTCGGCGTCGCCGGAGGCGAGACCTCCTGCAGCGGTGACGGCGACCAGCCGGGCCAGGGCGACAAGATCCTCCTGCAGCTGCGCAGTATAGGTCGCCTCAAACTGCCGGGCCAGGTGAACACCCAGGAACACGACCGCCGCGGTGACGACGACCAGGTAACTCGCCAGCAGTTTCCAGCGGATCCGGCGAAACATGACCGTGGCCGAGGCCTCACAGCGAGGGCCCGGGCAGGTCCAGACTACCGCCTCGGCGGGTGGAGACGCCAGCGGGGGACGGGAGAACCATCTTCGCCCACCCGCATGCAGCCGGCCGGCACCGTCGTCGGGCAGTCCGCCAGTTCTCAGCGCGTCACAGGTACCGCAGGGGGTTCACCGGGCGGCCGTTGATCCGGAACTCGAAGTGCAGGTGAGGACCTGTGGAGTTGCCGGTGTCGCCCACCCGGGCGATGAGCTGGCCGGCGCGGACCTGCTGGCCGGGGCGGACCAGGACCGCCGAGGCGTGGGCGTACAGCGTCTGCAGTCCGCCGCCGTGGTCGAGAATCACCGTCAGCCCGTAGCCACCGTACCACCCGGCCAGCACCACCCGCCCGAACCGCGCCGCGAAGATCGGCGCTCCCGGCGGGGCGGCGATGTCAATGCCTCTGTGCTGGGCGTTCCACCGCAGTCCGAAGAAGGAACTCAGGTCGCCGGTGGCCGGCCACAGCAGCGGGGACGCCACCAGGCTGGCGCGCGCGCCCCGGGAGGGCAGGCGGCGCGGGTCGCGGGGCAGGACCGCCAAACGCCGGACCGCGGACTCCGGTTCGGATCCGACGTCCACCGGCAGGACGGCCGCCGACATCTGCGCGACCCGGACACCGGCCGGCACCGCCGGGATCCCGGGGACCGGCCGGGGGGTCACCACCGACGCCAGGATCGCCTCCCGGCGCGCCTGGGCCCGGACGGCCTTCACAAAAGAGACCGACACGGGCTCCTCGGGTGCCGGCGGCTCGTCCGCCGCCATCGGCGGGCCGGGCGCCAGCACCACGACGGCCGCCAGGACGGTCAGGGCCGCGCGGCGGGAGGACATCTCCGGTGTCCGGTGTCGTGCCCGGCCGGCGGGGGTTCTAGACGACCGGCAAAGGGGCGGCATCGGGTCCGCGCCGGAGGTGGGCCTCGGGCGGACACCGGCCCGGCAGGGAGCGCCACCGGATGGTGAATTCCTTCGCCGGCCCGATGGCCCCGTCCCCCCTCATGGGCCATATCCTGAAACCGGGTCGAGGTGGTCAACAACGACGACGGTGCGGGCGGACCGGACCCACAGCCCGCACAGATGCGGAGGTGAGAACTGTGGCACAGGTCAGGACCGAGGTCCTGGACCACTACCAGGACCCGCCGTTCGCGCGCGCCCTGTTCGCCACCACCCGGTTCGCCTGGCTGTGGGCGGTGGTCCGGGTGTGGCTGGGCTGGCAGTGGGTGGACGCCGCCCGGCACAAGATCGGCGTGGAGGCCTGGACCGGCACCGGGACCGCCCTGAAGGCGTTCTGGGAGCGCGCCGTCCAGGTGCCCCCGCCCCCGGCCCGGCCCCCGGTGGCGTTCCCCTGGTACCGCGCCTTCCTCCAGTGGCTGCTGGACATCCAGGCCTACACCTGGTTCGCCAAACTGGTGGCCTACGGCGAGCTGCTGGTGGGCGTGGCGCTGATCCTGGGGGCGTTTGTGGGGATCGCCGCCTTCTTCGCCGGCTTTATGAACTGGAACTTCATGATGGCGGGCACCGCCAGCACCAACCCCCTGCTGTTCACCGCCGCCATCCTGCTGATCCTGGCCTGGAAGGTCGCCGGCCACTACGGCCTGGACCGCTGGCTGCTGCCCCTGCTGGGCACGCCCTGGCGGCCGGGCAAGGTCTTCAGGGTGCGCGAGCAGCCTCAGGCGCCGTGAGCGCCTGACCGGGAGCGCCCCCGACGCAGGCGGAGGGGATCCAAACGCCCTCCGCCTGCGCCTTTTTGCCGGCGCTAACTTCACCAAACTTTCGGCGTCTTCGCAGGAGTCCTTTTGGCCCCCCGCCAAATAGATGCCTGGGGATGGCGAACGCCCGCCCCATTATTTGCGAGGGGCCGTTTCGATGGCTGACATCTCGGGCGAGACGAGCCGGCGCGCCGGCCGGCTGCTGGCCTGGCTGATCGTGCTGGTGGTCGTGGGGGGCGTGGCCTCGTTTCTGGCCGCCCGCGGCCGCTGGTGGATGCTGCCGGCGGCCTCAGCCCACGGGGTCGACATCGACAGGCTGATTTACACCACCCTGATCGTCACCGGCCTGGCCTTCGTCCTGGTACACCTGGTCCTGGCCGCCTTCGTGTGGCGGTACGCCGACCGGGGCCAGCGCGCGGCCTACTGGCCCGACAACCGCACCCTGGAACTCACCTACACCCTAGTGCCGGCGGCGGTGCTGACCACGCTGATCCTGATGGGCAGCGCCGTCTGGGGCCGCCTGCACAGCCCCGCCCCGCCCGACGCCCTCACCGTGGACGTGCGGGGAGAGCAGTTCGGGTGGCTGTTCCGCTATCCGGGTCCCGACGGCGTCTTCGGCCGCACAGACCCCGCCCAGATCCGCACCCGGGACAATCCCATGGGACTGGACCCCGCCGACCCGGCCGGCGCCGACGATGTGGTCACCCGGGAGCTGCACCTGCCGGCCGGCCGGCCCGTGCACATCCGGCTGCGTTCCAAGGACGTGCTGCACAGCTTCTTCGTGCCGGCGTTTCGGGTGAAGCAGGACGCCGTGCCCGGGATGACGGTGGACGTGTGGTTCACCCCCACCCGCCCCGGGACCTACGAACTCGCCTGCGCCGAACTGTGCGGGGTGGGCCACTACATCATGCGGGGACGGATCGTCGTCGAATCCCCCGACGCCTTCCAGGCCTGGCTGGCCCGGCAGGGCCGGTAGGAGGGATCGGGCCGGCGTCGGGGATCCACAGACAGCGAGGAGAGAGCCTATGAGCGTCGCGCACGCGCACGTCCGCGAGCCGGAAGCGCACCGGGTGGGGTTCGTGCGGCGCTACATCTTCAGCCAGGACCACAAGATCATCGGCCTGCAGTACCTGATGACCTCCCTGGTCATGGCGGCGGTGGGCGGCGTGCTGGCCATGCTCATCCGCATGCAGCTGGGCTGGCCGGGCCACCAGTGGGGGCTGGTGCGCTGGCTGTTCCCGGGCGGGTTCACCGACGCCGGGGTGATGAAGCCCGACTTCTACCTGGCCGTGGTGACCATGCACGGCACCATCATGATCTTCTTCGTCCTGACCACGGCCCTGTCGGGGGGATTCGGCAACTTCCTGATCCCCCTCACCATCGGCGCCCGGGACATGGCCTTCCCGTTCCTGAACATGCTGTCCTACTGGCTGTACCCGCCGGCCATCGTGGTGCTGCTGGCGGCCTTTTTTGTGACCGGCGGGGCGCCCAACTCGGGGTGGACCGCCTACCCGCCCCTGTCGGCGCTGGCCCAGGCGGCCCCGGGCTCGGGGCTGGGCCAGACCCTGTGGCTGGTCAGCCTGGGCATCCTGATCGTGGCCTTTCTGTTCGGATCCCTCAACTACATCACCACGGTCCTGCAGCTGCGGACCCGGGGCATGGCCATGACCCGCCTGCCCCTGGTCACCTGGGCCCAGTTCATCACCGCCGTCCTGATGCTGCTGTCCTTCCCCGTGCTGCTGGCGGCGGTGATTATGCTGCTGTTCGACCGCCACGCCGGCACCAGCTTCTTCGTGCCGTCGGGCCTGGTGGTGGGCGGCCAGCTGGTCACCCACCAGGGCGGCAACCCCCTGCTGTGGCAGCACCTGTTCTGGTTCCTGGGCCACCCGGAGGTCTACGTGCTGATCCTGCCGCCCATGGGCATCGTCTCGGAGGTCCTGGCCGTCCACGGCCGCAAGCCCATCTTCGGCTACCGGGCCATGGTCCTCTCCATGGGCGCCATCGCCTTTCTCAGCTTCGTGGTATGGGGCCACCACATGTTCACCAGCGGGATGAACCCCCTGGTGGGGACCGCCTTCATGGTCACCACCCTGGCCATTGCCATCCCGTCGGCGGTCAAGACCTTCAACTGGCTGGCGACCCTGTGGCGGGCGCGGATCCGGTTCACCTGCGCCATGCTGTTCGCCATCGGCTTTGTGTCCCTGTTCGTCACCGGAGGCCTGACGGGGCTGTTTTTGGGGTCGCCGGCGGTGGACACCTACTTCCAGGACACGTTCTTCGTGGTGGCCCACTTCCACTTCGTCATGGCCAGCGCCGCCCTGTTCGGCCTGTTCGCCGGGCTGTACCACTGGTTCCCGAAGATGTTCGGCCGCATGATGGACGAGCGGCTGGGCAAGATCCACTTCTGGCTGACCTTCGTGGGGATCTACGCCACCTTCTTCCCCATGCACTTTTTGGGTCTGGCCGGCGAGCCCCGGCGCTACTACTCGCCCCAGATGTACGAGTTCCTGCGGCCGCTGCAGCCGCTGAACGTCGTCGTCTCCCTCGCCGCCTTCGGACTGGGGCTGGCGCAGCTGGTCTTCGTGGCCAACGTCATCTACAGCCTGGTGCGGGGCCCGCGGGCCGCGCGCAACCCGTGGCGGGCCAACACCCTGGAGTGGCAGGCCGATTCCCCTCCCCCTCACGGCAACTGGGGCCCGCAGCTGCCCGTGGTGTACCGCTGGCCGTACGACTACAGCGTGCCCGACGCCGCCGAGGACTACATCCCCCAGACCGCACCGGCTGCCGTCCCGGCCGTGGCCGGCGGAGCTGCGGA
This sequence comes from Armatimonadota bacterium, assembly GCA_037440005.1. GTDB lineage: Bacteria > Sysuimicrobiota > Sysuimicrobiia > Sysuimicrobiales > Kaftiobacteriaceae > Calidihabitans. The sequence continues at coordinate 13,176 of JBBIUY010000014.1, read as the reverse complement.
CCCGGGCCATCCCCGGACGGAGGGGTCCTAGTGTCCCGGGCTCCCCAGGTCCTGGACCTGCCGCGCGTCCCCCCGCCTCCCCGCGCGGCCGCGCCGGGCGGCCGGGGGCCCCACGACGGAGAGACGGCGGGCCGCCCGGTACACCCCGCCCGGGTGGCGGTGTGGCTGGTGGTGGCGGCCGTGGTGGTCCTGTTCGCCGCCTTCACCAGCACGTACCTGGCGCGGCGCGCCGAGCCTGACTGGGCGCCGGTGGCGATGCCGCGGATCCTGTGGGCCAGCACCGCGGTCATCCTGGCCAGCAGCGCGACCCTGGCCGCCTCCCTGCGCGCCGGCCGGCGCGGCGACCGGGCGGGTCTGCGCCGGGGTCTGGCGGCCACCGCCGCTTTGGGCGCGCTGTTTTTGACCTGCCAGGTCCTGGGATGGCGCAACCTGGCGGCGGCGGGAGTGTTCTTGGCCAGCAGCCCCCACAGCGCGTTTTTCTACCTGCTCACCGGAACCCACGGGCTGCACCTGGCCGGAGGGCTGGGGGCTCTGCTGTACGCGCTGGCCCGCTCGGGCGCGCCGGTCGAGCAGGCCCTGGACGCCGCCGAGCCGGCGGCCACCTACTGGCACGCCCTGGCCGGGTTGTGGCTGTATGTGTTTGTGATCCTGTTCGGCCTGTGACGGCCGGGTGCGGGAGGCGCTGATGGCGCACGACGTGGTGGATCAGGATCGGGTGCTGGCGTCGGACTGGGGCGGGGGCCGCTCCCCCTTCGCGGTGGGGTGGCCCAAGCTGATGATGTGGGTGTTTTTGGTGTCCGACACCCTCACCTTCGCCGGCCTGCTGGCCGGCTACGGCGCCCTGCGCCTGTCCCTGGGGCGCTGGCCGGTCCAGGCGGAGATCTTCAACCTGTACCTGGTGGGGGCGATGACCTTCATCCTCATCTGCAGCAGCGCCACCATGGCGGTGGCCGTGTCTGCCGCCAAGCGGGGCGACCGGGGGCGGGTCGTCCCCTACCTGCTGCTGACGGCCCTGGGCGGGGTGCTGTTTTTGTCGGGCCAGGCCTACGAGTGGACCAAGTTCATCCACGAGGGCGCCCGCCTGTACGGGAACCCCTGGGGGGTGCCGCAGTTTTCGGCCACCTTCTTCATCATCACGGGGTTCCACGGCGGCCACGTCTCGGTGGGCGTGCTGTACCTGCTGGCCACCGCCGCCCGCTGGGCGCTGCGGCGCATCCAGCCCGAGAGCGTGGAGATCGCCGGGCTGTACTGGCACTTCGTGGACCTGGTGTGGGTGTTCATCTTCACGCTGCTGTACCTGATCTAGCGCTGAAACACGCGGACGGCAGGGGGCGGAAGAGGCGATGGAGCACGGCGCGGAACAGCTGACCCACACGGCGCACCCCGGCGGATACCGGATCTACGGGGTGGTGTGGTTCTGGCTGCTGGTCATCACCCTGCTGGAGCTGGGGATCGTCCTGGTCCACGTCCCGCGGGCCCTGCTGATCGGCTCCCTGCTGGTCCTGGCCCTGATGAAGGCGGCCCTCATCATCGCCTATTTCATGCACCTGCGCTACGAGAGGCTTAGCCTGGTCTACGCCGTCGTCACGCCCATGTTCTTCCTGGCCATCGTCCTGTTCGCCTTCATCGGCCCCGACGCGCTCAGCGTGTTCTCCCGCCGCTGAGGACAGAAGCCGGGATCTGGCATCCGAGATCCGGGATCCGAGATCCGGATCAGGGATCAGAGATCCGGATCAGAGATCCTGGATCCGAGATCAGGGATCCGCGATCAGGAATCCGGCCAACTGATCCCCGATCCCTGATCACCGATCCCTGATCCCTGATGCCGGATTTCGCCGTGTGCGCGCACGGACCCCGGGCCCGCTCAGCGGCCTCCCAGGGCCTTCTTGGCCTTGGCCAGGTCGCTGACCCCGAAGACCGCCCGGGTGTCGGTGGCGACGTAGAACAGCGAGATGTTCACGCCGGCGTCGGCCAGTTTGCGGGCCATCCTGCCCAGCGCCCCCGGCCGGTCGGCGATCTTGCGGACGATGACGTCCTGCTCGGACTCCACCTTGATGCCGGCGGCCTGCAGGGCCTTCTTGGCTGCCTCCACCGCCCGGTCGTCGAACAGGAGGTGGATCGTCCCCTTGCCCATGGCGGTCACGGCGCACCCGCCGGCGATGTTCACCTTGGCCTTGCCCAGGGCCTCGCCCAGGCGCGCCAGCTCCCCGGGCCGGTCTTCCAGGCTCACCGTCAGGTCCTTCGGCATCGTCCATCCCCCCGGAAAAGAAGAATAAGATCCGCTCTGCCCTGCCAGGGATCTCAGGGTCCGCATTTCGACACCGGCGCCCGCACCCCCCTGTCGGCAGGACCTCCCCGACGCCCGCAAGCCGGCCGCGGCAAGGGCGTGACCTCGCGGAGCAGAACAGGGATTTAGGATAGTAAACTTTCAGAAAAACGCGTCCTTCTGCGGATACGCCCTCCGGTGACCCGGGGCGCCGGGCGAGACCGACCTGCGGCTGCACCCGCCGCACGTGGCGGCGGCGCGCTCACGTTAATCACCGGAGAACAATCACCTCTTCCCCGCGCGCTCGCACCCGCGGGCAGGGCGGACGTCCGCGCGGGTCGAACATGTTGCGTCGTTGCGGTCGCCTGCGTCCCGGACGGGGACGGAGGCGGCCCACAGAAAGGAGGGAGTGCGCGTGCGCGCGGTATCCGTGGCGGTTGCGGCGGCGGTCCTGCTCACAGCCGTGGGCGTCGGGACCTGGGGCCAGGCCCAGCCCAAAGTCCCCGAAGCCCTGGTGGTCGCCCAGGGTGTCGACATCCAGACCGGCGATCCCCACAAGACGACTCTGACCCATGCCATGAACGTCCTGGCCAACATCTACGACACCCTGGTCCGGCGCGACGCCGACCTCAACCTCCACCCGGGGCTGGCCGTCTCGTGGCGCGCCGTGGACCCCGTCACCTGGGAGTTCCGGCTGCGCCAGGGCGTGCGGTTCCACAACGGCGAGCCCTTCAACGCCCAGGCGGTCAAGTTCTCCTTCGAGCGGATGCTGGATCCCAAAACGCGCTGGCCGGGCGCCGGAGCCCTGCGGCTGATCAAGTCCGTCACCGTCGTGGACGACTACACCGTCCGGTTCACCACCGAGCGCCCCTGGCCGCTGCTGCCGCGCTTTCTGGGCTACTACGGCATGATCGTCCCCCCGGGCTACCTGGCCCAGAACGGGGAGGAGGCCCTGGCGCGCCAGCCGGTGGGCACCGGCCCCTACCGGTTCGTCCGGTGGGTGCGGGATGACCGCGTCGAGCTGGAGGCCAACCCTGCCTACTGGGGCGGCCGCCCGCGCATCGGCCGGGTGATCTTCCGCGCCATCCCGTCCGAGTCGTCCCGCCTGGCCGAACTGCTGACCGGGTCGGTGCACCTCATCAACCTGGTGCCCCCGGAGCTCTTCCGCCCCCTGCAGCTGTCGGGGCGCGCCAAGCTGGTGCCCGGCAAGAGCCTGAGCGTCTTCTTCGTGATCTACAACCTGGTGAACATCCCCCGGGACAAGCCCCTGGCGGACCGCCGGGTCCGGCAGGCCCTCAACTACGCCGTGGACCGCCAGGCCATCCTGGCCAGCGTGATGCGCGGCGTGGGGTCTCCGGTCGGCACCTTCTGCACCGAGGTCATGCTGGGCTGCGACACCTCCCTGGCGGGGTTCTCCTACAACCCCGACCGCGCCCGGGCGCTGCTGCGGGAGGCCGGCTACGCAGACGGTATTGATTTTTCCATCACCACCACCAGCGGCGCCTACCCGGGCGACCGGGACATCACCCTGGCCGTGGCCGACCAGCTGGCCCGGGTGGGGGTGCGCGCCCGGGTGAACGTGACCGAGTACGGTGTGCAGCTGCGCACCGTGCAGGCCCGCCAGCTGGCCGAAGACGGCTGGTTCACGCGCTTTACCGACTTCTTCGGCCTGAGCTACATCATCCCGTTCCGCGCCTTCTACTCGCGCGGGGAGTGGTCCCTGTGGCGCCCCGGCAACCCGCAGTTCGACCAGCTGGTGGAGTCGGCCGACACCGCGACCGACGAGGCGCGGATGCGGGAGGTCTCCCGGCGGATCCAGGCCCTGTACCTGGAGGAGGCCCCGGCCATCTCCCTGTTCACCGCGCCCAACGTCTACGGGATGCACCGCAGCCTGGAGTGGACGCCGCGGCCGGACCTGCTCCTGACCATGGTGGACGCGGCCTGGAAATGACGCCGTGACCGCCGACCTCTCCCCTCCCCCGCCGGCGGCGCGCCCGCCCGGACGCGGCCCGCGGGCTGGCGGGGGAGGCGGCGGTGTCCGGCGCGGAGTCGGGTGCCATGGGTGAGCTGGCCCTCCGGCGGTTGCTGCTGTCGGTGGTGGCCCTGTGGGGCGTGGTGTCGGTGGTCTTCGTCCTGCTGCACGCCAGCGGAGACCCCGTCACCCTGCTGGTGTCCCAGGACGCCACCCGGGAGGACATGGAGCGGATCCGCCGGGCCTACGGGCTGGACCAGCCCCTGGGGGTGCAGTACGTCCGCTACCTGGCGCGGGTGGCCCGCGGAGACCTCGGCTACTCCTTCCGCCAGGGCCTGCCGGTGGCCGAGCTGATCGTCGAGCGCCTGCGGGCCACTTTCGAACTGGCCCTGGCCGGCCTGGCGGTGGCGGTGGGCACGGGCGTGACGCTGGGCCTGGTGGCCGCCGCCCGCCGGGGGTCGCTGTGGGACACGGCTGCCATGACGGCGGCCCTGCTGGGCACCAGCGTGCCCAGCTTCTGGCTGGGGCTGCTGCTCATCATCGTCTTCGGAGTTCACCTGGGCTGGCTGCCCATCTCCGGGTACGGCGGCCTCGCCCACCTCGTGATGCCGGCCGTGGTCCTGGGCGGCTTCTACGGCGCCCAGATCAGCCGGCTGACCCGGGCCAGTCTGCTGGAGGTCCTGGCCCAGGACTACGTCCGCACCGCCCGGGCCAAGGGGCTGAGTTCCCGCGCGGTGCTGGTGCGGCACGGGCTGCGCAACGCGCTGCTGCCCATCCTCACGGTGCTGGGGATGGACTTCGGCCGCATGCTGGGCGGCGCGGTGATCGTCGAGTCCATCTTCGCCTGGCCCGGGATGGGGCGGCTGGCGGTGCAGGCGGTGCTGGCCCGGGACTTTCCGGTGGTGCAGGGCGTCACCATCGTGGGGGCCGCCGTGTTCCTGACCGTGAACTTCGTCATCGACCTGCTCTATGGCTGGGTGGACCCTCGCCTTCGCGCAACCGCAGCGCGGGCCTAGGCGGCCCTCGCCGGCCGCCCGCCTGCTGCGCCGGCCGTCGGGCGCGGTGGCGGTGGCGCTGCTCGGCGCGGTGGTCGTCGCCGGCTTCGGCCTGTCCTGGGTCCCGCCCTACGACCCTTCCGCCCAGGACCTGAGCCTGACGCTGCACCCGCCGTCGCTGACGCCCGTGCGCGGCCAGCTGCACCTGCTGGGGACGGACAAGCTCGGGAGGGACATCCTCAGCCGCCTGGTGGTGGGGCTGCGCATCTCGCTGCTGGTGGGCCTGGCGGTGGTGCCCCTGTCCGCCGCCGCGGGCCTGGTGGCGGGGCTGGTCACCGGGTTCCGCCGGGGGTGGCTGGACCTGGTCCTGATGCGCGTCGTGGACACCCAGCTGGCGATTCCCACCCTGCTGCTCATGATCGCCGTCGTGGCGGTGCTGGGGACCGGGCTCGCCCAGATCATCCTGGTCCTCGCCGTCGCGGGGTGGCCCACCTACGCCCGGGTGATCCGCGCCGAGGTGCTGGCCCTGGCCGAGCGCGAGTTCGTGACGGCGGCCCGGGCGGCCGGCGCGTCGGAGAGGAGGATCCTGCTGCGCCACGTGCTGCCCAACGTCCTCCCCACCACGCTGGTCCTGGCCACCCTCCAGCTGCCGGTGGTGATCATCTGGGAGGCCGCGCTCAGCTTTCTGGGTCTGGGGATCCAGCCCCCCACGCCCAGTCTGGGCCAGATGCTCGGCGAGTCCCAGGAAGTGGTGTGGCAGGCGTGGTGGATGCCCACCCTGCCCGGGCTGGCGATCACCCTGGTGGTCCTGGCCTTCAACCTGATCGGGGACCGGCTGCGGGACGTGCTCGACCCGCGCCTGCGCGGCCAGCTGTGAGGACGCCGGTGCGGATGTCTTCCCGGCCCGGACGGGTCTCCCCGCAGGCGCGCAGGCGGAGAAGGAGGGACGACCGATGACGGCGCAGTCGGACCGGGACTTCCGGGCGCGGGAAATCGCGGCCGCCGCGGCGCAGCAGGTCGGCGCGACCCTCGACCCTGACGCCCTGGACCGCCTGGCCGCCCTGGTGGCGCAGGGACTGGCGGACGCGGAGGTTCTGTTCGCCGTCGCCCTGCCACCCGACGATCCGCCGGCCGCCGACCGGCCCCAGGACGCCCTGCCATGACCGATCCCTCGCCCACCCGCCTCAGCCTGGCCGACCTGTCGCGGGAGATCCGCGCCCGCAGGGTCTCCCCCGTCGAGGTGACGCGTGCGTGCCTGGAGCGCATCGAGCGGACGGACCGGCGGCTCAACGCCTTCGTCACCGTCACCGCCGACCGGGCCCTGGACGACGCGCGCCGGGCGGAGGACGAGCTGATGCACGGGCGCTGGCGCGGACCCCTGCACGGGGTGCCGCTGGCCCTCAAAGACATCTTCGCGACCGCGGGTATCCGGACCACGTGCGGCTCCCGGGTCCTGCGGGACTGGGTGCCCTCCACCGACGCCACGGTGGTGCGCCGACTGGCCGAGGCGGGCGCGGTCCTGCTGGGCAAGCTGAACATGAGCGAGTTCGCCTTCGGCGGCATCCACCCCGACTACGGCCCGCCCCGCAACCCGTGGGACCCGAGCCGGTTCACCGGAGGGTCCAGCAGCGGGTCGGCGGCGGCCGTGGCGGCGGGCCTGTGCTTTGGCTCGCTGGGCACCGACACGGGCGGGTCCATCCGGGGCCCGGCGGCCCACTGCGGGATCGTCGGGCTCAAGCCCACCTACGGCGCCGTCAGCCGGGCGGGGGTGGTGCCCCTGTCCTGGTCGCTGGACCACGTGGGCCCCATGGCGCGCACCGCCGAGGACGCGGCCATCTTGCTGGACGCCATCGCCGGGCCCGACCCGCTGGACCCCACGACGCGGCAGACGATGGCAGCCCCGCCCTCTCGCGGCGCCGTCGAGCGGCTGGACCAGCTGCGGGTCGGGGTGGTGGCCGCCTTCTGGGACCCCCAGGACGCCTCCCCGGAGTTCCTCAACGTCGTCAGGGGCGCCGTACAGGTCTTGGAGTCGGTGGCGGGCGAGGTGGTGGAGGTGAGCCTGCCCCACGCCCGGGAGGTCGTCCCGGCCTGGTGGACGCTGTGCCTGGCGGAGGCGGCGGCCTACCACCGGAGCTTCCTGCGGGACCACCTGCCTGATTACTGCGCGACCGTCCGCGAACTGCTGCTGGCCGGCCTGGCCGTCCCCGCGGCGCAGTACGTGCAGGCCCGGCGCGTGCAGCGCCTGATCACCCGGCAGGTCGGCGCGCTGTTTGAGCAGGTGGACGTGCTGGTGCTGCCCACCATGCTCCGCGAGGCCCCGCCGGCTGAGGCGGCCGCCGCCAGCGGCTCCTGGGAGGCCCTGCGCCGGCGCATCCAGCCCGTGGCCCCCTTCAACCTCACCGGGATGCCCGCCGTCTCGGTGCCGGCCGGCCGGACGGCCTCGGGGCTGCCGGTGGGGCTGCAGGTCGTCGGCCCGCACCACGCCGACCGGACCGTGCTGGCCGTGGCGGCCGCCGTCCAGCAGGCGGCGCCCCTGCCGCCTCCCCCGGATCTCGCGGCCGAACCGACCCACAACGGAGGACGCGCGCCGTGATCGAGTTGCGACCTCTTCCGACCCTGCGCCCGCCCGTGATGGGGCGCCGCTACGCGGTGGCCTCCGGCCACCACCTGGCCAGCCAGGCCGCCGCCCGGATCCTGGAGGCCGGCGGCACCGTGGTGGACGCCGGCGTGGCCGCCGGCCTGTGCCTGAACGTGGTGCAGCCCGACATGACCAACCTGGGAGGGGTGGCGCCCATCGTGGTGCGCCGCGCGAACGGCCAGGTGGCCACCATCAGCGGCCTGGGACGTTGGCCCCAGGCGGCCACGGTGGACGAGCTCCTCCGCCGCGGCGGGGACATCTCCGGCGGCATCCTGGCCAGCGTGGTCCCCGCCGCCCTGGACGCGTGGGTGGAAGCCCTGGCGGCCTTTGGCACCATGCGCTTTGCCGACGTCGCCGCCCCCGCCATCGAGCTAGCGGAGCGGGGGTTCCCCGTCAACCGGTTCCTCCGCGACAACCTGACCTCCGCGGCGCCCGCGCTGCAACGCTGGCCGTCCACCGCCGCCGTCTACCTCCCCCGCGGCCGCCTGCCGCAGGTGGGCGAGGTCCTGGTCCAGCGCGACCTGGCCGCCACCCTGCGCCTGCTGGTGGAGGCCGAGGGCACGACCACCTCCCGGGCGGTGGGCCTGCAGGCGGTGCGCGACCGCTTCTACCGCGGCGACATCGCCCAGCAGCTGGCCGCGTTCTGCCAGCAAGAAGGAGGACTGCTGACCACCGACGACCTCGCCCGCTTTACTGTCCGGCAAGAGCCTCCCGTGCGCACCACCTACCGGGGCTACGACGTCTTCGGGTGCGGGCCGTGGTGCCAGGGCCCGGTGCTCCTGCAGGCCCTCAACATCCTGGAAGGCTACGACCTGGCCTCACTCCCCCACAACTCCGCCGACAGCCTCCACCTGATCCTGCAGGCGCTGCTGGCCGCCTTTGCCGACCGCCACGCGTATTACGGGGACCCGGACTTCGTGCCGGTGCCGGTGGACGTCCTGCTGTCCAGGGAGTACGCCGCGAGATGGCGCGCGCGCATTGACCCCCGCCGGGCGTTTGCCGGCATGCCGGAGCCGGGGGACGCCGGACGCCCCGCCGCCCCGGTTCCCCCTCCCGCACCCCGCAGGGCCGGCGGGCGGGAGGGAGCTGCCGACACCAGCTACGTGTGCGTGGTGGACAGCGACGGCAACGCCTTTTCCGCCACGCCCAGCGACGGCGTGCTGGAGACGCCTCTGGTGCCGGGGCTGGGGATCGTCATCTCGCCGCGGGGCAGCCAGTCCTGGCTGGACCCCTCCCACCCCGCCTGCGTGGCGCCGGGCAAGCGCCCCCGGCTGACCCCCAGCCCCGCCGTGGTGACCCGCCCGGACGGATTCGTCCTGGCCTTCGGGACGCCCGGCTACGACGTGCAGCCCCAGGCCATGCTGCAGTTTCTCCTCAACCTCATCGAGTACGGGACGGACCCCCAGGAGGCGGTGGAGGCGGCCCGGGTCGCCACCTACAGCTTCCCGGCCTCCACCCACCCCCACCGCTACGAGCCGGGACTGGTGCGGGCCGAAGCGCGCATCCCCGAAGCGGCCCGCGCCGGCCTGCAGGCCCGGGGCCACCGGGTGGACCTGTGGCCGCAGTGGACGCCGCAGGCGGGCGGGGTCTGCGCGGCCCTGCGCGACCCCGCCGAGGGCGTGGTGGCCGCCGCCGCCGACCCCCGCCGGCTATCGTACGCGGTCGGCTGGTAGGTCCGCCTGTGGGTGTAGCCCCGCATGGGTTTGTCCAGGTGTATCGTGCGAGGCTGGGGCAGTAGAACACCGTGAGCCGCATGTGGTGGACGATGAACAGCACGAATTGCTCGCTCGAATCGCGGATTCACCCAAGACCCAGCGCAGGCCATCGACTTCGGCGAGGATCACCAAACCAGCTTTGACGGGACAAACTAGGTCGGAGCTTACCGGGCGCAGGGAGCCAGGATCGGCTCAGCTGAGCCAGTCTGGCCCGACGTCCGCGGGGAAACGGATGCTGCTCGCGATCATCGCACGGACGATTGTCCACGCCTCGTCGCGGGAGAGTGTGCCGTCGCGGACACACGCACGAAGGATGCCGAGGGTCCCCACAAGAGGGATGCCCAGTGCGTTAGCCAGGCGACGAGCGTCGCGGTCGTCGAGCACCGCAGTTGCGGCCTCGCGCCGTGCCAGTACCAGCGTGGCCGCCTCCCCCAGATGGCGCAGTGGCTCCTCCCCGGTACCGCCCAGGGCTCGGCGCAGGCGCTCGATCTCGAGGAGGTCCATGGGATCCGTCATCCGGACGGGCGTCCCAAGCCAGTCCGCCCGCAGGGCCTCACCGAGCGAAGGGAACCTGGCGGTGCCGCGCTGGATCTCCTCGCGGACCTCCACCGTCCACAGGGCCCTCCCCGCATAGCGTCCAGCCAGGAGGTCGAGCCGTCCGACGCGCGCGAAGGCCGACAGGGGCCCCGCGTCGAACACAAATTGGTTGCTCAAGCGGGGGCGGTGTCCTCCGGCCAGGTCGCGGGCCCGATCCCGGCGTCCTCCAGGTCGCGGCGAACATCTTCGGGATCCCTACCGAGCAGGTCTGCCAGTACCTCCACACCGATGAGGCCGCGGACGTAGGCCTGAACCGCTCGGCGCAGAAGGCGGGCCGGGGGTCGCCTCGGAGGCCTTACCCGGTAGGAAGCCTCCCAATCGGTGAGGTAGCCGTATCGCAGGGCGAGGGCCTTGGGGCCTGACGCCTGGAGTTCCCGCTGGGTGGGCTCGTCGATGAGGCTGAGGTTCCTCAGGTGCCAGAGGAGCGCCTCCAGGCTCACCCCGAAGGCATACTGCAGCTCGCAGACCACCTGGCCATCGACGGAGCGCCCGCGGACTCGCTTCCGAAGGCCCGCTTCGGGCATGAGGAAGTGGGCCGCGAAGGCATTGGCCCGGATCTCCTGGAGACCCTGGCCGAAGAGCTGTTCGTCGAGGTGCAACGGCTCGGCGTCGCCTGCAAGCAGGTGTCCGAGCTCATGGGCCAGGGTGAACCGCTCGCGCCCGACTACAGGCTGGCTCCGGACGAGGGCAAGACAGAAATCTTCGAGCCGGATACAGAGCCCCTCCACTCCTTCCGGGAGGGGCTCCACCGCGACATGGACGCCGAGGCGCTCTTCGAGCAGCTCGACGAGGTCCGGGAGGGGTTCGTCCCCGAGGCCAAGATGTGTGCGGGCACGACGGGCCAGCTCCGCGCCCTGGTCGATGGCTCGACCCCCTCGGGACAACGGGCTTATGGGGATCTCGGGGGCTCGCTCTGGGGGAACGCCCAGGTCCGAGAGGAGTCGGTGGAGCTCCAAGAGCTCGGTCACGCGCCGGCGAGCTCGATCGACGGCGCCGGGGGCTCGCGCCGCCTGAAGGCGCCCGGCGAAGGCCAGGAGTTCGTCAGGGAGGGGGCGCTCCTCCAGGAGCTCGAGGACTGAGACCCCAATCTCCGCCGCGATGCGGGCGAGCTCGAGGGAGTCCACGGCGCGCACGCCCGACTCGATGCGGGAGATGGCCGACTGGGAAAGGTCGACGGCCTGGGCTAGCTGCGCCTGGGTCAGACCGCGGCGCTCCCGCGCCCGGGCGATGCGACGACCAAGATCCTGATGCCGCATTTACATCATCCTTTTTTTCTATGCTATAATTACATCGGTTAACTGTCAACTTTGCTGCGCCACGCACTAGCTACGCTAGGAGGGGCGCTATGGACGTAGTGGGCGTGGGCGGCGCTCAGGGAGACTGGGAGGCGGTCCCCCTCGCTGACGGGAAGTTCGCGGAGGCCAGGTTCTTCAAGACGTTCGGCGAACTAGCGCCAAAGTCGGGACGTGCCAGAGCGCACTGGCGTCTCTTGAGGGCCGCGCTACCTGGAGCATCTCGTCCTGCTCAAGAGCAGCCCTGCCCCGGTGGTGGTATCGCCCAATTGCTGCGATCGCCTGGAGGATATCCCGTAGCCTTTCCTTAGGATCTCTCATACCGGCACCGCTTCCCGAAGGACACGGTCGCGGATCCTCTTTTTTAGCGCTCGCTCCGTCACCACGCCTACCCGGCATCCCAGCAGCTCCTCCAACTCGTACTGGAGGCCTCCTAAATCAAAAAGAGTGCGGCCCGGCTCAAGCTCAACGAGGAAGTCCAGGTCGCTTTTCTCGTCGGCCTCACCGCGCGCCGCCGAGCCAAACACCCGCACGTTGCGCGCCCCGTATTTCGCGCAGGTGCGCAGGATGTTGTCGCGCTTCTCCCGCAGATGCTCGCTAAGGGTCATAACCCAGCTCCTTCTCTTCAAGCCGCATCAGCAACGCCCTGGTCTTGTCGATAGACTCGTGGGAATAGGAGTTCTTGATGGCGGAGGCGACGATCAGGTCCACCGGCCGTCCGAAAGCGCCTCCAGGGCTTCCAGCAGCCCGAAGTAGCGATCGGCGTAGCCGCGGCCAGTCTGCGGTTAGAGCGGCACGGTGGCCTGGTCCTTGATCACGCGCTGGACGTCGTAGACTGAGATATAGTCGCCGAAGACCAGACGGGTGTTGCGGTCTTCGAGCTCGAGGGACGTGCCGCTGAAGCCGATGAACGAGGCGCGACAGGGCGTCACGCATGCGCTCCGCGAAGCGGTCAATAGCGCGCCAGGTAGGACCGGAGGAGCGCTCGAAACAGCCGGCCGTGGTTGGGCAGTTTGAGGTGCAAGAGCTCGTGAACGATTACCTCGGCGCGAAATCTCGCCGGCTGGTTCAGGATCGCCGCATCAAACGTGAGGCGACCGTTGGACGAGCAGCTCGCCCATTTCCGCTTCATTGCTCGAATGTGGATCTCGGGAGCCTTGACCCCGATACGCTTTGCCCATTCTCGAACTTCCGCTTTGAAGAGCTCGATCGGGACTTCGTGCTCTAGAGGTCGCCACTCCTGACTGTTCCTCGATCGCGTCATCCTCAGGATCTCCGTAGGAGATTCAGGAACCGCTCGGCGATCGGGACCGGATCGCTAACGCCCGTGTCGAGAAGGGCTTTGTAGATTCCCTTGCGCGCCTCGCGCTCGTGGTGCTCACTGACGCGCCAGTGGGGAAAGCGCTCGAGAACGCCCGCGATCCGGCGTGCCGTCGCTTCACCATCAGATACTCCCTCGCGGCTGAGAATCCAGTAGATCGCGAATGCCTCCGCGGAAAGATCGGTCGTCTTCTGCTTCGCTTCGGCCTCCTCGCACTCCCGGACAGGTCCCTCAACAAGTTGGCGAAGCGCTTCCTGAGTTGTGATCTGTCGTTCCTCGAAGGCGCGCACGATCGCCTCGGCCCGCTCGCCGATGGAGATGAGGTAGGGCTGGTCGGCGCCTTGTTGCTCGACGATCTGGCGGATTGCCTTGAGCAGGTT
>JBBIUY010000013.1:23408-68653 GCA_037440005.1 Armatimonadota bacterium | reverse complement strand
GACTGCTCGGAGGTTTCAGCGCGCGACCAGAACGGGCGGACCGACCTGGGCGCCGGCGGGGGCGACGCCCAGACCCGGTCCGGCGGGCAGCAGGGCCGACCCGCCCGCGGCCCGCACCGCCTCGCTCGCAGGCCCGGCGGCCAGCGCCGTGGGCAGGTAGGTGTCGAACAGCGCCGGCGGGGGTGTGCTGGCCGCCACGTGCAGCAGGGCCGCAGCGGCAACCTCCCCTCCTCCGGCGTCTTCCACCGTCACCGCCACCCCCCAGGCGGCGCACAGGTCCCGCAGCAGCCGCGCCCGGGAGATGCCGCCCACCCGCGCCAGCTTCATCCGGGCCACGTCCAGCACCCCCGCCTGCCGGGCCCGCAGGAGGGCGTCCAGGGAGTCCAGGCTCTCGTCCAGCACCATCGGCCGGCGGCTCGCGCGCCGCACCGCCGCGCAGCTGTCCAGGTCGGCGCAGGGCTGTTCGAGGAAGACCGGCAGGTCGTCCAGGGCGGCGGCCGCCTGCACGGCCTCATGCAGAGGCCACCCCCCGTTGGCGTCCACGATGACCGCGTCGGCACCGGCGAGCGCCTCCAGGCAGGCCCGCACCCGCTCCAGGTCGTCGCGCCAGGACCCGCCCACTTTCAGCTGGATGCGCCTGTACCCCTCCTTCCACAGCGCGGCGGCGTCGCGCCGCATCCGCTCGGGAGAGTCCAGGCTGACGCCCGCGTAGACCGGCACCTCCGTCCGGAACACCCCTCCCAGCAGCGCGGCCAGCGGGACGCCGGCGGCCCGGGCGGCCAGGTCCCAGCACGCCATGTCCAGGGCCGACTTGGCGTAGCCGTGACCGCGCAGGGCGGCGTCCATGCCGGCGTAGACCATCTCGGGCTGCCGGGGGTCCAGCCCCAGGACCGCCGGCGCCAGCAGGGCCAGCGCCGCGCGGGCCGTCTCCCCCGACGCGGCGATGTAGGCGGGGCTGAGCGGGCAGACCTCCCCCCACCCGGCCAGCCCCTCGTCGGTGGTCAGCCTCACCAGGGTGCTGTCCATGTGGGTGGCGGCGCGTCCTCCGGACATGGCAAACCGCCCGCCCCGCACCGGGTACGTGCGCCGGAAGACCTCCACCCGGGCGATGCGCACGGCTCACCGCGCGCGCAGCCCGCACACCTCGGCCACGCGCTCCATCTCCTCCCGCAGGGCCGCCATGCCGGGGTCCCGCAGGGGTGTGTCGGCGATCAGGTGGGTCACTCCGATCTCCAGGTGCGCGGCGTGGGTCTGCGGGGTGATCGGGTAGGTAGTCCCCGGGCGGGCCACCACCAGCAGCGCAGCCGGATTTCGTCCGGCCTCCTCCCACAGCGCTCGCAGCCGGCGCACGCCGTCCCGCAGCTGGTCCAGCGGAATCTGGGTGGGGTGCCAGCCGTCCCCCACCCGCGCCACGCGGCGCAGGGCCGCCTCCGAGTGCCCACCCCACACCACCGGGATCCGGTCCTGGGCCGGACGGGGGTGCATCCGGGCACCGTGGACCCGGTAGTAGCGACCCTCGAAGTGCACGGTCCGGCCGGTCCACAGAGCCCGCATCAGTTCCACCATCTCCACCACCCGCCGCCCCCGGTCGGCAAACGACGCCCCCACCAGCGCGAACTCCTCCCGCATCCACCCCGCCCCCACCCCCAGGATCACCCGCCCCCCGGACAGCACGTCCAGGGTGGCGATCTGCTTGGCCAGCAGGACCGGGTGGCGCAGCGGGGCCACCAGGACCGACGTGCCCAGCCGCAGCGAGGGGGCCACCGTGCCGGCGTAGAGAAGGGCCAGCAGGGGGTCCATCCAGGGGGTGTCGGACGGGTAGTCCCACCGCCCGTGGGAGCGGTAGGGGTACCACGACTCCACCCGCTCGGGCAGGATGACGTGGTCGGTGACCCACACCGACCCGAACCCCAGCTCCTGGGCCCAGAGGGCGACGGTGGCCACGTTCTCCACCGTGGCCTTGGGCCCGGCGGTGGGGAGGACGACGCCGACCTCCACGGCTTACGCCACCACAAGCAGGTCGCGGGGGAAGGTGTTCAAGGGCTCGCCGCCGCCCGACCGCACCACCACCACGTCCTCCACCCGCACCATCCACCGGTCGTCGAGGATGATGCTGGGCTCCACGGTAAAGCACATGCCGGGCTGCAGGACCGTCTGGTCGCCGGCGGTCAAAAACGGCGGTTCGTGCACGTCCATCCCGATGCCGTGGCCCAGGCGGTGGCGGAACCCCGCCCCGTAGCCGGCGTCCTCGATGACCCGCCGCGCGGCCCGGTCCGCCTCCTCGGCCCGCGCCCCGGCCCGCAGGGCGGCGATGCCGGCGGCCTGGGACGCCATCACCAGATCGTGGGTCCGGCGGTATTCCGCCGGAGGCTCGCCCACCCACACGGTGCGGCCGAAGTCCGAACAGTAGCCCTCCCACACGGCGCCGAAGTCGAAGGGCACCGCCGTGCCGGGCTCGATGGGGTGGGTGCTGCGTCCTTTGACCTCCACCATGGCGCCCCGGCGGCGGGGGTTGATGATGTACAGGCTGGTGGGAAAGGACGTGGCCTCGGCGCCCCGCCGGGCCAGCTGGTAGTCGACCTCGGTCAGAATCTCCAGCTCGCTCACCCCCACCCGCAGCCGCGGCAGGACGTCCCCCATGACCTGGTCCGCCAGTTCCGCCGCCCGGCGCATCAGCGCCAGCTCCTGCTCGTCTTTGACCATGCGCAGGGGGGAGAAGACCTCCGAGGCGACCGTGACCGTGGCGCCCGGGAGCGCCCGCTGGAGGTGGAGGAGAAAGCTGGCCCACGCGCGGTCCTCCACCGCCACCGCGCGGCGGCGCAGGGAGAACATGCCCAGGATCTCCCGCAGCAGGGCGTCGGGGTCTCCCCGGTCGGGCAGGACCCGGGTCTCCACCCCGGGGACGCCGGGCAGGTCGAACTCGGCCACCATGCGGGGCAGCGCCAGGACCGGTCCCCGCTCCAGCCCCACAAAGGCGCCGTACAGCCACCCCCCGGGGTAGAGGATATGGGTATAGCTGGGCCGCTCCCGGCGCAGGCCCAGCAGCCACTGGGCGTTGGCGCCCGGCGGCAGGTAGACCAGCTCGACGCCCAGACGGTCCATCTGCTCCCGCACCCGCGCCAGGCGGGCCGCGTAGTCCACGGTCACCGGATCGTCCTCCTCTCGATGCGGCTCAGGGGGCGCCCCGCAGGCGCGGGTCCAGCGCGTCCCGCAGGCCGTCGCCCAGAAAGTTGAACGCCAGCACGACGCTGAGGATGGCCAGGCCCGGGAACCCCGACACCCACCACTGGTCGAAGGCGTTGATGCCTCCGGCCACCATCGCGCCCCACTCGGGGGCGGGCGGGACGGCTCCCAGGCCCAAAAAGCTCAGCCCCGAAAAGATGAGGATCGCCCGTCCCAGGTCCAGCGTCGCCATCACCACCGCCGGTCCCAGGCAGTTGGGCAGCACGGTCCGCAGCAGGATGCGGCCCTCGCCGGCGCCCACCGCCCGGGCCGCCAGCACGTACTCCTGGGACTTCACCGACAGCACCAGCCCCCGCATCACCCGGGCATACGACGGCCAGGCCACGACCACCAGCGCGAGGGCGGCGTGCTGGATCCCCGGTCCCAGAGCCGCCGCCACCGCCATGGCCAGGATGATGGGGGGAAAGGCCATCACCAGGTCCGTCAGGCGCATGAGGACGGCGTCCCACAGCCCGCCCCAGTACCCCGCCACCGACCCCAGGACCGTCCCGATGGCGGTGGAGGACGCCACCACCACCGCGCCCACCGGCAGGCTGATGCGGGCGCCGTAGATCACCCGGCTGAAGATGTCGCGGCCCAGCTCGTCGGTCCCCATGAAATGGCGGGCGTCGGGAGGGCGCAGGCGTTCCCGGAGGTTCTGCTGCAGCGGCGGGTACGGCGTCACCCACGGAGCGGCGACCGCGGCGGCCACCCACCCGGCGACGACGGCGGCCCCCGCCACCGTGAGGGCGTTCCGCCGGAGCAGGCGGCCTGCTGTCGACGCGCGGACCGCCCCCGCCAGCGGGAGCGCCTCGGCCTGCGGGGCGGCCGGCGGTCCGGCGTGGGCGTCGGCGGCCGGCAGCGGCACCGCCGGTCACCCCCACGCCCGCTGGCGCGGGTCCAGGACCAGGTACGCCACGTCTACGGCCAGGTTGGCCAGGGTGAACACCGCGGCCACCAGCAGCGTGACGCCTAAAATGGCGGGAAAGTCCAGGCTAATGGCGGCCCCGAAGGCGTAGCGGCCCACGCCGGGCCAGGAGAAGATGGTCTCGGTGAGGACGGCTCCGGACATGATGTCCGCCAGGGACAGACCCAGGACGGTGACGGTGGGCACCAGCGCGTTGCGCAGGGCGTGGTGGAACAGGACCACTCGCTCCCCCAGCCCTTTGGCGCGGGCGGTCCGGATGTAGTCGCTGCCCAGCACGTCCAGCATGCTGGAGCGGGTCATGCGGGTAATCAGGCCGGTGGTGGCGCTGCCCAGGACGAGGGCGGGCAACACCAGGTGCGCCAGAGCCGACCGGAACGCGGCCATATCGTTCGCCAGCAGGGCGTCCACGGTCAGCAGGCCGGTCACCCGCGGCGGTTCGGGCATCCCCACGTCCAGCCGCCCGGGGCCCGGCAGCCAGCCCAGCCGCAGGTACAGGACGTACAGGCCGACCAGGGCCAGCCAGAAGACCGGCGCCGACACGCCCACCAGGGAGACGGCCCGCGCCACGTGATCCACCCAGCGGTTCCGGCCCACGGCGGCCAGCACGCCCAGCGGGATGCCGACGGCGGCGCTGATCAGGACCGCCGCCACCGCCAGCTCCACGCTGGCGGGGAAGTGCCGGGCCAGGTCCTCGAGCACGGGCTCCTTGGTCTTGATGGAGACCCCCAGGTCGCCCCGCAGCAGGTTGCGCAGGAAGGTCAGGTACTGCACGTGCAGGGGCTGGTCCAGCCCCCACTGGGCGCGGAACGCCGCCACGATTTCCGGGTGCTCCATGGACCGCTGGCCCAGGTGGGCGGCCACCGGGTCGCCGGGCAGGAGGTGCGACACCAGAAAGACCACCAGGGTCAGCCCCACCATCAGGGGGAGGCTGACGGCGATGCGCCGTGCGACGAGGGAGGCGATGCCCATCGGCCGGTGCCCGTCGGCCCCAGACGCGCGGGCGGCCCGCCGGTCGGCGGGCCGCCCGTCCGGTGTCCGGCGACCCTCAGTCCTTGCTCAGCAGGAACGGCTGCACCCGGAACTGGTTGTTGAACACATACCCCTTCACCGTCCGGCGCAGGGCCACCTGCGCCACCGGCTGGATCAGGGGCACGAACGGGCTGTTCTCGACCAGGTACGCCTGGATCCTGTCCCAGATCTGGGCCCGCCGCCGCGGGTCCGTCTCCACCATCGCCTGGTCCCGCAGGGACTTGATCAGGTCGTCGGCCCGCTCGTCGGTCCAGCCGGCCCGCTTGCCCACGATCCCGTTGGGCAGGAAGGCCAGGCGGTCGTTGATGTCGGGGAAGTCGGCCCCCCACAGCCACAGGCCGAACGCTTCGTTGCCGGCCCGATAGTTGGCCAGGGTCGTCTGCAGGTCCCCGGGCTTGAGGCGCACCCGGATGCCCACCTCGGCCAGGTCGGCCTGGATCTTGGGGGCCAGCAGGTCCATTTCCACCCCGCTGCGTCCCAGCTTAGTGGCGTACTCCAGCTCGATCTCAAACCCGTTGGGATAGCCGGCCTCCGCCAGCAGTTGCCTGGCCCGCGCCACGTCCCGGCGCGGCGCGCGGCTTTCATCCCACGCGCCGGCAAACCCCACCCCCACCAGGGTGGGCGGCGTGATCCCCACCCCGCCGGCCAGCTGCTTGATCCCCTCGTAGTCGATGGCGTAGCGGATGGCCTGCACGACCTTGGGGTTGCTCATGATCCCGCCCGACAGGGCCGGATTCCGGTTGGCCAGGAGGAAGAACAGGTCCGTGGTCGGGCCGCGGACGATCTGCACGTTGGGGTTGGCGGCCAGGGCCCGGGCCTGCTCGGCGTTCAGTTCCAGGGCGATGTCGATGTCCCCGGCCTCCAGGGCCAGCTTCTGGGTCGCCGACTGGGGCAGGTGACGGAAGATGACCCGGTCCAGCTTGGGCGGACCGCCCCAGTAGCTCGGGTTGCGCTCCACGACCACCTCCGACTCCCGCACCCACCGCCGGAGGATGAACGGACCCGTGCCCGCCGAGTTCTGGTCCAGCCACCGCTGGGCCTGGTCCCGCTCCCGGGCGTCGGGGCCGCTCACGCCCCCGCGGGCTTCCACCGTCTTGCTGTCCAGGACCGCAAAGGCGCCGAAGGTCATCTTGGCCAGCAGCGCCGGGTCGGGCTGGGTCAGGCGGATGACGACGGTCCGGGCGTCGCGCACCTCGACGGCCTGGATGGTGTCGAACAGGAACGACGGGTTGCCCCGGATGCCCTTGACCCGGTCGTAGGACCACTTGACGTCCTGGGCGGTCACCTCGTTCCCCGACACGAACCGCACCCCCCGGCGCAGGGTGAACACGTAGGTCTTGCCGTCGGGGGTGACCCGCCAGCGCTCCGCCAGGTCCGGGACGATGGTGCCGATGTCGCCCGGCGCCAGGGTCACCAGGGTGTTGTAGGTGGCCTTGTGCACCAGGCCGCCCACGATCTCGTAGCCCCGGGCGGGGTCCAGGGTGGTCTGGTCGTGGCCGACGCCGACGACCAGGGTGCGGGGCGCGGGGGCCGAGACCGCAGGGAACGACGCCGCAACGGCCAGCACCGCCAGCGCCAGCCCTCCCGCCAGCCAGCCGTGGAGCCTCATCGGATTCCCCCTTTCTGCAAAACCGAGTTTCATCAAATGGCGGACGATGAGGCGGATATTTCCACGTCCCGACGGCGAACTCCTCTCCCGGAGGGACCGCCGCCCACAGTCGCGAAGCACACGCCACCGGGGCGGCGGGCATCCGGTCGCCGGAGGTGAGCGGTGGGGAGGATCACGGTCAGCATCCGCCTGAACAACGACCTCCCGGCCTCCCTGCTGGGGCAGATCGCCGTCGCCGCCGAACAGGCCGGGGTCGACCAGCTGTGGGTGTCCCACGACCTGTTTCTGCGCAGCGCCCCGGTCCTGCTGGCCCACCTGGCCGGCCGCACCGCCACCCTGGGGCTGGGGGTGGCCATCGTCAACCCCTACTCGCTGCATCCGGCCGAGATCGCCATGGCCGCCGCCACCCTGCACGAGGTCTCCGGCGGACGGTTCCGGCTGGGGGTGGGCGCCGGCGCCCGGGAGTTTCTGGAGTGGGCGGGCCTTTCCCGCCCGCAGCCGCTGCGGCGGACCCGGGAGGCGGTGCTGGCCGTGCGGGCGCTGCTGCGGGGCGGCCGGCCCGCCCGCGAGCCCGGGGCAGGACCGGGGTGGCGGGAGGAGGCCTACCTGCGGCTGCCGCCGGCGGAGGTCCCCCTCTACCTGGGCGGGATGAGCCCCCGGATGCTGACCCTGGCCGGGGAGGTGGCCGACGGAGCACTGCCGCTGCTGTTTCCCCCCGAGCACTTCCCGGTGGCCCTGGACCAGATCCGCGCCGGTGCCCGCAGGGCCGGCCGGGACCCGCGTCAGCTGGACATCGCGGCCTGCATCTGGTGCTCGGTGGACGACGACCCCGCCGCCGCCCGGCAGGCCCTGGCCCGCAAGATCGCGTACTACGGTCCGTCGTTTGCGCCCTACCTGCTGCGCCGCGCCGGCATCGAGCCGGAGGACTTCTCCCCGGTGCGGGAAGCCATGAGCCGGGGGAACGTGGAGGAGGCCTGCCGGAAGGTCACCCCGGCGATGCTGGCGCTGGGCGTGGCCGGAGGGCCCGCCGAGGTGGCGCGACGATGCCGGTGGCTGGTGGAAGCCGGGGCGACCCACATCTCCTTCGGACCGCCCCTGGGACCCGACCCCCTGCGGGCCGTCCGGGTCCTGGCCGACGACGTCCTACCGGCCCTGCGCGGTTCCTGACGCCGGAACTTCCACAGCCGGCCCCGGCCCGGCCACCCGGGGCTCGGCCGACCCGCCCATGGCCCGGGTGATGGCGGCGGCTGCCTCCAGCAGGTCCGAGGCGACGGGGCGGATGGCCTCCGGGGTCAGGTCCAGGATGGACCCTGACAGGCTGAGGGCGGCGACCACGCGGCCGCGGTGGTCGCGCAGGGGCACCCCCACGCAGCGGACGTTGGGGATGGACTCCTGGTTGTCCACCGCGTACCCCCGGGCGCGGACCTCGGCCAGCTGGCGCTTGAGTTCGGCGGGGTCGGTGATGGTGTGCTCGGTCATCCTGGGCAGCCCCCGCCGCGCCACGATGCGGTCCACCTCCCGGTCGTCCAGCCCCGAGAGCAGCGATTTGCCCAGGGCCGTGCAGTGGGCCGCAAACCGGCTGCCCACCGAGAACTGCACCCGCAGGGCCCGCTTGGGCTCCACGATGGCGACGTAGACGATCTGGCCCTCGTCCAGCACGGCCAGGTTGGCCGTCAGCCCCCAGCGGTCCACCAGGCGCTCCATCCACGGCCGCGCCAGCCGCTCGACGTTCAGCTGGGTGACGTAGTAGACGCTGCCCAGCTCGAAGACCTTCACCCCCAGCTCGTAGCGGCCGGCTTCGGTCTGCCGGATGAACCCCAGCGACTCCAGGCACCGCAGCATCCGCACCAGGGTCGCCTTGTGCAATCGGGTCTTGCTGGCCAGACGCGACAGGGACATCTCCGGCTCGGACGCGGTGAAGCTGGTCAGCACGTGCAGGGCCCGCTGCACCGCGCGGATCTGGTAGTTGGTTCTGGCCATCGCGTCACCTCGCGGGGCCCCGGTCGTCCCCCCGTCCCCCCGCATAGAAGCAGTTTGTGTGAGAAGCGCAAAACTCCTCTTCACCGGTTCGGCTCCGGGCGGGGACCGGGCTCTTCGGGAAGGGATCAGCGCCCGTCGGGTGGAATAACGCTGCATTAAATCGTGAAACCAGGTTTTGCGATGCAGTACGGGGTCTGCCTGCCCACCTTCCCCTTCGGGGCTCCCCCGACCGCCGACGGGATCGCGGAGGCGGCGCAGGCCGCCGAGCAGCTGGGCTACGACTCGGTGTGGGCCAGCGACCACCTGCTCCCCCCCGCCGACCGGGCGCGGTACGGGACGCTGTTCGAGTGCCTGACCACCCTCGCGTTCGTCGCCGGCCGCACCCGGCGGGTGCGGCTGGGCACGTCGGTGCTGGTCCTGCCCCTGCGCCATGCCGTCGAGGTCGCCCGGCAGGTGGCCACCCTGGACGCGCTGTCCGGTGGCCGGGTCATCCTGGGCGTGGGAGCCGGGTGGATCCCGGGAGAGTTCGAGGCCCTGGGGGCCGACTTCCGCCTCCGGGGCCGCCACCTGGACGAGGCAATCCGGGTGCTGCGGGTCCTGTGGACCCACCCCCGGCCGGCCTTCCACGGAGAGTTCTACCGGTTTGCGAACGTCCTGTTCGGCCCTCCCCCCGCCCAGGCCGGAGGGCCTCCCGTCTGGGTCGGGGGCTACACCGACGCGGCGCTGCGCCGGGCCGCGCGGCTGGGCGACGCCTGGCACGCCGACGACATCGGCGGGGAGAGCCTCACCGCCATGGTGGAGCGGGTGCGGGCGCTGGCCGTCCGGGAAGGGCGTACCGTGGACGTCACCCTGCGGCGCACGGTGGACCTGCGCCCGCTGCTGGCCGCCGGTCGACAGGCCTCCGCCGGCGTCCAGGACGGGCGTTTCCCCGCCCCGGCGGCCGGGGCCCTGACAGGCTCGCTGGAGGATGTCGTCGCCGGTGTCCGCGAGGCGGCCCGGGCGGGCGTCAGCCACTTCGTCTGCCAGTTCGAGCACGCCACACCCGACGAGCACCTGGAGGCGATGCGCCTGTTCATCCGCGAGGTCGCCGCCCGGGTGCGATCGGAGGACACGGAGGGAGGACGGATCCGATGAACGCCCGCCCGCTGCTGCTGGTCCGCCTGCGCGTGGACCCCGCCCAGGAAGAGGCCTTCAACCGCTGGTACCATCACGACTACCTGGACACCCTGGCCCCCCTGGCCCCGCTGTTCACGCGGATCACCCGGTACGTGTCGCGGAACGGAGACGACCGGGTCTACCTGACGGTCTACGAGATCAGGGACGAGGCCTCCATCGAGCAGGCCCTGGCCGTCTTCGACCGCCCCGACCGGCAGGACCACCGGCGCCAGTGGAAGGCGTGGGAACAGCGGGCGGTCCGGGAGATCGACGCCCGGGTCTACGTGCCGATCTACCCCTGAGGTGACCCCGTGGACCTTCTGCCCCTGGCGCGCACCCCCCTGCAGATGCCGGGCTCCGGCATCCGGGAGATCGTGCACCTGGCCCTGGCCCTGCCGGGAGTCATCCGGCTGGAGGTGGGCGAGCCGGACTTTCCCACCCCGCCCCACATCGTGGAGGCGGCGGCCCGGGCGGCCCGGGACGGATTCACCCGGTACACGCCGAGCGCCGGGCTGGCGTCGTTGCGGGAGATGATCGCCGCCCGATACGGCGACCGCCGGGGACATCCTCTCAGCCCGAGCCAGGTCACCGTGACGGTGGGGGGCGTGCAGGGGATGGCGGCGGCGTTCATCGCTGTCCTCGACCCCGGAGACGAGGTCCTCGTCCCCGATCCGGGCTGGCCCAACTACGCCATGGCGGCCCGCCTGCGGGAGGCGGTCCCGGTGGGCTACCCGCTGCCGGCGGAGGACGGGTTCGTCCCCCGGGTGGAGGACCTGGAAGCGCGGGTGTCCGCCCGGACCAAGATGCTGGTCCTCAACAGCCCCGCCAATCCCACCGGCGCCGTCTTCCCGCCGGAGCGGGCGGCGGCCCTGGTGGAGTTCGCCCGCCGCCACCGCCTGTACGTGCTGGCCGACGAGGTCTACGAGGAGCTGGTGTACGAGGGCCGCCACATCAGCCCCGCCCGGTGGGACCCCGAGCGGGTCATCGGCGTGCACAGCCTCAGCAAAACCTACGCCATGACCGGGTGGCGGGTGGGGTTCGTCATTGCCGGCGAGGACATCTCCCGGGTGATCGCCAAGATCCAGGAACCCCTGGTCTCCTGCGTCTCGGCCGTCGCCCAGAAGGCCGCCGAAGCGGCGCTGGACGGACCCCAGGAGTGCGTGGCGCAGATGCGGGACGCCTACCGCGCCCGGCGGGACGCGGTGGTGGAGATCCTGCGGGCCCACGGCCTGCACCGGTACACCCCCCAGGGCGCCTTCTACATCCTGGTGGACATCCGCGGCAGCGGGCTTCCGTCCCGCGAGTTCGCCCTGCGGCTGCTGCGCGAGCGCGGGGTGGCGGTGGCCCCCGGCAGCGCGTTCGGCGAGCGGGCCGACGGGTACGTGCGGGTGTCGCTGGCCAGCAGCCTGGACGACCTGCGGGAGGGGGTGAGCCGCCTGTGCGCCTTCGCCGCCGCCCCCGTCCGGGGATAGGGCGCGCGCGCGGCGGCGTCCGCCGGTGGAGCTGACCGGCCGGGTGGCCATCGTCACCGGCGCGGCGTCCGGCATCGGCCGGGCCATCGCCGGGCGGTTCGCCCGGGAGGGCGCCGCGGTGGCGCTGGCCGACCTCAACGGAGCCGGGGCCCGGGAGGCGGCCGCGGCCATCGCCGCCGCGGGCGGCCAGGCCCGGGCGGTGCCCGCCGACGTCTCCCGGGCCGATCAGGTGGCGGCCCTGGTCGCCGACGTCCTGGAGGCCTTCGGCCGCATCGACATCCTGGTCAACGCGGCGGGGGTGGAGACCCTGGTGCCCTTTTTGGACCTGCCCGAGGCCGAGTGGGCCCGGGTGCTGGCCACCAACCTCACCGGCCCGTTCCTGTGCGGCCAGGCGGTGGCGCGGGCGATGGTGCGGGCCGGACGGGGCGGGCGGATCATCCACATCACCTCCATCAACGCCGACGTCGCCCTGCCCCACCAGGCCCACTACGCGGCCAGCAAGGGCGGGCTGCGGATGCTCACCAAAGCCATGGCCCTGGAGCTGGCGCCGTTTGGGATCACCGTCAACGCCATCGCCCCCGGAGTGGTGGACACGCCCCTGGTCGCCCGCTCCCTGGCCGACCCGGCGCGGCGGGAGATGCTGCTCCGCCACATCCCCCTGGGCCGGATTGCCCGGCCGGAGGAGATCGCCCACGCGGCGGTGTTCCTGGCCTCCGAGGGCAGCGGGTACATCACCGGGACCACCCTGGTGGTGGACGGCGGGTGGCTGATCACCTAGCCATGGAGGACATCCTGCAGGTGGAAAACCTCCACAAGCGGTTCGGGGAGCTGCACGTGCTGCGGGGCGTGGACCTGCGGGTGCGCCAGGGCGAACATGTGGTGATCTTCGGCCCCAGCGGCTCGGGCAAGAGCACGCTGCTGCGCTGCCTGAACCTCCTGGAGGAGCCCCAGCAGGGGCGTCTGGTCTTCCTGGGCCGGGAGTACGGGCCGGGGGCGCGCGGGGACGGCCCCCGGGCGGACCTGCGCTTCTTGCGGACGCAGATCGGGATGGTGTTCCAGCAGTTCAACCTGTTCCCGCACCTGAGCGTGCTGGACAACGTGACCCTGGCCCTGCGCCGGGTCAAGGGGCTGAGCCGGTCCGAGGCGGAGGAGCTGGCCCTGGCCCAGTTGCGGGCGGTGGGGCTGGCCGACAAGGCGCGGGCGTACCCCTCCACCCTCTCGGGCGGCCAGCAGCAGCGGGTGGCCATCGCCCGCGCCCTGGTGATGCAGCCCCGGCTCATGCTGTTCGACGAACCCACCTCCGCCCTGGACCCCGAGCTGGTGGGGGAGGTCCTGGGGGTGATGGAGCGGCTGGCCGAGCAGGGGATGACCATGGTGGTGGTCACCCACGAGATGGGGTTCGCCCGCCGGGTGGGCGACCAGTTGGTGTTCATGGACCACGGGGTTGTGGTCGAGTCCGGGGGGCCGGAGATCCTGCAGCACCCGGCCAACCCCCGGACCCAGGCGTTCTTGCGGGCGGTGCTGTGAGTCGCTTCCAGTTCCAGTGGGACGCGGTGCTGCAGCGGTGGGACTGGCTGGCCACCGGCCTCGCCATGAACGTGTACATCAGCGCCGCCTCCATGGCCCTGGCCCTGGGCCTGGGCCTGGTGGTGGCCGTGCTCCGGATGGCGCCGCTGCCGCTGGTGCCCCTGGCCGCCCAGCTGTACATCAACGTCTTCCGGGCCATCCC
Source organism: Armatimonadota bacterium (assembly GCA_037440005.1). Taxonomy (GTDB): domain Bacteria; phylum Sysuimicrobiota; class Sysuimicrobiia; order Sysuimicrobiales; family Kaftiobacteriaceae; genus Calidihabitans. The sequence continues at coordinate 55,529 of JBBIUY010000013.1, read as the reverse complement.
GCTGTTCGTCTTCATCATCTGGTTGTACTACGGGCTGCCCATCATGCTGGGCGTGAACTTCCCTCCGGTCACCGCCGGGATCATCTGCCTGTCCATGCAGTACGCCGGGTGGCTGGCCGAGATCTACCGGGCGGGCATCGGGGCGATCCCCCGGGGGCAGCGGGAGGCGGCCCTGTCGCTGGGCCTGACCCCCCTGCAGGCCTTCCGGGACGTGGTCTTCCCCCAGGCGCTGCGGATCATCATCCCGCCCATCGGCAACAACTTCGTCGGCATGCTGAAGGACTCGTCGCTGGTGAGCATCATCGGCGTCTTTGAGCTGGTGCGGCAGGCCAACCTGGCCGTGTCGCTGACCTTCCGGCCGTTCGAGTTCTACACGGTGGTGGCGGTGATCTTCATCGTCCTCACCCAGGTCCTCTCCCACGGGGTGACCCGGCTCGAGCGGCGGATGCGCATCTGACCGAGAAGGGAGGTGAGCCGGGAGATCGCCCGTCTGCCTCAGACTGCGAGGAGGGAGACCGATGAGGAACGTGCGTCAGTCACCGTCTGAGAGCGCGCGCCTGACCCGGCGCCGCTTCGTGTCGGCGGCCGCCCTGTCCGCGGGCGCCGCTGCCCTGTGGGGCGGCCCGGCATCCCTGGTGGCCCCGCTCCCGGCCGCCGCGGCGCCGGCGTCCGGTGAGTCGCTGCTGGACGTGGTGCGCCGACGGGGCCGGCTGATCGTGGGGATGACGTTGCAGTTCAAACCCCAGATGTACCGGGACGAGCAGACCCGACAGCCCCGGGGCTACGATGTGGAGCTGCTCACCCAGATGGCCCGGGACCTGGGGGTGCGCCTGGACATCCAGGACCAGGACTTTGCCGGCCTGATCCCGGCGCTGCTGGCGGGCAAGATCGACCTGATCTCGGTGGGCCTGGTGGGCCGGCCCGAGCGGGCCAAGTCCATGTGGTTTTCCGACCCCTACGTTCCCTACCAGCAGGTCCTGATGGTTCAGGCGCGCAGCACCGCCCGGGACTTTTCGGAGTTCGACCGGTCCGGCGCCCGGGTCACCGCCCTGACGGGCTCCACCGCCGCCGAGCTGGCCAAGCGGCTGTTCCCCAAGGCCACGGTGGTGGAACTGGACCAGCAGCCGGCGATGCTGGAGGTGGCCTCAGGGCGCGCCGACGCCTGCGTGGTGGAGGCCTACCTGGCGATCCCGTTCGTCAAGAACAACCCCACCGCCAAGATCCTCAATCCCGAGCGGCCGTTCGCCCTGGAGTTCGGCGCCTACGCGCTGCCCCGGGGAGATCTGCACTGGTGGATGTGGGTCAACGCCTGGCTGCGGTACTGGAAGGGCAAGGGGCTGCTGCAGAAACTGTACAACGACATCATCGGGCCGACCCTGGGCGATGTCCCGGTGTACCGGGACATCCCGCGGTACTGACCCCTCGCGCGCCGATGCGGTTGCGGGACCGGGTGGCCATCGTCACCGGAGCGGGCCAGGGCATCGGGCGGGCCATCGCCCTGGCCCTGGCCCGGGAGGGGGCGGCCGTGGTGGTGTCCGATGTGCGGGCCGACACCGCCGCCGTCACCGCCCGGGCCATCGTCGCCGGCGGCGGGCATGCGGTGGCCGTGCCCGCGGACGTGGCGCGGCTGGACCAGCTGGCCGCCCTGGTGGAGCGCGCGCGGGTCCTGGGCGGCCCGGACATCCTGGTCAACAACGCCGGCATCGCCGAGGTCACCCCCTTCCTGGACGTGACCGAGGAGCAGTGGGACCGGCAGATGGCGGTGAACCTGAAGGCCGCCTTCTTCGCCTCCCAGTACGCCGCCCGGGCCATGACGGCCCGGGGGCGGGGCGGTCGCATCGTCAACCTGGCCAGCACGTCGTCCTTCGTGGCGTCCACACGCCCCATGGTGCCCTACGACGTGAGCAAGGCCGGCGTGCGGATGCTGACCGTGTCCGCGGCGGTGCAGCTGGCCCCGTACGGCATCACGGTCAACGCGGTGGCCCCCGGCACCATCGACACCCCGCTCACCCGGTCCGTCGTGGACCCTGCCCGCCTGGAGGCGTTCGCCCGGGAGAAGATCCCCCTGGGCCGCCTGGGCCGGCCCGAGGACGTGGCGGCGGCGGTGGTCTTTTTGTGTTCCGACGAGGCGTCGTACATCACGGGCCACACCCTGGTGGTGGACGGAGGGTGGCTGCTGCTGTAGCCCGTCAGGCCAGGCGGAGCCGGAACGTCATGGCCCCCCGGTGCACCTGCCAGAGGGTCACCTGGGGGGAGACTCTCTCGCCTCGCCGGTCGAACCGGATGCGCCCGGTCAGGCCGACCCGGTCGGTGCCGGCGACGGCCTGAAGGACCGCCGCCCTGCCTCCGCCTCCGGCCGCGGCCACCGCCGCCAGCAGGACGCTGGCGGCGTCGTAGACCTCGGCGCCGTAGGGGGGCGGTTCGCCGAACCGCTCCCGGCAGGCCCGGGCGAAAGCCCAAGCCGGCTCTCCTGCGAGGACGCTGCCGGCGTAGGTGTGGTAGACGCCCTCCCCGGCCGCGCCGGCCAGGGCGGGATACCGGGAGTCCGGTCCTCCGTCGGTGCCCAGCAGCAGCGCCCGGACGCCCGCGGCGCGCAGGTCGCGGGTGAGCGCGGCGCTGTCGATCTCGGTGAGGGCGAAGAACACCAGCTCCGGCCTCAGGCGCCCGAGGCGTTCTGCGGCCCGGGGATGGCTGCCGGCTCCGGGAGAGAGCCGCACGGTGCCGAGCACCACGGCACCCTGCGCCCGGGCGGCGGCGGCAAACGCGCGGGCCAGGGGCCGACCGTAGCCCGTGCCGTCGTGGACCACCGCCAGGCGCCGGGCGCCCAGGCGCCTCACCGCGGCGCGGGCGGCCGCCGCGCCCTGCACCCCGTCGTGGGCGCACAGCCGGAAGAAGGTCCGGTACCCGCGACGGCTCAGGTCCGGCCGCGTGGACGACGGGGTCAGCTGGGCCAGCCCGGCGGCGTGGTAGACGGGAGCGGCGGCGGCCGACGGACCGCTGTTCTTGTGGCCGACGACCCCGACCACGGCCGGGTCGGCGGCGAACGCACGGGCGGCCGCCGCCGCCGTGGCCGGGTCGGCCCGGTCGTCGACGGGTTCCAGGGCCACCGGGATCCCCAGCCAGCCCGCGCGCCGGGCGTGCTCCAGGGCCAGCTCGGCGCACCGGGCCATGGGCACTCCCACCAGCGCCTGGTCCCCCGACAGGGGCGCCGCGAACCCGATGCGCAGGACCTTCGCCATGGTCTACGAGCGCGGGGCGAACCGCTCGTCCAGCCGGCGCGCCACCAGATGGGAGAAAGCCAGGATCGTCGCCACGTACAGTCCCGCCGCGGCGGTGAAGAACTCGAAGGGACGGAAGTAGAACCGTGTGAGGCGGTCGGCCACCCGCATGACGTCGTTCACCCCCACCACCCCCACCAGCGCCGAGTCCTTGAGGACGTCCACGAACAGGTTGGCCGCCGCCGGCACGATCACCGCCAGGGCCTGAGGCGCCACCACGTCCCTGTAGAGAGAGAACCCGGACAGCCCCAGCGCCCGGGCGGCCTCAAACTGCCCGCGGGGGACGGCCGACAGCCCGGCCCGGTAGATCTCGGCCATGTAGGCGCTGTGGAGCATCCCCAGGCAGACCACCGCCGCCCCCACCGGCGGCAGAGCGACCCCTGTGGCCATGGCCAGCCCGAAGTAGACCCACAGGATGAACACGTACAGCGACGTCCCCCTGAACAGCTGGATGTAGGCGAAGGCCGGGACCCACAGCCAGGGAGACCGCGCCTGGCGCAGGGCGGCCACCACCAGCCCCACAATCACCGCCACCGCCATGGCCGCCACCGCCACCCCCACGGCCACGCCCAGCCCGGCCAGCAGCAGCCGGCCGCCGGCCAGCACCAGGTCCGCCCGGAACCCGCCCTCCACGGTCTCCTCCGTCAGCGCCCTGCCCGCAGGCGCCGCTCCAGCAGCGCGACGGCCCCGGCCACCAGCACCGTGCTGCCCACCAGGATGGCTCCCGCCACCGTGTAGAACTCAAAGGGCTTGAAGTAGCGCAACGACGCCCAGTTGGCGAAGAACATCAGGTCGGGGACGCCGACCACCGAGACGATGGCCGCCCCCTTGAGCACCCCCACGAACTGGCTGGCGGCCGCCGGCAGGATGACACGCACCGCCTGGGGCAGCACCACGTCCCGGTACACCGCCACCGGCGACAGGCCCAAAGCGCGGGCCGCGTCCACCTGGCCGCGGCCGACCGCCCGCAGGCCGGCCCGGTAGATTTCCGCCATGTAGGCGGCGGTGATCAAACCCAGGGACAGGCAGCCGGCCACCAGCGGGCCCAGGGTCAGCCCGGCGGCCACCGACAGCCCGTAGTACAGCCACAGCAAGAACGCGTACAGGGGCACGGCCCGCATCAGCTGGACGTAAACCCGGGCCGCCCGGCCCACCACCGGCGCACGCTGCGCCAGGGCCAGGGCGAGGCCGAATGCCGACGCCAGCGCCATGGAGACCACCGCCACCCAGTAGGTGACCAGCGCTCCGACGACGATGGGCTGCCAGTGGCGGGCCACCAGGTACCACTCGAACTGGTACGGCATCCGGCCTCTCCCGCGACCCCGGCCCTCAGCGGGGCTTGCTGTACCGCTGAATCTTGGCCAGGAACTCTCCCAGCCACTTCTTCCACAGGCCCTCGGGCAGCCGATGGGCTCCGTGGTAGCGGAACCAGTTGGACAGCCAGTAGGCGGTCTTCTCGTCTCCCAGGGGCAGCATGACGGCGTTGACGTCGTGGATGACCGACCCGCCCTCCCAGATCCGCACGTTCCGGTTCTGCTCGGCGAACGGCACCGCCACCCACGCGGCCACCAGACACGCCTGGGCGCGTCCTGAGGCCACCTCCAGCATCGCCTCCTGCTGCTGCAGGGGCTTGAACCGCGCCCGGGGCCACAGCAGCCGGGCCGTGGCGTCCTGGGCCGAGCCCACCAGGTTGCTGATGGTCACCGTGGGCTTGTTCAGGTCGTCCAGGCTCTTCAGGGTGACATCCCGGGGGATCAGCAGCACCGAGTCCTCGGTGAACAGGGGCTCGTCCACGAAGCGCACGGACTTGGCCCGCTCGGGAGTGATGGTAAGGCCGATGCCGCTCCAGTCAAACCGCCCGGCCAGCATCGCCGGGATGAGCTGGGCGAAGGGCAGCTCCACCCACTCGATCTGGACGCCCAGGTCCCGGGCGATGGCCTGGCTGATCTCCACGCAGTAGCCCGTGGGCTCCTGCGTCTTGGGGTCGCGGAACTGCAGCGGGGGAAAGGTCAGGTCCACCCCCAGCCGCACCTTGCCCGACCGCACCACCCGGTCGATGACCGCCTCTCCCGCCGGCGCGGCCTGCGCGGACCGCGGGGACGCCACCAGGGTGCTGACGACCCCGCCCAGGCTCGCCGCGCCGGCGCCGGCCACGGCGGCGGCCGTCTTGAGGAACTCTCGCCGCCTCATGATTCACCTCCTCACCGGTGTGCTTTCCGCCGGGCCGGGGCGCGGAGCCGCTCTCACCTCCCCTCCCCCGCACGACCCTGCAACCCGTCGCGGATCTGACGGACCAGCGCCCGGCACGCCTGGGCGAAGATCAGGTCGGTGTTGGAGACCGTGGCCACCTGGACGCCCCGGGCCACCCAGGGCCGCAGCCCCTCGGGGGTGGGCATCCACATGCCCACCGCCACCCCGCGGCGGCGGGCGCGGACGACGACCTCCTCCACCCGCGCCAGCAGCGCCGGATGGTCCACGGCCCCGGGGACCCCCACCGAGGCCGCCAGGTCGAAGGTGCCGATGAAGACCACGTCCACACCGTCCACCTGGAGGATGTCGTCCAGGCGGGCCAGCCCCTCCGCCCCTTCCACCTGCACCAGGACCAGGGTGGACCGGGCCGCCCGGTTCAGGTATTCGGACCACGGCACGGCGCCGTAGCGGGTGGCGCGGACGGTGGGGGCGCCGCCCCGGATCCCCCGGGGAGGAAAGTGCGCCGCCCGCACGGCCCGGCGGGCGCCCTCGGCGCTGTCCACGTGCGGCACCATGACGCCCTGGGCCCCGAAGTCCAGCGCCTTGGCGATCGGGCCCGGCGCGGCGTCCTGCACCCGGATCACCGCCGGCAGGCCCGCGGCGTCGGCGGCCCGCACCAGGGGCTCGGCCGCCTCCAGGTCGTAACTGCCGTGCTCGGTGTCCAGCACGACGAAGTCAAACCCGGAGGCGGCGACGATCTCCACCTGAGAGGGGTGGGGCCCCATGAGCCAGGTGCCCACCACGGTCCGGCCCGCCCGCACCGCCTCCGCGAGCACGCTCAGACTCCTCCCGGTCCCGCCGCATCCAGGACCACCAGCACGTCGCCGGCCTGCACCAGATCCCCGGGCTGCCGGCGCACCTCGGTCACGACGCCGTCGGCGGCGCTCTCGACGGCGATCTCCATCTTCATGGACTCCAGCACCGCCACCGGCTCGCCGGCCCGCACCCGTCCTCCGGGCGAGACCACGACCCGCAGCACGGTCCCGGTGAGGGGGGCGCGGATCTCCATGGGACCTAGACGGGCGGCCGGGCGGCCGCGAGCTCGGCCAGGAACTCGGTGTGGTGGCGGCCGGCGGCAAACTCCGGGTGGGCCAGTACCCGCAGGTGCAGCGGGATGTTGGTCGCCACGCCCTCGATGCGGTAGGCCTGCAGGGCCTGGATCATCCGGGCGATGGCCGCCGGCCGGTCGTCGGCCCACACCACCACCTTGGCCAGCAGCGAATCGTAGTAGGGGGTGACGGCGGTCCCGGCCTCCACCCCCGAGTCCACCCGCACGTGGGGCCCGGACGGTTCCCGGTAGGCGGTGACGGTGCCGGGCGCCGGGTACAGGGTCACGGGGTCTTCGGCGCAGATCCGGCACTCCAGCGCGTGTCCCCGGGGCCGGATGTCCTCCTGGGCCAGGGGCAGCGGCTCGCCGGCGGCCAGGCGGATCTGCAGCTGCACCAGATCCACCCCGGTGCGCATCTCGGTCACCGGGTGCTCCACCTGGATGCGGGTGTTCATCTCGAGGAAGTAGAACCGGCCGTCCCGGTCCAGCAGGAACTCCACGGTGCCGGCGCTCTGGTATCCGACCGCCGTCCCGGCCCGCACGGCCGCCGCGGTCAGGGCGTCCCGGGTGGCCTCGTCCAGGGCCGGCGAGGGCGACTCCTCGATGATCTTCTGGTGGCGGCGCTGCACCGAGCAGTCGCGCTCGTACAGGTGGACCAGCCGCCCGTGCCGGTCGCCCAGCAGCTGCACTTCCACGTGCCGGGGCCGGTCCAGCAGGCGCTCCACGTACAGCGCCGCGTTGCCGAAGGCCTGGCGGGCCCGGCGCGCGGCCACCTCCAGAGCGGCGGGCAGGTCGGCCGGGCCGGCCACCCGGACCATGCCGATCCCCCCGCCCCCTCCGGCGGCCTTGATCATCAGGGGATAGCCGACAGCCTCCGCGGCGTCCGCCGCCGCTGCAGGGTCCTCGGGCAGGCCGTCCAGGGAGCCGGGCACCACCGGAACGCCCGCCTGATGCATCAGGCGGCGGGCGCGGACCTTGTCGCCCATGGCCGCGATGACCCCGGCGGGGGGACCGATGAACACCAGGCCCGCCGCCTCACAGCGCCGGGCGAACTCGGCGCGTTCGCTGAGAAATCCGTAACCGGGGTGGATGGCGTCGCACCCGGTCTGGCGCGCCGCCTGGAGGATGGCCTCCATGTTGAGATACGACTGCACCGCCGGCGGCGGGCCCACCCGCACCGCCCGGTCGGCCTCCCGGACGTGGGGGGCGTCCGCGTCGGCGTCCGAGTACACGGCCACCGTCTCGATGCCCAGGGCCCGGCAGGCCCGGATCACCCGCCGGGCGATTTCTCCCCGGTTGGCGACCAGCACGCGGGAGAACATACGCTACACGGGGATGACGCCGGTGTGGCGCCCGGGCCAGCGCCGGTCCTTGGTGGCGTACACCGCGAAGCGGCGGATGAGTTCGTCCCGCAAAGCCGGTGCGGGCACGATGTCCTCCACGAAGAACTCCGAGGCGACGGCGTAGGGGTCGATGTTCTCCTCGTACTCCCGGCGGCGGGCTGCGATGAACGCCGCCCGCTCGCCCTCGGGCAGCTCGGCGATCTTGTTGAAGTACACCGCGTTGATGGCCGCCTCGGGCCCCATCACCGCCGGCCGGGCCGTGGGCAGGGCCAGGGTGCAGTCGGGCTGCATGGGGTTGCCGGACATGGCCAGGTAGCCGCCGCCGTAAGCCTTGCGGACGATGACGCAGATCCGGGGCACCGTGGCCTGGGCCACGGCGAACAGCATCTTGGCGCCGTGGCGGATGATCCCCTGGCGTTCCACCTGGGAGCCGATCATGAACCCCGATACGTCGCACAGGAACAGCAGGGGGATGTTGAAGGCGTTGCACAGCCACACGAAGCGGGCGGCCTTATCGGAGGAGTCCACGAACAGCACGCCGCCCTTCACCCGGGGCTGGTTGGCCACGATGCCCACCGGCCGGCCGCCCAGGCGGGCCAGGCCGGTGATGAGCTCGGGGGCGAAGAGCTTCTTGATCTCAAACCAGCTGCCGGCGTCGATGAGGCGGAAGATCAGCTCGTACATGTCGAACGGCACGCTCTGGTCGGGAGGGACGATCTCCTCCACCGGCCGGCCCGGGGCGGGGTCGGCCGCGGGCGCCGCGGGCGGGAGCTGGCGCCAGTTCTGGGGGAGGTAGCCCAGGTACCGCCGGGCCAGGTCCAGCGCCTCCCGTTCGGTGGAGGCCAGCACGTCGCCCAGCCCGCTGACGGTGCAGTGCATGCGGGCGCCGCCCATCTCCTCCAGGGTGACCTTCTCCCCGATCACCATCTCGGCCATCCGGGGCGACCCCAGGTAGGCGCTCACGTTGCCGTCCACCATGATGCAGATGTCGCACAGGGCGGGCACGTAGGCCGATCCGGCCGGCGACGGCCCGAACAGGACGCACACCTGGGGGATGCGCCCGGAGAACCGGATCTGGTTGTAGAAGATGTTGCCCATGGCGTCGTGGCCCGCATAGCAGTACTGCTGCTCGTCCAGCCGCGCTCCCGCCGAGTCCACCAGGTAGATCAGGGGAATGCCCAGCTCGTCGGCCTTCTGCTGGGTGTAGGTCATCTTGCGGTAGGTGATCCGCCCCCAGGTGCCGGCCTTGACGGTGATGTCGTTGGCGATGACCGCCACCGGCCGGCCCTCGATGGTGCCGAATCCGGTCACCACCGCGTCCGCCGGCAGGGCGTCCAGCGTGCGGGCCAGCAGGCCGTCCTCCACGAAGGACCCCGGGTCCAGCAGGTAGGTCAGGCGGTCCCGGACGAACATCTTGCCCTGCTCGGCCAGCTGGCGGTGGTACTTCTCCGGCCCTCCGGCCCGGGCCGCCTCCCGGCGCGCCTCCAGCTCCCGGTGCAGCGCCTGCGCTTTCGACTCGGACGTCTCCATCGCTTCCTCTCCCGGTCAGTCGTCGGGGATCTCCATCCGCAGCAACGCCGTCCCCATGGCCTTGCCCGTCTGGTCGAACCGCAGGGTGCGGGTGGCGCCGCCGTCCAGGGCGTTGTGCAACACCACCAGCAGCGCCTCCAGACCCGGCAGCGGATACACCCGCACGGGGCCCCGCACCATGGGCCCGAAGAACGCCGCCACCCGGTCGGGCGTCACGTGCCGGACCAGCCGCGCGTACGCCTGGGAGCTGCGCGCCAGCAGGCCCACGGTGCACACGTCCCCCTTGTCGCCCGAGCGCACATACGCCAGGTCCACCAGGCGCGCCATCGCCGTCTCAGCCTCCCGCGTCCCGGCGGCGGACCAGCAGGTGGTACAGGCTGGTGACCGCCACCTCACCGGTGTGCTTGCGGACGGTCTGCTGGAACGTCACCACCCCCGAGCCGTCGGCGCGGGGCCGCAGCGCGGTGACCTCCAGCTCCACATGGAGGGTGTCACCGATGAACACCGGGGCCACGAAGCGGACGTGGTCCAGGCCGTACAGGGCCTCCACGGCCTCCGGGCGAGCCGGCAGCAGCCCGCTGGCCACCGACAGGACCAGAAAGCCGTGGGCCACCCGCCGGCCGAACCGGGAGGCCCGGGCGTAGGCCTCGTCCACGTGCAGGGGGAAGAAATCCCCCGACAGGCCGGCGAAGTTCACCACGTCGGCCTCGGTGATGGTGCGGCCGCGGGTGATCCACCGCTGTCCCACCTGGTACTCCTCGAAGAACCGGTCCGGCATCCCGTCCTCCTACCACCGGGGCGGCCGCCGCTCCACAAACGCCTGCACGCCCTCCCGCAGGTCGTCGCTGGCGAAGTACAGGACGCGCATGGCGCGGGCCAGCTGCAGGGCGGCGGCGTAGTCCAGGTCCGCCGCCGCCCAGAACACCCGCCGTCCCAGCGCCAGGGCCTGGGGGCTGTAGCCCGCCAGCAGGGCCGCCACCTCGCCCGCGGCGGCCAGCAGCCCGGTGCGGGGGACCACCCGGGTCACCAGGCCGATCCGGGCCGCCTCGGGGGCGTCCAGAATGGCGCCGGTGAGCGCCAGCTCCATCGCCTTGCGCAGCCCCACCGCCCGCTGGAGGGCCGGCAGGACCAGCAGCGGGAACAGGCCCACCCGGATCTCCGTGAAGCCCAGCCGGGCGTCGTCGGCGGCCAGGGCCAGGTCGCAGGCCGCCACCAGGCCGCAGCCCCCGCCGAGGGCGTATCCCTGCACGGCGGCGACGACCGGCTTGCGCAGCGCCGGCAGCAGGGTGAACAGCTCCTGCCACAGACCCCCCGACTCCCAGTGACGGCCGGCCGCCTGGCGCAGCTCGGCGGCGAACTCCTGCAGGTCGGCGCCCGCGCTGAAGTGCTCGCCGGCTCCCCGCACCACGACCACCCGCACCCCGGGGTCGGCGTCGGCCTCCCGCAGGGCCGCAATCAGGTGGCGGACCATCTCGTAGCTGAGGGGGTTGCGCCGGTCCGGGTCGTTGAGGACCAGGTGCGCCGCCGGACCCTCCCGCTCCACCCGCACCGGCGGCCCGCTCATACCGTCCGGACCTCCACCCGCGGCACCACGGCGTCCCGGGGGACCAGGGTGGGCCACAGGGCCACCACCGGCCGGGGCCGGAACGGCACCCCGAAGGCGGTGCCCACGCCTCCCAGCGTCCACAGGTGGGTGGCCTCCCGCCGCACCGCGTCGGCGGCCTGCGGGGTCGGGCAGCGGGCGGCGATCCGCAGCCCCACCTCGTTGAGGTCTGTCGCGGGAGGAGGGGCCACCCCGCCGTGGAGGGTGTTGACGCCCACGTAGTCGAACCGGATCTCCGCCACGGGAATCTGCAGGTACTGCAGCCGGCGGCGCACGATCTCCTCGGCCCGCTGGGCCTTGGACAGGGCGTCCGGCCAGGAGAACAGCAGCAGGCCTTCGGCGATCCACCCGTCCCAGTACCCGATGCACACCTTCAGCGTGTCGGGCCGCGGACGCCCGCGCATGCCGGTGACCCGCACCCGGTCCGGACCCACCTGCTCCACCCGGACCCCGGTGAAGTCGGCCACCCCGTCGGGGGTGACGTAGGCGGTGGGGTCGGTCACCTCGTAGAGCAGCTGCTCCTTCACCGTCCACGGGGTCACCAGGCCGCCGGAGCCGGGCACCTTGGTGATGACCGCGGTGCCGTCCTCGGCCACCTCGGCCAGGGGGAAGCCGATCCGCCAGGGGTCGGGGACCTCCCGCCACTGGTTGCTGCCGCCGCCGGTGCAGAAGCAGGCGCACTCGAGGATGTGGCCGACGATGATGGCGGCGCCCAGGCGGTCCCAGTCATCCCCCGTCCGCCCCCACCCCAACGCCTCCCGCAGCGGCGCGACGGTCAGCGCGCTGTCGGTCACCCGCCCGGTGACCACCACGTCGGCGCCGCCGTCCAGGGCTTCCAGGATGGGATCGGAGCCCAGGTAGGCGTGGGCGGCGACGATGCGGCTGCGGATCCGGTCCAGACCCTCTTCGCCGGTGTCCAGGTTGACCAGGCGCACGCCGTCGGCCGCCAGCCGGTCCAGCTGGGGCAGCACGTCGTCGCCGCTGACCACGCCGACCCGCAGGCCCCGCAGGCCCAGCCGCCGGGCCAGGTCCGCCACCGCCGCCGCCCCCGCCTCGGGATTGGCGCCGCCGGCGTTGGTGATCAGCCGCACGCCGGTCCGCCGGCTGACGGGCAGCAGGGCCTCCATCCACGGCACCAGGTCCGGGATGAACCCCTCCTGGGGGTTGGCCGCCTTGGTCCGCTGCAGGATCGCCAGGGTGAGCTCGGCCAGGTGGTCCAGGCCCAGGTAGTCCAGCTCGCCGCGCTCGGCCAGCTCCACCGCGGGATCGAGCATGTCGCCCCAGTAGGCCGAGCCGTTGCCGACCCGCACCGTGCGCATCAGCGCCCCACCTCCACGATGAAGCACTCGCCCTCGCCGATGCCGCCGCAGATGGTGGCCAGGCCGTAGCGCGGCCGGCCGTCGGCGCGGAGGCGCCGGCGCAGTTCGTACAGCAGCGTCATCACCAGCCGGGCGCCCGTAGCGCCGGTGGGGTGGCCGATGGCGATGGCGCCTCCGTTGACGTTGGTCTTCTCGCGCACCCGCGCCACCCGCTCGGGGTCCCGGTCGCCCAGCAGGTACGTGGTCACCAGGGTGACGGCGGCGAAGGCCTCGTTGACCTCCAGCAGGTCCATGTCGTCCACCGTCTTGCCGATCCGGTCCAGGGCGCGGCGGGCGGCCACGGCGGGAATGCTGGCGATGCGGTCCGGGTGGCCGGACACCTGCGCCCAGCCGCGCAGGACCCCCAGGGGGTCCAGGCCCCGCCGCCGCGCTTCCTCCCGGGTCATCAGGACCACGGCGGAGGCGCCGGTGTTCAGCCCCGGCGCGTTGCCGGCGGTCACCGTGGGGCTGCCGTACACCGTGGGCAGGCGCGCCAGCTTCTCCACAGACGTGTCGGCCCGGGGGGACTCGTCCTCGGTCATCACCAGCGGCTCGCCCCGGGGCTGGGGGATGGTGACCGGCATCAGCTCGTCGGCGAACGCGCCGCGGGCGCGGGCGGCAAAGTAGCGCTGGTGGCTGCGCAGGGCCCACCGATCCTGCTCCTCGCGGCCGATGCCGTACTCCAGGGCTTCCTCGGCGGCCTGGACCGCCCGGGGCTTGCCGGTCATGGGGCAGGCGATGACCAGCTGGTCTGTGAGGACGATGTCGCCCAGGGCGTGCCCCCACCGCATGGTGGTGAGGAAGTAGGGCACGCGGCTCATGTTTTCGGTCCCGCCGGCCACCGCCACCCGGGCTTCGCCCAGACGCAGGGAGCGGGCCGCGAGGGCGATGGCGGTCATGGACGAACAGCAGGCCCGGTCCACCGTGTAGGCCACCTTGTCGGTGGGAATCCCGGCCCGGATCAGCACCTGCCGGGCGATGGAGCGGTCGGCCCCGGGCAGGTTCACCCCCATGGCCACCTCGTCCACGTCCTCGGGCGCCACCCGGGCGCGCCGGAGGGCCTCCGCCACCACCAGACCGCCCAGGTCCGGCAGGGAGAACTCCCGCAGGGCGCCGCCGAACTTCCCGAAGGGCGTGCGCACCGCGCTGACCACCACCACGTCGTCCACGCGTCCTCCCTCCCCGTCTAGAGGGCTCCCTCCGCGCGCAGGGCCGCCACCCGGCCGGAGGTGTAGCCCAGCCACTCCTCCAGCACCGTCTGGGTGTGCTCTCCCAGCAGCGGCGCCGGCTCGCAGCGCGGGTCGGGGCTGGCGGACATCTTGACCGGCGGCCCCACCAGACGCGCCGACCCCACGACCGGATCGGGGACGTCCACCAGCAGCCGGCGGGCCTGCACGTGGGGGCAGTGGAAGACGTCCCGGGCGGTCTGCACGGGCCCCACCGGCAGCCCGGCGGCCAGCAGGCTGCTGACGGCGTCCTGCACGGTGCGCTCGGCAAACCAGCCCCGCACCACGTCGCCCAGCCACCCGTCCATGGCGGCCGCCCGCGCCGGGCCCGAGGACGTGTCGGGGCGGCCCACCAGGTCAAGACGCCCGATGGCCCGGCAGAACTTCTCCCAGTCCGCCTCGGTGGGCACGATGAGGGCCACCCACCCGTCCCGGCACCGGAACGGCCCCCACGGGGCGATGAACGGTTCCCGCCCCCGCTCCAGGACCAGTCCCGTCAGGGAGTAGGCGGTCACCGACCGCTCGGCGAGGGCCACCATGGCGTCGTACATGGAGATGTCCAGGTACTGGCCCCGGCCGGTGCGCTCCCGCTGCCACAGCGCCAGGGTGATGGCGTAGGCGGCCAGCATGCCGCTGACGATGTCTCCCAGCGCCACCCCCAGCCAGGTGGGCGGGCCGCCGGCCTGGCCGCAGGTGTGCATCAGGCCGCCCATGGCCTGGGCGACGATGTCGTAGGCCGGGCGGTCGCTGTAGGGGCCGCGGAACTCCTCCAGGCTGCCGAAGCCGGTGATGCTGGCGTAGATGAGGCGGGGGTTGTCCCGGGACAGCCGGCCGTAGCCCAGCCCCAGCTCCTCCAGCAGGCCCGGGCGGAAGTTCTCCACCAGCACGTCGGCCCGGGAGGCCAGGGCCCGGAAGACCTCGCGGCCGGCGTCGGACTTCAGGTTCAGCGTCACGCTGCGCTTGTTCCGGTTGAAGCGCAGGAAGTAGCCGCTCTGACGCCGGCCGTCGGGGCCGGTGAGGAGGGGCGCGCCCTCCCGGGCGGTGTCGCCGGTCCCCGGCCGCTCCACCTTCACCACGTCCGCTCCCTGGTCGGCCAGCATCATGGTGCAGTAGGGACCGGCCACCTGGATCTCACAGGCCAGCACCCGGACGCCGTCCAGCGGTCTGCCCATCGGCGCCTCCTACACCACCCGGGCGCCGGCGTACACGCCGTACACCCGCCGCAGGGTGTCGCAGATCTCCCCCACGGTGGCGTAGGCGCGCACGGCGTCCACCAGGGCGGGGATCACGTTCTCCCCCGCCCGAGCGGCCCGGGCGAGGGCGTCCAAGGCGCGGCTCACCGCAGCCGGGTCGCGCCCGGCCCGCAGCTGCCGCAGGCGCTCGATCTGCCGCTGCTCCACCGCGGGGTCCACCCGGAAGAGGGGAATGCGCACGGGGGTGTCGTCCCGGTAGGCGTTGACCCCCACCACGATCCGCTCCCGCCGCTCGATCTGCTGCTGGTGGCGGTAGCCCGCCTCGGCCAGCTCGCGGTGGTAGTAGCCGTTCTCGATGCAGCGGACGGCGCCGCCGAGGGCGTCGATCTGGCGCAGGTAGTCCCGGACCTGCTGCTCCAGCCGACAGGTCAGCACCTCGACCGCGTACGCCCCGCCCAGGGGGTCCACGGTCCCGGTCACCCCCGCCTCGTGGGCCACGATCTGCTGGGTCCGCAGGGCCACCGTGGCCGCCTCCTCGGTGGGCAGCGCCAGCGCCTCGTCGTAGGACGACGTGGCCAGGGTCTGCACGCCCCCCAGGGCGGCGGCCAGGGTCTCCAGGGCCACCCGGGCGATGTTGTTCAGCGGCTGCTGGGCCGTCAGATTTCCGCCCAGGGTGTAGGCGAAAATGCGCAGCTTCAGCGACTCGGGATCCTGCGCCCCGAACCGGTCCCGCATCAGACGGGCCCACACCCGCCGGGCGGCCCGGAACTTGGCCACCTCCTCCAGCACGTCGATGCTCGCCGCCAAAAACGCCCACACCTGCGGGGCGAAGGCGTCCACCGGCAGGCCCCGGCGCCGGGTCTCCTCGATGTAGGCGATGCCGTTGGCGAAGGTGAACGCCAGCTCCTGGGCGGCGGTGCTGCCGCTGTCCCGGATGTGGTACCCGCTCATGGCCAGCGGAGTCCAGGTGGGCAGGTGCCGGGCGCAGTACTCGATCACGTCCGCGGACAGTTTCAGGCCGGCCGCGGGGGGGAAGATGTAGGTGCCCCGGGCGATGTATTCTTTGAGCACGTCGTTCTGGATGAACATGCGGGTCCGCCGCGGGTCGATGCCGCGCTTCTCGAACACCGCCAGGTACAGGGCCACCATGATGGGCCCGATGGCGTTGGCGGTGGTGCGGATCTGGCGGACCTGCTCCAGGTCGATGCCGTCCAGCAGCCGCTCCATGTCCGCCAGCGACCCGATGTGCACGCCCACCCGCCCCACCTCGCCCCGGGCCATGGGGTGGTCGGCGTCGTAGCCGCACTGGGTGGGCAGGTCCAGGGCGATGGAGAAGCCGGTCTGCCCCTGGGTCAGCAGCAGGCGGTACCGCCGGTTGGCCTCTTCCGCGGACCCGTAGCCCGAATACAGCCCCATCACCCACAGCCGGCTGCGGTACATGGTGGGCGTGATCCCCCGGGTGTAGGGAAACGCCCCGGGGTAGCCCAGGTCGGATGCGTAGTCGAACCCCGCGGCGGCCAGCTCCTCCGGCCCGTACACCCGCTCCAGGGGAATCCCCGAGCTGGTCGCAAAGGCCGGGGCCCGCTCGGGGTCGGCGGCGAGGGCCGGCTCCAGCACCTCCTGCTCCCACCGCCGGCGGCCGGGCGTCGCGTCCGCTGCGCCCATCGCGCTCACCTCCCGTCCGTCCCTCCCGGGTCCACGAGCCCGTCGGGAGCCTCCAGCAGGCCCCGCAGGGTCCGGACGAACGCCAGGGCGGCCTCCCCGTCCAGCACCCGGTGGTCGAAGGTCAGCGTCAGGGGCAGGATGGGCCGGGCGACGATCTGGCCACCGCGCACCACCGCCCGTTCCTCGATGCGGCCCACGCCCAGGATGGCCACCTCGGGGGGGCGGATGAGCGAGGTGCCGAACCAGCCGCCGGCGGGGCCCACGTTGGTGATGGTGAAGGTGCCCCCGCGCACCTGATCGGGGGACAGACGTCCGGCCCGCGCCCGGGCCACCAGCTCCTCGATACGCCGGGCCAGGTCCAAGATGCCCAGGCGGTCGGCGTGGTGAACCACGGGCACCACCAGGCCCTCGGGAGACGCCACCGCGATACCGATGTGGTAGGCCTTCTTGAGGACGATGACCTGGGCGTCTTCGTCCAGCGACGCGTTGAGATAGGGGTGATCCCGCAGCGCCAGGACCGTCGCCCGCACCAGCAGGGGCAGATAGGTCAGGCGGACACCGGCGGCCTCCGCCTGGGGGCGCAGGCGCTCCCGCACGGCGACCAGGGCGGCGGCATCCACCTCGTGAAACCCCGACACGTGGGGAATGGTGCGCGCCGACAGGGTCATGGTGTCGGCCATGCGCCGGCGGATCCCCCGCAGGGGGACCCGCTCCTCCTCTTCGACCGGCGCGGGTCGGCGGGCGGCGGCGTGGCGCTGCACGTCCTCCACCATGATCCGCCCGCCGGGCCCGGTTCCCCGCACCTCTTCCAGCACGACCCCCAGCTCCTGCGCCAGCCGGCGGGCCGCCGGCGAGGCCTGGACCCGGGCCGGCGACGGCGGAGGCTGCTCCGGCGGGGCGGCGGGACGGTCCGCGGGGGACTGCCCGGCCGGCGCGTCCACCTCCAGGCGGACCCACACCTGGCCCACCCGGATGCGCTGGCCGGGCTGCGCGCCCTGCCAGGTGAGGCGGCCGGTGGCCGGCGCCGGCATCTCCACCACCGCCTTGTCGGTCTCCACCTCGGCGATCGGCTGGTTCTCCTGGACGTGATCACCCACGGCCACCAGCCAGCGCACCAGCTCCACCTCGGCGAGCCCCTCGCCCACGTCGGGCATGGCAAACTCGACCTCGGCCATGGTCAGGCGCGCACCGCCGCGCGGATGGCCCGCAGCACCCGCTGGGGAGAAATCAGGTACGCCGGCTCCAGCATCTGCACCGGATAGGGGGTGTCGGCTCCGCAGACCCGCCGGATGGGCCCTGTGAGTGAGTAGAACATCTCCTCGTCTTCCTGAATGGTGGCGATCACCTCGGCCGCCACCCCGCCGGTCTGAGCCGCCTCGTGCACCACCACCACGCGGCCGGTCTTGGTGACCGACGCCCGCAGGGTCTCGGTGTCCAGCGGCGCCAGCGAGCGCAGGTCGATGACCTCCACCGAGATGCCCTCCTCGGCGGCCGCGGCGGCGGCGGCGGCAGCCACCTCCACGGCGGCGCTCCAGGCGACGACGGTGCAGTCGGTGCCCTGCACGGCCACCCGCGCCTTCCCCAGGGGCACGAGGTACTCCCCGGTGGTGACCTCCCCCCGGATCAGCCGGTATCCGCGCAGGGGTTCCAGGAACAGGACCGGATCCGGATCGCGGATGGCCGACAGCAACAGGCCCCGGGCGTCCTGGGGAGTGGCCGGGGCCACCACCTTCAGGCCGGGGCAGTGGACGAAGTGCGCCTCGAAGGCGTCCGAGTGCATCTCCGGGGCCCGCACGCCCCCTCCGAAGGGCGTGCGGATGGTGACCGGCGCCGACAGGCTGCCCCAGGACCGGTACCGGATCCGCGCCAGCTGCTCGGTGATCTGGTGGAAGCCGTTGTGGGTGAAGCCCATGAACTGGATCTCGGCCACCGGCACCAGCCCCGCCAGGGCCAGGCCCACCGACACGCCGATGATCCCGCTCTCGCTGAGGGGCATGTCCACGACCCGGGCGCGGCCGTACTTCTCGAACAGCCCGTCGGTGGCCCGGAAGACCCCGCCGGAGGTGCCCACGTCCTCGCCCAGGACGATGACCCGGTCGTCCCGGGCCATCTCGTAGTGGAGGGCGTCCCGAATGGCCTCCACGATGGTCATCACCGGCACCGGCTCACCCCTCCTCCCCAAGCGCCTCCCGCTGGGCCCGCAGGCGCGGGGTCATCTCGGCGAACACCCGCTCCAGGCTGTCCTCCAGGCGCGGCGGCGGCACGCGCCGGGCCTCCTCCCACGCCGCGTCCAGCTCCCGGCGGACCTCGTCCTCCAGCCGGGAGGCCAGGGCCTCCGTCCACACGCCCCGGCGCTGCAGGTAGCGCTGCAGGCGCAGCAGGGGATCTTTGTCCTGCCAGCGCTCGCGCAGCTCGAGCGGCTCGTACCGGGACGCGTCGTCGGCGGTGGTGTGGATCCCCAGGCGGTAGGTCACGCCCTCGATCAGCGTGGGGCCCTCCCCGGCCCGCGCCCGGGCCACGGCGTCCCGGGTGGCCACGTACACCGCGAACAGGTCGTTGCCGTCCACCCGGATCCCGGGAAATCCGTAGGCGACCGCCTTCTGGGCGATGGTCGGGGCCGCCGTCTGCCACTCCAGCGGGGTGGAGATGGCCCAGTAGTTGTTCTGGCAGAAGAACACCACGGGCGCCCGAACCACGCCGGCGATGTTGAGGGCCTCGTGAAAGTCGCCCTGGGAGGTCGCCCCCTCGCCGAAGTGGGCCAGGACCACGGCGTCCGCCCCCCGCAGCCGCAGCCCCCACGCCAGACCCGTGGCATGGGGCAGGTGGCCGGCGACGGCCGCCTGAAACGGCAGAAAGCGCTTGCCCGCAGGGACCATAAAGCCCAGAGGACTGCCCATGTGCCACAGGAAGGCCTGCACCAGCGGCAACCCGTGCCACAGCATCCCGGCCGCTTCCCGGTACTGGGGAACGAACCAGTCCCGGGCGGGGTCCAGGGCCATGGCCGAGCCGACGCTGCACGCCTCCTGACCGATGCCCGGCGCGAGGGTAACCATCAGGCCCCGGCGCTGCAGGGCAATGCACCGCTCGTCAAACCGGCGGCTGAGCAGCATCCCCCGCAGCGCCCGCACCACCTCCTCGTCGGACAGCGGGGGGTGCTCGACCTGCAGGCGCCCCTCCGGATCCAGCACCTGCAGGAGGGGAGGAGTCTGTGCGACGAGGGCAGCGCCCCCGGCTGATCCCGGCGGGTCGTCCATCCCGTGGCCCCTCACCTGTGGCGTCTCCGGCCCGTGCGGAGAATACGAAACGACGTTTCAGGACGAACACCTTGTTCTGCGGGGTTGCAGGCGACTCCTGCCGGGTGAGAGGGTCAGGACAGGATCCGGCGAAACGCGTCCAGGACGGCCAGGTGGGCCTGGGGACCGGTCAGGCCGGCCCGCATGGTGTCCACGGACAGGTGGGTGGCGCCGAGATCCCGCCACAGGTGCACCGCCTGGGGCCAGGAGTCCTGCGGGGTGCGCGCGAGGCGGATGCGCCCTTCGATCCCAAACCGCCCGGGATCGCGCCCGGCGGTCGTCAGGTACCCGCGCATGCGGGCGACGGCGGCGGCGGCGTCCTGCTCGGACCGCACCTCGGGGATCCAGCCGTCGGCCAGGCGGGCGATGCGGCGGAGGGCGGGCTCGGCGCTGCCGCCCATCCAGATGGGGATCGGCCGCTGCACCGGCAGGGGATTCAGCCCCGCTCCCCGGACGGTGTGGTAGCGGCCCGCAAAGTCCACCAGCTCTTCGGTCCACAGCCGGCGCAGCAGCGCCACCTGCTCGGCGATCCGGCGGCCCCGGTCGGCAAACGACTGGCCCAGCGCCTCATACTCCACCGGGTTCCATCCCAGGCCCACCCCCAGGCGCAGCCGCCCGCCGCTGAGGACGTCCACCTCGGCGGCCTGCTTGGCCACCAGGACCGTCTGCCGCTGGGGGAGGATGAGGATGCCGGTCGCCAGTTCCAGGGTGCGGGTGACGGCCGCCAGGTAGCCGGACAGGACCAGCGGCTCGTGGAAGGGCGATTGGTACGTGTAGGGGGGCCGGAATCCCAGACCGGCCAGGCGGTCGGGGTGGGCGCCCACCACGTGGTCGTAGATCAGCACGTGAGTGTAGCCCATCTGCTCCACGGCCTGGGCGAACTCGCGGATCACGCCCGGGTCGGTGCCGATCTCGGTCTGGGGGAAGACCACGCCCACCCGCACGGCATCACCTCGACGGGAGTATTGTACCAGGGAGAAAGACGCGGGAGGTGGAACGGTGACCGGCGTGCTCTCGGAGGAGGTGGTGGCGTTCCTGCACAGCCAGCGGGTGGCCCACCTGGCCACGGTGGACGCGGCCGGGCATCCCCACGTGGTGCCGGTCTGCTTTGCGGTCTGCGGCGGCGCGGTCTACACGCCGGTGGACACCAAGCCCAAGCGCGTGGCACCCCTGCGCCTGCGGCGGGTGCGCAACCTCCTCGCCCGTCCCCAGGTCTGCCTGGTGGTGGACCGCTACGACGAGGACTGGGCCCGCCTGGCGTGGGTGCAGCTGCGCGGGCGGGCCGCCCTGGTGGACGACCCGGCCGAGCGCGGGGCGGCCATCGCCGCCCTGCGCTCGCGCTACCCTCAGTACCGGGACGTCCCCCTGGAGGCCCGCCCGCTGGTCCGCGTGTCGGTGACCGGGGTGGTGGCGTGGACGGCAGCGGGGGGCTAGCGCGGGCCGGTTCGGGAGGGGTCGGGGCGGACCTCCCGCAGGCAGCGCACACCGTACTCCAGGCTGTCCACCAGCGCCAGCCAGCTGGCCTCCACCACGTTGGTGGACACCCCCACCGTCCCCCACGACCGCGCGCCGTCGGTGGACTCGATCAAGACCCGCACCCGGGCCGCCGTGGCCGCCTCGGCGTTGAGGACCCGCACCTTGTAGTCGGTGAGCCGGATGGACCGCACCGCGGGGTAGAACCTGTCCAGCGCCTTGCGCAACGCCCGGTCCAGCGCGTGCACCGGGCCGTTGCCGTCGGCGGCGGTGTGCTCGGTCACCCCGTCCACCGACAGCTTGACGGTGGCCTCCGCCCGCGCCCCCTCGCCGGAGGCGCCGACGGTCACCTGGAACCAGTGCAGGGTGAACAGCGGCTGGTGGGCGCCCAGCAGCCGGCGCATGATCAGCTCGAACGACGCCTCCGCCCCCTCGAACTGATAGCCCTCGTGCTCCAACTGCTTCAGCCGCGCCAGGATCTCCCGGACCTCGGGCCGCGAGCGGTCCAGGGGAATCCCCAGCTCGGCGGCCTTGGACAGGACCGTGGCCTGTCCCGACAGTTGCGACACGACCACCCGGCGCCGGTTGCCGACCACCGCCGGGTCGATGTGCTCGTAGGTGGCGGGATCGGCCAGGACGGCGCTCACGTGGACGCCGCCCTTGTGGGCGAAGGCGTTGCGCCCCACAAACGGCTGCTGGTCGTCGGGGGCGCGGTTGGCCAGCTCGCTGACCACCCGGGAGACCTCGGTGAGGCGGGCCAGGGACGCCGGAGGCAGGCACGGGTAGCCCATCTTGAGCTGCAGGTTGGGGATCACCGAGCACAGGTTGGCGTTGCCGCAGCGCTCGCCGTAGCCGTTGATGGTCCCCTGCACGTGGGCGGCGCCGGCCTGGACCGCCGCCAGGGTGTTGGCCACGGCCAGTTCGCCGTCGTTGTGGGTGTGGATGCCCACGGGCCCGCCCACCTCGCGGAGCGCCCGCTCCACCCCCGCGCGAATCCCGTCGGGCAGGGTTCCACCGTTGGTGTCGCACAGGACCAGCACGTCGGCCCCCGCCTGGCGGGCCGCCCGCAGGGTGGCCAGGGCGTAGTCGGGGTTGGCCCGCAGGCCGTCGAAGAAATGCTCGGCGTCGTACACCACCTCCCGGCCGGCCCCCTTGAGAAAGGCCACCGAGTCGGCGATCATCTTCAGGTTGTCCTCCAGGGTGGTGCGCAGGGCCGCGGTCACGTGAAGGTCCCAGCTTTTCCCGAAGACGGCCACCGTGGGCGTGCCCGCCTCCAGCAGCGCCCGCAGGTTGGCGTCGGCGTCGGCGGGCTGGCCCGCCCGCCGGGTGCTGCCGAAGGCGACGATCCGGGCGCGGGCCCACCGCAGGTCCCGGGCGCGGGCGAAGAACGCCCGGTCCGTGGGGTTGCTGCCCGGCCACCCGCCCTCGATGTAGTCCACGCCCAGCTCGTCCAGCAGGCGGGCGATGCGGATTTTGTCCTCGGCCGAGAACGCAATGCCCGCTCCCTGGGTCCCGTCCCGCAGGGTAGTGTCGTAGACGGCGATCCGCCGGGTCATGTCTGTCTTCCCCCCTGACAAAAAAGCCCGAGGGACTGGTCGTGAGGACCTGTCCCTCAGGCTTTTGCCCTGACGGTGTGACGGCCGTCTGCCGGCCGCCCGCGCCGCTCGGACCGACCGGCCCTTGTGGGAGCCGTGGAACCCTAGGCGCGCTCCTCCCCCCGCCCGCACTCGGTCAGGCGGAGCGTGCCACAGACGCTACCAGAACAGCCGGGGACGTGTCAAGGCGGGGGCAGCGGCCGAGGACACCGGCGCCCCGGCGGCACGATGGCGAGGCACGCGCATGTCAGAAGAGACATCGGTCGGTCACACAGCCGCACCGGATGGACGCTGTGCTCCGGACAGATCGACACGCTTTCGGACGCGCGCGCCCGGACGGCCTGCGGTCTCTTGGGCCTGCCCGGGCCGCCCCGACCTGCGGGCGCACCGCCGGGATGAGCTTCTCCCGATTCCTCGCCTCGCGCCTGCTCGCCGGAACAGCCTGTGGCTTGGGGGTCACGGCGGCGGCCACGGCGGTGCTGGACCTGGCCCCGGCCAGTGGTCGCGGGAGGCCGTGGGGGCGTATCTCCTCAGCCACGGAACCGGTAGCCCACCCTGTGGACCGTTTCGATGCGAACAGGCTTGGCGGGGTTGTCTTCGATCTTCTCCCGCAGCCAGCGGATGTGCACGTCCAGAGTGCGGGTATCGCCGAAGAACTCTGGGCCCCAGACGGCATTGAGCAGGAAATCCCGGCCCAGCACACGGCCGGGATGGCTGACCAGGACCCGGAGCAGATCAAACTCCTTGGGGGAGAGGGTGACCTCCTTGCCCGCGACCGTCACCCGGCGACGTCCCACGTCGATCACCACGTCTCCCGCGGCCAGCCGCTCCTCCTGCGCCTGCTGCGCCTGCATCTGAACGCGGCGGAGGTTGGCTTTGACCCTGGCCACCAGCTCGCGAGGGCTGAAGGGTTTTGTGACGTAGTCGTCCGCGCCGACCTCCAGACCGATGACCTTGTCCACCTCGGCTGTCTTCGCGGTCAGCATGATGATGGGCACCGCCGACGAGGTCCGGATGTGCCGACACACCTCAATACCGTCCATCCCCGGGAGCATCAGGTCGAGCAGCACGAGGTCGGGTCGCTCGGTCCGCACGGCCTCCAGCGCCCGGGGACCATCGGTGGCCACGACCACCGCGTACCCCTCCCGGGACAGCAGGGTGGACAGCGATCGCACCATCGTTTCCTCGTCGTCAACCACCAGGATCTTCGTCATCACCGCCTCACCGCTTCCGTCCGGGGTCGACAACGATGGCCCATTTCCGAGCCTACCGTGTTCTCTTCCCTGTGACCACCCGCCGGTCCCCCCTCGCCCGAGCGGGGCCGGCCCCCCGTCCATGGCCGCAATGGCGCGCCGCGATTGCCGGGAGCCGCCTGACCCAGCCGGACTCCCGGCGTGGGGCGCCGGCCATGGCAGCGCGCAACCACGCCACGAGATCCTCGGCTGCCGCCGCAGCCGGCCTGTCTCCCAGGCACCGGCCCCTGCGTGCCGCCGACAGATCTGCGCCGTCACGCGCCCCACGGCGGCGCGCACGGCCCGCAGCTGCGCCATGGCCTCGCGCTGGCGCCCGGCCTCCACCAGGCGCACGGTCGCCTCGAGGTGCCCGCCGATGGCGCGCAGCCGGTTGAGGGTGCCACCGACCTCCGCACGCATCGGCATCAGGGTCCCACGAGCCAGACCAGCATCAACGCAAACGCGCCGGCCGCCAGAACCAGCAAGAGGAACACCATGCGATCACTGGACGGCAGACCCGAGAGGTCATCTTTCCGGGCTCTCATGGCTCCGTGGGTCCTGACCTCCTTCCGCTCTTCGGCAGCGTGGGTGCCCTCCGCGGGTCCACGGTCCCGCATGGCCGCCAGCGTCCCACCCGCGGGCCGGAGGCGGCGCGGAGAATCACCGGCCTGCCGGCCTCGACGGTTCACCGGCCACGGCGGGGCCGTCACGGAACCGCATCCAGCACTGACCCCACGTGCCGGGCCCCGGGGGTAAGCCAGGCCAGCACCCCCAGGCCCGCCAGCACCACCAGCAGCACGATCGCGACGGCAATGACCCCCCGCCGCCGACCGGGACGCGTCTCCCCTGACCGATCCACCAGCGGCACCAGCAGGAGCACCACGAAGAAGGCGACACTGACCCAGAACAAGCCGGGGATCCCGACCCAGTTCTCGACAGCAAACAGGGGCAAGAAGGGCCACGGCGGCTTCGTCACCTCAATCCCCTCCACGGGGGCCGGTCCGATCCCGGGCGGCAGCGCCACGGCCAGCGCCAGGACCAGCCCGAGGAGCACGAGGGCGTACCGGCCCAGGTGGCTGAGGTGGTCCGTGAACGGTAACAGCTCACCATCGGATCGTCCCGGCACCGGGGAGATGCCGTGCCTCCGGATGAGCCAGAAGTGAGCCACCAGCAACAGGAGCAAAATGACCGGCAAGATGCTGACGTGGGCGATGTACAGCCGGAGCAGAATCGGCACGCTCTCCGTGAATCCGGGAGTGAACCAATAGCCGAGCCGGCCCAGCAGCTCGCCGATGGCAATGTTGTGCTCGAGGGCTTCGAAGCCCTCCTGGTCCCACTTCAGCACCGTGCCGGTGAAGAAGAGGCCGATGGTCGCTGCCAGCAGCCCCACACCGACGATCCAGTTGGCCTCCCGGGGTCTCTTGAACGAACCGGTGTAGAACACCCGCAGCATGTGGAGCAGAACGGTCACCACCACGACCTGCGCAGCCCAGTAGTGTACGCCTCGCGCGAATCGCTCCAGGCGAACCCCCTGCATCATCGCACGCACACTGTCGTTGGCGAACTGCGGCATGGGATGGTAGTACTGGGCCAGCAGGATGCCCGAGAAGACCAGGATGAGGAACCCCACAACGGATATGCCCCCCAGCGAGTACGCCAGCGTATTGGCATGGCGCGGCACGGGATACGTGAGGCCCGAGAGGCCCAGGCGTTCGTCCAGAGCCTGCCACAGCCCCTGGTGCCCGCGCGCTTCTGGCCGCGGCGTGCGCCCCCCATCGTTCCTGGCGGTCACGGGCGCACCTCGCCCCGGCTGCGCCACAGGGTGGTGAGGCCCAGCCCGATGAGCCCGAAGGCCACCGCCAGGAGGGCACCCTCTGCCGGTGAGCCGGTGAACCCGACCCGGAGGGGCTCCGCCATCTTCATGGCGACGTCGACCGGTGGGGGCGGCGTCAGGATGCCAGGGACCGCAGGAGCGCGCCCGCCCTGCGGCTCGGGGACGGGCGGGGGAACGGTACGCGCGACGCCTGCAGGGGGGCCGGGCATCCCCGCTGCCCTGATGGACGCCACCAGCAGTCTGCGCGCCGCCGCGATGTCCGCGCGGTCCAGTGCCGCGAGGGCCGCTCGCACCTGGTCCAGGTTGACTCCCTGGGTCTTGGTGGACCGCAGAGCCAGTTCCAGCCGCTCCCTCGCCTCCCCGGTCATGCCGGGGTTCTGCGCCAGGAGCGCTGAGGCTTGCCGGACGAGGGTCAGGGCATCCTCAGGCAGCTTGCCCTTGTGGGCCAGGGCGGTGCCCGCACCCGTCCTCCCCAGGCTAACGACCAGCGCCGTCATCACGACCCACTGCCAGCGTACCCGCATACGGTTTCCTCCTGTCTCGACATCCCTCCCTATGGTAGCCTCGGAAGCCCGGAGGATGGTTAAGCGGGTCTTAGCACGCTGTTAAGGTTTCCTTAAGGGCCGCAGGGTTCTCCGCCCGAGGGCCTCCGCGGCTCGCACGCGGGCGGCGCTAGCAGCACCCGCTGTGCCGGCGCTCCCTCGGTCCTTCGACATGATCCTCATGGGGAGGCGCAACGGCGGCGCCCTCGGCGACGCCGGACACGTCCGCGCCAGGACGTCCTGTTGCGGCCGGGCCGGCCCGGGAGTTGCGTCCCCCGAGCTGGTCACCGCCACCAGCCCCGGCATGCCCTCTGCGGCCGCCGTGCCTGTGCACGATCCCGTGGAGCCAGAGAAAGACCAGGAAAAACAGTGCGTACAGGACCCACGACCCGTAAGCCCGCCACAGCTCAGCCATCATCGCCCTCCGTCCCGCTCCTCACGGAGTCTCGCCCGCGTCGGCAAGCCGGTCCCGACCGCCTGCCGTCCTCTGCACGTACCCGGGGAGCGCACAGATGTTCATGTACCAGGTGAAAAACGCCCGCAGCGGCCGCGGGTGGGCCATGACCCGCGCTGCGAGTCCGAGCAGCCCCGGGGCGAGGTGTAGCAATCCCGCCTGCAACCCCAGCAAGGTGGCGTATGCACGGCGTTGAGCCCGAACGAAGGCGCGATAGCGGTCGTGCACACACTCTATCGACTGGGTGCCGTCGAGGATCATCTGCAGGTGCATGCCGAGGAACTGCCCGAACCGCACCGCCATGCGGATCCCCTCTCCCGTCAGTGGAAGGCACTGCCCGGCGGCGTCCCCGACGACGAAGATGCCGTTCACCACGGGATCGCGGAGGCCGGACGCCAACACTCCCCCATGACAGGCGCCGGGCGTCAGATCGAATCGCGCCAGAAACCGCTTCAGCCTGTCACGGAGCGCGGGGTCTGCGACGACGCTGGCGACCCCGAACCGCGTCCGCGCGCCAGCCGGAAAGGCCCACGCGTAGCCGTGGCGGACAATCTTCCGATCGAAGTAGAAGTGCAATCCCGGCGGGAATGGCACCGGCAGTTCGGTTTCCAGTCCTCTCCCCATCAGCCACCGTCGGACATACCCGCGCCGCAGCCGGCTTGCCAGCACAGCGCGCCATCCCGTGGCGTCGACGATCAGGCGCGCGCCGAAGGCCCCGTCATCGGTCAGCACTGTTCGGCCTCGAAGGTCGCGGACCGCGGCCGTCCTCACCTCGACATCCAGCCTGTCCAGAACCGTTCGGCAGAACGCCCGGTAGTCGAAGGTGGCGAAGGGGACGCCGGATCGCCAGACCGCGATCCCGGAGGAGGTATGGATGACAATCGCGTCGTGGACCTGCAGGATGGCGCTGCGCGCACCCATGCGGTCCAGCGTCACGAGGGGCGCGGCGCACGCCGAGGTCTGGCCCTCGCCCACCGGATGCCGATCCAGCAGCAGTACGCGCCGGCCGGGCCGCACCCGGCTCGCCACCGCCAGCCCGGCGAAGCTTGCCCCCGCGATGATCACGTCGAAGTCCATCAGCGTGCTCCGCTGTCCGCTGCCGTGCCTATCCTACCCGCCCGCACGAGGCCGATGGGTGAGGGAGATCTTAGGGAACTGTTAAGGTTCTTTTAAGGTGCAGGCCGCTTCCGACGCTCCTGGAGAAACGTGAGCGGGTCCAGCGGCACGCGGTTCCGGCGGACCTCGAAGTGCAGGTTCGGTCCGGAGGCGTTACCGGTCGTTCCCACACGGGCCACGAGCTGTCCTTGCCGCACCCGCTCGCCATCCTTGACCAGGAGCCGGGAAGCATGGCCGTAGTACGTGGTCAGCCCGTTGCCGTGGTCAAGGACCACCAGCAGGCCGTAGCCCTCCTGCCACCCGGCGAACGTCACCGTCCCGTCCAGCGCGGCCCGGATGGAGGTTAACGACGGAAACGTATACCGGCCCGCCTTGGCGGGCATCAGGTCCACGCTGATCCCACCCACGGTGAATCCCATCACGTGCGGCACCGGAAACCCGTCCAGAGCATGCTTTCCCGTTCCCGCGCACGTCCTGGTGCGTCCTGACAGGCCCGGGAGGCGCGTGAAACCCCGTGAACGGGCCGTGAAGATCCGCCCGCGCGGGTGGCCGCGGTGTCAGTGGTCGTGGGCGTGCCCGGCGTGGCCGGCGTATCTCTCCGGCTCCCTGTCAAAGGCCGCCTTGCAACCGCTCGAGCAGAAATAGTAGGTCTGGCCGTGATACACAGACGATCCGGCCGCCTTCCCCTCGTCAACCTGCATCCCGCACACCGGATCGGTCGCCACAGGCATCACCTCCTCCCTATGAGGCGACGGCCACGGCGCTGTGGGTATGCCCGCGCTTACCCGCCTGACGCCATGGCGCTGACACAGTGTCCAAACATCCCCCCGCCGCGGAGGGGATGCTCCGGAGCCATACTCGCGATGTGCTCCCCGAATCCGGGACCCGGATCAGGACAGGAACCGCCCGCAGCCCGCGCCGATGGGACCACAACCCCTGCCAGGACCACGGCCACCGCGATGATCACCACGTATCGGACCATACTCTCCCTCCTCGTCGAGGATGTTGCCCAGGGGAGGCAGCGCGCGCACCCATCGTCGCGCTCACCCCCGGACTGTCCTATACCGTCACCAGCACGACGAACCCCAGCGCGATGGTGAAGGCGCCCACGGCACCCTTCGCCAGGGTCTTTCGGCCCAGGTACCAGTGGGCCACCGCGTTGAGCGTCCGGCGGTTGCCGATGACGGCCAGCATCGCCAGCAGCGGCAGGACGAACATCACGTTGTAGAGGATCAGGTATCCCAGGCGAACCGGTAGCGGCTCCCGCGCCAGCAGGGCCAGCACCCCCAGGTAGATCGCGCCGCTGCAAGGCACCGTGCACAGCCCGACCAGGCCTCCGGCGATGAACAGTCCGGCGGGGGCGGTGTGGGCACGCGCGCGCCGCACAAGGCTGTGGAACCGTGCCGGCATGCCCAGCGGCCACCCCGTGTCGGGAAACACCGCGTCCTTCAGCATCCACAGCCCGAGCACCACCACGGCCAGGCCGAGGATCCGTACCGGCAGGTGCGTCTGGGCCAGGAACGAGATCGCCGTAACCAGCCCCACGCCGAGGAGAAGGTAGGTGGTGAACATCCCGCCCACGTAAGCGCCGCCGATGCGCCACAGGCGCGGCCGTGCCCCGCCGAGAGCCATCCCGGCCAGCAGGACCGCCACGAACGAGAGCAGGACGGTGAAGGCGCAGGGGTTAAGGCCGTCCAGCAGCCCGCCGACGGCGACCACGGAGAAGGTCAGCCCCGTCACCCCGTCACCTCGAGGATGCCCCGCATGGCCGGGTTCTCCTTCCCGCCGCAGCAGACGTCGCAGTAGAACTCATAGGTCCCGGCCCGCAGGTCACGCAGGGTGACGGTCTGCCGGGAGCTGGGGGGAATCCTCACGTCCACGCCCAGAGCCTCGATGCGAAACTGGTGCCAGCCGCCGCCGTCGGTGTGGAAACGACTGTCCGGATTGATGAAGGTCACGGTCAGATCTTCACCGGCCTTGGCCATCAGGCGGGCCGGGGAATACCCCGCCATGCTCACCACGACCTGCTGGGACGCGGCCACGGCTGGCGGCAGGGGCCGGGCGGTGCGCACCGGCGCGAGGGCGACGAACCCTGCCAGACTCAGGACCACCAGCCCACCCAGGCCGAAAGCGTAGGCCGTCCACGGGGTGCTCCTGCGCGGCGTCTTCGGTGCCCTGCGGCGGGTCGTAGGGGAGCGGCTCACGGGTGCCTCCATCCGCATCTCCCACTGTACCCGCCCGCTCCCCCCGGTGGGTGAAGCGGTGGTTAAGAAAACATTAAGAGAAGGTTAAGGCGCCGGACGGAGGTTTACCACCACCGTGGGGGGCGGCGGCGGCCAGGCATGTCGTGTCAACGAGCCGCCGGCCACGACGACGAGCCCGGGGGTGAAGGGCGAGACGCCGCCACGGGCAGGGGCCCGCGGTAGGCCGGGAGCACGATGCGGTCGCTGGTGGTCACAGAGATCGGAAAGGCAAAGGCATGGAGAGAAGCCAGGGCGCCCTCCTCCCGCAGCAGATACCGCTGCATCCGCCTCGGATCCCCGATGGCCTCAATCCGGAACGGTGACGTCATGCGACGCCGGTTGACCAGGACGGTGGTCCCCACGCACTGGATCGCCGATCTCGCTATCAACCGCTCGCCGTTGATGGCCACGGCCTCGGCGCCTGCCGCCCATAACTCGTTCACAACTGCCTGCAGGTCGGAGTAGTGCACCAGCACGTCGTTGGGATCCTCTCCGGGCTGGAGGGGCCGGGGACTGTCCGCGACCACCACGACCACACCGGGCCCCTTCAGGGCCGTGAATCCTGCCAACACGCGCAACCGGTCGAGTTCTTGGCTGAGGGATCCCAGGGCGCTCTGGCCCTCGACCGCGCTTCGCCGCATAACGTCCACCCGGTCGCGCAGGGTGGCCACCTCCCGCTCCATGGCCCGGCGCCGGGTTTCCAGTCGGCGCAGCTGGTAGCCCAGCTCTGCCAGCCGCGGTGAGGGAACACCCAGTGCCCGCCGGATAGTCCGTTCGGCCCGGAACTGGGTGGTCACCAGCAGGGCGGTGATCAACAGCACGATCGCCAGGACGCCGGCGATGGGGGCCCGCCCCCGCCCCGACGTCGCTCGCGGGAAGAAGCCCATCGTCCCCCCGGCCTGAAAGTCTGAAAAGATCTTCTCTCCCGTTCAGCATATCCGACGGTCGTTAAGCTCTTGTTAAGGAGCGGAGGCGGCAAAACCGGCGCGGCACCGACCGGTAAAATGCCGGAGCTGCCGGCCTCAGCCGGCAGCTCCGGACAGGACGCACATGGTAGCGGGGGGCGGATTTGAACCGCCGACCTTCGGGTTATGAGCCCGACGAGCTACCTGGCTGCTCCACCCCGCGTCGCACCTCCCATTATATCCGGCCGCTGGCCGCGGTCAACCGGCGGGCTGGCGGCGTGCAGGTCGGCAACGCGGGGCTGTCGAAACCCACGCCATCTGTCCGCCGGAGACCCCATGTCAGCAGATATCGCCGCCGCCTCCCGCCGGATCGTCCGGACCCTGTTCGCCGCCCAGAGCCTGAGCTCGGCAGCGACGGTGGCGGTCTTTCCCATCGTGGCCATCGCGGGCGCACGCCTGGGCGGGCACCCCTCCCGGGCCGGTGTCCCGGTCATGGTCTACCAGCTCGGCGCGGCTCTGGCCGCTGTGGGCTGGGGACGGTTGATGGATCCCCTGGGCCGCCGGGGCGTGCTGCTGCTGGGCATGCTGCTGGGTGCCGCCGGATCCAGCCTGGGAGGATGGGCGATCCTGGCCCGCTCGTTCGCCTTGTTCCTGCTGGGCGGCGTCCTGCTGGGCGCGGCGGTGTCGGCGGTCCAGCTGTCGCGGTTTGTCGCCGCCGAGGTCCACCCGGCCCACCGGAGGGGGTGGGCCATCTCCACCGTGGTCCTGGGCGGCACGGTGGGTGCGGTGGCGGGACCGCTGCTGGCGGGCCCGGCGAGCCAGCTGGCGGCGCGAGCCGGGGCGGACGAGCTGTCGGGCCCCTACGCGGCCTCAGCCGCCCTGTTCCTGGCGGGCGCTGCCGCGGTCTTCCTGGCGCTGCGCCCGGAGCCCGCCGCCCTCA
>JBBIUY010000013.1:0-23308 GCA_037440005.1 Armatimonadota bacterium | reverse complement strand
AGCGCCGGCAGGGCCTCCAGGCTGTCCAGGAGCACGTCCGCCCCGGCCAGAGCGTCGGCGGGCGCGAATCCTCCGGCCACCCCCACGGTGACCGTCCCGGCCCGCCTCCCCATAAGCACGTCCTCCAGGGTGTCCCCCACGTAGGCCGCGGCCGACGGAGGCAGCCCCACCTGGTCCAGGGCGTGCAGCAGCGGCGCCGGGTGGGGCTTGCGCTCGGCGGTGTCGCCGCCGCACACCACCACGTCAAACACCCCCTCCCACCCCGCCCGGGCCAGGTCGCGTTCCACCCGCGAGCGGTCTCCGGAGGTGACCAGCCCCACCACGCGACCCGATGCCCGGACGGCGGCGAGCGCCCGGTCGGCGCCGGGGCGCGGGTCCACCGTCTCCCGCGCGTAGTGCTCCAGCCACAGCCGGTCGGCCTCGGGCCAGCGCTCCCGGGGCAGGCCCAGGCGCTCGTAGAACAGGTACCAGTTGGGCGAGTAGTGGCGGCGGTAGGCCTCCTCGTCGAAGGGCACGCCCATCTGGGCAAACAGCCGCCGGTACACCCGGTAGTGGGCCGCCAGGGAGTCCAGCAGGGTGCCGTCCAGGTCGAAGAGGACGGCCCGGCAGTGGCGCAGCGGAGCGTTCCGTGCGATCATGCGCGCATCCCGGGTCCAGGATACACGGGGAGGGGCGGCGGTCAAGGACGGACGGGTCAGTCCAGGCGCTTGTGGAAGCGCACCACGCTGACCGCGAAGAACAGCGCGCCCAGGACGGCCAGGGGGATGATCTGGGGCAGGAGGACGGCGGCGCCGACGCCTTTGAGGATGATCCCCCGCACGATGATCAGGAAGTAGGTCAGGGGCAGCAGGTACCCGATGCCCTGCACCACCGGCGGCATCCCCTCCCGCGGGAACATGAAGCCCGACAGCAGCAGGGTGGGCAGGAAGGCGAAGAACGACGCCTGCATCGCCTGCCGCTGGGTGCGCGAGACGGTGGAAATCAGGATCCCCTGGCCCAGGGACGTGAGGTAGAAGATCAACGCCAGGCCGTACAGCAGCAGCAGGCTGCCGTGGATGGGCACCCGGAACCAGAAGGCGGCGATGAGCAGGGCCAGGGTGATGTCCACGTAGCCCAGCACCACGTAGGGGAGGATCTTGCCCAGCATCAGTTCGCCCCGCCGGATGGGGGTCGCCACCAGCTGCTCCAGGGTGCCCAGCTCCCGCTCCCGGACGATGGCCAGCGCCGTGAGGATCATGGTGAGCATCTGCAGAATCACGGCCAGCAGGCCCGGCACCATGAAGTTGACGCTGCGCAGGTCCGGGTTGTACCAGGCGCGGGTGCGCACCTCCAGGGGGACGCCCTGCACGACGATGCCGGCCCGCCCCAGCACCCCGCGGGCGACCTCCAGGGAGGCGAGCTGGCCGATGGCCTCGGCGGTGGACAGCGCGCTGCGGGCCACCAGCGGGTCGCTGGCGTCCACGAGCACCTGGATGGAGGTGGGCCGGCCCGCCCGCAGCTGGCGGGCGAACTCCGGCGGGATCACGATCCCCACCCGGGCGGTGCCCCGGTCCAGAGCCCGCTCCACCGCCGACAGGCTGGACGTGGTGCCCCGGACCTGGAAGTAGCGGGAGTTCACAAACCGCTGGACGAGGGCCCGGCTCTCCGCCGACTGGGAGTAGTCCACCACCAGGGTGGGCAGGCGCTCCACGTCGGTGGTCACGGCGTAGCCGAACAGCAGCAGCTGGACCACTGGCATGAGCACCGCCATGGCCAGGGTGCGCGGGTCCCGCACCAGCTGGATGAACTCCTTGACGATCATGGCCGTCAGCCGCCGGGCCATGGCGTCAGCGCCCCTCCCCGCCCACTCCGGCCGCCCCCATCAGCAGGACGAACACGTCTTCCAAAGACGCCGGCCGCACCTCCACCCGGTGCACCCGCAGCCCCCGCGCCCGCAGGACCTCCGGCGCCTCCGCCGCCGCGCGGCGAGGGTCGTCGGCCACCACGTGCACCGCCGTCCCGTACAGGGCCGCGCTGCGGGCTGGGGGCCACGCCCGCAGGATCTGGAGGGCCTCCTGCCAGGGCTCGGCCACCACCTCCACCACCCCGTCCCCCAGCACCCGCCGGCGGACCTCGGCGGGCGGCCCCTGGGCGATGATGCGCCCGCGGTGGATGAACGCCAGGGTGGTGCAGTGCTCGGCCTCGTCCATGTAGTGGGTGGTGACCAGGACGGTGGTCCCCTCGTCGGCGAAGCGGTAGATGAGGTCCCAGAACTCCCGCCGCTGGACCGGATCGGTCCCGGAGGTGGGCTCGTCCAGCAGGAGCAAATCGGGGTGGTGCAGGACCGCGCACCCCAGGGCCAGCCGCTGGCGCCACCCTCCCGACAGCGTGCCCACCAGCTGGCGCTCGCGGCCCTGCAGCCCCGCCCGCTGGATCCACCCGGCCACCTTGCGCCGGCGCTCCGGGCCCGGCAGGCCGTAGATCCGCCCGTAAAAGTGCAGCAGTTCTTCCACCGTCAGGTCCGCGTACAGGGCTCCGCGCTGGACCATGTAGCCGATGCGCGATTTCACCGCCTCGGGCTGCCGCGCCACGTCCACGCCCAGCACCCGGATGGTCCCCTCCGACGGTGCCAGCAGGCCGCACAGCATGCGGATGGTGGTGGTCTTGCCGGCCCCGTTGGGACCCAGAAACCCGAACACCTCCCCGCGGGGGACGGACAGGTCGATGTGGTCCACCGCCACCACGTCCCCGAACCGGCGGGTCAGGCCGACGGCCTCGATGGCGGGACTAGCCATGGCCGGCCAGCAGGGCCACGAAGACGTCCTCCAGGGACGCCTCGACGACCCGCACGCTGTGCACGGCGACGCCCCGGCGGGTCAGGGCGTCGGCCAGGGACGCGGCGTCGGCGTCGGGGGGCACCACCACGTGGAGGGCGTGGCCGAACAGGTGCGCCCGGACCACGCCGGGGATCTCGCGCGCGGCCTGCACCGCGGCGCGGCGGGGGGCGGCGACCACCTCCACGACGACGCCGGGCATCCGGGCCCGCAGGGCCCGGGGGGCCTCCACCGCCAGGATGCGCCCCTGGTGCATCAGCGCCACCCGGGTGCACCGCTCGGCCTCGTCCATGTAGGGGGTGGCCACCAGAATCGTCCTGCCCTGCCGGTTGAGGTCGTACAGGATCTCCCAGAACTCCCGCCGGGACACCGGGTCCACGCCGGTGGTGGGCTCGTCCAGGATCAGCACCTCCGGCTCGTGGATCACGGCGGCCGCCAGGGCCAGCTTCTGGCGCATCCCCCCGGACAGGTGGTCGGCCAGGCGGTCGGCGGCGGTCTGCAGGCCGCTGGCCGCCAGCAGCCGGTCCGTCCGCGGGCCGATCAGCGCCCGAGGCACCCCGAACATCTCGGCGACGAAGCGCAGGTTTTCCCTGACCGTGAGGTCGCCGTACAGGGCGAACCCCTGCGGCATGTACCCGATCCGGGCCTTGACCTGGTCCGGGGCGCGGCGGATGTCGGCGCCGGCCACCTCCGCGGTGCCGTCGTCGGGAGACAGGACCGCGGACAGCATGCGCAGCAGCGTCGTCTTGCCCGCCCCGTCGGGGCCCAGCAGGCCGACGACTTCCCCCCGCCCGACCTGCAGGGAGGCGCCGTCCACGGCGACGGTGGCGCCGTAGCGCTTGGTCAGATCCCGGGCGACGATGGCGGCCCCTGAGGGGCGTTGGAGGTTGGAGGGTGAAGGGTGAAGGGTGAAGGGTGGGCTCCTCACCTTCGTCCTCTCCCCTCTAACTCCGCGCTTCCGCGTTCCCGCGTTCCCCGATGCGGATGACCGCGTCCGCCGGCATCCCGGGTTTGAGCAGGTGGCCGGGGTTGGGGACGGTCACCGTGACCGCAAACACCAGTTTGACCCGTTCCTCGGGCGTCTGGACGTTGCGCGGCGTGAACTCCGCCTGCTGGCTGATCTCGGTGACGGTGCCCGCAAAGACCCGGCCCGGGAAGGCGTCGGTGGTCACCTCGGCCCTCTGGCCCACCTCCACCCGGCCCAGCTGCGGCAGGGGAAGGTACAGCCGGATCCACACCTGGTCCAGGTTGCCGACGGTGAGGATGGGGGCGCCGGGGGTGATGACCTCGCCGGCGCGGGCGTGGCGGGTCAGGACCACGCCGCCGGCGGGCGCGGTGATCACCAGGGCGTCGCGCTGGACCTGCAGGACCCGGACGGCGGCCTCGGCCTGGGCCACCTGGGCCGCCGCGGCGTCCACGTCGGCCCGCCGCTGGGCGACGGCGTCCCGGCCGGCCTCGGCGGCGGCCAGCGCGGCTTCCGCCTGACGCACCTGGGCGCGGGCGGCCTCGACGTCCCGGCCGCGGATCGCCGCCAGCTGGAGGTTGGCCTCGGCCAGCCGCCACGCCGTCTCCGCCTGCTGAACGGCCCGCACCGCCGCCTCGTACTGCGCCCGGGCGGCGTCCCGCGCGGCGCGCGCCGCCTCCACCTGCTGGGCGCTGACGGCCCCCTCCCGGAGCAGCGGCTCCAGCCGGGCCAGGTCGTCCTCGGCCTTCCTCCAGGCGGCCTCGGCCGCCCGGGAGGTGGCCCGCGCCCCCTCCACAGCCGCCTGGGCCTGGGCCACCGCCAGCTGGGACTGCGAGCCGGTCAGCGCCGCGGTCTGCTCGGCCTCGCTCAACCGCGCCTGCGCCGCGTCCAGGGCGGCCCGGGCCTGGGCGATGGACGCGTCCACCTGACGCTGCTGCAGCGCCAGGGACGCGCGTGCCTGGGCCAGCCGGGCCCGGGCGGCCAGCAGGGCAGCCCGGGCCTGCGCCAGCTGCGCGTCCAGCTCCCGCCCGTCCAGGGTGACCACCACCTGGCCGGCCCGAACCTCGTCGCCCTCGTCCACCGTCAGGACGGCGATCCGTCCGGGGACCTTGCTGGCGACGGTGACCTGGTCCGCCTCGATGATCCCGGACCCCCGCACCACGTCCGGAGGCTCCCCGCGCCGCCAGACGCTCGCCCCCCACGCGGCCAGCGCCGCCAGGAGGACCACCCCGGGCAGGACGATCCGCCGCCGGTGCGTCACGGCTACCGCACCGCCTCCCCGACCGCCCGTTCCAGCTGCGCCCGCGCCACGCTGTACGCGAACTGCGCCTGAGCCCGGGCCGCCTCCGCCTGGGAGAGCGACGCCTGGGCGGTGAGGACCTCCAGCGCGGTGCCCACCCCTGCCGCAAAGCGGACCTGGGCGATCCGCAGCGCCTCCGCCGCCTGGGCCACCAGGGCGTCGGCGCCGGCCAGCTCCTCCTGCGCCGACTGCAGGTTCAGGTAGGCCTGGCGGACCTCGACCTCGATGGCCTGCCGCTGCTGGGTCACAGCCGCCTGCAGCTGGGCCAGCCGCGCCTGAGCCTCGGCCACCCGTTCCCGACTGAGGCCGCCGTCGGCGACGGCCAGGGTGGCCGCCAGGGTGACGCTCCAGGTGGTCCCGAAGTCGGTCCCCGGGCCCAGGGCCCCGGTGTTGGAGTAGGCGTAGGCGCCCGACAGGACCAGGTTGACCCGGCCGCCGCTGGCCGCCAGCTCCACCGCGGCCCGGGCCGCGTCGTGGCGCGCCTGCAGCTCGGCCACCTCCGGGCGGGCCGCCAGGGCCCGGGCCACCAGCTGCGGCAGCGGGGTCTGGACCGGTTCCGTGGCGAATCCGTCCGCGGGCTCCAGCGGCGTGTCCAGCGGCAGGTTCAGGGCGGCGGCCAGCGCCTGCACGGCCTGAACGACGCCGTTGCGCGCGCGCACCAGGGCCTGCCGCGCGCTGGCCAGGGCCACCTCGGCCTGCACCTCGTCGAACCGCGGGGAGACGCCGGCCGCCACCCTCGCCCGGGCGACCCGCACATTCTCGGTGGCCTGCTCCAGAGCCCGTTCGGCCGCCGCCTGGTTGGCCCGGGCCAGCAGCACCTGGTAGTAGGCCTGCCGCACGCTGAAGACCACCTGCTGGCGCACCCGCTCGAACGCGGCCTCGGCGCCCCGGAGGTTTGCCTCGGCGATGGCGATCTGGGCCTCCACCCGCCCGCCGGTGGCCAGGGGGTACTGGACCACGAGCCGCGCGTCGTAGACGTTGGGCGACGGGGCCGGCAGGGCCATCGGGCCGATGGGTGTGGTCAGCGTTGTCGGCTCCTGCTCCTGGGTGCGGGTGTAGCTCCCCTGGGCGCTGACCTGCACCGCCGCGCCGGCCCGGGCCTGGGCCAGCTGGGCCCGGGCGATGGCGAC
This sequence comes from Armatimonadota bacterium, assembly GCA_037440005.1. Classification (GTDB taxonomy): domain Bacteria; phylum Sysuimicrobiota; class Sysuimicrobiia; order Sysuimicrobiales; family Kaftiobacteriaceae; genus Calidihabitans. The sequence continues at coordinate 17,101 of JBBIUY010000013.1, read as the reverse complement.
CTCGTAGGCCGCCACCTGCAGCTGCGGGTTCTGCCGCAGGGCCACCTCCACCGCCTGCTGCACCGTCAGCCGCTGGGGCGCCTGAGAGAAGGCGGGCGGCGCGGACAGGACGACCAGGCACAGCACCGCCGGCGCTGGCAAGATCCCGGCTCGGATCACGACGGTCCCCCCTTCACCGACCTGCCTCTCCCAAGGCGGCCGCGGCCCGTCCCGGGGAGCGCCCCTCGCCCCCGCAGGTAGCCCCGCACGTAGGCCGGGATGTCCAATGACAGCCGCACCCCCACGCCCTCGGCGAGCAGCAGCCGCGCGAACAGCGGACCCAGGAACGCCAGCGCCATCTGGGCGGGGGACTCGACGGCGGCCAGATGTCCCCGGTTCTGGTGCTCCCGGAAGAAGGCGACCACGGCGTTCAGGGTCCGGGCGAACCCCTCCGGCGGGTGGTCCCCCCGCAGGGACCGGTGGCGCAGCAGCTCGGGCAGCAGCCGCAGGATGAACCCCTGGTTCTCCTCGATCAGGGCCAGGTAGTTGCGCGCGAGGACCCGCAGGTCCGCGGCCACGTCAGGCCCCGCCGCCGGGACCAGCCTCTCGGCGGGCGGGCTGAGGCGCTGCAGGGCGGCCCGTAGCAGGGCGTCTTTGCCCCCGAAGTGGCGGAACAGGGTGACCTCGTTCAGCCCGGCCCGGCGGGCGATCTCCCGGGTCGTGGCGCCCCGGTAGCCCCGCTCGGCCAGCAGCTGCAGGCCGGCCCGCAGCAGCCGGGCCCGGGTGGGGTCGGGGTCTGCAAGCAAGTGCATGCTGGCACCCAGCCTAGCACCCGCGCCCGCCGGGCGCAAGACCCCGCTCGCCCCGGAGGACAGGAAGAGGGATCGGGCCGGCGGGGGAGTCCTAGGGTCCCGCCCGCACCCACCGGCTGGGGGAGACCAGCACCTCGCCGCCGGGGCCGGCGCCGGCGAACTCGATGAGGGAGACGTACCGCTCCACCATCTTGGGGCGGGGGACGGCGGCTTCCACCAGGACGCCCACGCCGACCACCTCGGCCCGGACCTCGCGCATCAGGTCGTACACGCCCCGGGCGGTGCCCCCGCCCCGCAGGAAGTCGTCCACGAACAGGACCCGCGCGCCCGGCGGGACGGCCCGCAGGGGCAGCGTCATGGACTGGACCATCCGGGAGGAACCCGAGACGTAGTTCACGCTCACCGCGGGCCCGTCCGTGACGTGCGCCCCCCGGCGGGCGATCACCAGGGGGACGTCGAAGGCCCGGGCCACCATCAGGGCCAGGGGGATGCCCTTGACCTCCATGGTCAGGACCACGTCCGGCCGGGGGTCCTCAAAGAATCCCGCCAGCGCCTCCCCCAGGGCGGCGGCGTAGTGCGGGGTGGCCACCACGTCGGCGGTGTACAGGAACCCTCCCGGTAGCAGGCGCGACGGGTCCCGCAACCGCTGGCAGACCTCCTCCACCAGCGCCCGCACCGCGTCCTTGCCCCGCCAGGGGACGTAGCGGACGCCTCCGGCGGCGCCCGGCAGGGTCTCCACCGTCCCCAGCTGGAACCGTTCCAGCGCGCCGCGCATGAACCCCAGGTCCTCGCTGATGGTCGACTTGGCGGCCGCCAGCATCTCGCTGAAGGTGCCCAGGGAAAAGAGACGCCGCGGGGCGTGAAACAGGTGGTGGGCCATCACCACCATCCTCTCCCCCCGGCGCAGGCGGCCGCGGCGGGCGCGGCGGGCCACGGCAGCCTACCCTCCCCGCCGGTCCAGCGCCCGGGCGATCAGCGCAAGGTTGTGGGGCTTGCCGGCGTCCACGTCCAGGGCCACCTCCGGCCGGGGCAGGATGACCGCGCGGGCGGCGATGCCCGCCAGGTCGGCCACCCGCTTCATCATCTCCGCGATACTCAGACGCCCCGAGGCGAACTTGAGGACCACGGCCCACCCGAACGCCTGGGCGAGCAGCCAGGGCTTCTTGCGGGCGGCGATCAGGCGCTCCACCAGCGGCCGCACCCGCTCGATGACCTGGGGCCGCACCAGCATCACGCTGCCTCCGGTGAACGTGCCGTCGGCCACCGTCACGTAGGTCTTCTGGGCGCCGGGGAACGCGCGCTCCACCGCGTCCTGGGGGACGATGGCGTAGTGGAAGTCGGCGGGGGCGGCCCGGCAGGCGGCCAGGAACTCCTCCACCGCCTCCGGGGTGAGCAGCGGAATGTCCGACGCCACCACCAGCACGGGCGTCTCCGACCCCAGGACCCGCAGGGCGGCCGCCACGTTCTCCATCAGCGCCCCCGTGTCGGGCACGTGGACGACGCCGGGGGGCAGCCAGGACCTCGCGGCGTCGGGGCCCACCACCGCGATGCGGCCGACGCCGGGGCTGGCCCGCAGGGCGTCCAGCACGTACGCCAGCAGCGGGCGACCGCGGACCGGCAGGAAAGCCTTGTTGGGCACGTCCGGCGGCAGCCCCGGCTCGGTCCCCCCTCCGGCCAGGACGACGGCGTCCACCATGGGAGAGAGTCGGTCAGCGGGCCTCGGCAAAGGTCCGGGTGACGATGACGTCCACGTCGGGCAGGGCGGCCAGGTCGTCGGCCACCTTGCGGGCGGCCGCCTCGTTGGCCATCAGCCCGTAGACGGTGGGGCCGGTCCCCGACAGCGCCGCCCCGTACGCCTCGCCGGCGAGGATGGTCTGTTTGATCTCCCGGATCACCGGGTGGACCGCCGCCACCACGTCCTCGAAGACGTTGCACAGCAGCCGGCCGACCTGACGCACGTCCTCCCGCCGCAGGGCGTCCACCATGGCCGCGGTGTCCGGACGGGCGGTGATGGCGAAGGCGCGCAGCTGGCGGTAGGCCCACTCGGTGGCCACCGGAAGGCGGGGCCGGCCGAGGACCACCCAGGTGGTGGGCAGAGGCGGCAGGGGCTCGAGACGTTCCCCTCGGCCCCGGGCCAGCGCCGCCCCTCCCTCCAGGAAAAACGGCACGTCCGACCCCAGCTGGGCCGCTAAGCCGGCCAGGGTCCGGCCGTCCACCCGCAGTTTCCACATCTGCGCCAGCCCCAGCAGCGTGACGGCCGCGTCGGCGCTGCCGCCGCCCAGGCCCGCCGCCGCCGGGATGCGCTTGTGCAGCTCGATCTGCACCCCGCGGTCCACCTGGAAGGTCTCCCGCACCAGCTGGGCGGCCCGGACGACCAGGTTGCGGTGGTCGGCGGGGACGTCGCTGTCCCGCACCACCAGCTCCACCCCGTCCCCGGCTTCCCGCAAAATCAGGATGTCGTGCAGGGCGACGGTGTGCAGGACGGTTTCCACGTCGTGGTAGCCGTCGCCGCGCTCGCCGAGCACGTCCAGGGTCAGGTTGACCTTGGCATAGGCGTGCAGCCGCAGTTCCTTCACCGACGTTCCTCCTTCCACCGGCGGGCGCCCCGCCGCAGAGAGGGTGCGCCGTCTTCGGGGCGGGCGGACGCGGGGACGGTGGGCGGGGTCGTCCGGGCGTCCGGGGAGACCGGTCGGAGCGTCGGTCCGGGCGCGGCGCGCGGGCCGCCGACAGATGGGAGCCGGGCGTCGGCCCGAAGGCGTGGACTGCGACCGCCGATGGAGGCGTCCTCCTGCCCGCAGGTCGGAATCGTCCGAGGGTGGGTTTAGGTGCCCGCCGCCCGAACTCCTCCGCCCGGTCCGGTCCGCGGCCCGCCGCGTTGCTCCGGCGCGGGGGATGTCCTATGATAAAAGCCGCCGCGGGCTCCGGGAGCGCGTCGGAGCCCGCGCTGCGCGCGGCCTGCCGGCCGCTGCTGCGACACCATGGAGTCGCTGCCCGGTCGTCCTCACCCACGCCCGCCTCGCCCGCCCGCGGCGGGACCCGTCCGCTGGTGGCGGTACGCCCGGTGGGCGGCGCTGGCCGTGCCGGTCGTCCTGGCCGGCCTGGTGGCGGGCCTGCTGCTGGCCGCCACCGGCTCCCGGGGGCCGCTGGGCGGCGGGGTGGTGGTGAGCCCTCCCCGCCACAGCCCGGTCGCCTGGCCCGCGCGGCTGGCGCGGCGCACCACGGTCCTGCTCATCGGGGTGGACGTGACCCTGGACACCCGCCGCCAGGTCGTCCCGGTGGCGCGGTCGGACACGCTGATGCTGGTGGGCTTCGACCCGATGCGGCGGCGCGTCAGCGTGCTGTCCATTCCCCGGGACACCCTGGTCACCATCCCGGGCGTGGGCGAGGCCAAGATCAACGCGGCCTACGCGTTCGGGGGGCCGGGCCTCACCATCCGCACCGTCGAGGAGTTCCTGGGGGTCCCGGTGCACTACTACGTGAAGCTGGGACCCCAGTCCTTCGCCCGCCTGATCGACGCCCTGGGGGGCATCGAGGTGGACGTGGAGAAGGACATGACCTACACCGACCGGTGGGCCGGCCTGTACATCAACCTCCGCCGCGGCCGCCAGCGCCTGAGCGGCGAGCAGGCGATGCACTACATCCGCTTCCGCCACGACGCCGAGGGCGACATCGGGCGGATCCGCCGCCAGCAGCAGGTGCTGCGGGCCCTAGTGGACCACCTGCGCTCGCCGGCGGCGCTGGCCGCCGCTCCCCGGCTGGCGCAGGCGGCGGCCCGGTACACCCAGACCAACCTCTCCCTGCGGGAGCTGGTCGGCCTGGGCCTGTTCGCCGTCCGCCTGCCGCCCGACGCCCTCCACACCGCCACCGTGCCGGGCCAGGTGGGACCGGTATACGTGTTCGCCGACCTGGCCCGGACCCGGGCGCTGGTGGCGGAGATGTTCCTGGGAGTCGACCCGCAGGTGCTGGCCTCCACCACGGTGGAGGTGCTCAACGGCAGCGGGGTGCCGGGGCTGGCCCGGGAGACCGCCGCGCGGCTGGAACGCGTGGGGTTCCGGGTGGTCCGGGTGGGGACGGCGCCGCCGGCGGCCCGCACCGAGGTCGTCGACCGGTCCGGCCATCCGGAGGTGGCTCAGGCGCTGGCCGATCTGCTGGGTTCCGGCGTCGTGACCCGCCAGGAGGCCGGGCGTCCGGACATCACCGTGGTGGTGGCCCGGGATCTGGCCCCCGCCCTGCGCCGGGCCGCCCGGCTGGACCGGCGGCCCGCACCCTCCCACCCCTAGCGCCGGGAGCCGGCGGGCAGGTGCCGGCGGATCACCCGGGCCAGACGCTGCACTCCCTCACGGATCTGCGCCTCGGAGGGGAACGAGAAGTTCAGGCGCATGGCGGTCTGTCCCCCGCCGTCCACGTGAAAGCCGGTGCCCACCACGTAGGCCACGCCCTCGTCGTGGATGGCCTCGGGCAGCAGGGCCTCGGTGTCCATCCCGTCGGGCAGCTGCACCCAGAGGAACAGCCCTCCCGCCGGGCGCGTCCACCGGACGCCGGGCGGCATCTCGTCGGCGAGCGCCTTCAGCATCGCGTCGCGCTTGCGCCGGTACCGGTCCACCAGCGCCGGCAGCCGGGCGTAGATGTGTCCGGCGGCGCAGAACTCGGCGGCCACCGCCTGGGTGAGGGAGGGACAGCACAGGTCCATGCCCTGCTTGGCCGTGACGCACTGGCGCACCACCTCGTCGGGGGCCGCCAGCCAGCCGATGCGCAGGCCCGGGCAGAGGGTCTTGCTGAAGGTGGACAGGTAAATGACGCGGCCGTCGGTGTCCAGGGCCGCCAGGGGCGGGGGCGCCTGCCCCTCGTAGCGCAGCTCGCGGTACGGGTTGTCCTCCACCACCAGGGTGTCGAACTCCCGCGCCAGCTCCAGCAGGCGGCGCCGCCGGTCCGCCGCCAGGGTGACGCCGGAGGGATTCTGGAAGTCCGGCACCACGTAGATGAACTTGGGCCGCCGCCCCTGCCCCCGCAGCCGGGCCAGGGTCTGCTCCAGCAGGTCGGTGCGCAGGCCGTCGTCGTCCTGGGGCACGCCCACCATCTCGGCCCGGTAGCTGCGGAGCACCTGCAGGGCCGCCATGTAGGAGGGGATCTCCACCACCACCACGTCGCCCGGATCCAGCAGGATCCGCCCCAGGATGTCCAGACCCTGCTGGGAGCCGGTGGTCACCAGCACCTGGTCGCCGGTGGCGCGGATGCCGTCCTTGGCCATCCAGCGGACCAGCTCGGCCCGTAGCCGGGGGTCGCCTTCGGTGGGGCCGTACTGCAGGGCCAGGGCGGCGTCGGTCTCCAGCACCCGCGCCGCGACCTCGCGCAGTTCGGCCACGGGGAACGTGGCCGGATCGGGCAGGCCGCCGGCGAAGGAGATCAGCTCCCGACGCCGGGTGAGGGTCAGCAGCTCGCGGATCAGCGACCGGGTCATCCCCCGCGCCGCCGCCGAGTAGTACGAGGCGTAGTCGATCACCGTCATCTCCTCCCCGCCGCCCCCGCCCCGGCGATCTCCCCCACGGCCCGGGCCAGGGCGGCGAACTCCTGCAGGGTCAGCGTCTCCCCCCGGCGGCCGGGGTCGATCCCCGCCCGGGCGCAGGCGGCCGCGGCCTCGGCGGGCGCCACGTGCGCGGAGGCCAGGGCGTTGCGCAGCGTCTTCCGCCGCTGGGCGAAGGCGGCCCGGACCACCCGGACGAACAGGTCCTCCTCTCCCGGTCCGTAGGGAGGCCGGTGGTGCGGGTCCAGCCGCACCACCGTCGACTCCACCTCGGGAGGAGGGTAAAACGCTCCCGGCGGCAGGTGCCGGACCACGGTCACCGTCGCCCGGGACTGCACCAGGACCGACAGCACGCCGTAGTCGGGACTGCCCGCCTGAGCCGCCATCCGGTCCGCCACTTCCCGCTGCACCGTCAGGACCAGCCGACAGATGTCCAGGGAGGGATCCAGCAGCCTCACCACCAGCGGCGAGGCGATGCGGTACGGCAGGTTGGCCACCACCTTGCGCACCCCGCCCGCCGGCAGCAGGGAGGCCAGGTCGACGGCCATCACGTCGGCGTGGACCACCTGAACGTGGGGGTAGCGCGCCACCACGGCCCGCAGCGCCGGCAGCACCGCCGGGTCCACCTCCACGGCCACCACGCGCCCCGCGCGGTGCGCCAGGGCCGCCGTCAGCGTGCCCACCCCGGCTCCGACCTCCAGCACGGTGTCGCCGCGGTCCAGTTCGGCCGCCCGGAGGATGGTCTCCAGGGCGGCGGGGCTGACCAGGAAGTGCTGGCCCAGCCGCCTGCGGGGGTGGATGCCGAACTGGCGGAGGAGGCGAGCCGTGCCGGCCGGCGAGGCCAGAGAGGCCGGATCCCAGACGGCCATCGACTCCATACTAGGGAGGGAAGAGGGAAGAGGGAAGAGGGATAAAGGGAGATGGGAGATGGAAGATGGGAGAGGAGAGCAGTCCCCTCTTCCCTTTTCCTTCTTCCCTCTTCCCTTTTACAGCCTCCCCCTCTCCACGATGTACACCCTCACCCGCCGGACGCCGAAGCGGCGGGCTTCCCGGGTGGTGTCGAATCCCAGGTCGATGCGCAGACCCTTGATGCGGCCGCCCACGTCCCCGGCGACGGCGTAGCCGTAGCCTTCGATGAACAGCCGGCTGCCCAGGGGGATCACCCGCGGGTCCACGGCCACCACGCCGTAGCCGGCCCGCATGCCGGTGGAGGTGATGTCGTCCACCCCCGGGCAGCAGAACGGCGCGTAGGCGGTGGCCAGCATCTCCAGGACCTCGTGCCCGGCGAACGGACCCCGGGAGGCGATGCGGACCACCGTGCCCACCGCGATCACCCGGTCCATCGGCGGCCGGACCTCCCGCTCGCCCACCAGCGCGCGGGCCACCACCACGCCGTCGGCCAGCGTCACCCGCCACAGCCGCTCGCGCAGCCCCTCCCGGCCCGGGCGGACGACCCGCAGCAGGCCCCGGGGTGCGGAGGAGTCGCGCAGGGTGCGGACGTCGTAAGGCACGACGACCCGCTCCACCACCATCCGGTGCTCGATCCGGACCACCCGGACCCTCATGCCCGGGGCGAGGGGGGTGCCGGGCGGCGGATAGACTTTGTCGGCGGGGCCCAGCCGCAGGCCCTGCCGGGCCAGCAGGTCGGCGACGGTGGGCGCCGCGGTGCGCAGCGCGCGGATCCGGCCGTCGGCGATCACGGTGACGGGCACGGCGGGGCGGACCACGATCCGCATCCCCTCCCCCACCCGCGCGCCTAACGGCGGGTCCACCTCGTCGGAGGGAGCCACCAATACGCCCGCCTCCTGCAGGACCTCGCGGACCGTGCTCCGGTAGGTGGTCATCCGCAGCGTGCGGCCGGAGGCGGCCACGGTCACCTCCTTGCGCAGCGTCCCGTAGACCGCTCCGGCGGTGAGGGCGGACAGCAGCCCGGCGGCCATGATGGCGCCGCTGACCGCGCCGCTGCGCACGCGGACCCCGGGGGAGGCGGGAACGACCGTCACGCCGATCTCCTCATGACGCCATCACCTCGTCCACACGCGGGCGCAGGTCGGCCCGTGCGAGAGCGCAGGGGGGACGGTCAGGACCGGGCAGATCGGGAGAGGCGACCGCGGGAATTATAACGATAGAGCGGACTCAATGCAAGGGGAAGAGCCTATTCGGGATGCTCGACCAGTTCGATCAGGAGGCCTCCGGTGGTGGAGGGGTGCAGGAATGCCACCTGGCGGTTCCGGGCCCCCGGACGGGGGGCGGGGTCCACGGGACGGCATCCGGCGGAGGCGGCGCGGGCGAGAGCCTGCCGGATGTCGGGCACGCGGAAGGCGACGTGGTGCAGCCCCGGGCCGCGGCTGCTCAGAAAGCGGGCCAGGGGGCCGGCGTCGCCCACGGGCTCCAGCAGTTCCAGGTCGGTCGCCCCGCCGGACAGGAAGGCCAGCCGCACTCCCTCGTGGGGGAGGTCGTACCGCTCGGTGACCACGAGGCCCAGGGCCGCCTCCAGCAGGGCGGCAGCCTCGGCGAGGTTGCGGACGGCGATGCCCACGTGATCGACGGTCACCCACGACCCACCCTTCCCGGGCTCCGCCTCACCGTCGGGCGGGCCCGATCTCCGCCATCAGCCGCTCGGCGGCGGTGTACGGGTCCATCTCCCCGGCCGCCACCTTGCCGGCGTACTCGTCCAGCCGCTGGTCTCCCCCCGCTCCCTCCAGGATCCGCTGGCGCAGGCGGGCGTCGAGGATCCGCAGGATCTCCGCCTTGTGCCGCTGCCGCCGCCGCCGCTCCAGCAGTCCCCGGGCCTGCAGGAACTGCCGGTGCTCGTCCACGGCCTGCAGGAGCCCGTCCACCCCCTGCCCGGCGGTCGCCACCGTGAGCAGGACCGGCGGATGCCATCCGTCCCGGGGGCCGGCCATGCCCAGCATCATCTTGATCTCGGCCGCCGTGCGGTCGGCGTCGGGGTGGTCGGCCTTGTTGACCACGAAGACGTCGCCGATCTCCAGAATGCCGGCCTTCAGCGTCTGCACCGCGTCGCCCAGGCCGGGCACCAGGACGATGACCACCGTGTCGGCCGCGCCCACCACGTCCACCTCCGCCTGGCCGGTCCCCACGGTCTCGACGATCACCACCTGGTAGCCTGCGGCGTCGAAGACCTTGACCACGTCCGCTGTGGCCGGGGCCAGGCCGCCCAGGCCGCCGCGGGTGGCCATGCTGCGGATGAACACCCCGGGGTCGGTGGCGTGGTCCTGCATGCGGATGCGGTCGCCCAGGACCGCGCCCCCGGTGAACGGGCTGGTGGGATCCACCGCCGCCACCGCCACCGTCTGGCCCCGCGCCCGCAGCAGGCGGATCAGGGCGTCCACCAGGGTGCTCTTGCCGGCTCCCGGCGGTCCCGTCACGCCCACCAGGTGCGCCCGGCCGGTGCGGGGGTGCAGCCGCGCGAGCGCCTGGTAGCCCCGGGGATCTCCGTCCTCCACCAGGGAGATCAGGCGGGCCAGGGCCTGGACCGAGCCGGCCAGGGCCTGGTCCAGCAGGCGGTCGGCGTCCCCGCTCACGGCCGCCGCGGACACCGGGGGAGAGGGCGTCCGCGGGATTCCGCCCCACCCCCGCCCATGGAGGTCACACCGTCGCCGCCGGGCGGTACACGCCGAAGACCTGGCGGAGGGTGTCGCAGATCTCCCCGATGGTGGCGTAGGCCCGGACGGCGTCCAGGATGTGGGGCATCACGTTGTCGGCGCCGGCGGCCGCCCTCTGCAGCCCGTCCAGCGCCCGCCGCACCCGGGCGGCGTCTCGCTCCAGCCGCACCCGGGCCAGGGACGCCTTCTGGCGCTGGACCACTTCCGGGGGCACCCGCAGCAGAGCCGGTCGGGCGGCGCCGTCGGTCTGAAACCGGTTGACGCCCACCACCACCTGCTCGCCCGACTCGATGCGCCGGGCCTCCCGGTAGGCCGACTCGGCGATCATCCGCTGCACCATGCCGGTCTCCACCGCCCGCAGCATCCCGCCGGCCTGCTCGATCTGGTCCAGCAGCGCCGCCGCCCGCTGCTCGATCTCGTCGGTGAGGGCTTCCACATAGTAGGACCCCCCCAGGGGGTCCACGGTGTCGGCCACGCCGCTCTCGTAGGCGATGATCTGCTGGGTGCGCAGGGCCAGCAGGGCCGACTCGTCGGTGGGCAGGGCCAGGGCCTCGTCCCGGGCGTTGGTGTGCAGGGACTGGGTGCCGCCCAGGACCGCCGCCAGGGCCTGGAGGGTCACCCGGACCACGTTGTTGTCGGGTTGCTGGGCCGTCAGGGCCACGCCGGCGGTCTGGGTGTGAAACCGCAGCATCCACGACCGGGGGTCCCGGGCCCCCAGGCGCTCCCGCACCAGGCGCGCCCACAGCCGCCGGGCCGCCCGGAACTTGGCCACTTCCTCCAGCAGGTTCATCTGGGCGGCAAAGAAGAACGAGATCCGGGGTGCGATCCGGTCCACGTCCAGCCCGGCGTCCTGCGCCGCCCGCAGGTAGGTGAGGCCGTCGGCCAGGGTGAAGGCCACCTCCTGCACCGCCGTGGCGCCCGCCTCCCGGATGTGGTAGCCGCTGACCGAGATGGGGTTCCACCGGGGCAGGTGCTCGACGCAGTACGCGAAGATGTCGGTGACCAGCCGCAGGGACGGCCCCGGGGGAAAGATGTAGGTCCCCCGGGCGATGTACTCCTTGAGGATGTCGTTTTGGATGGTGCCGTCCAGCACCGCGGGGGGAACGCCCTGGCGCTGGGCCACCGCCACGTACATGGCCAGCAGGACCGCCGCCGTGGCGTTGATGGTCATGGAGGTGGTCACCCGGTCCAGGGGAATCCCCTCCAGCAACACCTCCATGTCCGCCAGCGAGTCGATGGCCACCCCGACCTTGCCCACCTCCGGTTCGGCCAGCGGGTGGTCGGAGTCGTACCCCATCTGGGTGGGCAGGTCGAAGGCCACGGACAGCCCGGTCTGCCCCTGGGACAGCAGGTAGCGAAAGCGCCGGTTGGACTCCTCGGCGGTCCCGAACCCGGCGTACTGGCGCATGGTCCACAGCCGGCCCCGGTACATGGTGGGGTAGACGCCCCGGGTGTAGGGAAACTCGCCCGGGAACCCCAGGTCGCGCAGGTAGTCCGCCCGCACGTCGGCGGGCGTGTACAGCCGCCGGATGGGGATGCCGTCGGCGGTCTGCACGTCGGTGCGCTCCGGCTGGCCGGCGGTGGCCTGCTCCCACCGCCGGCGCGCCTCCTCGATACGGCGGATCTCCTCGGCGTCCACGCGTCCTGTTCCTCCGCCGGGCGGGCCCTGCTAGGCCGGCGGATCCAGCGTCACCAGCAGCGTTCCGCCGGCCACGTCCTGGCCGGCCGCCACGTGCACCCCGCGCACCCGCCCCGGCGCCGGCGCCCGGATCTCCATCTGCATCTTCATCGCTTCCATGATCACCACGGCCTGTCCTTGTGCCACCGTGGCCCCCGCCGCCACCTCCACCGCCACCACCAGGCCCGGCATGGGCGCTCGGATCTCCCGGACCGCCGCGGAGGGCCCGGCCCGCTCGCGCCGCACCACCGGCAGGTCCGGCTCGACCCGCACCACCACCCGGTCGGCGCCGGCGGTCACCGTCCAGCCGTCGGCCTGGCGCCGGATCCCCACCACCCGCGAGGCGCCCTCGGCGGTGAGGCGGTAGTGGGTGGTGCCCAGCAGCGGCCGCAGCTCCACCTCCACGGGGGGCGCGCCGTCCACGGACACCTGCAGGGACTGTCCGGACGGCCACACCCTCACCCGGTGGGTCCGGCCGGCGACGGTGACCAGCAAGGCGCGGGCGGATGCCGGAACCCGGTGGGTCATGGGCCGGAGGGCAGCACCACGGAGGTCAGAGCGGCCACGGGCGCAGCCCCTCCACGCGGGCGGCCTGGACCCAGCGGGACGGAGCGGTCGGACGCGCAGACGGCGGCGGGGATGCGACGGACGCCGCCACGGCGGCCAGCAGAGCCGCCCGCTCGACCTCCGGATCGGGGCGCCGGGCCTCCCAGCGCGCGACGAATCCGGTGTCGTGCCGGCCCGCGGTGAACGCGGGCTCCCGCAGGGCCCAGGCGTGGAAGGGCAGGGTGGTGGGGATGCCGGCGATGACCGTCTCGTCCACCGCCCGCCGCAGCCGGCCCAGGGCCTCCTCCCGGTCCGCGCCCCAGGCGATGATCTTGGCCAGCAGGGGGTCGTAGTGGCGCGAGACCTCCATCCCCGGGTACACGGCGGCATCCACCCGGATGCCCGGTCCGCCCGGCAGCCAGACGCCCTCGATGCGGCCGGCGGCGGGCAGAAATCCCTCGTGGGGGTCTTCGGCGCCCACCCGGCACTCGATGGCCCACCCCCGGGCCGAGACCTCCCCGGGCGGCACGCCGGCTCGCCCCTCCAGCGCCACCCGCAGCTGCTCGGCCACCAGGTCGACCCCCGTGACCATCTCGGTGACCGGGTGCTCCACCTGCAGCCGGGCGTTCACCTCCAGGAAGTAGATCTCGTCGGCGCCCACCAGGAACTCCACGGTCCCGGCGTTGATGTAGCCCACCGCCCGCGCCGCCGCCTCCGCCGCCCGCTGCAGCCGCTCCCGCACCCTCCGGGAGAGCGACGGGGCGGGGCTCTCCTCGATCAGCTTCTGGTGGCGGCGCTGGACGCTGCAGTCGCGCTCGGGGAAGACCACCACCCCCGAGCGGTCGGCCAGCACCTGCACCTCCACGTGGCGCGCGCCCTCCACCCACCGCTCCAGGTACACCCGGTCGTCTCCGAACGCCGCGCGGGCCTCGCCCCGGGCCAGCCGCAGGGTCGCCTGGAGCTGCCCGGGCTCCCGGACCAGGTGGATCCCCTTGCCGCCGCCGCCCGCGGCCGCCTTCACCAGCAGCGGGAAGCCCAGACGCCCGGCCAGCTCCGGGGCGTCGTGGTCGTCCACGGGTCCGGTCCCCGGCAAAACCGGCACGCCGGCGGCGGCCATGGCCGCCCGGGCGGCGGCCTTGTCCCCGCACAACTCCAGCACCTCCGGCGGCGGTCCCACGAAGCGCAGCCCGGCGTCCCGGCACGCCCGGGCGAAGGCGGCCGACTCGGACAGAAAGCCGTACCCGGGGTGCACGGCCGGCGCGCCGGCGCGGCGGGCGGCGTCGAGCAGGGCCCGCACGTGAAGGTAGCTGTGTTCGGGGGCGTCGCCGGGCAGGGGGAAGGCCTCGTCGGCCAGCCAGACGTGGGGGGCGTTCCGGTCAGAAGGCGCGTACACCGCGGCGACCCGCAGGCCCATCTCGCGGCACGTGCGGATGACCCGCACGGCGATCTCGCCCCGGTTGGCCACGAGCACGGTGGACGGTGTCACAGCGGGACCGCGGCCGGCGGGAGACCTCTCAGAGCTCCTCCTCTTCGTCCTCCTGGCGCAGGCCCGGGCGGTGCACCAGCACGTAGCGGGAGATCTGGAAACTGCAGGCTTCCCAGAAGCGCAGGCCCCGCAGGTTGCCGGCCGACACCGAGGCGTGGACGTCCTGGCAGCCGCGCTCCCGCAGAAAGCCGATCACCGCCTCGGCCATCCGGCGGCCGTAACCCTCCCGGCGGTACTCGGGGTAGATGTAGAACTCGGCGATCATCCCCTGCAGGCGGTTCCGGTCGGCGGGCTGCTGGGTGACGATGGCCACCGCAAAGCCCACCCGCCGTCCGTCGGCCACCCCCCACCAGATGTGCCGGTGCCGCCCCTGCTCGGAGAAGATGTGCTTGAGGTAGGCGTCCAGCCACTCGTCGGTGGGCGCCTCCCCGGCCACCTCCTCCCGGTAGCGCCGCAGCCAGTCGCGGAACTTGCGGTCGTCGGGCGACACGTACTCCAGCTGCACCACCGCCGGCGACGCCTGCCGCACGGGGTCCGCCGACCGGGACGTCTCGCGTCGGGATGCCGGTTCGCTCATCGCGGGGATCCGTGCAGGGAATTCCGCGCCCTCGGCCGGGCTCCTGCCGGGGGAGACGCGGGTCACAGGGGCAGGTTGTCGTGCTTCTTGCGGGGCAGGGTCTCGCGCTTGCCCGCCAGCGCCCGCAGGGCCGAGATCAGGCGGGGCCGGGTCTGGCGGGGCTCGATCACGTCGTCCAGGTAGCCCCGGGACGCGGCCACGTAGGGGGTGGCGAACTGCGCCCGGTACTCCCGCACCAGCCGGTCGCGCAGGGCCTGGGGATCGGCGGCCTCGGCCAGGTCCCGGCGGAAGATGATCTCGATGGCCGCCTCGGGCCCCATCACCGCGATCTCGGCCGTGGGCCAGGCCAGGTTCAGGTCGCCGCGGATGTGCTTGCTGGACATGACGTCGTAGGCCCCGCCGTAGGCCTTGCGGGTGATGACGGCCAGCTTGGGGACCGTGGCCTCGCAGTAGGCGAACAGCAACTTGGCGCCGTGGCGGATGATCCCGCCGTGCTCCTGCTCCACCCCCGGCAGGAATCCGGGCACGTCCACGAAGCTGACCAGGGGGATGTTGAAGGCGTCGCAGAAGCGGATGAAGCGCGCCCCCTTCACCGAGGCGTTGATGTCCAGCGCCCCGGCCAGGACCTGGGGCTGCTGGGCCACCACCCCCACCGGGCGGCCGTCCAGGCGAGCGAACCCCGTGATCAGGTTGGGCGCGAATCCCGCCGCCACCTCCAGAAACGTCCCGGTATCCACCACCCGGGTGATCACCTCGCGCATGTCGTAGGCCCGGGCGGGGTCGTCGGGCACGATGTCGTCCAGGGCCGGGTCCTCCCGGCCGGGGTCGTCTCCGGTGTCCACCGCCGGAGGGTCGTCCAGGTTGTTCTGGGGCAGGTAAGACAGCAGGCGGCGGATCAGTGCCAGGCAGGCGGGGTCGTCGTCCACCACGAAGTGGGCGACGCCGCTGCGGGTGGCGTGGACGTCGGCGCCGCCCAGCTCCTCGAAGCCCACCTCCTCGCGGGTCACCGCCTTCACCACCTGGGGGCCGGTGACGAACATGTAGCTGGTCCCGCGGACCATGATGACGAAGTCGGTGATGGCCGGCGAGTAGACGGCGCCGCCGGCGCACGGGCCCATGATGGCCGAGATCTGCGGGATCACCCCCGACGCCAGGGTGTTGCGCAGGAAGATCTCGGCGTAGCCGCCCAGGCTGGCCACGCCCTCCTGGATGCGGGCGCCGCCCGAGTCGTTGAGTCCGATCAGGGGCGCCCCCGCCCGCAGGGCCATGTCCATTACCTTGACGATCTTGCGGGCGTGACCTTCGCCCAGCGACCCTCCTAGGACCGTGAAGTCCTGGGAGAACACGAACACCAGCCGGCCGTCGATGGTCCCGTAGCCGGTGATGACCCCGTCGGCGGGCGCCTCCACCCGGTCCAGGCCGAACTCCCGCCCCTGGGGGGTGACGAACATGTCCAGCTCGGTGAAGCTGCCGGGGTCCAGCAGCAGGTCCAGCCGCTCGCGGGCGGTCAGCTTGCCGGCCTCGTGCTGGCGGGCGACCCGCTGGGGGCCGCCCATGGCCAGGATGCGCTCGCGCCGGCGGCGCAGGTCCTCGATCTTCTCGCCCATCGCCTCCCTCCCTGAAGACGCCCCCGGACCGCGGCGCGTCCTTCCGGCGCGTCGGCGGCCCGGCCGACATCCGGCGGTCGTCGGGGGATCAGCCCGCCCGCAGGGGGCGGATGGCGATGATGCCGTGCTTGAAGACCAGTTCCCGCCCGGCGGCGTGCTCCACCAGCAGGCTGTAGGTCCCGAAGTCCCTGACGACGGCCTCGGGGATCTCGTACCCGTCCCGGCAGCGGATGTGCACCGGCGTCCCCGCGGCGACCAGCTGGCGCAGGAACTCGTCCTCCATGGCGCTCCGCCCCGCCGGGCGCGCCGCCGGCTCGGCCCGCGCCTCCGGCGCCGCCCCGCCGGATGCCTGGGGCCGGATCTGGGCCACGTCCACCACGTCCGCCGCGTCGTCCGCCTCGGGGCCCAGGGCGGGCATCTGCCGCTGGGGTTCCCGCAGCCTCCGGTACTGAGCCCGCATCGACTCCAGTTCCTCCCGGCGATCCCTCATCCCCCACCCCCGTCGCTGCGGACGCCCGGCGTCCTGGGCCAGCGCGTCCAGCGTCGCTGCAATCACCGCCTCGGCGTCGTGGCCGTCCACGACCGCCGCTCCGGCATACCGCCGGCTCTCCCCCGCCCCGGCCACGGAGACGGCGACCACCACCACCTCGCCGCCCGGGACGGCCACGGGCGTCACGGCCTCCAGGGTGGCCCGCCGTCCGACGCCCAGCGTCGGCCGCAGCGCCTCCAGGGTGGCCTGGGCCACCGCCCGCAGACGGCTGGCGCGGTCGGGCAGGGCCCGGGCGCGCCCGACCAGCACACCGCCGGCCCCGGATCCCCGCCGCAGCTCCACGGTGACCTGGGCCCCCTCCGGCCGCAGGACCTCCTCCACCCGGTGGATCTGCCAGGGGGCCGCCGGAGGCACCTGGAGGCGGGCGACCCGGATCCGCCACCCGTCCACCGCCAGCGAGTACCGCGCCATGAGGGCGGCCGCCACCGCCCGGCGCACCGCCGTTTCGTCGCGGTCTCCCGCGGCCGTCACGTAGATGGTGTCGATCTCTCCGGCGTCGGTGGCCACGACCCGGGCCGCGGTGATCCCGTCCAGGCCCTCCAGCAGAGCCTCCAGGTCTTCGGCGAAGACCTCGCCGGCTGCCCGACCGGTCGTCTGGCTGGCCATGTGCATGGGGGAATTCCGTGCCGTGCTGGACATTCCTGCGGACCGGGGCGCCCCTAGAATGTCCTGTTTGGATGTAGTGTTTGCACTTGGGAGCCTCCCCCAAGGAAAGGGAG
>JBBIUY010000012.1:25164-74068 GCA_037440005.1 Armatimonadota bacterium | reverse complement strand
CGGCCAGCCATCTCCGCAGACCCGCCACGCCGTCGCCGCTCACGACCCCGCGGGCCACCAGAAGCCACAGGGCCTCCTCCACCTCCGACGGCATCCGCCGCAGCCCCCGCGCGATGTCGGTGACGAACGACGCCCCGCGCGCGGCCACAAACCGCGCCACCTCCGCGGCGGCCGCCGGTAGCCCGCCCAGCAGGGCGTCGAAGTCCCGGGACTCGGGCAGCAGCCAGGCCAGGTCGTCGCGCAGCACAAACGCCAGGGGCGAGCCGCGGGTGGTGCCGGAGGGCCGCCCGCTCTCCCGGTCGCCGCCGGAGGGTCCCACACTCAGCCGGCCCCAGCTGACCACGCCCGACAGACACAGGGCGTCCAGGTCCGCTGGATCGTACAGGCGCACCCGGGCGGGCAGCACCTCCTGCTCCCAGGCCGGCGCCGGCAGTTCCAGGCCCTGCAGCTGCGCGATGACCTCCAGGACGCCGTCCCGCCCGTGCAGGCGGCTGCCGGGCTGCACGTGCTGCCACCGCAGCAGAAAGCGCAGGAGGTCGGCCGGCTCCACCGGCTCGATCTCCCGGCGCAGGCGCCCAACCGTCAGGCGGTGGATGCGCGCCAGCAGCCTCCTCTCGCACCACTGGACGCCCTCCGATCCGGGGGTGAACCGGCCGCGCAGGACGACGCCCATCCCCTCCAGCGTCGCCAGAGCCCGCTCCACCGCCGCCGCGGCCAGCCCCAGCCGGTCCGCCAGGGTCCCGGCCGCCACAGGCCCGACGACCTGCATCCACCCCGCCACGATGCGGCGGACGGCCTCATCCGCGTCTGCCTCCGGCGCCCCCCAGCGGGGCAGCGGGGCGGCCACCGCCGGCGAAAAGGCCGCGTCCTCCAGGGCCGCCCGCACCAGCGGGACCCGCTCCGCCGCCACCAGAGCGCGCCGCTCGCGCCCGGACGGGTCCCGCCAGGCCGCCACCGTGGCCCGCCCTCCGGCCACCAGGGCGTCGGCGTGATCCCGCCACCGGTCGGCTTCCTCCAGCGGGAGGATTCCCACCGACAGCAGGTGGTCGTGCAGCTCGTCGGGGTCGCGCACGGCGGGCCGGGCGTCGGCCACCACCTGCTCGATGGCGGACGGATCGAGAGCGCCCGCGTCCAGGGCCAGGTCCGGGGCGACCCGGCGCAGCGCCACGGCGCGCGCCCGCCTCTCCTCCAGGGGCGCGTCGTCCAGGAAGGCGTAGGGCTGCGCGTGGAGGATCTCCGCGGCCATCGGGGAGGGCGCGGGCGCATCCACCGCCACGGTGGCGATCTCCCCCCGCTCGATGCCGCGCAGGACCGCCAGCAGCCCGTCCAGGTCCAGCGCCTCCCGCAGGCACTGGCGGAGGGTGTCGGTGACCAGAGGGTGGTCCGGGGGCGTCACGGGACCGCTGCGGTTGTCCTGGCAGGCCACCTGCTCGGGGAAGACCGCCGCCAGCAGGTCTTCGGCGCGCATGCGCTGCCAGGGCATGGGGACCCGCCGCCCTCCCGCATGCCGCAGGACCGCCAGCGCCCGGATCGCTGTCCACCGCCAGCGGGTGGTGAACAGCGGGGAGGCCAGCACCGCCTGGACCAGGTCGTCGGCGGCGGTGGAGGAGCGCACAAACCGGAACACCGCCTCCAGGGGAAAGCTGTGCTGCTCGCCCAGGGACAGGACGATCCCGTCGTCGGTGGCCGCGGCCTGCAGTTCGAAGTCGAACGTCAGGCAGAAGCGCTTGCGCAGCGCCAGGCCCCACGCCCGGGTGACGCGCCCGCCCAGGGGCGCGTGCAGGACCAGCTGCATGCCGCCCGACTCGTCGAAGAACCGCTCCGCCACGACCCGCCGGGCGGTGGGCACGCAGCCCAGGGCCGCCACCGTCTCCGCCACGTAGGAGACGATCTGCCGGGCGCCGGCGGGATCCACGCCCGTCTGCTCCCCCAGCCAGGCGACGGCGGCGTCGGGGTCCCCCAGGCGGCCCGCCACCTCCTGCCGCAGCTCGGACACCGCCGCCGACAGCTCGGCGGTGCGGCCCGGGGCTTCGCCCAGCCAGAACGGGACCGAGGGCGGCGCGCCGCGGGCGTTTTCCACCCGCACCCGTCCCGCCTCCACCCGGCGGATGCGCCAGGAGGTGTTGCCCAGCAGGAAGACGTCACCGGCCTGGCTTTCCACGGCGAAGTCCTCGTTGACCCGTCCCACCACGGTGCCCTGGGGGTCCTCCACCACCTCGTAGTCGGCGGTGTCGGGGATCGCGCCCCCGCAGGTGATGGCCGCCAGGCGCGCCCCCCGCCGGCCCCGCAGCAGGCCCCGCACCCCGTCCCGGTGCAGCCAGGCGCCGTCGCGGCCGCGGCGGCTGCTGATGCCCTCCGACAGCATCGCGATCAGGCGGTCGAACTCCTCCCGGGGCAGGTCCCGGTACGGATACGCCCGGCGCACCAGAGCCCACAGCGCATCCTCGGCGATCTCCTGGCTGCTGACGGTGGCCACGATCTGCTGGGCCAGCACGTCCAGCGGACGGGACGGGATGAGCAGGCGGTCCAGCTCGCCGGCCCGGACCGCCCGCACGGCCGCGGCGCACTGCACCAGCTCGTCCCGGGTCAGGGGGAACAGGACGCCCCGGGAGACGGCGTCCCGCCCGTGGCCGGAGCGGCCGACCCGCTGCAGCAGCGTGGCCAGCGCCCGGGGCGCGCCCACGTGGCAGACCAGGTCGATGTGGCCGACGTCGATGCCCAGTTCCAACGACGCGGTGGCGACCACCACCGCCGCCTCCCCCGCCCGCAGTTTCCGTTCGGCCTCCAGGCGCAGCGAGCGCGACAGGCTGCCGTGGTGGGCGACCACCCGGCCCTCGCCCAGGCGCCGGGTGAGCTGGTGGGCGACGCGTTCAGCGAGCCGCCGGGTGTGGACGAAGACCAGGGTGGTGCGGTGGTCCCGCGCCAGGGCGGCGATCCGGTCGCAGACCTCCTCCCACAGCTCGTGGGTGGCGACGGCGGACAGCGGCCGGTCGGGGACGAAAATCTTCAGGTCCCAGGGGCGGGTATGGCCGACGTCCACGATGGCGCAGTCGGGCCGCCCGTCGGGGGCCAGCCGTCCGGCCCCCACCAGGAGGGCGGCCACCTCCTCCACCGGCCGCACGGTGGCGCTGAGGCCGATGCGCTGCAGCCGCCGCCCGGCCAGCAGGTCCAGCCGCTCCAGGGACAGCGCCAGGTGGCTGCCCCGGCGGTCGGAGGCGACGGCGTGGATTTCGTCCACGATCACCGCCCGGGCGGTGCGGCAGAACGCGCGGCTGCGGGCGGCGGTCAGCAGGAGGTACAGCGACTCGGGCGTGGTGATGAGGATGTGGGGCGGGCGGCGGGCCATCAGGTCCCGCTCCCGGGCCGGGGTGTCCCCCGTGCGGACCATGACCCGGATCTCGGGTAGGGGCGTCCCGGCCTGGGCGGCCCGGGAGCGGATCTCCGCCAGAGGCTCCTGCAGGTTTTTCTGGACGTCGTTGCCCAGGGCTTTCAGCGGCGACACGTAGATGACCGCCGTCTCGTCCGCCAGCCGTCCGGCGACGGCCGAGCGCACGAGCCCGTCCAGCGACCACAAAAACGCCGCCAGGGTCTTGCCCGAGCCGGTGGGCGCGGCGATCAGGGTGTCCCGGCCGGCGACGATGGGCGGCCACCCCCGCGCCTGCGCGGGCGTGGGGTCGCCGAACCGCTCCCGGAACCAGCGGGCCACCACGGGGTGGAAGACGTCCAGGCTCACGGGGAATCCCCTTCCACGGCGCCGCGCACCCCATTGTGCACCCGGACGGCCCTCCTGTCCATGGCGCGGGCTTCTGCCCACGTCACCGGAGACCGCCTGTCACGTCCCCTCTTTGAGGGATCACCCCAGTATGCGACTATGCGCCGCCCCCTGCGTGAGAATCATAAAAAAATTACCTACCCTGCAAGGTGACTGTCACCGCTGTCGGTTGTCACCGCGGACGGGTACCGCCGTCCGGACGGTCGCCGGGGGCGGGGTGCGCGGTGCCCGGTGGCCGGCGGCGGGAGTCTCTTGCCGGCGGCGGGACGTGTGGCATACTCACCCGTAGAGGGGGTCGTATGGCGACCCGGACCATCCCCCGCCAGTTCTTCCTGCCCTCGTCGGAGTTCACCCCGGGCTACCTGCGCCTGGGGCTGGCCGAACTCCGCCGGCGGGCCGAGGAAGCCCTGGACCTGCTGCGGGACTGCGTGGCCTGTCCCCGGGACTGCCACGTCAACCGGTGGGAGGACCGGATCGGCGTGTGCCGGACGGGCCGGTACGCCATCGTCTCCAGCTTCTTTCCCCACTTCGGCGAGGAGGACTGCCTGCGGGGGTGGAACGGCAGCGGCACCATCTTCTTCTCCATGTGCAACCTGCGGTGCGCGTTCTGCCAGAACTACGACATCAGCCAGCTGGGCCACGGTCGCGTGGTGACCCCGCAGCAGCTGGCGGCCATGATGCTGCACCTGCAGGACCTGGGCTGCCACAACATCAACTTTGTCACCCCCGAGCACGTGGTGCCCCAGATCCTGGAGGCCCTGCCCCTGGCCGTGGAGGGCGGGCTGCGGCTGCCCATCGTCTACAACACCAGCAGCTACGACGCGATGCACTCCCTGCGGCTGCTGGACGGCATCGTGGACATCTACATGCCCGACTTCAAGTTCTGGGACCCGGAGATGAGCCGGCTGTACATGAAGGCCCCCGACTACCCCGAGGTGGCCCGGCGGGTCATCGCCGAGATGCACCGGCAGGTGGGCGAGCTGAAGCTGGACGAGTTCGGGCTGGCCAAGCGGGGGGTGCTGATCCGCCACCTGGTCATGCCGGGAGGCATCGCCGGCACCCGGGAGATCATGGCCTGGATCGCCCGGGAGCTGTCGGTGCACTCGTATGTCAACATCATGGACCAGTACTACCCGGCGGGGCTGGTGGGGTCCAACCCGCGCTACGACGCCATCAACCGTCGCATCAGCGCCGACGAGTTCGCCGCAGCCGTGGCCGCGGCCCGGGAGGTCGGGCTGTACCGGCTGGACGCGCGCATCCGCCGGCACCCCCTGCTGCAGTGGTCTCCCGAACCGGCCGCTGGCCCCCCGGCCCGGGTTTTCGTACAATAGAGACACATAGTCACCCTCGCGTCGGAGGTGAGAGCATGCCCCGGACTCTGGCGGTCCGCGACGCGGCGGCGACGTGTCAGCGCGAACTCACCCGCATCGCCGCCGACCTGAAAAACCTCGGAGAGTACCCCAGCACCAAGGACGTGGTCAAGCAGCTGCAGGCGCTGGTGGAGGCCCTGCAGCGCTTCATGCGCGAGTCGGCCGACTGACCGTCCGGCAGGATCCGGGACGGGATCGGAGATCCGCGGGCCGCCTGAGAGGGCGTTCCAGCGGATCTCCGATCTTGTCGTCAAGCGCCGCCTTGTCCCCATCGTCCGGGCCTCGACGCCGGACACCGTCTCCACCGCCCCGCAGTCCCGGCCCCCGACCTGGCCCATCTTGAGCGCGCGGAGGACCGCCCCGGGACGGCTCCCGACGGCCATTCCCGCCGGAAGGGATCGGAAGGGGCGAAGAGAACACGTGCGCGGGCCAGATCTGCGGGAGCCATTTTCACATGGTGAAAATCACGGGGTGCACCGATGGCAGACGCGTGGTCGTTGTACATCGGCGGTGAGTGGGTGCGTGCCCGGGGCAACGCGACGCTGCCCGTGCGCAACCCGGCCACGGGCGAGGTGGTGGCCGAAGTTCCCGACGCCTCCCCCGAGGACGCCCGTGCGGCTGTGGACGCCGCCTGGCGGGCTTTCCCGCAATGGTCGGCGCTGCCTGCACTGGAGCGGGGGCGCTACCTCCTCCGGGCGCGGGACCTGCTGCAGGAACGTCGGGACGACATCGCCCGCCTGATCACCCTGGAAAACGGTAAACCGCTCGAGGAAGCCCGGCGGGAAGTCCAGTTTGCCCTGGGCTATTTCGGGTGGTTCGCCGAGGAAGCCCGACGCGTGGATGGGGCCATCGTCTCTCCCCCCGTCTCCAGCAAGCGGCTGTGGGTCCTCAGGCAACCGGTGGGCGTGGTGGCCGCCATCACGCCCTGGAACTTCCCGGCCACCATGGTGACGCGGAAGATCGCCCCCGCCCTGGCCGCCGGGTGCACCGTCGTCCTCAAACCGGCCAGCGCCACCCCTCTGACCGCCCTGGCCATCGCCCGGGCCCTCCACGACGCCGGTCTGCCTCCCGGCGTCTTCAACGTCGTGGTGGGTCGGAACTCCGCGGCGCTGGGGGACGTTTTCCTGGCCGACCGTCGGGTGCGCAAAATCGCCTTCACCGGATCCACCGAGACCGGCAAAGCGCTCATGCGGGCGGCCGCGGACCAGATCAAGCGTCTGTCGTTCGAACTGGGGGGCAACGCGCCTTTCATCGTGTTCGACGACGCTGAGCTGGACCGCGCCGTGGAGGGCGCGGTGGCCATCAAGTTTCTCCGGGTGGGCGGCCAGTCGTGCATCTGCGCCAACCGCATCTACGTCCACGCGGCGGTTCAGGATCGGTTTCTGCCGCTGTTCCGCCAGCGGGTCAGGGAGCTGAGAGTCGCGCCGGGGTTCGAGGAGGGAGCCCAGGTCGGTCCCCTCATCAACCAGCAGACCCTGGACAAGGTGGAGGAGCTCGTGGACGAGGCCGTCGCCGGGGGGGCGCGGGTCACGGTGGGAGGACGCCGGCTCACCGACGGGCCCTACGCCCGGGGATACTTCTTCGCCCCCACGGTGCTGGAAGACGTCCGAGAGGAGATGCGGGTGGCCCGGGAGGAGATCTTCGGCCCCGTGGCCCCCGTCATGAGCTTCGCCAGCGAGGACGAAATCGTGGCCCGGGCCAACGACACCACCTACGGGCTGGCCGCGTACTTTTACACCCGGGACCTGGCGAGGGCCATCCGGGTGGCCGAGGCGCTGGAGTACGGCATGATCGGGGTCAACGACGCCAGCGGCTACACCCACGAAATTCCCTTCGGCGGCTTCAAGGAGAGTGGACTGGGGCGCGAGGGAGGCCGGGAGGGAATTGACGAGTACCTGGAGGTCAAGTCGGTCTCTCTGGCGGTCACGTAGAGCCCCTCGCCGGCCCCGGACTGCGGGCCGACCGCGGCGGAAGGAGGAGTTGATCTCGCCATGACGGCGCCGGCGGAACGCCCCGTGCAGGCCGTGGATCGGGCGCTGGCCATCCTGGAGGCCCTGGCGGACTCGGACAGGCCCGTGGGCCTGGTGGAGCTCAGCGCCCGGGTGAAACTGCACGCCAGCACCGTGCACCGCCTGCTGGCGTCTCTGGCCCGGCGGGGGTTTGCCGCCCAGGACCCGGAAACCGGACGCTACCGGCTGGGCATGCGCGCCTTCCAGGTCGGCAGTGCTGCTCTCCAGCAGGTGGAGCTGCGGGATGTGGCCCGTCCGCACCTCCGCTGGCTCATGGAAGAGACCCAGGAGACCGCCAACCTGGCCGTCCTCCTGGACGGAGAGGTGGTGTACATCGACCAGGTGGAGAGCCGCAACCTGGTCCGCATGTTTACCCGGGTGGGCCGCCGCGTTCCGGCCCACTGCACCGGGGTGGGCAAGATCCTCCTCGCTGGCCTCGGTGATCGGGAGGTCCTGTCCCTCCTGGCCGCGACCGGGCTGCCCCGGTTTACCCCCCACACCATCGTGGACCTCCACCGCCTCCTGCGCGTGCTGCGGGAGGTGCGAGCCACCGGGGTGGCCCTGGACAACGAGGAGCGGGAAGTGGGGGTGCGCTGCGTGGCCGCGCCTGTGCGGGACCACGAGGGAAAGGTGGCGGCGGCGGTGAGCATCTCGGGCCCCAGCTCGCGGATCACCGACGACCGCCTGCCGCAGCTGATCGCGGCGGTCCGCGCGGCCACTGACCGCATCTCCCGAGACCTGGGATGGCAGGCGGGGCAGCCGGCGTCAGGTCGCCGATCCCGCGTCGCGGGACGCCGCTGAATCCCGCGCGCGGGACGCCCCGCCGCAGGCGGGAAGGGGGTGAGACGTCGAAGGACCCGTCGGCAGGATCGCGACTCTGAGCCGAAGGAGGGTGGTCGCTGTGGCTGCGGCCGTCGAGCGGGCGGGAGGATACGGTCCTCCCTTCGAGGTCACGGATATTCCCTCGCCACCCACCCCTCTGACCACGCGCCGGCTCCTGGCAATTCTCGGACCGTCCATCATCGCCCTGGGGGGGACCATCGGGAGTGGCGAGTGGCTCATCGGTCCGTCCCTGTTTGTCAAGTGGGGACTGGCCCTGATCTGGATCACCACCGTCTCCTCACTGTTGCAGACGTTCCTGAACCTGGAAATGGCCCGGTACACCCTGTACACCGGCGAACCGGTGACGGTGGGTTACATGCGCCTGGCGCCGGGCGGGTGGTTCTGGGGGCTGCTGTACTCGGTGGTGGGTTTCCTGGAACGCGGCCTGCCCGGGTGGGCGTTCGCGTCGGCCACGGCCCTGGCGGTCTTCTTCCTCGGTCGCATTCCCGGCGACGCGGAGCGAAGCCTCGTCCTCACCCTGGGGTATCTGACCTTCGTCCTCTGCGTCCTCCTGACGTCCATCGGCCGCCGGGTCGAGCGCACCCTGGAGTGGGCCAACTGGGTGATGATGATCGTGGTCATCGGGGGCCTGTTCATCCTGGACCTGATCCTCGTGCCGGCCAGCGTGTGGGCCGAAGGCCTGGTCGGGTTTGTCCGGTTCGGATACGTCCCCCGGGGCGTCGACGTGCTGCTGTTGGGCGCGTTGGTCGGATACTCGGCCTATGGCGGCTTCGGAAACAACGCCATCACCAACTGGTACAGGG
Source organism: Armatimonadota bacterium (assembly GCA_037440005.1). Classification (GTDB taxonomy): domain Bacteria; phylum Sysuimicrobiota; class Sysuimicrobiia; order Sysuimicrobiales; family Kaftiobacteriaceae; genus Calidihabitans. Next base: position 65,271 of record JBBIUY010000012.1, on the reverse strand, counting down.
ACAAGGGATACGCCATGGGGGCGAAGGTGGGCTACATCTCGGCCATCGTGGGCGGCGCGCGGGTCAAGGTGTCGCCCACCGGCAAAGCGGCAGACCCGACTCCCGCCAACCTGGATGCGTGGCGGGCGTGGTTGCGTATCCTCCACCTGGACCAGTGGTGGATCTTCTTCCTGGGTGCGATGCTGGGCATGTACCTGCCCGGCATCCTGTACCGGGGCGTGGTCCCCTTGGGGACGGACCTCCCGCGCTGGGGGGTGGCCTCCTACATCGGGGAGAAGCTCGGGATCGGCGTGGGGGGCGTGTACCTGGCCGCCTTCTTCGGCTTCTGGATCCTGTTCAGCACCCAGCTCTCCAACGTGGACCTGGTGGCACGGCAGGTCACCGACATGCTGTGGAGCCGCCTGATGCCCATCCGGCGGTCGGCGCAGGAGGACATCCGGCGGGTCTACTATGCGGTCCTCATCCTCTTTGCCGTGTGGGGCGCGCTGTTCATCGGCTACCGGTTCCCGCTGTTCCTCGTCGCCCTCAGCGCCAATATAGCCAACTTCACCATGGCACTCTCGGCGGTCCTCACCATCATCCTTAACAGGAAATTCCTCCCGAAAGAATTCCGGGGCAGCGCCTGGCGGGAGGTGGCCCTGGGCGCCAACGTGGTGTTCTTCGGTTTCTTCTTCGCCTACTTCATCCTCAACCTCCCCAAGATCCTGGCCCGGTAGTCGCGGCGGTACGTGGCTCGGGCTCAGGATGGCGCTCCGGGCGCCCGCGGGTGCCCGGAGCGCCATCCGCCGCGGGCGGCGATGGCCGGAGGATCCGGAAGCTGGGTGGAGCCGGCGACCGGATTCGAACCGGTGGCCTGCGCATTACGAGTGCGCTGCTCTACCGCTGAGCTACGCCGGCCAGTCCGCTACCATGATACTACGGAGGGCCGCCGGGGCACAGGGACGCCCCCGGCGGGTGCCGAACGGCATCGCCATGAAGCTTGAGCCCGTCCCCCGCGCGTGGGAGCGCCGCACCAGCATCGTGGCCACCCTGGGTCCGGCCACCAGCGACCCCGAACGGATCCGCGCCCTGGTGGAGGCGGGGGTGGACGTGGTGCGGCTGAACTTCTCCCACGGAGACCCCGAGCAGCACGCCCGCCTGTACCAGGCCGTCCGCGACGCCGAGGCCGCCACCGGGCGTACGGTGGCGGTGATGGCGGACCTGGCCGGCCCCAAGATCCGGGTGGGCAGCCTGCCGGGAGGTGCCATCGACCTGCAGGAAGGCCAGCGCCTGGTCATCACCGCCGACGGCGCCGCCACCGACGGCCAGATCACCACCAACTACCCGGGCCTGCCCCGGGACGTCCGCCGCGGCGACCGCATCCTGCTGGACGACGGCACCCTGGAGCTGGAAGTGGAGAGCACCTCCCGGACCGCCGTGGTCACCCGGGTGGTCCGGGGCGGCGTACTGCGGGAGCACAAGGGCGTCAACCTGCCGGGGGTGGCGGTGGACCTGCCGGTCCTGACCGACAAGGACCTGCGCGACCTGGAGGTGGCGCTGGGGCTGGGGGTGGACTACGTCGCTCTCAGCTTCGTCCAGCGCGCCCGGGACATCGAGGTCGGGCGGAAGGCGGTGGCCCGGCTGGGCGGGCGGGTGCCCCTCATCGCCAAGCTGGAGAAGGCCGAGGCCATCCGGGCCCTGGACGAGATCCTCCGGGCCGCCGACGGGGTGATGGTGGCCCGGGGCGACCTGGGCGTCGAACTGGACCCCGCCTGGGTGCCGGTGCTGCAGAAGACGATCATCCAGAGGGCCAACGCCGCCGGCATCCCGGTGATCACCGCCACCCAGATGCTCGAGTCCATGGTCGGCAGCCCCCGGCCCACCCGCGCCGAGACGTCGGACGTGGCCAACGCCATCCTGGACGGCACCGACGCGGTGATGCTGTCGGCCGAGACGGCCCTGGGCCGCTATCCGGTGGAAGCGGTGCGCATGATGGACCGCATCGCCCGGGCCGTCGAGTCCTCCAACCCCGCCGTGTTCACGCCGGCGCTGCCCGAGCAGCGGGGCACCGTCTACTCGGTGGCCCGGGCCGCCGCCGGACTGGCCCGGGAGGTGCGGGCGCGGGCCATCGTGGTCATCACCCGCTCGGGGCGCACCGCCCAGATCCTGTCCAAGCTGCGCCCCCGGGAGCCGCTGGTGGCCTTCACCGAAACCGTCGCCACGGCCCGGCGCCTGGCCCTGTGGTGGGGAGTGCAGTGCTTCGCCACCGCCTTTCTGGACAACACCGACGCCATGATCGCCCACGTGGAGGACGAACTGATCCGCCGGCGCCTGGCCGCCCCCGGCGACACCATCGTCCTGGTGGGCTCGGCGCCGGTGGTGGTGCGGGGGCGGGTCAACTTCATCAAGGTGCACCGGGTGCGGGCGCGGCGGAGCCGCCGGCAGAAGGACTGAGCGCCCTCCGGGCGAACAGGGCCGCAGGCGGGTGCGGCGGAGGCCGGCCATGCTGGAGAGGCTGTGGGAGATCTACGAGCAGCTGTGCATGGTGGAGATGAAGGGGCTGGACGAGTTCGTCCGCCGGGTGCGCGCGGGCGAGTTCGGCGAGGTGCCCGCCGACGACCTGATCGCGTTTCTGCGGGAGATCGAGGCCAACATGCTGGCCAACATCCAGATCAAGACCCAGGAGCACCCGGCCTACGCCGAGATGGCCGACGAGGTCGCGGCGGAGACCCGCAAGATGTTCGAGGAACTCATCGAGGACATCCGCCGGCCCTGACCCGCGCGTCCGCGGTCCCGTCCGTCACACCGTAAACCGCCCGTCCCGGTAGATGACCTCCCCGTCGGCCCGCACCTCGGAGTCCTGCCGCAGGTCGCAGATCATGTCCCAGTGCAGCCCCGAGACGTTGCGGGAGCCGGTTTCGGGATACCCGATGCCCAGGGCCAGGTGCATGGTGCCGCCGATCTTCTCGTCGAACAGGATGTTGCGGGTGAACCGCTGGATGTGGTAGTTGAGGCCGAAGGCCACCTCGCCCAGGTAGCGCGCGCCGGCGTCGGTGTCCAGCATGGCGCGCAGGAACTCCTCCCCCTTGCGGGCCCGGGCCGTCACCACCCTGCCCTGCTCGAAGGTCAGTTCCACCCCGTCCACCTCGCGCCCGTGGTAGACGGCCGGGAAGGAAAAGCGGACCCACCCGCGGGCCGAGTCCTCCACCGGGCCGGTGAACACCTCCCCGTCGGGGAAGTTCTCGGTGCCCGCGGCGACGATCCAGGTGCGGCCGGCCACCGACAGCTCCAGGTCCACGTCCCGGCCGCGGAACGCCAGCGTCCGGCAGCGGTTGAGGACCCCGGCGATCCGCTCCAGGTCGGCCCGCACCCGCTGCCAGGCCTCCACCGGGTCGGGCTCGTGGAGCATCCCCGCGCTGTAGACGAAGTCCTCGTACTCGCTCAGGGACATCTCGGCCTCCTGGGCGTCGGCGTGGGTGGGGAACTGGGTCCCGCACCACCGCAGCTCGCCGCGGGCCGCCCGCTCCAGAAAGCGGCGCTGCAGGGAGCTGGTGGCCTCCCGGCGCACCGCCATCCGCCGGGGGTCGACCCCGGACAGCTCCCGGGTGTTCCACCGGCCGCTGATGCCCAAAGTCGCGGTGATCAGCTCCACCTCCTGGCGGTCCAGGTCGGAGACGAAGCGCAGCTGGTCGTCGGAGGCCTGCTTGTAGAACGTCTCCTCCAGCCCGTCGATGGAGACCCGCACGTAGGGGTGGGCACCCGCCCGCAGGGCCTCCCCGTACACCGCCCGGATCAGGGGCGCCGCCAGGGCGGGGCCGGCGATGCGGAACAGGTCTCCCCTGCGGATACGCAGCGAGTAGTGCACCAGGACCTCGGCCATCTTCTGCACCCGTGGGTCCATGCCATCCTCCCCGAACCTGTGGTCGCGGCGTGTAGGTTTCGGCGGAGCCGGGGGCTGTCCTGTGCGAGTGCCCCGCTGGAATGGCGGGATCCGACTCCTCGGGCGGGGATCGGTGCGGACCCGCCGGTGGCCACCGCCCGCCCGCGCGCCTGGCAGCAGGAAAAGGGTCCAGGGGCAGAGAACTTCGCAGACAATCTGATCGTCAGACCAATACCCCCGTGGCGGAAGAACCCCGTCCCCGCGTGCGGGACGTGCCCGACGGCGGGCCCATCGCCCGGCGGCGGATCTACGAGGAGCTGGCCGACCGGTTGATCGCCCTGATCGGCACCGGCCGGTGGCGGCCGGGGGATCCCGTGCCGCCGGAGCGGGAGATCTCGCGCTCGTACGGCGTGGGGCGGTCCTCGGTCCGCGAAGCGCTGCGCATCCTCGAATCCCGGGGGCTGATCCGCCCCGTGGGCGGAAGCGCCTTCGTCGTGGCGGACTACGGCAACCCCCTCAACCACTCCCTGGACCTGCTGGTGGCCCTGCGGGCGGCCAACTTGGCCGAGCTGTTCGAGGTCCGCAAGATCCTGGAAGCCGAGCTGGCGGCGCTGGCGGCCCAGCGCCGGACCGACGACCACCTGCAGGCGATGGCCGCCGCCATCGAGGAGATGCGGCAGGGCCTGCACGACCAGCGCCGCTACATCACCGCGGACCTGCGCTTTCACCTGACGGTGGCGGCGGCGTCGGGCAACCGGGTGGCTCACCACATGATGGAAGCCATCCGGGGGCCGCTGCAGGACGCGCTGGCCTCCATCTACCACATCCCCGGCAGCCCCCAGCGCTCCATCGCCCAGCACGAGCAGATCCGCGCCGCCATCGCGTCCGGGGACCCGCAGGCCGCCCGGGCGCGGATGCTGGAGCACCTGCAGCGGGTGGAAGGGGACGTGCGGGAGATCCTGGAAACAGCGGCGGCCGTTCCCGCCGGGTGGCGCGGTGGCTGAGGTCGGGTTCGTGGGGCTGGGGGTGATGGGCGGCCGGATCGCGCGCCGGCTATTGGCCGCCGGCCACCGGGTGACGGGCTACAACCGCACCCGGGAGAAGGCGCGGTGGCTGGTGGAGGCCGGCATGGCGTGGGCCGACTCCCCCCGGGCGGTGGCGGAGGCGTCGGAGGTGACCTTCTCCATGGTCACCGACACCGACGCCCTCCGGGCGGTCGCCGAGGGCCCCCAGGGGCTGCTGGCGGGCCTGGGGCCCGGCAAGGTCTACGTGGACATGAGCACCGTCAGCCCCGCCGCCAGCCGGGAGCTGGCGGCGCGGGTCCGGGAGCGGGGCGCCCGGATGCTGGACGCCCCGGTGTCCGGCAGCGTGGCCACCCTGGAGGCCGGCCAGCTGTCCATCATGGTGGGCGGCGACTCGGAGACCTTCGAACGGGTGCGCCCGCTGCTGCTGGACATCGGCCCCCGGGTCACCCACGTGGGGCCCAACGGCCAGGCCGTCCTGATGAAGATCGCCACCAACCTCAGCCTGGCGGTGCAGATGCTGGCCTTCAGCGAGGGCGTGGTCCTGGCCGAGAAGGCCGGCATCCCCCGGGAGGTGGCGGTGGAGGTCCTGCTGGGCAGCGTGATCGCCTCGCCCATGCTGCGCTATCGGGGCCCGTTCGTCCTGCAGATGCCCGAGGAGGCGTGGTTTGACGTGGGGATGATGCACAAAGACCTGGACCTGGCCCTGGAGGCGGGCCGGCGGCTGTCGGTACCCCTGCCCACCACCGCCGTGGCCGCCCAGTGGCTGACCGCCGCCCGGGGGCTGGGGTGGGGGCGGGAGGATTTCGCGGTCCTGTGCCGCGTGCTGCGACGGCTGGCCGGCCTGGACGGGAGGGACCCGCCGTGAGGCAGCCTCAGGTCGCCCTGGAGGTGCCGGCGCAGCAGTGGCTGCGCATGTACGGCCAGATGCTGCGCATTCGGTTGTTCGAAGAACAGGTGAACCAGCTGTACCTCAGCGCCCGCATGCCGGGGCTGGCCCACCTGTACATCGGCCAGGAGGCGGTGGCGGTGGGGGTCTGTCAGGCGCTGCGGCCCGACGACTACATCACCAGCACCCACCGGGGCCACGGCCACTGCCTGGCCAAGGGAGCGTCGGTGGACCGGATGTTCGCCGAGTTGCTGGGCAAGGCCGCCGGATACTGCCGGGGCAAGGGCGGCTCCATGCACATCGCCGACCCGGACAGCGGCAACCTGGGGGCCAACGCCATCGTGGGCGGCAGCGCCGGCATCGCCACCGGCGCGGCCTTCTCGGCCAAGCGGCGGGGCAGCGGTCAGGTGGCGGTGTGCTTTTTCGGCGAGGGCGCCCTGGGCCAGGGCATCCTCTACGAGGTCATGAACATGGCCGCCCTGTGGGCGCTGCCGGTGGTGTACGTCTGCGAGAACAACCTGTACACCGAGTACACCCACTACCGGGAGACCACCGCCGGCAGCCTGCGGGCGCGCCCGGAGGCCTTCGGCATCCGCACCGAGGAGGTGGACGGGCAGGACGTCCGCGCGGTGTACGCCGCCGCCCGCGACCTGGTGGAGCGGGCCCGGTCCGGCGGCGGTCCGGGGTTCCTCATCTGCCACACGTACCGGTTCCTCGGCCACCATGTCGGCGACGTCAACCGCACCTACTACCGCAGCCGGGAAGAGGAAGAGCACTGGCGCACCCGGCGGGACCCGCTGCGGATCCTGGGAGAGTGGCTGCTGGCCGAGGGGCTGGCCACCGCCGACGACCTGGACCGCGTCCGCCGCGAGGTGGAGGAGGAGATTCACTCCGGCCTGCAGTTCGCCCTGCAGGCGCCGTATCCCGACCCCGACGAGGTGGACCGGCATGTCTACGCCTAGCGGGCCGGCCATGGCGGCCGGCGTGCGGGAACTGACCTTCGCCCAGGCGGTGCGGGAAGCCCTGGCCGAGGAGATGCGCCGGGACCCCGCCGTGTTCATCATCGGCGAGGATGTGGCCGAGGCGGGCACCCCCTTCAAGGTCCTGGCGGGGCTGGTGGAGGAGTTCGGCCCCGAGCGGGTGGTGGACTCGCCCATCTCCGAGGCCGGGATCGTCGGCCTGGCGGTGGGCGCCGCCATGACCGGCCTCCGGCCGGTGGTGGACATCATGTTCGGCGACTTCATCACCCTGGCCATGGACCAGATCGCCAACCAGGCGGCCAAGGTCCACTACATGTCCGGGGGCAAGCTCAGGGTCCCGCTGGTGGTGCGCACCACCCTGGGGGCCACCCGCCGGTCGGCGGCCCAGCACAGCCAGAGCCTGCACGCCTGGGTCAGCCACATCCCGGGGCTGAAGGTGGCGCTGCCCTCCACCCCCGCCGACGCCAAGGGCCTGCTCAAGAGCGCCATCCGCGACGACAACCCCGTGATCGTCTTCGAGGACAAGATGACCTACCAGCTGCGGGGGCCGGTCCCCGAGGGGGACTACACCATCCCCCTGGGGGTGGCCGACGTCAAGCGGGCCGGCGACGACATCACCCTGGTGGCCACCAGCAGTATGGTGCACGTGGCCCTCCAGGCGGCCGACCGGCTGGCGGAAGACGGCGTGAGCGCCGAGGTGGTGGACCCGCGCACCACGGTGCCCCTGGACGCCGAGACCCTCATCGCCTCGGTGCGCAAGACCGGCCGGTGCATCGTCATCGACGAGGGCTACCAGCGCTACGGGGTGACCGCCGAGATCGCCGCGGTGATCGCCGAGGGCGCCTTCCACTACCTGGACCAGCCCGTCCGGCGGATGGGCGCCCTGGACGTGCCGGTGCCGTTTTCGCCGGTCCTGGAGGACCTGACGGTGCCGACGCCCGAGCGGGTGGCGGAGGTGGCCCTGGCCATGTGCGGCCGGCGCTAGGCCGGCCCCGCCCCGCGCCCGCGGGGAGGTGCGGAGCGCGGGGGCGGGCGGGGCGCAGACGGGTGCGGGAGGGATGCGCATGGGCATCAAGACGTTCGGCGTGATGGGGGTGGACTGGGAGGAGCGGGTGAACTTCGAGCGCCTGCGGACCGAACGGCTGGCGCGGGTCACGCGCTACCTCCGGCAGTCGGACCTGGGGGCGCTGCTGTGCTTTGACATGAACAACATCCGCTACATCACCGCCACCCACATCGGCACCTGGGCCATGGACAAGCTGGTGCGCTTCTGCCTGCTGCCGCAGGACGACGAACCCATCCTGTGGGACTTCGGCTCGGCGGCCCGCCACCACCAGCTGTACAACCCGTGGCTGGGAGAGCGGTCCCGCGCCGGCATCTCGACCCTGCGGGGCGCGTACCCCGAGCAGGCCCGGGACGTGGCCCGGAAGATCCGGGTGGAACTGGAGGCCCGCAAGCTCCACCGGGAGCCCCTGGGCGTGGACGTGGTGGAGCTGCCGGTCCTGTTCGCCCTCCAGGAGGAGGGGCTGCGGGTGGTGGACGGCCAGCGCCTGATGCAGGAGGTCCGCAAGATCAAGACCCAGGACGAGATCACCCTGCTGGCCACCGCCTGCGCCATGGTGGACGCCGCCTACGAGGAGCTGTACCGGGCCCTGCGGCCCGGCATGCGCGAGAACGAGTGCGTGGCGCTGGTCACCAAGGTGCTGTACGAGCTGGGGTCCGAGCACGTGGAGGGGGTCAACGCCATCTCGGGAGAGCGCTGCAGCCCCCACCCCCACGTCTACACCGACCGGATGCTGCGGCCCGGGGACCCGGCCTACTTCGACATCCTGCACTCGTTCATGGGCTACCGGACCTGCTACTACCGCACCTTCGTGGTGGGCAGCGCGTCGGCCGCCCAGGTGGACGCCTACAAGCGCTGCCGGGACTACCTGGACGCGGCCATCAGCCTGATCAAGCCCGGCGTCACCACCGCCGACGTGGTGGCGGTGTGGCCCCGGGCCCAGGAGTTCGGCTTCCCCAACGAGGAGGCGGCCTTCGCCCTGCAGTACGGCCACGGGGTCGGGCTGTCCATCTGGGAGAAGCCCATCTTCAGCCGGCTGGTGTCCTTCGACCACCCCGAGGTGATCGAGGAGGGCATGGTGTTCGCCCTGGAGACCTTCTGGCCGGCGTCCGACGGCTGGAGCGCCGCGCGCATCGAGGAGCAGCTGGTGGTCACCCGGGACGGCTGCGAGGTCATCACCCGCTTCCCCGCCGAGCAGCTGCTGGTGGCGGGCTCCCGCTACCACACCGCCGTGGGCCCGCTGCCGGCCACCCGGGAGACCCAGTCGCACCTCAACCGGCCGCCGGGGACCGTGGAGGCGGTGGTCTCATCCGCGCGCCAGGAAGGGACCGCCGTCCGACCGTAGGGGACCTGTCGTGCCCACGGTGGTGATCATGCCGGCGCTGGGGCTCGCCCAGGACACGGGCAGGGTCCTGCGCTGGTTGAAGGCGGCGGGTGAGAGCGTGGTCCAGGGAGAACCGCTGGTCGAGGTGGAGACGGACAAGGCCACCGTGGAGGTCGAGGCGCCCGCCACCGGCGTCCTGGCGGCGGTGCGGGCGCGCCCCGGGGACGTGGTGCCTGTGGGCCAGCCCATGGCCGTCATCCTCGCGCCCGGCGAGTCGCCGCCCCCCGACGAGACGGCAGCCGCCCCGACGGCGGCCGCTCCGGGCGCGCCTGCGCACCCCCTCTCCCCGCCGCCCCGCCCTTCCGCCCCGGGCCGCATCCCGGCGTCGCCCCGGGCGCGCCGCCTGGCCGAGGAGCTGGGCGTGGACCTGACCGCCGTGCGCGGGAGCGGCCCGGCGGGGGAGATCACCGCCGAGGACGTCCGGGCCGCGGCCGCGGGGACGGCGGGGCGGGTGTGGCAGGTGATGGTCGAGCGGCTGACCCGCAGCTGGACCACCGCCCCGCACTTTTACCTGCGCCGGGACGTCTCCGCCCACGGGCTGGTGGCCCGGCGCCGCCGCCTGCGCGCAAGCCTGCCGGAGCTGACCTACACCGACCTGCTGGTGCAGCAGGCCGCCGCCGCCCTGCGCCAGCACCCGCGCCTTCTGGCCCGGTGGGAGGACGGGCGGATCGTGGCGTCCGGGCGGGTCCACATCGGCCTGGCCGTGGCGGTCTCCGACGGAGTGGTGGTACCGGTCCTCCACGACGCCGACGCCCTGTCCCTGGAGGAGATCGTCCGGCGGCGGGCCGACCTCATCACCCGGGCCCAGGCCGGGCGCCTGCGGCCCGAGGACATCCGCGACGGCACGTTCACCATCAGCAACCTCGGGATGTTCGACGTGGACGCCTTCTACCCCATCGTCAACCCGCCCCAGGCGGCCATCCTGGGTGTAGGACGCATCGCCGACCGGGTCGTGGCCGTGGACGGGCGCCCGGTGGTGCGGCCGGCCCTGACCCTGACCCTGTCCTGCGACCACCGGGTGGCCGACGGCGCCGCCGCGGCGCGCTTCCTGGACACCCTGGCCCGCGGCCTCGAGTCCCTGGAAGGAGAGGCGCCATGACCGAAGACCCCCTCCCGGCCGTCCGGGTTCCGCCCCCGCCGCCGGCGGTCGGTGCGCGACCGGCGGTGGCGGTGGAGGGGGTGACCAAGCGGTTCGGCGACGTGGTCACCGCCCTGGACGGTTGCTCCCTGGCGGTCTATCCCCACGAGATCCTGTGCGTGATCGGTCCCAGCGGGTGCGGCAAGACCACCCTGCTGCGCATCATCGACGGCCTGATCCGGCCGGACGCGGGGCGGGTGCTGGTGGACGGGACCGAGGTCAGCGGCCCGCGGCCGGAGGTGGCCATGGTGTTCCAGCACTTCGGGCTGCTGCCCTGGAAGACGGTGTACGACAACGTGGCCTACGGCCTGCGGGTCCAGGGGCGCCCCGAGCGGGAGGTGGCCGCGGTCGTCCCCCGGTTCATCGAGCTGGTGGGCCTGAGCGGGTTCGAGCGCACCTACCCCTACCAGCTGTCGGGGGGGATGCAGCAGCGGGTGGGGCTGGCGCGGGCGCTGGCGGTCAACCCCACGGTCCTGCTGATGGACGAGCCGTTCGGCTCCCTGGACGCGCAGACCCGGGAGCTGATGCAGGAGGAGCTGCTGCGCCTGTGGCGGCAGCAGCCCAAGACCATGGTGTTCGTCACCCACAGCATCGACGAGGCCATCATCCTCGGCGACCGGGTGGCCCTGATGTCGCGCCGGCCGGGCCGGGTGCTGGAGGTCCTGGCGGTGGACATCCCGCGCCCCCGGGACCCCGAGCAGGTGCGCCGCTCGGCCCGCTACCTGGAGCTGCGGCAGCACATCTGGCACCGGCTGAAGGCCGAGGTGGGAGGGATGTCCCGATGAGCCGGGTCCTCGCGCGGCCCGCCGCCCGGCGGCCGCGGGTTCGGGAGGCGCCGTCACCGGCGGCGGTGCGCTGGCTGTCGGTGGCCGCGGGACTGGCGGCGTGGGAACTGTACGGCCGCGCGCTGTCCACGCCCATCTTCACCTACCCCACCGCGGTGGCGCGCGCCTTCGTCCACACGGTGGCCACGGGGGAACTGTGGTTCTTCCTGCGCAGCAGCCTGGTGGTCCTGGCCCTGGGGCTGGCCCTGGCCGTGGCGGTGGGGATCCCGGCGGGCATCCTCATGGCCCGCCGTCCCCTCGTGGAGCACGCCGCCGACCCCTACGTGAACGCCCTGTACGCCACTCCCCTGGTGGCCGTCATCCCCCTGATCGTCCTGTGGCTGGGCTTTGAGACCAAGGCCAAGGTGGTCCTGGTCTTCCTGTTCTGCGTCTTTCCCATCCTGATCAACACCTACCAGGGGGTGAAGAGCACCGACGCCCGCCTGGTGGAGGTGGCGCGGTCCTTCTGCTCCCGGGAAGGCGCCCTGTGGCGAGACGTCATCCTGCCGTCGGCGACGCCCTTCATCATCGCCGGCGTGCGCCTCGCCATCGGCCGCGGTCTGATCGGCATGGTGGTCTCGGAATTCTACACCACCATCACCGGGCTGGGCTACATGATCGTCCAGTACGCCAACACCTTCAAGACCGACCGGCTGTTTGTGCCCATCGTGGTCCTGATGGCCATGGGCGTCGGGCTCACGTCGGCCCTGCGGGTGCTGGAGCGGCGCGTGGCGCCGTGGATGTACACGGGCCGGGAAGAGTAAGGCCACACCGACACCGGGGAGGTGCGAGGATGCGCAGAGGGACGCTGGAGGCGGTCCTGGTGGTGGCGGTGGCGCTGGTGGTGGCGCTGGCCGCCGGCGCGCCCGCGCAGCAGCGGCGGGCCCTGACCATCGTCATGCCCACCACGCCGCCCAACCTGATCCACATCCCGCCGTGGGTGGCCCTGGAGGCGGGGTTCTTCGCCAAGTACGGTCTGGAGGTCCGCATCCTGACCGTGGAGAGCGGCGCGGTGGCCATGCGGTCTCTGGTGGGCGGCCGGGGCGACGTGCACCTGGCGGCGCCGGGCGTGCCGCCGTTCGTGGCGCTGGCGGCCCAGGGCGCCGAGGTGAAGGCGGTGGCCACCTACTCCATGCGCCACCCGGTGGCCATGGTGGTCCAGCCGGAGATCACCTCCTGCCAGGGGCTGCGGGGCAAGAAACTGGGCACCCCGGGCGGGGTGGGCGCGTACACCGAGGTAATGGTCCGCGCCGTGCTCCAGTCCTGCGGGCTGACGCCCCGGGACGTCCAGTACGTGAACATTGCCACCGGCGCGCGGGTGCCGGCGCTGCTCACCGGCCAGATTGACGGCATGCCGCTGCACGTGGACCAGGTCTACGAGATCAAAAAGCAGAAGCCGTCCATGCGCATCCTGGCCTACCTGGCCGACGTGCTCCCCCGGGGGTGGTACGCCGCCTACGTCACCCTGGGCGACGTGATCCGCGCCGACCCCACCCTGATCGGCAACGCGGTGCTGGCCCTGGTGGAGGCCAACCGCTTCATCTACCAGAACCCCGACCGCACCCTGGACATCGCCGTCAAGTACACCAAGCTGGACCGCGACATCCTCCAGCAGGCCTACGCCGACTACGTCCGCCGGGGCATGTGGCCGGTCAACGAGGGGCTGCACCGGGAGCTGGTGGAGGAAGGCCTGAACACCGAGGTGAGCATCGGCACCATCCCGGCCGCCCAGAAGCCCACCTACGACCAGGTGGTGGAGATCAGCTTCCTGCGGGCGGCCATGACCCGGCTGGGCCGGTGGACCGGCGACCCGCGCTGGTATTAAACCTGACGGCGGGCGATGTCGGGCGTCCTGTGGGCGGCGGTGGCGGGGGTGGGATTCGGGGTGTTCCAAACCGTCAACCGCCTGGCGATGGCGGACCTGGACGTGCTGCCGGGGACGTTCGTGCAGCTGGTGGTCAGCGGTCTGGTCCTCGCATCGGCCGCCCTCGCCGACGCGCAGATCCAGCGGCTGCCGAATCTCCCCCGGCAGCCGCTGGCCGACTTTGCGACAGCCGGCCTGCTGCACTTCTTCGCCGGGTGGACACTGCTCAACGCCAGCCACCGGACGGTGGGCGCCGCCCGCACCAGCCCGCTCATCGCCACCGTCCCCGTGTTCGCCACGGCGCTGGCCGCCCTGACCCTGCGGGAGGTGCCTGATCCCCCCGCCCTGGCGGCCATCGCCGTCGTAGTGACGGGGGTCGCGCTGGTCACCGCCGGCCCGCCCGACGGACGCTCCCTGCGCCCGCGGGACGCCGCCTACGGACTGGGGGCCGCCCTGTGCTGGGCCGCCAGTCCCCTCTTTATCCGCCGGGGCCTGGCGGTCGTCCCCTCGCCCCTGCTGGGAGTGACGGTGGGGCTGACCGCCAGCGCGCTGGCGTACGCGGGGGTCCTGGTCGCCACCGGGCGGTGGCCGACGTGGTCGGCCCTCTCCCGCCGGGCCCTGCTGGCCAAGGTGGTCGCCGGCGTCCTGGTGGGCCTGTCCACCTGGACCCGGTGGATCGCCCTCTCGCGGGCTCCGGTGGCCGTGGTGCTGGCCGTCGCCCTGCTGTCGGTCCCCACGGTGCTGGTCCTGTCGCCCGTGGTGGTCGGCGCCGAGGTGGAGCGCGTGACCGGCCGGGTGTGGCTGGGCGCCGTGTGCACCGTGGCCGGCGCCCTGGCCCTGATCCTGCGGGGCTAGAGCGGACCGTGGTCACCGACGTCCACGCCCACATCATCCCCGCGGAACTGACCCGGGACGCCGCCCCGGAGGACGCGTGGCGGCCGCGGGTGCGGCGGGAGGACGGACGCCCGGTCATCGAGATCGACGGCCGGCAGGTCCGGTCGGTGGTCTCCGAGATTGTGGACCCCGACGGCATCCTGGAGGCCGCCGCCGCCGCGGGCGTGGACCGGGTGCTGCTGTCGCCGTGGATTTCCCTGTACCGCCCCGGGATCTCCCCCCAGCAGGCGTTGCGCATCTGCCAGGTGTGCAACGAAGCCCTGGCCCGTCTCGTCGGCCGCTACGCAGGGCGCCTGGCCGCCCTGGGCATGGTGCCCCTGCAGGATCCGCCCCTGGCCGTCCAGCAGCTGCGCACGGCCATGACTCTCGGCCTGCGGGGGGTGATCGTGCCCGCCAGCGTGGACGGCGCATCTCTGGGAGACGACCGCTTCCGCCCGGTCTGGGAGGCGGCCGAGGGGCTGGGCGCGGTGGTGTTCGTCCACCCGACCACCCGCGGCTTCGACCACCCGGCCCTGGCCGACTACTACCTGTGGAACGCCGTGGGCAACCCGCTGGAGACCACCATCGCCGCCGCGCACCTGGTCATGGCCGGCGTCCTGGAAGCCCACCCCGCCCTGCGGGTCCTGCTGGCCCACGGCGGCGGGGCTCTGCCGGCGCTGCGGGGCCGGCTGGGCCGCGCCCACCAGGTCCAGCCGGCGGCGCGGGCCCGACTGCGGGAACACCCGGAGGCGTCGCTGCGGCGGATGTACTTCGACACCGTCACCCACGACCCGCAGGCGCTGCGGGCGCTGGTGGAGTTCGCCGGAGCGGACCACGTGGCCCTGGGATCCGACTCCCCCTTCGACATGGGCGACCCCCGTCCCGTGCAGACGGTGCGCGCCCTGGGGCTGCTTCCGGAGGAGGAGGCCGCCGTCCTGGGCGGGACCGCCGCCCGGCTGCTGGCGGGGCGATGAGGGCCGTGGGCGGACAGGCGGAGTGGGACGTGGTGGTGGCCGGGGCCGGCCACAACGCCCTGATCGCCGCCGGGTATCTGGCGCGGGCGGGACTGCGGGTCCTGGTCCTGGAGGCGCGGCCGGTCATCGGCGGGGACACCGCCAGCGAGGAGCTGACCCTGCCGGGCTTCCTGCACGACTCCTGCTCCACCGCCCACACCCTCCTGCAGTCCTCGCCCACCATCCGCCGCGACGAGCTGGGGCTGCGGGCGTACGGGCTGGAGTACATCCACCCGGACCCGGTGGTCCACGTGCCGTTCCCCGACGGCACCTGGCTGACCCAGTGGCGCGACCTGGACCGCACCTGCGGTGAGTTCGCCAGATTCAGCCGGCGCGACGCGGAGGCCTTCCGACAGATGATGACCGACTACGCGGAGATCGCCGACCTGGTGACGGCCTACCGGTACACCCCGGTGGGGTGGGGGCCGTCCCTGGAGGAGAGGCTGGCCGCCCACCCCCGGGGCGCGCGGTGGCTGCGGATCCAGGCCATGAGCGCCTGGGAGGTGATCCGCGCCGAGTTCAGCGACTGGCACACCCGGGCGTTCATGCTGTGGATGTCCTTCCTCACCATGCAGCCGCCGGACCGGCCCGGCACCGGGCTGCTGGCCTACCAGATCCCCTACGGACGCCAGCGCCACTCGTGGACCCTGCCCCGGGGCGGCTCGGTCGCCCTGCCCCGGGCCCTGGCGCGGGTGATCGAAGACCACGGCGGAGCGGTGCTGACCGGCCGGCGGGTCACGGGCCTGCTGGTGGAGAACGGCCGGTGCGTGGGCGTGCAGACCGCGGACGGCGCGCGCTACCGGGCGCAGAAGGCCGTGCTGTCGTCCATCCACATCGCGCAGCTGGTCGCGATGGCCCCGCCGCAGCTGTGGGGAGACGACTTCCTGTTCGCGGTGGAACGCTGGCGGCCGGGCGTGTCCATGATCGTCGCCCACTACGCCGTCACCGAGCCGCCCGCCTTCCCCGCCGGCGACGGCGCCCTGACGCCGGTGGCCGCCGGCATCCCCACCTCGGTGGACCGGATGCTGCGGGTGGGCTCCGAGTTCGCCCGGGGCCGCGTCGCGCTGGACGACCCGGTCCTGCTGGTCCTGTGCCCCTCCGTGGCCGACCCCACCCGGGCGCCGCCGGGCCGGCACGTGCTCAAGGTGATCGGCTTCCAGCCCTACGAACTGCCCGAGGGCCCGCAGCGCTGGGACGCGATCAAGGCGGAGGTGGCCGCCGCCAACCTGGACCACCTGCGCCGGTACGCGCCCAACCTCACCGACCGGACGCTGCTGGCGTCGGCGGTGGACAGCCCTCTGGACCTGGAACGGCGCAACCCCCACAACTGGCACGGCTCCTGCCACGGCGGGGACATGAGCCCCGCCCAGTCGGGGCGGCTGCGGCCGGCGGCGGGGTGGGCCCAGCACCGCCTGCCGATCCCGGGGCTGTACCAGACCGGCGCCACCACCCACCCGGGCGGGTCGGTCTCGGGCGGCCCGGGGCGCAACGCCGCCGCCGTCCTGCTGGCCGACTTGGGCGTCTCCCTGGAGGAGGTGGTGGCCCGTGGCCGATGAGCGCGTGCGGTCCGCCGTGGAGCACTGGGCGCCGCGCTTTGTGGCCCAGGGGGTGGACTACAACGACTTCGTCCGCACCACGGCGTCGCTGCAGCGGTGGGACCAGTGGCTGGACGCGTGGGTGGCGACGGCCCGGGTCCACGAGGACCTGGCCCGCCAGGCCGAGCAGGGCGGGCGGTCCCGCACCGCCGGCGAAGCGTTCGTGCGGGCGGCGCTGTGCTACCACTTCGCCCGGTTCCTGTGGTTTGTGGACATGGACCGCCACCACGACGCCGCCCGGCGGGCGGCGGCCTGCCTGTACGCCGCGCACCGCCACCTGGACCCCGCCGCCGAGCGCGTGGAGATCCCCTTCGAAGGCACCGTCCTGGCCGCCAACCTCCGGCGGCCTGCGGGCGCGGACCGGCCGCCGCTGGTCCTGCTCATCCCGGGGCTGGACTCGGCCAAGGAGGAGTTCTTCCACTGGGAAGAGGTGTTCCTGACCCGCGGCATGGCCACCCTCTCCCTGGACGGCCCCGGCCAGGGCGAGAGCGCGTGGCGCACCCGGATCCGTCCCGACTACGAGGCCGCCGTGGCCGCGGCGCTGGACGCCCTGGCCGGCCGGGACGACCTGGACCTGGACCGGGTGGGCGCGGCGGGGGTGAGCCTGGGCGGCTACTACGCGCCCCGGGCGGCGGCCTTCGAACGGCGCCTCCGGGCGGTGGCCGCCATCGGCGGCCCGTACGACTTCGGCGCGTGCTGGCCCCGGCTGCCCGAGCTCACCCGGGAGGCGTTCATGCGGTACAGCGGCGCGTCGGGAGAGGAGGACGCGCGCCGGCGGGCCGGTCGGCTGACCCTGGAGGGCGTGCTGGCGCGCCTGGCCCAGCCGCTGCTGGTGGTGTTCGGCCGCCAGGACCGGCTGATCCCGCACACCCACGCCGAGCGGATGGCCGCCGAGGCGCCGCGGGCCACCCTGGTCATGTACCCGGAAGGCAACCACGTCTGCAACAACATCCCGTACAAGTACCGGCCGCTGGTCGGCGACTGGATAGCCGAGCAGCTGCGGGCCGTGTGACCGATGGCCGCATCCCGCGCCCCACGCTTTTCTGCGGCGGAGATGGCCCGGCGGTGGGACCTGGCCCGGGACCTGATGGCCCGTCGGGACCTGCAGGGGCTGCTGGTGCACGGGACGTCCGGGGTCCACCGCCACAACCAGGCCAACGTCTTCTGGCTGACCAACCACCTGGACCTGCACCACACCTACCTGGTGGTCTCCTCCGACAGGTCGCAGGAGCCCGTGCTGTACGTCGGGCTGCGTAACCACGTCCCCGCGGCCCGGGAGACCAGCGAAGTGCCCGTGGAGTGGGCTGGACCCGACCCCGCGCAGACGGTGGCGGCCCGCCTGCGGGAGCTGGGCCTGACCCGCGGCCGCCTGGGACTGGTGGGGGTGAGCGCGGCGTTCGGCATCGGCATGCCCTACCCGCACTACCTGGCCCTGCGCGCCGCCCTGCCGGACCTGGCCCTGGTGGACGTCACGGCGGAGTTCGCGGCCCTGCGGGAGGTCAAGTCCGAGGAGGAGATCTCCTGGCTGCGGCGCGCCGCCCGCTTCACCGACTCTGCCCTGCTCGCGCTGGCGGCCCAGGCCCGGCCGGGGATGTCCGAGCACGCCCTGGCGGCGATCGTGGAGTCCGCGTGCCGGGCCGACGGCGGCCTGCCCCACGTCACGTTCCTGCGTTCGATGCCCATGGACGCCCCCGACGGCTGCGTGCCCGCCCAGAACCCCGCCGACCGCCGCCTGCAGCCGGGCGACGTGATCCTCACCGAGATCAGCATCTCCTTCTGGGGCTACTCGGGGCAGATCCACCGGCCGATCTTCGTGGCCGCCGACCCCGCCCCGCCGTGGCGGCGGCTGTTCGAGACGGCCCGGGAGGCCTACCGCAGGATCGCCGACGTCCTGCGGCCGGGGGCCACCGAGGCGGACGTCATCCGCGCGGCGTCGGTGATCGGCGAGCGCGGCTACACCATCTACGACGACCTGGTGCACGGCTTCGGGGTGGACATCCACCCGCCCGTGGTGGACCGCGCCTGCGCCCGGTTCTGGCCGTGGGACGACCGCCGTCCCGCTCCGCCGGGGCGGCGCTTTGCGCGCCACATGGCGGTGGTCATCCAGCCCAACCCCGTCACCCCCGACGAGCGGATGGGCCTGCAGCTGGGCGCGCTCACCCTGGTCTCCGACGAGGGCGCGGTACCGCTTCAGCAGGTGCCCGCCGACCCGCTGGTCGCGGGCTAGGACCGTCCGGGAGGGAAGGGGATGGAGCAGGACAGCTCGGAGTACACGGTGGTCAACAGGGCCAGCGGCGCAATGGTGTCCACAAGCGCCGCCGAGATCCGGATCCGGCACTTTCCGCCCCTGGTGTCCGACGAGCCGACGGCCCGGGGCGGGACTGACCGCGGGCCGTCGCCGCTGGAGTACGTGCTGGCGGCCCTGTGCGCCTGAATCAACGTCTCGACGGCCAGGATGGCCGCCAAGATCCGGTTCGCCTACGACGACCTGCGCACCGAGGCCGAAGGGGTCCTGGACACCCGCGGGCGCCTGGGCCTGGCTCCGGTCCCGGTGCACTACCGGACGGTGCGCCTGACCGTGTGGATCCGCACGTCCGAACCCGACGACCGGCTGGCGCGGCTGGCCGACCTGGTGGGCCGGTACTGTCCGGTGGACAGCCTGATCCGCGCCGCCGTGCCTGACTACCAGGTCAGGTGGGAGAAGATGCCGTGAGTCCGCCGCGGTGGATCGGACGCCCCCTGCGCAGGCGCGAAGACCCGCGGTTTCTGCGGGGACTGGCCCGCTACGTGGACGACCTGGTCCTGCCGGGGATGGTCCACATGGCCGTGGTCCGCAGCCCGCTCGCCCACGGGGTCCTGCGCGCCGTGCACACCGCACGAGCCGCCCGCGCTCCCGGCGTCGTGGCGGTGGTCACCGCCGCCGACCTGGACGGCTCCGTCCGGCCCGTCCCGCCCAACCCGGTGGAGGGGGCGCAGGTAGCGCCCGTGCCGCACCCGGTGCTGGCCGCCGACCGGGTGCGCTACGTGGGCCAGCCGGTGGCCGCGGTCCTGGCCCGCACCCGCGAGGAGGCGGAGGACGCATCCGGCCTGGTGGAGGTCCACTGCGACCCGCTGCCGGCGGTGGTGGATCCGCTGGACGCGCTGGAAGGACGCGTCCGCCTGCACGACGGCCTGCCCGACAACGTCCTGGTCCGGTGGAGCCGGGCCGCAGGAGACGTGGACGGGGCCTTCGCCCGCGCCCACCGGGTCGTCCGCCAGCGCTTTCGCATCCCCCGCCTGGCCGCCGCGCCCGTCGAGCCCCGCGGGGCGGTCTGCTCCTACGACCCCGGACACGACCTCCTCACGGTGTGGGTCTCTGCCCAGGACCCCCACCGGCCCCTGGCGGCCCTCAGCCGCGCCCTGGGACGGCCCGACGACCGCATCCGGGTGGTCGTGCCCGACGTGGGCGGGGCGTTCGGGGCCAAAGGGCACGCGCCGCCGGAGGTGATCCTGGCCGCCTGGCTGGCGATGCGCACCGGTCGGCCGGTCAAGTGGGTCGAAGATCGCCGGGACAACCTGGCCGCCATGTACCAGGGGCGGGGTCTGGTGGCCGACGTGGAGGCGGCCGCCGACGAGCACGGCCGATTGCTGGCCCTGCGGGTCCGGCTGGTGGCGGACCTGGGGGCATACCTGTACCCCGCCACGGCCCAGGTGCCGGTGACCACCGCGATGTTGCTGACCGGCGCCTACCAGATCCCCGCCGCCGCCGTCGAGCTGGCGGGCGTCGCCACCACCAAGGTCCCCACCGGCCCCTACCGCGGGGCCGGCCGGCCGGAGGCCGCCTACGTCATCGAGCGCACCGTGGACCTGGTAGCCCGCGAACTGAAGATCGACCCGGTGGAGCTGCGCCTGCGCAACCTCATCCCCCCGGACCGCTTCCCGTACCGCACGCCCCTGGGCTACGTGTACGACTCGGGCGACTACGCCCGGGCCCTGCAGCGCGCCTGCGCGCTGGTGGACTACGGCCGTCGGCGGGCCGAGCAGTCCCGCCTCCGCGCCGAGGGCCGGCTGCTGGGGGTCGGGGTCGCCGTGTACGTGGAGCGGGCCGGCGCCCTGCTGTGGGAGAGCGCGTCGGTCGGCGTCACCCCGGCGGGGAGGGTGGTGGCGAAGGTGGGGTCGACCCCCACCGGGCAGGGGCACGTCACCACCTTCGGCCAGATCGTCGCCGAAGTCCTGCAGGTGGACCCCGACGACGTCACGGTGGAGATGGGGGACAGCGCCACCGTCCCCCGGGGGGTGGGCACCTTCGGCAGCCGCTCCACCACCCTGGGCGGCTCGGCGCTGTACGAGGCGGCGCGGCGCGTCCGCGACAAAGCCACCCGCATCGCCGCGCACCTGCTGGAAGCCGCCCCACAGGACGTGGTCTGGACCGACGGGCGGCTGCACGTGCGCGGGGCGCCCGAGCGCGCCCTGGGCCTGGCCGACGTCGCCGCCGCCGCCTACCAGCCGGGCCGGCTACCGCCGGACCTGGAGATGGGCCTGGAGGCCGGCGCGGTCTTCCGGATGCCTGGACCGGTGTTCCCCTCCGGGGCATACGCCGCGGTGGTGGAGGTGGACCCGGACACGGGGGAGGTCCGCGTCCTGACGATGGCGGCTGTGGACGACGCGGGCACGGTGGTCAATCCGCTGCTGGCCGCGGGGCAGATCGTCGGGGGGATCGCCCAGGGCCTGGGCCAGGCGCTGCTGGAGGAGGTCGTCTACGGAGACGACGGCCAGCTGCAGACGGCGACGTGGATGGACTACCCGGTGCCGCGGGCCGCGGGGGTGCCGGAGGTGAGCGGCGAATTCCAGAGCACGCCGTCTCCGCTCAACCCGCTGGGGGCCAAGGGCCTGGGTGAGGCCGGGGCCATCGGCGCCCCGGCGGCCCTGGCCAACGCGGTGCTGGACGCGCTGGCCTCTTTGGGCGTCCGCCACATAGACCTGCCGCTGACGCCCGAAAAAGTGTGGCAGGCGCTGCGCGCGACATGATGACGGCCAGGTCGGCCCCGCAGCCCGCTACAGCCGTCCCGCCGCGCGGAGGACCCGCAGGCTCCACAGGGTGACCATCTCGCTGGGGCCGCGCATGGCCCAGTCCACCACGTCGGCCGGCCCGCCTCCGTGTCCTTTTGCCGGCCGCCACCACCGGCCGTCCGCCCGCCACAGCCCGTCCGCACCCCGCCGGGACTGGACGACGTCCAGGGCCTCCTGCGCGCGCGGGTCGCCGATCCGGCCCGCCCGCTCCAGGGCGCGCAGGGCGGCCAGCACGTCGTAGTGCCAGTACGGCGGGTAGCGCAGGCGCAGGAAGGCGGGGCTGACCACCTCTCCGGTCCGGTGGGAGCGGAACAGCCGGTGGGCCAGCAGGAACTCCGCCGCGCGCCGCGCTGCGGCGCCCGCCTCGGGATCGCCGGTGACCGCGTGGTATTCGGCCAGCCCCCACAGGGGAAGCCAGGTCTCGTGGAACGACGAGTGGGACGCCTCGGGCCGGCGGTCGCAGTTCCACCCGCCGTCGGGCCACTGCCCCTCCACCAGGTCGGAGGCCAGGCGGCGCACGTCGGGGTGAGCGGCCAGGCCCAGCCGGACCCCCACCCGCAGCGCGTTGCCTTCCTGGGACGCGCACCGGCGCACCCGGCCGCGGATGCGGACGACGCTGCGCCGGTGGGCGCCGCTGCACAGCCACCGCAGCACCGTCCGATACGCCCGCACGGAGGCGGAATGGCCGGCGGGAATGCCCAGGTCCACCAGGGACGCCAGGCGCCAGTGGGCGCCCGTCCACTTGCGGTAGGGGTGGCCGCCGAACCCGCCGTCGCGATCCTGGCCGGCCAGCAGGGCCCGTACCCGCGGGCTGCGGGAGATCGCCCGCCGCAGCCGCGCGGCCTCGGCGGAGTCCGGACACACCCCGCACACCTCGGTGAGGGCGAGGTAGCGGACCGCCGGGTCCGCCGACGACAGCAGCCACCGCACCGCAGGATCTGACTCCGCCCGCATGGATCCCCCCCGTCGTGCCGCGCCCCGCTCGCGGCCTGTCCGGCCGCCGCACGGTCGCGCTCAGTGTACCTCCCCGCCGCGCCGGCCGCCAGCAGGAGCGCCGAAGGGATCCGCCGCACCGGGCGCAAAAGGCTTTGCCAGCCCATGAAGGCCGCCGTCCTGACCCGGTTCGGACGCCCGCTGCGCCTGGTGGACCGCCCGCGCCCGCGGCCGCACAGAGGGCAGGTCCTGGTGCGGGTGCGGGGCGCCGGCGTGTGCCACAGCGACGTCCACATGGCCGACGGGGAGTTTGACGGTGTCAGGCTGCCCCTGGTGCCGGGCCACGAGGTCGCCGGCGAGGCGGCGGGGATGGGCCCGGTGCTCGTGTACGCCAGCTGGGGCTGCGGTCGGTGCGGGTGGTGCCGGCGGGGCGAGGAGCAGTTGTGCCCGCAGGGGACCGACGCCGGATGGACGGCCGACGGCGGCTACGCCGAGTGGATGGTGGTGCCCTCGCGCCGCTACCTGATCCCGCTGGGCGACCTGGACCCGGTGCGGACGGCGCCGCTGGCCGACGCCGGCGTCACCCCCTACCGGGCGGTGCGCCGGGCGCTGCCGTGGCTGCAAGACGGCGCCACCGCGGTGGTCATCGGCGTGGGCGGCCTGGGCCAGTTCGCCATCCAGTACCTGCAGTTGCTGGCCGGTGCGCGGGTAGCGGCGGTGGACCGCACCCCGGCCAAGCTGGAGGTCGCGCGCGAACTGGGGGCCCGGACCGCCGTCCTGCCCCGGGACGCCCGCGATCTCTCCGCGGCCCGGGCGGTCTTCGACTTCGTGGGGTCGCGGGCGACCCTCGCCCTGGGGGCGCATCTGCTGCAGCCCGGGGGTATCCTCGTCCAGGTGGGCGCCGGAGGCGGGCACCTGCGGTTCGGATTTGACACCGTGCCCTCCGAGGCTCACCTGACCACGTCGGTGTGGGGGTCGCTGCGCGAACTGTCCGAAGTGGTGGACCTGGCCCGCCGGGGGAAGATCACCTGGCACGTGGAGACGATGCCGCTCGAGCAGGTCAACGAGGCCCTCCGCCGCGTCCGCCGGGGACAGGTGCGGGGACGGCTGGTCCTGGTGCCGTGAACCGTTCGGCCCGGAGGGCTGCGGCTAGCCCGGCCGGGGCGGAGGCGGGGGACCGCCGTGCAGCGGGTCCACCTCCTCGGGGGTGAACTTGTTCAGCCGGACGATCCGCGCCCGGGACCGCACCAGGGGCGGCACGGCCAGCAGCGCGTGCGACTCGCTGTCGGCCTCCACGATCGCCCACCCGCAGTGCACGCCCGCCTTGCAGCCCCAGTCGAAGTTGTGCAGGTAGCCCGCCGCCCGGACCAGCTGCAGCAGCCGGGCGCAGTCCCCGGGCTCGTGGGGCGACTCGATCAGGAACCGGTCCACCGTCCCCACTCCCCTCCTGAGGTGCCTGCCGTCCCGGCCCGACAGGTCTGGGATGACGGCGCCCCCGCCGGCGGACCCCGGGGGCCGGGAACGGTCTAACCTGGACTACGCCGCGGCCGCGCCGGCCCCTGCACTCACCGCACCTGGAACCGCCTCATCAGGCGCCTGGTCCGGCTCCGGACCCGGCCACTTTCCAGCGCACGTCGGCGGTGCCCACCGCCAGCAGCTGGGGAGTGATCGTCGGCGCGGCCTGCCCCCGGGGGGGGCGTAACGTGGTGGGCGGTAGAGGATTTGAACCTCTGGCCTCATGCGTGTGAAGCATGCGCTCTAACCGCTGAGCTAACCGCCCGTGGTCTGATTATACTACGGGAACAGGGATCGGGGATCAGGGATCAGGGTCCCCCTCATCCCCGCCCTCTCCCCCCTTTAACTGCGTTGAAGGTTGGAGGTTGAAGGTAACTGAGGCGGGCGGTCGGGCAGTCGGGCGGTCGCGCAGTCAGGCGGTCGGGTGGTCGCGCGGGCGCGCTTCCGCGCAGGACGTCCGGGCGCGGCGCACGAAGCCAATGACCGGACCGACCCCACAACGTCCACAATCCGATGCCTGATCCGGCGCCTCTGTCCGACATCATCGGCGACGCAGCCCGGCTGCCGGCGCTGGCCGATCTGGCCCGCACCGTCATCGCCTGCCGCCGCTGCCCACGCCTGGTCCGGTACCGGGAGAGGGTCGCCCGGCTGAAAAAGCGCGAGTTCCAGGCCTGGGACTACTGGGGGCGGCCCGTGCCCGGCATGGGCGATCCCCGGGCGCGGCTGCTGGTCATCGGGCTGGCCCCGGCGGCCCACGGCGCCAACCGCACGGGCCGCATGTTCACCGGCGACAGTTCGGGGAGGTGGCTGATGCGCGCGCTGCACAGGGCCGGCTTCGCGTCCCAGCCGACCTCCGAGCGCCGCGGCGACGGGCTGCGCCTGCGCGACGTGTACATCACCGCCACCGTGCGCTGCGCCCCGCCGGACAACCGTCCGACGCTCCGGGAGATCCGCACCTGCGCTGCGTACCTCCGCCGCGAGCTGGCCCTGCTGCGCCGCGTCCGGGTGGTGGTGACGCTGGGCCAGGTCGCCTTCGCCCACTATCTGCGCCTGGCGGAGAGCCTGGGCGCGGTCCTGCCCCGGCCGCGTCCCCGCTTCCGCCACGGGGAGGTCTACCGGCTCGGCGGCGGCCTTCCTCCGTTCCTGATCGCCTCCTACCACCCCAGCCGCCAGAACACCCAGACCGGCCGGCTCACCGAGGCGATGCTGGACCAGGTGTGGGCGGCGGCCCGGCGCCTGCTGGACGCGCGGCGTGCATAAGGTCCGGCAGGCCGTCCTGCTGCTGGCCCTGATCACGCTGGCGCGCCTGGCGTTTGCGGCGTCCTTTCCGCCCATCGACGACGAAGCGTACTACTGGACGTGGTCCCGCCACCTGGACTGGGGCTACCCCGACCACCCGCCGCTGATCGCCCTGCTGGTCCGCGCCACCACCGCCCTGGCCGGCGACGGGCCACTGGGCCTGCGGCTGGGGCCGGTGCTGCTGGCGCTGGGCTCATCGCTGCTGCTGCTGGATACAGGCCGCCGTCTGTGGGACGCCCGGGTGGGCATCCTGGCCGCGCTGTGGTACCAGACCGTGCCCGCCTTCGCGCTGGGCGCGGTGCTGGCGGTGCCGGACGCGCCCATGAGCTTCTTCTGGATCCTGACGGTGTGGCTGGTCTGGCAGGCCCGCACCACGGGCCGCGTGGCCTTCTGGCTGGCCGCCGGCGCATCGCTCGGACTGGCGGTCCAGAGCAAGCTGCCCGCTGTCCTGCTGGGAGTGGGCCTGATGGGCTTTCTCGTCGCCTCCCCACCCGGCAGGACGTGGTGGACGCGCCCTCATCCGTATCTGGCGGCCGCCGCCGCGGTCGTGGTGGCGGCTCCGCTGATTGTCTGGAACATGCACCACCGCTGGATCCTGCTGGCCCGGTCCAGTAGCCCAACTCCCTGGACGGCCCTGGACGGCTGGCGGGACGCCGCCCTGTTCGCCGCCGCGCAGCTGGGCTATTACGGCCCCCTGGCCGCCCCGCTGCTGGTCGCCGCCGCCGTGCGCACATTCAGCCGAGAACACCGGCAGGACCCGCGGTACGCCCTGTGGGGGTGGGCGGCCGCACCCACGCTGGTGGCCACCGCCGTGGGCAGCCTGCGGGGGATCCCCAAGCCGCACTGGCCCGCCCCCGGCTACCTGATGGCGCTCGTTCCCGCGGCCGCCCTGTGGACGGCGCGGGCGTCGGGGGCGGGGTGGCGGCGTCTGGGGACGTGGGCGGTGGCGCTGAATTTGGCCGTGGTCGCCGTCGTGCACCTCGTCCCGCTCCGGCCCACGCCGTCTGTGGCGGGACAGCTGTGGGGGTGGCCTCAGGTGATCCGCCGGATCGAGGCGGACCTGGCGGCCACGCCCGCCGAACCCGGGGTCGTGGTTCTGGCGCCCTCCTACCAGGTGGCCGGCCAGCTGAGCTACCACTTCCGCGGCCGCGTCCCGGTCACCACCGTGCCCCGCCGCTGGAGTGCCTTCTCGGAGGTCCGCGACGACGCGTTTGCGCTCTTCCTCCCGGCGCAGGCGTTCGTGGACGACAACGCCATCGTGGTCAACGACGCCGCCACCGGCCCCGGGATGCCGTTGCACCGCCTGTTCCGGCGGGTGGAGAGGCTGCCGGACGCGGTCGTGGTGTCCGGGGGCGTCGTCGTGCGGCGGTTCGTGGTGTACCGGGGCTACGGCTTCCGGGGAGTCACCGGCCCGCCCGTCCGGCCCCAGTAGACCGGCGCGGGCGGGCGGCCGGCGGGGCGCCGTCGTACACCACCCGCGTGCCCTCCAGGCGGGCAAACGGCGTCAGCCGGTGCGGCTCGGACCGGGCGCGGTCGCGGATGTGCACCACCTCCACCCCGCGGGCCAGCAGGGCGTCGGCCACCAGCTGGCGGTGGCAGCGCCAGGGGACCGCTTCGGCGCACATGAGAGCCACCACGTCGGTGCGGGCGCGGGCCAGGACCTCCTCCAGGGCCAGGGCAAACTGCGGCGTCTCCATGTGGTCGGCATAGCCCCGGAACCCCGGGCTGCGCCAGCCGGTGTGGGGGGAGTCAGGGCGCGGCCGGCGCCAGCCGCCCAGGTCCTTCAGGTGCCGGTAGGAGATCCCGACCGCCCGCAGAGCTGCCTGCAGGGAGGCGGCGGTGAAGTGGGGGAACCGGCGGGACGACGGGGCCACCCGGACGTCTATCAGCAGGGTCACCCCGTACGCCTGCAGCAGGTCAACAAACTCCTCCAGGGAGCGGGTGGAGTGACCCACGGTGTAGACGCGCATCGGCCTGCAAACCGGCGGGGCCCTGACGGCCGTCAGGGCCCCGCCGCCACACCGCCCTCCTGTCGGACGGCTAGGAACTCTTGGTGCTGTACCCCGCCCACAGCCCGACGACGCCGTAGGCCAGGTGCACGATGTTGTCAAACGTGCTGAACCCCACCTGCGGCGCCAGGCCGAAGAAGTTCTTGTTGACAAAGCCCACCAGGCCGATCAGCAGGAAGACGACTCCGGCCACGTAGGCCCAGGTGCGGGCCTGGGCGTCGGCGCCCCGGAACCCCACGTAGGCCAGGACGGCGCCGGCCACCAGGTGGATGATGGTCTCTGGCCACTCGGTGTTGAGGCCGATGAACTGAGGACGGGAAAAAAGACCGATCACGCCCAGGACCAGCAGAATCAGGCCACCCCACTTGCCGTAGGACTTTGCCATCTCAGCACCTCCCCGGTGTGGTGTGTCCAGTTGGCCCCATTGTACGCGTCCGCCCGACGCCGGTCAAACCGCCTGCGCCCGCAGCAGGTTCTCCTTGCGCAGGGTGATCGTGGACAGCAGGGTGGCCAGCTGCTCGGCGCGCTGGGCGACCCACGTGCACTGGGCGCCGGGGTGCACCCGCCGGGGCGCCCCCGCGCCGTAGGGCGCGTCCAGCGCGGCCGTCTCGGGGCGCCCGACCGCCTGCTCGAACACCTCCAGGGCCGCCCGGGTCAGCCGCACCGCCTCCCGCGCGGCGGCGTGGTCGCGCTGGACCTCCTCCACGGGCGCCAGGGGGTCCCGCCGGCGCAGCCAGGTCAGCTCCTCGTCCCAGCGCGCGCTCACGGCGGCCACCGCGTCCAGGACCTCGCGCAGCGCCGCGGCCGCATCACGCAGGTCCTGCCCCACGCGGCCCTGCAGGCCCGTCTGGGGGTGGTACGTCAGCTCCCCCGCGTACCGGCGGAAGACCCGGCTGATGTCGCGCAGCTGCCGGGCCAGCCGCAGGGCCTGCAGGTGCGCCTCGCGCCACTGCTCGTCTTCGCCCACCGGCTGTCCGTCCACCACCATGTCCGTCCCCCTTCTGTGGTTTCTCCGCGTCCGGGTTTTCGCGCTCGCAGCCCCCCACCCGTGCCCTCTCCCCCCTTTTTACTGCGTTGAAGGTTGAAGGTTGGAGGTTGAAGGTAAATGCGGCGGTCGCGCGGTCGGGCGGTCGCGCGGTCGCGCTTCCGCGTGTCCCCGTTTCCGCTATAATGACCTCGTCGGCAGGCCCCCATCGTCTAGCCCGGCCCAGGACACCGGTCTTTCAAGCCGGTAACGCGGGTTCGAATCCCGCTGGGGGCACCAGGCCGGCGCTCCCTCCTCCCGGCGGCCCTCAGCCGACGTCCCGTCAGGACCCGGCGTACCGTTTCAGGAAGTCCAGGATGGCCGCCTCGATGGCGGCGCGGTGCCGGGTCTGCAGCATGTGGGTCCCGTGGGCCGAGGTGGGCAGGACCAGCAGGTGCTTGGGGGGCGGGCTCACCCGGTGCATGTAGCGCACGCTGTCGTGGAAGGGCTGGTCGCCGCTGCCCACGATGAACAGCTTGGGCACCCGCAGGGCGGGCAGGTGCGGCCGGGCGTCCAGCCCCGCAAACCGCGTCCCGCTGGCGATGACGACCACGCCGTGCACCGGTGTCCGCGCCGCCGCCACCAGCGACGCCGTGCCGCCCATGCTGGCCCCCACGAGGACCACCCGACGGGCGCCGCGGGCCCGGACGTGCCGGACGGCCGCCCGGACGTCCCGGTCCACCTCGGCGATCACCAGGCGGCCTCCGGAGCGGCCCACGCCCCGGAAGTCGTAGGTGAGCACGGTGTAGCCGCGCCCCGCCAGCAGGTGGGCCAGGTCCGTCCAGACGGACTGGTCGGCGCCGAACATGTGGGACAGCACCACGGCGGTGCGGCCGCCGGGCCACAGCCACCCGCGCAGGACCACGTCGTCGTCGGCCCGGAAGGCTACCGGCGTCCGGGAGGCCGCCCGGGCGGACGCCGCGAGGAGCAGCAGGCAGGCGGCCAGCAGCGTCGGATGCCGCCGGAGGAGGCGGACTACCACGTCGCCTTCACCAGGCCGCCGTCCACCAGCACGGTGGTGCCGGTGACGTAGCTGGCGCGGGGGGACGCCAGGAACGCCACCACGTGAGCCAGCTCCTCGGGCCGGCCGACCCGGCCCAGGGGCACCTGGTCCGTCCACAGCCGCCGCTCCGCCTCCCGGTAGCTGAGGCCCTCGCGCTCGGCGAACGCCCTGGTCACCTCCTCGAGCCGCTCGGTGGCGATGGGCCCCGGGCAGACGGCGTTCACCAGGATGTCCGGCGCCAGCTCCAGGGCCTGGGTCTTGGCCAGCCCCACCACCGCCAGGCGGACGGCGTTGCTGAGGACCAGCCCGGGCAGGGGCTGGCGGACCACGAACGAGGCGATGTGGACGATGCGCCCGCCGCCCCCGCGCCGCATGTGGGGGACGACGGCCCGGGACAGGCGCACGGCGCTCATCAGGAGCAGCTCCACCGCCGCCCGCCACTGCTCGTCGTCGGTGTCCAGAAACGACCCCGCCGGCGGCCCGCCCGTGTTGGTCACCAGGATGTCGATGCGGCCGAACCGGTCCACCGCCGCCTGCACGAAGCGGTGGATGTCCTCCGCCCGGGTCAGGTCGGCCACCACCGGCAGAACCTCGCCGCCGATCTCGGCGGCCGCCCGCTCCAGCGCCTCCGCGGTGCGGGCGCAGATGGCCACCCGGGCTCCCTCTCCGGCAAGCGCCCGCGCCACCGCCTTGCCCAACCCCCGGCTGGCGGCGGCCACCAGGGCCGTCTGACCGCGCAGCCCCAGGTCCACCCCGCCCGCGACCCCTCCTAGCGGCCTGTGTCTTTGTCCTCGTTCCTGCCGTCGCCCGCCCGCGCCCCCGGCGCGAACCGCCGCAGGCGCTCGGCCAGTTCCTGCAGCCGCTTGCTCACCAGGTAGTTCACCGTCCCCTCGGGGTAGGTGCCGTCCGGGCCCGGCTCGCCGGCGGGCATACCCGTGAGCACCTCCAGACCCTCGTCGATGGTGCGCACCGCGTAGATGTGGAACTCCCCCCGCCGGACCGCCTCCACCACCTCGGGCTTGAGCATGAGGTTGGTGACGTTCTGGGCCGGGATCATCACCCCCTGGCGGCCGGTGAGCCCCAGGACCTTGCAGACGGCGAAGTAGCCCTCGATCTTCTCGTTGACGCCGCCGATGGGCTGGATCTCGCCCTTCTGGTTCACGGACCCGGTGACGGCGATGCCCTGGTCGATGGGCACCCCGGCCAGGTCCGACAGCAGGGCGTACAGCTCGGTGGAGCTGGCGCTGTCGCCCTCCACCTCGGTGTAGGTCTGCTCGAAGGTCAGGGAGGCGTTGAGGCTGAGGGGCTGGTTCTGGGCGTACTTGCCCCCCAGGTAGTTGGCCAGGATGGCCACCCCCTTGCTGTGGATGCGCCCGGACATCTCGGTCTCGCGCTCGATGTTCACCACGCCCCGGTTGCCCACGTAGGTCCGGGCGGTGATGCGGCTGGGGTGGCCGAAGCTGTAGTCGCCCAGCTGCAGCACCGACAGACCGTTCACCTGCCCCGGCACCGCCCCCCGGACGTCCACCAGGAGCTGGCCTTCGGCGATGGCCTTGCGCAGCCGCTCCTCGACCCGGTTGGACCGGTAGACCTTCTCCTCGACGGCCCGGTCCACGTCGGCGGCGGTGACCACGTCCCGACCGGCCTGCCGGGCCCACGCCGACGCCTCGTAGACGACCTCCACCACCTCGTTGAAGCGCGTGCTCAGCCGCTGCTGGTGCTCGGCCAGCCGGGCGCTGTATTCCAGCACCCGCGCCACCGCCGAGCGGTCGAAGGGCCTCAGGCCCTGCCGGTTGCAGATGGCTCCCACGGCGGCGGCGTAGGCCCGCATCGTCTCCTCGGTGCGCTCCACGTCCACGTCGAACTCGGCCTTGACCTTGAACAGCTTGCGGAAGTCGTCGTCCAGCACGTACAGCAGCAGGTACAGGAGCGGGGTGCCCACCAGGACCACCTTGATGTCCAGGGGGATGGGCTCGGGCCGCAGGGTGGCGGTGGGCACCAGCCCCAGCTGCTCGCCGATGTTCTCGATGCGGACCTCCCCGCTCTTCAGCGCCCGCTTGAGGGCGTCCCAGGCGAAGGGGTTCAGCAGGACGTCCCGGGCCTGCAGCAGCAGGAACCCCCCGTTGGCCCGCTGCAGGGCGCCCGCCTTGATCATGGTGAAGTCGGTCACCAGCGCGCCCAGCTCGCCCCGGTACTCCACCTTGCCCACCAGGTTGTAGTAGGTGGGGTTGGGCTCTTCCACCACCGGGGCGCCCTCCAGGCGGCTGTTGTCCACCACCAGGTTCACCTGGTAGCGGGTGAAGGCGTCCCGGCGCACCAGCCCGGCCAGCGGGAACGGGACCGCAGGCTCTTCCTGCTCCTTGAACAGGTCCAGGTGCTCCACCACGTCGTCCAGGACCTGGTCCAGGTAGGCCACCACCTTGGGGTGGTCGGCGTACCGCTCCCGCAGGCGGCCGATGGCGTGGGCCGCGGCCGACCGCACGGCCCGCTGCTCCAACTCCCGCAGAGCGTCCCGGGCCTCCCGCTCCACGGTCCGCACCCGGCGCAGGGCCTCGCTCACTTCGTCGGCCAGGGCGCGGCCGCGGCGGTTGATCTCCTCCTTCTGGGCCTCGGTGAACAGGGCGAACTGCTCGGGGGTGATGGGTTCCCCCGACGGTCCCACGGGGATGGTGTTGATGCCCGCCGGGGTCCGCTGCAGGGCGAACCCCAGCTGGGCCGCTTTGGCCTCCAGGTCGCGCCAGATGGTGTTGATCTGCTGCTCGAAGGTGGACACCAGCTCCCGGCGCCGCTGGGCGTAGGTCTCGCTGCCGAACACCTTGCGGATGACGTCCTGCAGCTCGTCCACCAGCTCCGCCATGTCCCGGCGGAACCGCGCGCCCAGCCCCGCCGGGAGAGACAGGGCCGTGGGCTGGTCCGGCTGCTGGAAGTTGTAGACGTAGCACCAGTCGGGGGGCACCGGGCGGCCGGCGGCGGCGGCCTGGATCTTCTTGCGGGCGTAGGTGGTGCGCCCGGTGCCCACCGGCCCGGAGATGTAGATGTGGTAGCCCGGCTGGGCCATGGCCAGCCCCAGGTCCAGGGCCCGCACGGCGCGCTCCTGGCCCACGATCACCTCGTCGGCCCGCAGTTCGGCGGTGGTGCGGAAGGGCAACGCCTCGGGGTCGCACACCCAGCGCAGCTGCTCGGGCCGCAGGCGGTGGCGCGCCCGCAACTCGTCCGGAGATGGCGTCACGGTCTCCCTCCTGACACGCGATCCACAGCGGTGCACCTATGGAGGTTCGTGCGGGGGAAGCCGCCTCCTCCGGTGCGGCCCGGCGGCAGGGGAGGCGGGCGGGAGGACGGCCGGAGGCGCGCTAGCCGCCCGGGGGCTTTTTCAGCGGAGCCGGCATGGGCAGCAGGCCGGTCTGGCGCCGGCGCAGGACCTCCCGGGACTGGGGCACCCGGGGGTGGTGCATGATGTTGAAGTCCAATCGCTTGCCGCACGCGCACACCCGGGCCAGCTCCTGGCCGGCGTCGATGAAGATGTGGCCGGCCGCCTCGGCCCGGGCCCGGGCGGCGTCCACGGCTCCCGAGGCCCGGTCGGCCTCGTCCTCCCGGACCCCCATCTCCCGGGGTGCCGTCCCGCTGAGCTCGTACAGCAGCGCCTTGGGGTAGTAGATGCTGTACCGGCGGCCGCACCCGCCGCAGGGGAAGGTGAACACCAGCGCCATGGCTTCATTGTACGGGCGCCCCCGCTGGCCCCGCAACAGAGGCGGCTGGGGCCCGCGGTCCTGACCGCACAGCCGCCGCCGGTGGTATAGTGAACGCAAGACCTGCGGGCGAGCGGGGAGGGATCGGCGTGGGACGGCGTCTGGTGCTGGCGGGAGTCATGATCGGGGCTGCGGCCGCGGCCGCGGGGCTGTACCTGGCCGGATGGCAGGCCGGAGCCGTGGCGGCGCGGAGGCCGACGGCGGCTGTGCCCGCCCAGGCCGTGCCCGTGCAGCCGGAGTTCATCCCGCTGCCGGGTCCGCAGGGCCAGGGACCGGGCCAGCAGCCCGTCCCCGGCCAGGGTGAGTGCGACCCGGTCATCCTGTTCTACTATCAGGGCCGGCTGTACCAGCTGATGCCGGGCCCGGACGGCCAGCCGGGGGTCCCCGGCAGCCCTCCCGAGTACTTCCCGCTGCGGCCGTACCAGGGTCCCCGAATCCCCGGGCTCCCCTTCGCCCCCGCGCCGGCGCCCCAGGCGCCGGGCTTTCAGCCGGTGCAGCCGCGCTTTTAGGGACGGGACCGGCCACACCGATCCCTGATCCCCAGATCACGCATCGCGCCCGTGCCGGGCGTCAGGGTAGCCGCCGGGCGATCGCCTCCAGGGTGTCGGGGACGGGCTCGGGCAGTGCGTCGCGGCCCGGGACGGCCTCGGGGTCCTTCAGCCCGTGGCCGGTCAGCACGCACACCACCTCGCCGGCCAGATCGCCCTGCTCCGCCAGGAGCAGGGCTCCGGCCACCGAGGCGGCGGCGGCCGGTTCCACGAACAGGCCTTCCTGAGCCAGCAGGTCCCGGGCGGCGAGGATCCGCTCGTCGCTGACCGCCACAAACCGCCCGCCGGACTCCCGCACGGCGCGGACCGCTCCGTCCCAACTGGCCGGCCGCCCGATGCGGATGGCCGAGGCCACCGTCTGAGGGTGTTCCACGGCCTCCCCCCGCACCAGGGGCGCCGCGCCCTCCGCCTGCACGCCGACCATCCGGGGCGGCCGGCCGATGCGTCCCGCCGCCCGGTACTCCTCAAAGCCCATCCAGTAGGCCGTGATGTTCCCGGCGTTGCCCACCGGGATGGCCAGGATCTCCGGCGCCCGGCCCATCTCGTCGCAGATCTCAAAGGCCGCGGTCTTCTGGCCCGCCAGCCGGTGCGGGTTGACAGAGTTGACCAGCGCGAGCCCGAAGCGCTCGGCGGCCTGTCGGGCCAGGTCCAGGACCCGGTCGAAGCCCGCCCGCACGGGGATGATGGTGGCCCCGTGGGCGACGGCCTGGGCCATCTTGCCCGCCGCCACGCCGCCGGCGGGCACCAGCAGCACGCAGGACAGTCCCGCCCGCGCCGCATAGGCCGCCGCCGAGGCCGCGGTGTTGCCGGTGGACGCGCAGATCACCGCCCGGGCCCCTGCCTCCACGGCCTTGCTGACGGCGACGGTCATGCCGCGGTCTTTGAACGACCCGGTGGGATTGGTGGCCTCGTACTTGACCCGCAGGCGCAGGCCCAGCAGCCGGCCGGCCCGGGACTCGAGCAGGGGCGTGCCGCCCTCACCGAGGGTGACCACCGGCGTGGCGTCGGAGACCGGGAGGAACCGACGGTACTGTTCAATGACTCCGCGCCACACGGGTCACCCTGGAAAGGTCCGGGGTCGGAACCGGGGGCTGTGCGCCGGAAGGTCTGCGGACGCCGGTCCGAGCCGGCGGGATTCCGGCGCGCAGGCCCCCGGATCCCATACCCCGCACGGGTGGGGTGGTCACCACACCGCGATCAGCCGCATCGGCCCGCCCGACCCGTAGGCCAGCTTGGGGGCGCCCACGAACACGGTGGCGCCCCGGGGTGGGATCCGCGCCAGGTTGGCCACGTTCTCCAGGCCCCACTTGTTGGCCCCCAGGATGGTCAGGTGGGTCTTGAAGTCGGTGCTCCGGCCGTAGTCCAGGCTGAGGGTGTCCACGCCGATCCCGATGATGTTGCGCTCCTCCACCAGCATCTGCGCCGCTTCCGGGTGAAAGCCGGGGAAGTGCATGGTCCCGGTACTGTCCGGCCGCCGGTAGGACATCTCGTCGTTGACCCACTGCTCCCACCCGCTGTGCATGAACACCACGGCCCCGTCGGGGATGCGGCCGTACTTCTCCTCGTACGCCCGGATGTCGTCGGGAGTCACCTGGGCGTCGGGGTTGCGGGCGGCCTTCTCGTGGATGTGGATCACCACGGCCGGGCCGATCAGGCGGCTGGCCGGGATCTCGTGGACGAACCACCGGCCCGTGACGAAGTGGGCGGGCGCGTCCATGTGGGTGCCGGTGTGCTCCCAGTAGGAGACGATGTTGCCGTAGAACCCGTTCTTCTCGATGGTCACATACGGCCGGCGGGACAGGCGCGGGAAGAAGTCGGGGTTGAACGACGGAAAGCGGCTGTGCAGGACGTGGGTCAGGTCCATGATGTTGGCGTAGGACAGCGACCGGGTCTGCGCCCGGGCCGGGGCCGGCAGCAGGGCCGCCCCTCCCAGGGCCGCGCCCACGGCCGTGCCGGCGGCCATCCGCAGAAAGCTGCGGCGGTCCAGCCGCACAGCCTCAAACGTCTGCGGGACACACATCGGCCATCACCTCGTGTCGGGAAGTTTGCTGGAGGGGTTCGGTGTTCCGGCCCCCGGGTCCTACCGACGCGGTCCCGGCCGGCGGTGGGGCCGGGGAACGGCACGCCGGACGCGCGCCGCCCGCGTTGCCGGTTCCGCGGCGATGCTCTAGGATGGGGGAAACGATACTCCGACGGTGCGAGAGGTATCCATGCGGTTGCCCGACCACGTCCGTGCGTTTTTGGACAAGCCCAACCTGGCGGTGCTGGCCACGGTGGGACCCCGGGGCCGGCCCCAGGCCACCCCGGTGTGGTTCCTCCTCGACGGGGACGAGATCCTCATGAACACGTCGGCCGGCCGGGCCAAGTGGCGCAACCTGCGCCGCCATCCTTATGCGGCGGTGGTCGTGGTGGATCGGGACGACCCGTACCGATACGTCCAGGTCCGCGGTCCGGTGCGGCTGGACCCGGCCAACGGCGCCCGGGACATCGACAGGCTGTCCCTGCGGTACCGGGGGCGGCCCTACCAGTATCCGCCCACCGACGCGCCCCAGCACCGGGTGAGCATCCGGCTGCGGCCGGACTCCTACACCGCCATGGGGCTGGAGTGAGGGCGCCCCGCGGAGGCCGTCCCATGAGCCCGGACGAACTTCTGGCCTTCCACCGCAGCCTCACGGTGGTGGACGGACACTGCGACCTGCCTCTGGCCCTGGCGCGCGCGGCCGACGCCCGGGGCGGCGACCCTCCGGCCCTGGGCGACACCCCTCTGGGACGGGCCCTCCGGGACGGGGGCGTGGACGTGGTGGTCAGCCCCGTCTGGGTCGAGCTGGAGTACCTGCCCGACGGGCTGCGCCGGGCGCTGGTGGCGTTGACGCGGCTGCGGCGGGCGGCGGCGGCCAGCCCGCAGCAGTTCGCCATCGCCGACACGGGGGAGGCGCTGCGGCAGGCGGTGCAGGACGGCCGCACGGCCCTGATCCCCGGGCTGGAGGGGTGCGCGCCGCTGGGGTACGAACCGGACCTGCTGGAGGCGTTCGTGGAGCTGGGGGTGCGGGTGGTGGGCCTGGCGTGGAACGAGCGCAACGCCTTTGCCAGCGGGGCCCGGCAGGACAGCCGGGAGGGGCTGACGCCGCTGGGGAAAGCCCTGGTGCAGGCGGGTGACCGGCTGGGGGTGATCTGGGACGCCTCGCACCTCAACGAGCGCAGCTTCTGGGACCTCCTGGAGACCGCCGCCGGGCCGGTGGTGGCCTCGCACTCCAACGCCGCCGCCCTGTTCCCCCACGCCCGCAACCTCACCGACGACCAGATCCGGGCGCTGAGCGCCCGCGGCGGCCTGGTCAGCCTCATGATCCAGTCGTTCGTCATCAGCCACCGGGTCGCCACCCTGGAGGAGTTCCTCCGCCACGTGGACCACGCGGTGGAGGTCGCCGGCATCGAGCGGGTGGGGTTCGGCTTTGACTTCATCACCTTCGTGGACGACATCGACCGCCTGCGCATGGACTATCTGCCGCCGGCGGAACCGCCCCGGGAGAACGCCCACAAGACGGTGGCCGAGATCCCCACCCACGCGGAACTGCCGCGGCTCACCGAGGCCCTGCTCCGCCGCGGGTACAGCCCCGACGACGTGGGACGGCTGATGGGAGGGAACTGGCTCACGTTCCTGCTCCGATACCTCCCGTCGGGGCCGTAGACCCCCGGAAGAATCAGTTGATTTGTGATTTACATTTTCATCAGGATTTTGGGGTCAGACCCTCACCGTCGTCCGGAGGGGAGACGGCGGCGGCCCGCGGCGCGAGCGTTCAGTCGAGGTTGTGGATGCGCACGGGCGGGAGAGGGTCGGCCGGCGTGAACCCGAAGATGCGGCCGTAGAAGTACAGCTCCGCCTCCAGAGTGCGGCGGATCGTCTCGGCGCGGCGAAACCCGTGCTGTTCTCCCTCAAAGACCAGATACGCCACGGGGATCCCGCCCCGCCGCAGGGCGTCCACCATCATCTCCGACTGGTTGGGCGGCACCACCCGGTCCTCCAGCCCCTGGAAGAAGATGACCGGGACGCGGATCCGGTGGGCGGCGTGGACCGGCGAGCGGGCGCGGAACAGGTCGGCCCGCTCCGGGTACGGGCCGACCAGGTGGTGGTCGTACCGCGACTCGAACTTGTGGGTCTCCCGGTGCAGCGCCTCCAGGTCGCTGACCCCGAAGTAGGACGCGCCGGCCCGGAAGACGTCCCGGAACGCCAGCGCGCACAGGGTGGTGTACCCGCCGGCGCTCCCGCCCCGGATGGCCAGCCGCGCCCCGTCCGCTAGGCCGCGTTCCACCAGGTAGCGGGCGGCCTGAACGCAGTCGTCCACGTCGACTTCGCCCCACTGCCCGCGCAGCCGGTTGCGGTAGGCGCGGCCGTAGCCGGTGCTGCCTCCGTAGTTCACGTCCGCCAGGGCAAAGCCCCGGCTGGTCCAGTACTGGAACTCCAGGCGCAGGACAGCCGGGGAGAAGGACGTGGGGCCGCCGTGGGCCACTACGAGCAGCGGAGGGCGCTGTCCGGGCGGACCGGTGAAGTCCTTGTTGGTGGGAGGGTAGTACCACCCGTGGGTCGTCCGCCCCCCGGCGGTGGGGAACTCGATGGCCTGCGGGATCGAGATGTACGCGGGATCGACGGGCTGCGGGCGGGAGGACCGGATCACCTCCGCCGTCCAGCGGGCCACGTCCAGGCGGACCAGAGCCGGGGCCTCGGTGGGCGAGCCGCCGATGAAGTACACGGCGCCTGCCGCCGGGGTTACCTGGTGGATGTCGGTGTAGCCCAGGTCCAGGACGTCCAGCGACCTCCGCCGGGTGTCCAACAGGGCCAGGTGCCACACCCCGCGGGCGATGAAGGAACACACGAGGGTGGTCGCGTCCACGAATCCGTACGTCGACATTCGGAAGAGCCACTGGGGACGGCCGAACTCGGCCTCCTGCGGGGCCAGCGGCTCGACGGCGTCGTCGGACTCGCGCCAGCGGTACAGGTTCCACCATCCGGTGCGGTCCGAGACGAAGTACAGGACGCCGTCGGGCGACCACTCGGGCTGGAAGACGGACTCGTCGGGCCCCCCGGCCACGCGGCGCGCTTCGCCCACCGTGCCGTCGGCCCGCACCGGGGCCACCCACAGGGTCGTCCCGTCCCAGGGCATGTTGGGATGGTCCCAGCTCAGCCACGCCAGCCGGCGGCCGTCGGGGCTGAGGCGGGGGGACGCGTAGAAGTCCGCCCCCCGCACCAGCACCTGCGGAGGACAGCCGTCCAGGGGCACGGCCGCCACGCAGTTCTCCGCCTCCTGGTCGCCGCGGGTGTGGTCCTCGCACACGCAGACCAGGCGCAGGCCATGTCGGTCGACGACGGCGTCGGCGTAGCGCCAGGCCCCCGGCGGGGTCAGCGGCAGCGGGGCGTCTCCCGGCCGCAGCCGGTACAACCTCTGGTCGGCGAAATTGGAGAAGTAGATGACGCCGCCGTCCACCACGAAGTCTCCCCCGCCGTACTCGTGGACGGTGGTGCGGGCGTTAAAGGGCGGGGGGAGGACGTCCCCGGTGCGGCCGTCGGGAGTCCGCCGGACGATGACCTTCCTGCCGCCCTCCGCCGGCCGCAGCTCGGACCAGTACAGGTCGGGACCGTCGCCTGCGACCTCGCCCAGCACCACGCCCTGGCCCGCCACCAGGTCGGCGGTGATGGGAGACGCCCAGGTCCCGTAGGGAGCGACGACAGGCATCGTCAGAGCAGTTCGACGGATGTGCCGGCGGTTCCCGTCGGCCCGGCCGGCGTGTGCTAGAATGACCCGTGCGGGCCCTTAGCTCAGCGGGTAGAGCGCCGGGCTTTTAACCCGGGCGTCGGGGGTTCGAGTCCCTCAGGGCCCACCAGGAATGGGCGGGGTGGAGAGTGCAGTTCTCGACGCCCCGCCCATTCGTGGTGGTATGGAGAACGAACCCCCGACGCCGAGGGGTCATAGGGGAGGGACCTCCCCTATGTAGTCGGGGTGACAGGAATCGCGAAGCGATTCCGACCGAGGGGCGGAGCCCCTCAGGTGGAGCGAAGGCGCGATCAATCTTCCTGTGAGGGCCCCGGGTGCAATAGGCACCCGGGGATCGCGCCGAGCGACGCGTCGGGGGTTCGAGTCCCTCAGGGCCCACCAGGAATGGGCGGGGTGGAGAGTGCAGTTCTCGACGCCCCGCCCATTCGTGGTGGTATGGAGAACGAACCCCCGACGCCGAGGGGTCATAGGGGAGGGACCTCCCCTATGTAGTCGGGGTGACAGGAATCGCGAAGCGATTCCGACCGAGGGGCGGAGCCCCTCAGGTGGAGCGAAGGCGCGATCAATCTTCCTGTGAGGGCCCCGGGTGCAATAGGCACCCGGGGATCGCGCCGAGCGACGCGTCGGGGGTTCGAGTCCCTCAGGGCCCACCAGGATTGGGCGGGGTGGAGAGTGCAGTTCTCGACGCCCCGCCCATTCGTGGTGGTATGGA
>JBBIUY010000012.1:0-25064 GCA_037440005.1 Armatimonadota bacterium | reverse complement strand
TGGGCGGGGTGGAGAGTGCAGTTCTCGACGCCCCGCCCATTCGTGGTGGTATGGAGAACGAACCCCCGACGCCGAGGGGTCATAGGGGAGGGACCTCCCCTATGTAGTCGGGGTGACAGGAATCGCGAAGCGATTCCGACCGAGGGGCGGAGCCCCTCAGGTGGAGCGAAGGCGCGATCAATCTTCCTGTGAGGGCCCCGGGTGCAATAGGCACCCGGGGATCGCGCCGAGCGACGCGTCGGGGGTTCGAGTCCCTCAGGGCCCACCAGGATTGGAGAGGGCCCACCAGGATCGAGGAGACGACGCGCGGGGGAGGATCGCCTCCCCCGCGCTCACTTACATCTTCTTCTTGCCCTTCTTCTTTGCCACGGGCGCACCCCCTCCCGGCCAGCCGTCGACCGCACTACAGTAGTGCGACGGTTGGCCGGCGTTCCCCTTCCGGATCCCGCGGCGGAGGGATGGACTCCCTGTGGCAGGCTTCACACCTCCCCCGTGACCGGTGTCACGGCGGGGCCGGGACGGCCCGGGCTATCTATCTGTAAGGACGACACCACCGACGGGAGGACGGCACATGCTGAACATCTGGGAGCCCGAGCGGTATGCCCTGGAGCGCCAGCGCGAGTCGATGACGGAAGCCGCGCCACAGGCTGGTCGCGCAGACCCTCGGATCCAACCCGTCTCCCCGGTGGCGGGACCGGATCAGGTGGCTGGCCATGCTGTGGGAGAAAAGGACGGCCAGGCTGGCCTCCCGCCCCCACGGGTGACCGGTTCCACGCCTCTACTGTCGGGCCTGCTCCGACGCCGACCCCTCGGCCGGAGTCTCCTCTCTGAGAATGGCCTCGATCTCCCGGCGGGCGCGCGCCACCACCTCGCGGATCCTCCGCAGCTTTTCGGGCGTGACCCGCTGCCAGGGCCCCCGGGACCGGAGGGTGTGGAACAGATCCCACATCTCCCGGTAGGCAGGCCCCCACCAGTCCCACCAGTGGCTGAACCGCGAGCGGATGTCCTCCACCGCCTCCTGGCGCTGGGACAGGAAGCGCCGTCCTTCCTCGGTGATGGCGTACACCTTCTTGCCGTCCTGCTGCGAGGAGGTCACGTACCCCATGTCCTCCAGCATCTGGAGGGTCGGGTACACGGCTCCGGGGCTGGGCGCGTAGAATCCCCCGAACTGGTCCTGCAGGGTGCGGATGATGTCGTACCCGTGCATCGGCCTGTCCTTCAGCAGGTCCAGGATCAGAAACTTCAGATCCCCCCTTCCGAACAGCCTCTCCCGGAAGGGGCCGAACCCCATCCACGGCCGGGCGAACACGGCAACCACCCCCTCCGTATCTAACGGTCTAGCCGGTCTTCCCGGTCTACCCGGTCGCCGGGTTTGCATGCTGGTGAACCTCGGAAAAGGCACGTAAACCGGGTAGACCCGGGTCGATTTCGCACAACAAAAGACTATCCCGTAGATTCAAAATATATCGGATTACTTCGAATTGTCAAGAAACAACACGGTCTCCAGGGCAGGCCGTCAGTCTTCCACCCAGTCCCGGGTGAGGACCATCCAGAACGCCAGCCCGGCATACGGGCCGTAGCGGCGGAAGCGCCTGAGGATGGCGGCGTCCGAGACGCGCCGGCGTCCCGCCAGCCGGGCGTACTTCGGCCGCGTCCACGAGTCCAGGATCGGCCGCGAGTACCGGCCCAGCATCAGCATGATGTGGGATGCGGCGTACGGGCCCACGCCGGGCAAGGCCAGCAGCCGGCGCTCCACCTCCTCGTCAGGGATCTCGTGCGGGCGCGCGCGGCCCAGAGCTTCCAGGTCCACGTCGCCGTCGGCGACCATGCGCGCCAGCGTCCGCAGGTACGGACCCCGGTAGCCGGCGCGCACCACGTCCCGGTAAAAGGACGCCCTCGCCGCGGCCATCGCTTCCGCCGTCGGGAATGCGCGGCCGCGCCAGTCGCCCGCAGCCGCCCCGGGGGCCGGGCGGCCCAGGTGCTGCACCAGAGCCCGGACCATGCGCTCGGTCGCCGACCAGGAGCAGTTGGTGGTGCAGATGGTTTTGACCACGTCTTCGAAGACCGAGGCGCTGCGCATCATCCGCCCGGCTCCCCGGGTGACCCAGGACAGGTCGGGGTCGTCCCGGACCATGGCGTAAAACGGCGACAGGTCCTCGTCCAGGCGGAGCAGCCGCCGGACGCCGTCCACCAGCGCCGCCGCCTGCCGGGCTCCGGGGGGCGGCCCGGCCGCCGACAGCAGGACATGGCCCGGGCGGCCGGGCGCGATCCGCACCACCCGCGGCGTACCGCCCACCGGGAGGGTCACGGTGAGGATCCCCGCGGCTTCATCCAGGTCGGCCGGGGGCAGCAGCGCGCAGCCGTGAGACAGCACGGTACGGCGCAGGTCCACCGGCTCCCCGCCGGGGCCCGTCAGGGGTATCTCCACCTGCCAGCGGCGTCCGACCGGCACGCCCATGCCCACCCCCAATCGTCCCGCACGTCGTCCGGACGGCACGGGCCCATGCTACCGGCTGCGCCACCGCCGCGCAACGACCGCCTCTTGTGTCGCGCCGGGCGGACGAGCATCCTGGAAAGGGATCCACCGATGATGCGCCGGACGGGCACCGCCACCCTCCCCCTGCACGGCGGCCGGGCTCCTCGCTGGCTGTTTGAACGCATGGTCCGCCTGGCGAGGGCCGTGCTGGAGGCTCTGGTGGAGGACATCGGCCCGCCCGGGGTGCTGGCCCGCCTGTCGGACCCGTACTGGTTCCAGGCCTTCGGGTGCCTGCTGGGCTTTGACTGGCACAGCAGCGGGGTCACCACCACCGTGTGCGCCGCCCTCAAGGAAGCCGTCCGCGGCCGGGAGGCGGAGGTGGGGCTGGCGGTGGCGGGCGGCAAGGGCCGGACCTCCCGCCAGACGCCGGAGGACCTGCGGCGGTGCGGCGACCGGTTCGGCGTGGACGCCGACAGGCTCATCGCCACCAGCCGCCTGGTGGCCAAGGTGGACAGCGCCGCCGTCCAGGACGGCTACCAGATCTACCACCACACCTTCGTCCTGACCCTGGACGGACGGTGGGCGGTGGTCCAGCAGGGCATGCGCCCGGCCGACCGCACGGCCCGCCGCTACCACTGGTGGGGAGAGCGGGTCCAGAGCTTCGTGTGCGAGCCCCACGCCGCGGTGTGCTGCGACTGGACGGACCCGACCCTCAATCTGGTGGCGGCCGAATCCGGGCCGGCCCGGGCGGCCATCACCCGGATCGCCCGGGAGCGTCCGGAGGCGCTGGTCGCCGAACTGTGCCGCATGGCGGAGGCCCCTCCGGCGCACCTGATCCTGCCGCACCGCCACGCCCTGGACCCCAGGCAGGACATCCATCCCGACAGGCTGCAGCGGGCCCTGGAACAGACCTACCGGGCGCAGGCGGCGTCCTTCGAGGCGCTGCTGGGCCTGCCCGGCGTGGGGGCGAGGACCCTGCGGGCTCTGGCGCTGCTGTCGGAAGTCCTGGCCGGAACCCCGGCCTCCTGGCGGGACCCCGCCCGCTTCGCCTTCGCCCACGGAGGCAAGGACGGTCACCCGTACCCGGTGGACCGGGAGGTGTACGACCGCACCATCGCCGCGCTGGAGGACGCCCTGCGGCGGGCCCGGGTGGGCGAACCGGAGCGACTGCACGCCCTCCGCCGGCTGCACGCCTGGGCCCCGCCCCTCCGGCAGGAGCAAGGAGGCCGGGAGGTCGAAGGGGGCAGGCCGTGACTGACC
This sequence comes from Armatimonadota bacterium, assembly GCA_037440005.1. Lineage (GTDB taxonomy): Bacteria > Sysuimicrobiota > Sysuimicrobiia > Sysuimicrobiales > Kaftiobacteriaceae > Calidihabitans. The sequence continues at coordinate 21,328 of JBBIUY010000012.1, read as the reverse complement.
AGAGGACCATCTGCCCGTCCGGGGCCGCGCGGCGGCCGACGGGGCCGGAGATCCGCCCGTGGCCGTGACCGTCGAGCGGGTCGCCTACGGCGGGTGGGCGGACTGCCTGCGGCTGGCCAACGACCAGGTGGAGCTCATCGTCCCCACCGTCATCGGCCCGCGGGTGATCCGGTTCGGCTTCCGGGGCGCCGCCAACGAGTTCGCGGAATTCCCGGAGGACCTGGGGCGCACCGGAGGCGACCGCTGGCGGATCTACGGCGGCCACAGGCTGTGGCACGCCCCGGAGCAGTGGCCCCGGACCTACGCGCCCGACAACGACCCGATCGAGTACCACCTGTCCCCGGAGGGGGTTCGCCTGCTCCAGCCGGTGGAAGTCTCCACGGGCATTCAAAAGGAACTGGAGATCCGCCTCGCGCCCAGCGGAGCGCAGGTGCACGTCACCCACCGGCTGCACAACCTCGCCCTGTGGACGATCGAGCTGGCTCCGTGGGCGCTGACAGCGATGGCGCCCGGCGGGGTGGCGGTGGTCCCCCTGCCGCCCCGGGGAACCCACCCGCAGGACCTGCAGCCCACGGGAGTCCTGTCCCTGTGGCCGTACACCGACCTGGCCGACCCCCGCTGGACCTGGGGCACGCGCTACGTCCTGCTGCGCCAGGATCCCGCGCGCCCGTCTGCGCAGAAGGTGGGAGTTCTGGCCCCCCACGGATGGGCGGCGTACGCCCGGTCCGGCCACCTGTTCGTCAAGACGTTCACCCACGTGCCCGGGGCCCGCTACCCGGACCTGGGGTGCTGCGTGGAGGTCTTCTGCAACCACGCCATGCTGGAGCTGGAAACCCTGGGGCCGCTGGTCTCTCTGGACCCCGGCGACCACGCCAGCCACCAGGAGCGGTGGTTCTTGTTCGGCGACGTCCCCCCGCCCCGCACCGACGCCGACGTGGAGGCCGTCATCCTGCCCCGGGTCCGCGAGGCGCTGGGCGCGCCATCGCCCTGATACCGCGCCCGGAGACACAGGAGGTGAGCACCGCATGACGGGCGCCCTTGTGGCTCCCGAGCTGCGTCAGTACCTGGCCGACCTGGTGCCGCCCCGCCCGCCCGAACTGCAGGCCATGGAAGACGACGCCCGCGCCACCGGGTTCCCGATCATCGGCCCGGTGGCGGGGCAGTTCTGCTACCTGGTGGCGCGCCTGATCGGCGCCCGCCGCATCTTCGAGATGGGCTCGGGCTACGGCTACTCCACCGCCTGGTTCGCCCGGGCCGTCCGGGAGAACGGCGGCGGCACCGTCTACCACGTGGTGTGGGACGCCGAACTGTCTCGCCGGGCCCGCGGGCACCTGCGGGCCCTGGGGTATGAGGACATCGTGCAGTACCGGGTGGCCGAGGCCGTCCAGGCCCTGCGGGAGACCCCGGGCCCCTTCGACCTGATCTTCAACGACATCGACAAGGAGGGCTACCCGGAGGCGCTGCCGGTGATCGCCGATAAGCTGCGGCCGGGCGGGGTGCTCATCGCCGACAACGCCTTCTGGCAGGGGCGGGTCCTCGACCCCCGGGACCGCTCGCCGGCCGCCGAGGGGATCCGCCGGTTCACCCGCATGGTGACCACCGACCCGCGCTGGATCGCCAGCGTGGTGCCGCTGCGCGACGGCCTGCTGGTCGCCGTGCGCGCCGCATAGGCCCGGGTACGGCGGAGGGCGGCCGCACCCGAGCACCCTCAGCGCAGCACTCCCGCCTCGCGCAGGACCGACTCCACCAGCCGCCTCCCCTCAATGTCGGCGGGGAGCGCGGGGGGCGCGGGCGGCCCCACCTCCAGGCCCATCAGGGTCAGGGCGCACTTCAGGCCGGCAATGACGCCCAGCTGGGGGTGATCCCGCCTGACCAGGTACACGCGGGCCAGGGCGAGCGCCCGCGCCTGGTGGGAGGCGCTGGCCGCCCAGTCTCCGGCCACCGCGGCCTCGTACGCGGCCACCAGGTCCCGTCCGGCGATGTTGCCGAGGGAGGGCACCGTGCCCTGGGCTCCCAGGAGCACGGCGACGTCGGTCAGGTGGTCCGTGCCCAACAGCAGACGGAAGTCCCTCTGCCCGAACCGCAGGACCTGCACCCACCGCCGGAACTCGGTGACGTCTCCGGAGGAGTCTTTCACCCCGACCACCTGGGGCGACTCCGCCAGCTCCCGGCACACGTCCACCGTCAGGGGATTCCGGGTGGTCTGGGGGATGTTGTAGAGCAGGACGGGCAGCGCGGTGGCCCGCGCCACCGCCTGGAAGTGGGCCACCAGCTCGCGCGGGCTGTACGCGTAGTAGTAGGGGGCCGCGGCCACCACCACGTCCGCCCCCAGGTCCGCCGCCCACCGGGCCCGCGCCGCGGCCAGGGCCGTGGTGGGCGCCAGGACGCCCGCCAGCAGGGGGACCCGGCCCGCCACGGCCTCGGCGGCGGACCGGACCAGCTTCTTCCACTGGGCATCGTCCAGGGCCGCCCCTTCTCCCGTGGTGCCCGCCACGAAGATGCCGTGGACCCCCTGCGCGATCAGCCAGCGGACCAGCTGGTGGACCCCGCGCTCGTTCACGGTGGCGCCGTCCGACTCCAGCGGGGTGACCATGGGCACCACGATTCCCCGCAGCCGGCCGCGGTCGATCATCCCGATCCTCCCGCCGCCTCCCCCTCAGGGGCGGCCGCCCCGGCGCCCCGGCGCCTCCACCCCCGCACCGCCGTCAGCACCGGCAGCATCCACACCAGCAGGGTGAGGGCCGCCAGGACCGCGCTGATGGGCCGGCTCACGAACAGGCCCAGGTGGCCCTCGCTCTTGATGAGGCTGATCATGAAGTTCTGCTCCACCAGAGGTCCCAGGACCAGGCCCAGGACGATGGGTGCCACCGGAAACTCCATCGCCTCCAGCAGGAAGCCCACCACCCCCATGACCAGCATCAGCCCCACGTCGAACAGGTCGTTGTTAATGGCGTAGGCCCCCACGATGCACATCATCAGGATGGCGGGCATGAGCAGGTTGCGGCGCACCCGGAGGAGCTGGCTGCTCACCGCGATGGCGCCGAAGCCCAGGGGGACCATGAGCAGGTTGGCCACGATGAAGGTGATGTAGACCGCCACCAGGATCTCGGTGTAGTCGTGCAAAACCGCCGGGCCCGGGCGGACGCCCTTCATCATGAGGATCCCCAAGACCACGGCGGTGAAAGCGTCTCCCGGAATCCCGAAGACCAGGGTGGGGATCCACTCGGCGGCCAGGTCGGAGTTGTTGGCCACCCCCGCCTCCACGATGGCCTCCATGGACCCCCGGCCGAAGGCCTGGGGCTGCCGGGAGAACCGCTTGGACACCCCGTAGGCGAGCCAGGCGCCGATGTCCGCCCCCGCGCCGGGCAGCACGCCCGAGATGAGCCCGACCAGACCTCCCCGCAGCGCGTTGACCCGGTAGCGCCAGACCGTGCGCAGAGCAGGCAGGAAGGACGGCTGACGCTCCAGGCGGGCGTAGGCCAGGTGCATCTCCCCCTTCAGGACCGTCCGCAGGACCTCGCTGAGGCCGAACAGCCCGATCATGGCGGGGATGAAGCTGATGCCGCCCAGCAGGTTGGGCACGCCGAAGGTGAACCGCGGAAACCCCAGGGTGATGTCGACGCCCACCGTGGACAGCAGCAGCCCCAGCGTGACGGAGATGAGCCCCTTGACCGGGGAGGCGACGGCGATGAAGGTGGTGGTGCTCAACCCCAGGACGGCCAGCCAGAAGAACTCGTAGCTGCTGAAGCGGAGGGCGAACTCCGCCAGCGCCGACGCCCCCACGATGAGGGCCGCGGCGCCCATCAACCCTCCCAGGGCGGAGGCGATCACGTCCACCCCCAGGACCAGCCGGGCCCGGCCCTGCTGGCTGAGGGCGTAGGAGTCGCTGGTGTACGCCGCGGACGCCGGCGTCCCCGGCATGCGGACCAGCGCCGCGGGGATGTCCCCGGCGAAGATGCCCATGGCCTGCAGGGTGACGATCGCCGCCAGGGCCGGAATGGGGTCCAGGAAGAACGCGAAGGGGACGAACAGCGCCACCGCCATGGTGACCGTCAGCCCCGGGATGGCCCCGATGAACAGCCCGTACAGGCTGGCGAGGAAGATGATGCCGATCACGCGGGGGTCGGCCAGGTCAGCGAGGCTCTTGAGAATCAGGGCGACCATCGCGCCCGTCCTTCACCACAGACCGCCCAGCGGTCCGCGGGGGAGCGGCACGTGCAGGATCCGGCCGAACAGCAGGTACAGCAGCGCGGTGAATCCGGCGGCGAACAGGAGGCTCCACCGCAGCCGCACCCCCAGCGCCAGCGTGAGACCCGTCAGGAGGAGGGCCGTCACCAGGACGAACCCCAGCGTCCGCACCGCCCCCAGGTACAGGACCACCGCCAGGACGACCGCTCCGGCCCGGGCCCACTCCCGGGCTCCGGCCGTGACCAGAGGCCTGCGGGTCAGACCCCGGCGCAGCCCGCTGGCCACCAGGCTCAGACCCGCCACGACCAGGACGCCTCCCAGAATCTGGGGAAACAGGCCCGGCCCCGGATACCCTCCCGACAGGGTCGGGAACGCGCGCGCCTGCAGGAAGACAAAGGAGCCCAGGACGGCCAGGAGCGCACCCACGAGCGCGTCCCAGGCTCCCATCGCGGCGGGCCTACCTGATGAAGCCGCCGGCCTTGAGGAGTTTGCCGTTCTTGAGGTGCTCCTGGGCCAGGAACTTGCTGAACTGGGCGGCGTTCCGGTAGTCGTACCAGAAGCCGCTGTTCTTGATGAAGGCGGCAAACTCCGGGGAGGTGGCGGCCCGGCCCACGGCCTTGTCCAGGAACTCGACGATGGAGTCGGGGGTCCTGGCCGGCGCGGCCATCCCCGCCCACCCGCCGATCTCGAAGTCCACCCCCAGCTCCTTGAGGGTGGGGACGTGCGGCAGCGGGGCCCACCGCTTGTCGGCCATCACCGCCAGCACCCGCGCCTTCCCCGCCTCCACCAGCGGCAGGGCCTCGGCCGGGCTGCAGGTGCAGATGTCCACGCCTCCCGCCGCCAGCTCGGCCAGCGCCGCCGCCGCGCCGGTGCTGGGCACCCACTTCACGTGGTCGGCGGTCAGGCCCGCCGCCAGCAGCCACCCGACCCGGGCGAGGTCCCAGATCCCGCCGGCGGCGGTCCCGGAGGCCTTCAGCTTGCCCGGGTTGGCCTGGATGTAGGCCATCAGCTCCTTGTAGTCCTTCCAGGGCGCGTCGGCGCGCACGGTGATGCCCGCCCGGTTGTTGATGAACAGGGCGATGGGCCGGTAGTCCATGTAGGTCAGGTGGGTCAGCCCCAGCCAGCTCATCATGGTGATCTCGATGGTGATCATCCCCAGGGTGTAGCCGTCCGGCTCGGCGGTGGCGGTGGCCATGTGCCCGATGACCCCGCCCCCGCCCGTCCGGTTGACCACCCCGACCGGCTGGCCGAGATCCTTTTCCAGAATGGCGGCGATGGCCCGCGCCGTGCGGTCGGTCCCCCCTCCGGGCGACCACGGCACGATGACGGTCAGCGGCCGGGCGGGGTAGGACGGCGGGGCGGAGTACGACCGCCCGACGGCGACGACCACCAGGACGACTCCCAGCACGACGGCGGCCGCGCCCGCGATCCCTCTTCTCATGGCGGCACCTCCTGGACGGGCGGAGTAAGAGTGTGAAAACGATTTCATGTATTTTCTTCGGCGGTCGGGCCGCCGTCCCCTCCCTCCGCCGTCAGCGCAGCACCTCCCGCACCTGGTCCTCCATGGCCTGCAGGGCCCGGCGGGGAGTCACGTGGCCGGCCACCGCCCGCTGGATGCCCACCCACAGGACCTCTTCCACCTGCGGGTAGCGGGCGAACCGCGGGGGGATCATGGCGTGCTGCTCCACCGTCTGCTGCAGCAGGGCCATGCGGCGGGCGTCGCGGCTGCCCGGAACCAGGCCGGCCCGGACCCGATCGAACACCGAGCGGCGCACCGGGGTGTGCCCGCCGGCCGCCGCCTCCGCGTACTGGACGCCGGGACTCACCAGGTAGCGCAGCAGCGCCAGCGCCCCGTCGAGGTCGCGGGCGGCCCGGGGGATGGCGAAGGTGTGGCACCCGGCGTAGGCCCGGCGCACCCCCGCCGGCCCGACGGGGTACAGCGCCACGTCGAACCGGTCGATCACGGCGCAGGTGCGCGGGTCGGTGTACAGCCCGTAATACCCCGGCCAGTCGCCCACCATGAGGACCTGGCCCCGGCGGAATCCCTCCGACACCTCGTCGTAATACCACCGGTCCAGCAGGTCCGGCGGGGTCACGCGGTCCGCGGCGTGGAGGCGGTGGAGGAACGCCAGCGCCCACTCGCCGGCTTCGCTGGCGAACGTGGGACGCAGGCGTTCGTCGAACAGGTCGCCGCCCGCCATCCCCAGCAGCTCGTAGAACGTGCCGAACAGCCCCGAGTGCCGGCCGGGGAAGGCGAACCCGAACAGGCCCGGGCGCGCGTGCCGCACCATCTGCGCCGCGGCTTCCTCCCACGTGGCCGGCGCGGCGATGAGGTCGGACCGGTAGAACAGCAGCCGGGCGTCAAAGTTCCGCGGCAGCTGCAGCAGCCGGCCGTCGACGCGGCACAGCTCCAGCACCCGGGGGGCGAAGTCGGCCAGCTCGCCGGCGGAGAAGAACTCGTCCAGGGGGCGCAGGTGCTCGGCCTGGGAGGGCGCATACTTGGTGTGGGTGGAGATGAGGTCGTAGCGGCCGCCCTCGGTGCCCAGGTCCCGGGCCATCCGCGCGTTGAGCTCCACGTGGGGCAGACGGACGTCCACCACCACGCGGTAGCCGCTCGCCTGTTCGAAGGCGGGCAGGTGCGCCAGCAGCCCGTCGTACTGCGGCCCCCCGATCACCGCCACGTGCAGCTCCCGCGCCGGCATCGGCTCAGCTCATCTCCATCCCGCCGCACACGTTGAGGGCCTGACCGGTGATGTAGCGGGCCTCGGGCGAGCAGAAGAAGGCCACGGCGGCGGCCACGTCGTCGGGACGCGCCATCTCCCGCAGCGGGATCCGCTCCACCATCCGCCGCAGCGACTCCTCGGGCGTCACCCCCAGCCACCGGGCCCGGGCCTGGTGGACGCGGCGCGTCATGGCCGTGTCCACCACTCCCGGGCACACGGCGTTCACCGTGATGCCGTAGGGCGCCAGGGCGAGGGCCGCCGAGCGGGTGACGCTGATCACTCCCGCCTTGGCCGCCGCGTAGGGCGCCTGGTCGGCCCGCCCGCTGCGGCCGGCGATGGAGGCGACGTTGACGATCCGCCCCCGCACCCCCGTGGCGATCATCGCCCGCGCCGCCATCTGGGTGGCGAAGAACACCGTGCGCAGGTTGATGGCCAGGGCCGCGTCCCACTCCCGGGCCGTGACCTCCAAAAAGGGTGTGGTGACCTCCCGGCCGGCGTTGTTCACCCACGCGTCGATGCGACCCCAGGCGGACTGCACCCGATCCACCGTCCCCGCGATCTCCTCCAGGACCGCCAGGTCGGCGTGCACCGCCAGGGCGTCCGTCCGCCCGGCCACCACGCCGGCGGCTTCCTCCAGCGCGGCGGCGTCCACGTCCACCAGCGCCACGGCGAAGCCGTCGGCGGCCAGCCGGACGGCGATGGCCCGGCCGATCCCCTGCGCGGCTCCGGTGACCACGGCCACGGTCCTCATCCGGATCGCCGCCCCGATCCCGCCCACCGGCCGGCCTCGGGGTCGGCGTCCCGGTCGGCGAACGGTTCCAGCTGGGGCCACAGCTCCTCGGGGATGGGGTGCGCCGCCAGGGCCAGCGTCTCCGCCACCCGCTCCGGACGGCTGACCCCCACGATGGTGCTGACGATGCGCGGGTCCCGCAGGGAGAACTGCAGGGCGGCCGCGGCCAGCGGGACCCCGTGGCGCCGGCAGATCTCCGCCATCCGCCGGGCCCGGTCCACCAGCGGCGCCGCCGCGTCCTGGTAGGCGTAGCGGGGGTAGGCGTCGGGGCCCTTGGCCAGGATGCCGCTGCCGTAGGGCGCCGCGTTCGCCACCGCCACCCCCAGCTCCGCGGCGCGGGCGATCAGCGGCTCGGCGGTGCGGTTGAGCAACGTGTAGCGGTTGTGGGTGATGACAACCTCAAAGGCCCGGGTCTGGACGTAGCGGATCATGAGGGGGATCGGTCCCCCCGCCACCCCGAGGTGCTGGATCACGCCCTCCTCCCGCAGCCGCAGCAGCACCTCCAGTGGGCCCCCGGGGGCCATCACCTGCTCGAAGGTGGTGTGCTCGGGGTCGTGCAGGAACACCAGCTGCAGCCGGTCCACCCCCAGCAGGCGGAGGCTGCGCTCCACCGACCGGCGGACCTGGTCTCCGCTGAAGTCGCCGGTCTGCAGGTTCCGGTCGGCCTTGGTGGACAGGACGAATCCGGGAGGCAGGCCGCCCATCTCGCGCAGCACGATCCCGATGCGGCGCTCGCTCTCCCCGTCGCCGTAGGCTGCCGCCGTGTCCAGGAAGTTGATGGGGCTGCGGAAGACCGCCCGCAGGGTGGCCAGGGCCTGCTCCTCGGGGACCGCGTAGCCGAACGTCTCCGGCATGCTGGCCAGCGCCCCGCCCCCGATGCCCACGGGGGTGACCATCAGGCCGGTGGACCCCAGGGGACGGCGGGTCATCCCTTGATCGCCCCCACCAGCAGCCCCTTGGCGATGTAGCGCTCCAGGGCGACGGCCATGAGGATGACCGGCGTGATCATGATGAGGATCAGCACCGACATGTACCACCACTGGGGCCCCCGGGTGGCGTTCTGGGCGGCGATGCTCAGCGGCAGCGTCTGGGCGTTGGCGCCGGTCAGAAACAGCGCCAGCAGGTACTCGTTCCACGTGAACACCAGGACGAGCAGGAAGGTGGCCGCCAGCCCCGGCGCCGACAGGGGCAGGACCACGGACCGGAAGATGCGGTAGGGGGACGCCCCGTCGATGGCCGCGCTCTCCTCCAGCTCCACCGAGATGTGCCGGAAGTAGTCCCGCATCAGCCACACCACGATGGGGAGGTTGACGGCGGTATAGGTCACCACCACCGCCAGACGGGTGTCCAGCAGCCCTAGGCGCTGGAACATCACGTACAGGGGAATGACCACGGCCACCGGCGGCAGAATGCGCTGGGAGATCATCCAGAAGGCGATGTCGTCGTTGCCCACGGCGCGTCGCCCCCGCGCGGCCAGGGGGCGGCCCGCCAGCAGCACCAGGCCTCCCGCCGCCAGCGCCACCCCTCCCGCCAGGCCGCGGGTCAGCGCGGCGATCACCACCACCGCCGCCGCCGCCGTCAGGAGGATCATGCTCAGCCGCGGCCGGTAGCGAAACCGCAACAGACCGTATCCGGCCCCGGTCCCCAGGGCCACGGCCAGGACCGAGCTGGTCAGGGCCACCACGACGGTGTTCGCGTACGGACGGAGGGTGTCGTTGCGCAGGTCCACCAGGATGTACCGCCACGCGTGCAGCGACGGGGTGAAGTCCACGAAGGGCAGATACACCGGGCCGCTGTAGACGTGGATCGGCAGCTTGAAGGAGGTGACCAGGATCCAGAACAGCGGGAACAGGACCACCGCCGCCCAGCCCGCCAGGAGTCCGTAGGCGGCCAGCGCCGCCGGCGGCGAGAGCGCCCGGGGAGACCGTCGCAGCACAGGGGGGATCTTCACCGTTCCTCGCCTACCCCGCCTCCGCCAGCCGCCGGTGCACCAGGGTGATGTAGGACATGGCGGTGAAGGTCACCACGAACAACAGCATGTACGCCACCGCCGCCGATCCGCCGATGTCCAGCGTCCGCCACGCCATGTACGCGTGCAGGGTCAGGGACTCGGTGGCGGTTCCCGGGCCTCCGTTGGTGAGGACGTTGGGGAGGTCGACGATCTTGAAGGCCTCGATCATCCGGATCAGGACCACCGTGGAGCTCACGGGCAGCAACTGGGGCCAGGACACCTTCCAGAAGATCTGCCAGCGGCTGGCGCCGTCCACCATGGCCGCCTCGGTGAGTTCCGCCGGCAGGCTCTCCAGCGCCGCCAGCAGCACGATGAACATGAAGGGGGTCCACTGCCAGATGTCCCCGATCATCACCACGATGCGGGCACCCCACGGGGAGTTGGCCCACGACACCTCCGCCAGCCCCAGCGCCCGCCACAGGGGTGCAAACGGCCCCTTACCCAGGTCCATGAGGATGCGGAAGGTGTAGGCGATGCCGACGGGGGTGATCATCATGGGCAGCAAGAACACCACCCGGAACAGCCGCCGGCCGGCGATCTCCTGGGAACAGAGGTAGGCCAGCAGCAGGCCCAGCCAGTACTGCACCGCCACCCCCACGCCCACGTACAGCAGGGTGGTCACCAGCGTCCCCGGGCGCCCGCCCGGCGCCAGGGACCGCACCGCCAGCCATACCCCCGTCCCCGCCACCGCCGCGACCAGCACGCGCCCCGCCAGCCCCGCCCCGGACGCCCGTCCCGATCGGATCACCGCCACCAGCAGCACCGACGCGGCCACGGCGACCACCAGGCCGCTGAGGGGGGTGAGGGGGGCCAGGACGCCCAGGAAGTGGGGCCGCTCGATGCCCGCCAGCAGCTTGTGGTAGTTGGCCAGCCCCACCCACCGCAGCAGGAAGCCGCCGGGCACGAACTGCAGCCGCGTGAGGGACAGGTACGCCGACACCAGCAGCGGGAAGATGGACAAAAAGAACACCAGCAGGACGGCCGGCAGGACAAACAGCGCCCCCGCCTGCCGGTCAAACCACCCCGCCGTCCCCGCCAGGACGGAGGCCGGGGCGGGGCGGACCGCCTTCGCCCCGGCCTCCTGAGCCACCCGGACCATACGCGGCATCTCCCCGCGTTACTTCGTGGGGATCCCCAGACTCTCCCGGTACGCCTTCAGCTGCGTGTCGCGCCCCAGCTCGTTGGTAATGGCCTCCCAGCCGTCGGTGATCTCCTTCATCGCCTGCTCGATGGTGATCTCCCGGGCCAGCAGCTTGGCGATGGCCGTGTCGAGGACGATCTGCTGGTACCGCTGGTTCTGCGGGATCCGCAGGTCCAGGACCATGTTGGGGCTGTTCAGGCTGGCCTCGATGGCGCCCAGGTAGTTGCGGGCCGCCTCCCGGCTCATGCCGGCCTTCACCCACAGGTCCAGGTTCTTGAACTGCGAGATCCGGTACGGGTTGAATCCCGTGATGCCGATGGTGACGTCCACGTTGGCCTGGGCCGGCTGACTCATGTACGACAGGAACGCGTAGGCCGCGTCCTTGACCCGGGCCGGGGCGGCCTTGTTGATGGCTCCCGACCATCCGCCGAAGGCCGCGTAGGGGGCGTGGTTGACCCCGCCCACGGCGTAGGGACAGGTCTGGGCGGTGCAGGTCACCAGCTTGCCGGTCTTGCGGTCCAGGACCCGGGTGCTGCCCGGCAGGATGACGGCTCCCACCTTGTCCTGCACCTTGGAGGTCTTGGGGTCGATGGCCAGCGTGCCGATGTCGCCCCAGTCGATGCTGAGGGCGCACCGGCCGGTCACAAACGCCGAGCGGGAGTCGCCCACGTCCCAGTTGAGCTCGTCGGGCGGGCCGTAGGCGCCCGTGGCCACGTACACCCGCAGCGCCTCGGCGAACGCCTCGTTGTTGGTCAGGGGCTTCATGGTCTCGGTGTCAAAGAACGACCCCTCCCGGGTCCCTTTGGCCTGCAGGAACCCGGCCGCCACCGACCACACCATCCAGTAGGACTGGGCGTTGCGCTTCTTGGCGATGCACGAGCCGAAGTCGGGCGTGCCGTCGCCGTTGAGGTCCTTGCGGTGGAAGGTCTGGGCGATCTTCAGGTAGTCGGCCCACGTGGCGGGGGGCTTCAGGCCGGCCTGCCGAAGCAGGTCGGTCCGGTAGTAGACCATCTGGAAGTCGCCGTCCAGCGGGATGGTGTAGATCCGGCCCCCGTAGGTGGCGCTGAAGTTGCGGAAGAAGGGGGCGATGTCCTCCCACTGAAGGGCTTTGTCGGCTCTCACCCGCGCCGTGAGGTCCTCCAGGTAGCCGGCCACCACGAAGTCGGCCATCCACTGGGGGGCGAAGACGAACGCCTGGAAACTGTTGGTGCCGGTGGCCATGTCGGTCAGCATCTTCTGGTACAGATCGCTGAAGGGCACCGTCACCACGTTGATCTTCGCGCCGGTCAGCTTGCCGAAGTCCGGCCCCCGGCGCTGCAGAGGTTCGGCGATCTGGGGGCCCGTGAAGGTCAAGACGTTCACCGTCACCCCCTCGAAGGGCTTCGCCTGCGAGGCCCCCGGCGCCGCCGTCACCAGCGGCACCGTCGCCACCGCAAGCGCCACCAGCAGGCTCCACCACCGTCTCATCACCCGATCACCTCCCGCCGGTCCTGGGTGAAGCGTCCTGCCGTCCGACCGTCCGCCCGCCGCTCACCTCCTCTCCCGCCCGCAGGCGGCGCAGGCGCTTCATCACCTGCGAGCCGCCTTCGCCGAAGTGGCGGGCCAGATCCAGGTACTCCCGGTACAGCAGGTCGTAGGTGCGCTGCTCCGCCGGCCGGGGCCGGTAGGAGACGCGCTCCGTCGCCCCCATGGCCGCCACGGCGTCGCGCACGTCCCCGTATCCGCCCGCCCGGGGGCCGGCGGCGGCCGCGGCGTAGATGGCGGCTCCCACCGCCGACGCGTGGGGAACCGGGGAGACCAGCACCTCGCGGCCGGTGATGTCGGCGGTCAGCTGCAGGAGCAACCGGTTGCGCTCGGCCAGCCCCCCGCAGGCGATGACCTCGCGGATCTGCACTCCCCCCGCCTCGAAGGTCTCGATGACCCGCCGGGTCCCGAAGGCCGTGGCCTCCAGCAGGGCGCGGTAGATCTCGTGGGGTTCGGTGGTGACGGTCAGGCCGATCAGCAGGCCCGACAGGTCGGCGTCCACCAAAGGCGTGCGGCACCCGTTCCACCAGTCCAGCGCCATCACTCCCGCCTGCCCCGCCCGCAGACGGGCTGCCTGCTCCTCCAGCGTCCGGAAGGCGTCGTCTTCGGACCCGTAGCGGCCGGGGACCGCCGTCCGCACGAACCACTGGAAGATGTCCCCCACCGACGCCTGGCCGGCTTCGTAGCCGAAGAAACCCGGCAGGATCCCGTCTTCGACGACGCCGGCGATGCCGCGGATCGGATACCGGCGGGTATCCAGCAGCAGGTGGCAGGTGGAGGTCCCCATGATGGCCACCAGCTGCCCGGGCCCGGCCACGCCGACGGCCGGAGCGCCGGCGTGGGCGTCGATGACCGCCACCGCCACCGGCACGTCGGGCCGCAGGCCCAGCCGGCGCGCCCACGAGCTCGTCAGGCCGCCGGCGCGCGCGGCCACAGGGTGCGGCGGACCCAGACAGGCCAGCAGCCGGGGCAGGACGGGGTCCAGGGATGCCAGGAACGACGGATGCGGGTACCCCGCGTCCTTCTGCCAGTGGGCTTTGTACCCCGCCTGGCAGGCGCTGCGCACCTCGGCTCCCGTCAGCTGCCAGACGATCCAGTCCCCACCCTCAATCCACCGGTCCATGGCAGCCGCCACCGCCGGCGCCTCGGCCAGCACCTGCCACCCCTTCGCCCACAGCCACTCGGACGACGTCTTGCCGCCGTAGTACTGCAGGAACGCCGCACCGGGGTGTTCCGCAGCGGCGTTGATCCGGTCGGCGTAGGGCTGGGCGGCGTGGTGCTTCCACAGCTTGGGCCAGGCGTGCGGCTCGTCGGCGAAGTCGGGGAGCAGGCACAGAGGCGTCCCGTCGGCGGTGGCCGGCAGGACGGTGCAGGAGGTGAAGTCCACCCCGACGCCGATCACCTCCTCCGGCGACACGCCGCCGACCACCGCCCGGACCGTCTGCTCCAGCGCCTGCACCCAGTCCCCGGGGTGCTGCAGGGCCCAGTCCGGGGGCAGCCGCTCGCGCCGGCCCGGCAGCGCCCGGTCGATGACCCCGTGGGCGTAGGCGGCGGAAGCCGTGGCGGCCACGCACCCGCTGTCCACCGCCACCAGGACCGCCCGGGCGGACTCGGTGCCGAAGTCGACGCCGACGGTGAACCTGGGCATACGGCCTCCGGCCTCAGGCAAAGACCTGGCAGTCGATCCCCAAAATCCGGCACACCCACAGGAGTTCCTGGACGTAGTCCCCGTACACCCCGTGGATGTGGTTGCTGTCGTAGGAAGCCAGGAAGACGTCGGGGGACACCCGGAACCGGGCGAAGGCGTGGGGCCACTCGGGGGTGGTGGCTTCCGCCTTGCGCCAGGCCTCCTCCTCCGGGTACTCCACGAACTCGGCCGGGACGATGGCCATCCAGTAGCGGCCCTGCCGCCGGGCCAGGCGGGCCAGGGTCACCGGGCCCGGAGCGGCGATGTGGGCCACCGAGGCGCCCCCGGCCGGGAAGTAGATGATCTCCGGGTAGAAGCGCACCCGGGGAAGGTTGTCCTCGGGCCGGAACGACCGGGCGGCGAAGTAGGTGGCGTGCTGCCCGGAGTTGCACAGATCCCAGACGCCGTCCCGGGCGTCGTAGTGGCGCACGTCGGCGAACAGAACCGGCGTGCCGGCCAGGTGCTTGAAGATCTCCATGGTCAGGGCGCCGTCCATGTCCGCCTCGGTGGCGCACACGATGGGATCGTGGGGGCCCTCCCAGTCGTAGGGGTCGTTGCAGAAGGCCTCGGCGACGTCCATGGTGCAGAAGTGGTCGGTGAGCTCGGGCTGGCCCTTGACCCCGCAGAAGTCCAGCCGCCACTCGGCGATGATGTCCCGCAGGGCGTGGTAGCTGCGGATCTGCCGCTTGAGGATCTCGGGGGTGAGCTTGCGGCCGTCGTAGTGGATCTGGCCCACGTGGTCCTCCAGCCAGCGGAACCCCGCCTCCACCCGGTCCTCGGGAACCAGGGCGGCCCGCCGCACGATCTCCCACTGGTCGATGTGCTCCACGTCGATCCCGAACTGCCGCCGCCACTGGTCCAGCGGGCTCTGGGCGGTGTACATGCCCATGGAGCGGCCGCCGATCAGCCCGTAGGTCTCCCCCCGCAGGCGGTTGACGGCCACCGCCGCCCGCAGGAACTGCAGGGCGCGGGCGAACACCGCCTCGTCGGCCACGTCCCCGGAGACCCGGGCGCAGAACGCGCCCACCTGGTCCAGCGCGCCGGCGCTGGCCAGCATGCCCACCAGTCCGGGGTAGCGGGGGTTGATGTTGCTGAACAGGAGGAACGGGCCCGGCGCGAACTGGCTGGCGATGGCCGGGAGGTGGGGGAAGCTCCAGATGGCAAAGTTGAACACCGTCGCCTCCACCCCTTCGGCGGCCAGATAGCGCCCTTCGCTGCGGGCCAGGTCGGTGGTCCAGACGATGTCCCGCCCGGTAACCACCTCCCACCCGGCCTCCCGCAGGCGCCGGGCCAGCCGGTCCTGAAAGTCCCGGGTGAGGGGGAGCAGCTCCTCGTGCACGTGCCGGCGGCCGTCGGAGAAGGTCAGGATGCCGATCCGGGGTGTCCGCATAGGCACCTCCTCGCAGGCGAGGTGGGGTCGGATTGAGAAAACGTTTTCAGGAAAGTCACCAGGGTTTTTCGGCGCACCGCCGTAAACTCCTCCTGCGGAAGGGGGGAAGGACGTGGGAGGGCCCACCATCCGGGACGTGGCGCGGCGGGCGCGGGTGTCGGTGACCACCGCGGCCCGCGCGCTGGGCGGCTACGGCTACGTGAGCGTCGAGACCCGGCAGCGGGTCCGGGAGGCGGCGGCGGCGCTGGACTACCACCCCAACGCCATCGCCCGGAGCATGATCAAGGGGCGCACCCACACCCTGGCGGTGGTGGTCTCGGACAACGCCAACCCCTTCTTCGCGGCGGTGGTCCGCGGCATCGAGGACACGGTCCTGGACCAGCAGTACACGGTCATGCTGTGCAACGCCGACGAGGACCCCCGCAAGGAAGCCGCGTACCTGCGCGTGATCCGGGAGAAGCGGGTCGACGGACTGATCCTGTCCCCCTCGGGCGGGCCCCTGGCCCTCCTGCGGTCCCTGCTGGCGGGAGGGACGCCCGTGGTCCTGGTGGACCGGCGCGTGCGGGGGGTGCGGACGGACACGGTGCTGGTGGACAACCGCGCCGGGGCCCGGGCTGCCGTCGGCCATCTCCTCCGGCTGGGGCACCGGCGCATCGGCATCATCAGCGGCCCCCG
This sequence comes from Armatimonadota bacterium, assembly GCA_037440005.1. Taxonomy (GTDB): domain Bacteria; phylum Sysuimicrobiota; class Sysuimicrobiia; order Sysuimicrobiales; family Kaftiobacteriaceae; genus Calidihabitans. Next base: position 5,199 of record JBBIUY010000012.1, on the reverse strand, counting down.
GCAGGTCTTCACGGCCCGGGAGCGCCTGGCCGGCTACGTGGAGGCCCTCCGGAACGCCGGCGTCCCCGTGGACCGCCGGCTCATCCTGGAGGGGAACTTCAAGGCGGACAGCGGCTACGCGCTGGCCGAGCGGATGGTCAGCCTCCCCCACCGCCCCACGGCGGTGTTCACCGCCAACAACCTGATGACCCTGGGGGCCCTGCTGCGCTTCAAGGAGCTGGGGGTGCAAATCCCGCAGGAGATGGCGGTGGTGGGGTTTGACGACATGCCCTGGGCGCCGATCCTCACGCCTCCGCTGACCGCCGTCGCCCAGCCCAGCTACGACCTGGGGGTGGCCGCGGCCCGCCTGCTCCTGCAGCGCCTGCGCGACCCCCGCACCCCTGCCCAGACCGTCGTCTTCCAGCCCCGCCTGGTGGTCCGCGAATCCTGCGGGGCCGGCCGGCGCCGGGCGGGCCGGCGGTGACGATGCCGCCCCTGCACCTGTTGGTGGACACCGCCGACAGCGCGGCCATCCGCCGGGCCGCCGCCCTGGGCTACGTGTACGGCGTCACCACGAACCCCACGCTGCTCCGCCGCGCGCGCCTCCGTCGGTCGGACCTGGACGCCTGGGTGCGCGGGGTGCCCGACCCGCTGCGCGAGATCCACCTCCAGGTGCTCTCCGACGACCCCGCCGGGATGGTGGACGAGGCCCGGGCGCTGCACGCCCTGGACCCCTCCCGGGTCGTGGTCAAGATCCCCGCCACCGCCGCGGGGTACCAGGCGGCCCGCCTCCTCGGACGGCAGGGGGTACCGGTCACGGTGACCGCCGTGCTGTCGGTGCGGCAGGCGGTGCTGGCGGCGGCGGTGGATGCCCGCTATGCGGCGGTCTACGTGGGCCGGCTGCCCGGCGGCCGGTGGGATCTGCTGCGGAGGATGCTGGCGGCGGTCCAGCCTCCGCGGTCCTCCCTGCAGGTGCTGGCGGCCAGCGTGCGGACCGTCGGCGACATGGAGCGGCTGGCGGTTCTGGGCGTGCCCGCCCTGACCCTGCCTCCCGGCCTGCTGGCCGCCCTGCCGGAGGTGCCCGCCACCCGGGAGGCGGTGCGCCGGTTCCGCGCCGACGCCAGGCACCTGTGATGGCCCCGATCACCACCATCGGCGAGATCCTGATCGACTTCACCCCCATCGTGGAGCAGGGGCGCATCGTGGGATTCCGCATGCACGCGGGCGGGTCGCCCGCCAACGTGGCGGTGGCGCTGGCGCGGCTGGGGGTCGCGGTGGAGTTCGCGGGCAAGGTGTCCACCGACTTCTTCGGCCGGTTCCTGGTGGACGCGCTGACCCGGGAGGGAGTCGGCACCCGTTTTCTGCGCCGGTCCAACGCCCCCACGACCCTGGCGTTTGTAGCCACCGCGGACGGCGAGCCGTCCTTCGCCTTCTACGGGGCGGGCACGGCCGACACCCTGCTGACACCCGACGACCTGCCCCCGGATCTTTTGGACACGCCGGTCCTCCACTACGGCTCCATCAGCCTAGTGCGGGGGACCACCGCGGGAACCGTCGCCGACCTGGTGATGCGGATGCGGCGGCGGTGCCTGCTGTCTTGCGACCCCAACATCCGCCCCGCCCTGGTGGACGACCCGGAGGCCTTTCGCCGGAGGCTACGGGACCTGTTCGCCGCCTCCGACGTGATCAAGATGAGCCTGGCCGACGCCTCCTGGATCCTCCCGGACCGTTCGGCGCGCGAGGTCGCCGAGGAGGTACTGGGGCTGGGAGCCGCCTTGGCAGTGGTCACCCGGGGGGCCCGCGGCGCCTACGCCCGGACGACGGCGGTTGAGGTGGAGGTGGAGTCTCCTCGGGTGGCGGTGGTGGATACCGTGGGAGCCGGAGACGCGTTCACCGCCGGGCTGCTGTTCGCCCTGGGCGAACTGGGCGCCGCCTCCCGGGCCGCGCTGGAGAACCTGTCCCCGGCGGCGCTGCGGCACGCCCTGCAGGTGGCGTCCGCCGCGGCGGCGCTCACGTGCACCCGGGCCGGCGCCGACCCGCCGCACCGCCGCGACCTGGACGCCTTCCTGGCGCCAAGGTGAGGCCGACTCCCTAGCGCCGCAGCATCGACCGCAGGACGAACCCCACGTTGGCCGGCCGCTCGGCCAGCCGGCGCATGAAGTACGGAAACCACTCGGCGCCGAACGGGGTGGCCACCAGCACCCGGTACCCCCGGCGCAGCAGGTCGGCCTGCAGGCCGGGGCGGACCCCGTACAGCATCTGGAACTCGAACCGGTCCGCGGGGACGCCCCGGGCGCGGGCGAAGGCGACGGCGTGGGCGATGATCCTGTCGTCGTGGGTGGCCACCGCCGTGTAGCCGCCGTCCAGCAGCATCCGCTCCAACAGCCGCACGTAGGCGCGGTCCACGTCGGCCTTGCGGGGGTAGGCCACCTGGGGCGGCTCCAGGTAGGCGCCCTTGACCAGCCGCAGGTTCGGGCGCAGCGGCAGCAGCGACTCCAGGTCCCGCTCGGTGCGGTACAGGTAGGCCTGCAGGACGGCGCCCACGTTGTCGCACCCGTCCTCCCGCAGGCGGCGGTAGATGCGCAGCGTCGCGTCCACCCGGTTGGACTCCTCCATGTCGATGCGCACGAAGGTGCGCAGCTCCGCCGCCCGGGCCACAATCCGGCGCAGGTGCCGGTCGGCCACCTCCTCGCCCAGGTCCAGCCCCAGGTGGGTGAGCTTCAGGGAGAGGTTGGTGGGCAGGCCCTCGGCGGCCAGCCGGTCCAGAATCCCCAGGTACGCGTCCTCCACCGCCGCCGCCGTCTCCGGGTCCCGCACGCCTTCCCCCAGGAGGGTGGTGTTGGTCTTGAACCCCGCGGCGGTCAGCCGGCGCAGCACCTGCACGCACTCGTCCAGGGACTCTCCGGCCACGAACCGGTACGCCCCCAGGCGCCGGCCGTGGCGCCGGGCCCACCGGTTCAGTCCCGGCTGCCGCGACGCCCACAGCAGCACCCGGCGCATCAGCGCCTGCGGCGAAGCCGACGCAATCACCGCTCCTGCGGTCACCTCGCGCCCTCCGTGCCGGCGTCAGCCCGCCTTCTTCAGCTGCCGGCGGTACATCTCCACCAGCTCGTCCACGGTGGTGGCGTCGGCGGGTCCTTTGTCCTGCCGCTCCCGGGTGAAGCGCGGAAACCGGATGGCCAGCCCGGCGCCTTCGCGGATGGCGCCCCACCCGGCCGTGTGCACGGGGCTGAGGGTGATCTCCGCCCCGATCACCTCGAAGACCAGGGCCGGCTGGACCCACACGTCCGGCTCCAGGCGGCTGTCCACCGACCGGGGCCGGTCCGCGGTCTGGTGCGGGCGCAGGCGGCGGGGCAGCTCGGCCAGGAACTCGTCGGTGAACCCCGAGCCCAGCTTGCAGACGGTGCGGTACATCTCGACCCGGGGGTCGTAGGCGGCCATCAGCAGCGCCCCGTAGGTGCCGCCCCGCCGGCCGCGCCCGTGGAAGGCGCCCACCACCACCAGGTCCACGGCGTCGGTCATCTCGCTGCGGTACTCCCGCTTGAACTTGATCCACAGCCACCCCCGGGCCCCCGCCTGGTACGCTCCGCCCGGGGCCTTGCACACCAGCCCCTCGCATCCATCCTGGACGGCCTGCTCGAAGAACTCCTCCAGCTCGCGGACGGTGGTCACCTCCCGGTAGGCGGCCACCGACATCCGCTCGCCGGCCTCCACCAGCCGCTCCAGCCGCCCGTGGCGCTCGGCATAGGGGCGCTCGGTGAGGTCCTCCCCGTCGGCGTACAGGAGGTCGAACAGGTACACCGCCACGGGGATCTCCCGCATCGCCTCCTCGATGCCGTACTTGCGCCGGCGGGGCATCAGGTCCTGGAACGGGCGCAGGTCCCCGGTGTCGGGATCGACCGCCACCACCTCGCCCTCCAGGATGGCGTCGGCGGCGCGGACGTGGCGTCCCACCAGCTCCACCACGTCTGGATACTGCGGGGTGATCTTCTCCAGCCGGCGCGAGTACAGCTCCACCCGCAGCCCCTGTTTGTGGATCTGCAGGCGCTCGCCGTCGTACTTGTACTCGGCGACGCACCGCCCGCCCATCTTCTCCAGCAGCTCGGCGGGGTCGCCCAGCCGTTCGGCCAGCATGGGCCGGATGGGCTTGCCCACCACCACGTGGACCCGGCGGATGGCGTCCAGCCCGCCCCGGGCGGCGGTCTCGGCCACGTAGCCCAGGTCCGAGGTGAGGTTGTAGGCCCGCTCCAGGCCCCGGCGGGCCTCCCGGCCGCCGGCGAAGACCGTCGCCAGGGCATCGAGGACGGTCATGTCCCCCACGCCCAGGCGCAGCCGGCCGGTGACGGTGCGCACGATGTATTTGGCCTCCGCGGGCGTGGCCCGGCGCAGCAGCCCGGCCAGGATCTCCAGCTTGGCGGCCTGGGCGCCCTTGCCCGAGGCGCGGGCCGAGCGGTCCAGTTCCCCGTACACGTCGGCCACCGTCAATGTGGCCCGCCGGGCCTCGCCGGCGGCCAGCAGCTCCTCCGCCACCAGCCCCAGGTCGCCGGTCCGGGCCAGGCGCCGCTCGACCTCGTCGGGGTCTGAGCCCGCGGCCGCCGCCACGGCGCGCACCGCCAGCTTTTCGGCCACGCCGATCTCCACGCCCTCGTAGTCGGGATACAGCTTGCCCTGGGTCAGGTAGACGACCCGGCCGATCAGGTCGGGGGGCGTCTGGCGGAACAGGTCCGCCAGCAGCGCCGTCATCTCCAGCCGGGAGGTGGTCGCCTCGATGCGGGCGTAGGCATCAGCCAGCGCCTGGTAGGTCATGGGCGCTGCTTCACTTGCCCGCCGGGGCGGCCAACTCCTGCCCCGCCGGCGGCGGCGGGGATTTCGCCCCCGGCGGGGAACCCTCTGCCCGGAGGGACGTCCGATGAGCATCCTGCGCAGGCTGGCGGCGCTGTTGGGGACCCGGGGCGCCGGCGCGCTGGTGTTTCACGTGCGGTGCGACCACTGCGGCGAGGTGGTGCGGGTGCGGGTGGACCCCCGGTGGGACCTGACCCAGGAGTTCGACGGGGACCTCACCGGATACCGGCTGTCCAAAGACGTGCTGGGGGTGCGGTGCAACCGCCTGATGCGCCTGCGGGTGACCCTCGACCGCGCCTACCGCATCACCGCCACCGAGGTGGACGGGGGCCGGCTGGTCTCCGGGCCCGAGGGCGAGCTCCGCCGCGACGCCTAGGG
>JBBIUY010000011.1:0-75737 GCA_037440005.1 Armatimonadota bacterium | reverse complement strand
GCCGCGGCGGCCGCCGCGGCGATCCTGGCGGCAGCCCTGGGCGCGCCCCGGGTGCTGTCGGCCGCGGGGCTGGCCGCGGGGGCAGGGGCGGCCGCGCTGGCGGTCTGGCGTCTGCGCCGCGCCGCGGGCGAGCGCCAGCGCGCCGAGGTCCGCCGGCAGGAGAGGGAACGGCGCCTGCAGGACATCGAGCGCGCCCTGCGGGACGCCCGGGCGGAACTGGCCGCGCGACTGCAGCAGATGGGGTGCGCCACGGTCCAGGAAGCCGAACAGCGGGCCCAGCGCTACCGGGACCTGGTCACGACCCGCTCCCAGCTGGCCCGGTTCCTGCAGGAGCTGCGGGGCGGCCGGACCGACGAGGAGATCACCACCCGGTGGGCGACGGTGCGCCGGGAGGCGTTCGCCCTGCAGGAGCAGCTGCGCTCCCCCGACGTGGCGGCCCGGCGGCTGACTCCCCTGGAACTGACGTCCCTGGAGCAGGAGGTGCGCAGGCTCGAGCAGCTGATGGCGGAGATGCAGACCGCCGAACGCCGCCTGCTGGTGGACCTGGAGCGCCACACGGCGGAGGCGGAGGCCCTGGCCGCGGTGGAGGAGCAGCTCGCCGAGGCCGAGGACCGGCTGGAGCGCGTCCGCCACCGGCACGCGGTGTACACGGCGGCGCTGGAGGCGCTGCAGGAAGCCCGCCGTCAGGCCCAGGTGCCCCTGCGGGAGGTGATGGAGCGCCAGGCCGGCCAGTACCTGCGCCTGCTGTCGGGGGGGCGCTACGAACGCCTGGCGGTGGACCAGGAGACCCTGACCCTGTCGGTGTGGTCCCCCGATGCGGGCGGGTGGGTGGAGGCCCGGGAACCCGCCCTCAGCCGGGGGACGGTGGACCTGGTCTACCTGGCCGCCCGGCTGGCCCTGGTGGAGGTCCTGGCGGGGGGCCGGCGGCCGCCGCTGCTGTTCGACGACCCCTTCATCACCTTCGACGACGAGCGCCGCCGGCAGGCCGCGCGGCTGCTGCGGACCCTGGCCGACGCCTACCAGGTCTTCCTGTTCACCTGCACCCGGCACTTCGACCCCGTGGCCGACCGCCTGCTGGTCCTGCCCGGCCGCCCCGCCGCCCGGACCCCGGGGGCCGAACCCTCGCCCCCGGCGGCGGTGGGGCCCCTGTGGGACCAGGTCCAGGACGTCTAGGTCTTCCGGCGCACGGGCGCGGGGAACACGCCGGCACGCAGGCGCGCGGGGGCGCAATTGACACGGTTTTTGCGCGCGGGCTACAATAGCCTGTACAGCAGGTGCGCTAGACCATCGCCGACGAGGTGAGAGGCGCGCGCGACGTACAACCACACACATCCCAGAGGAGGTGACCCGCCATCGCACCGTCCCCTGTGCTCTACATCGCTCTGGCGGGGTTCGTGGGGTTCCTCCTGGGATATCTCCTGCGCAGGTACGTCGCCGAGGCGCGGATTCGATCGGCCGAAGAGGCCGCCCGACGGATCATCGAGCAGGCCAGCAAAGAGGCCGAGGCGAAGAAGCGTGAGGTCATCGTTGAGGCCAAGGACGAGGCGTTCCGCATCAAGCGGGAAGCGGAGCGCGAGATCCGCGAGCAGCGGGCCGAGCTTCAGCGTCTTGAGCGACGGCTGGAACAGCGCGAAGAGTCCCTGGAACGGAAGTCGGAGGCGCTCGAGCAGCAGCAGAAAGCCCTCGCCGCCAAAGAGCAGGAGATCACCCGGGCCCGGGAGGAGGCCGCGGCGCTGCTGGCCCGCCACCAGCAGGAGCTGGAACGCCTGTCGGGGTTGACGGCCGAGCAGGCGCGGGAGCAGCTGCTGCGCCAGGTGGAAGAGCAGGCCCGGACCGACGCCCTCAAGATCATCAAGAAGATCGAGACCGAGGCCCGGGAGGAGGCCGACCGCCGGGCGCGGGAGATCATCGCCCTGGCCATCCAGCGCTGCGCCGCCGACCACACCGCCGAGGTGACCGTGTCGGTGGTGCCGCTGCCCAACGACGACCTCAAGGGGCGGATCATCGGCCGGGAGGGCCGCAACATCCGCACCCTGGAGGGGCTGACCGGCGTCGACTTCATCATCGACGACACCCCCGAAGCGGTCACCCTGTCGTCCTTCGACCCGATCCGGCGGGAGATCGCCAAGATCGCCCTGGAGAAGCTCATCGCCGACGGCCGCATCCACCCCGCCCGCATCGAGGAGGTGGTGGAGAAGTCCCAGCGGGAGCTGGAGCAGCGGATCCGGGAGGAGGGCGAGCGGGCCGCCTTTGAGGCCGGGGTGCACGGGCTGCACCCGGAGGAGGTGAAGCTGCTGGGGCGGCTGCGGTTCCGCTACTCCTACGGGCAGAACCTGCTGCAGCACTCGGTGGAGGTGGCGCTGCTGGCCGGGCTGATGGCCGACCTGCTGGGGGCCAACGCCCAGCTGGCCCGCCGCGCCGGTCTGCTCCACGACATCGGCAAGGCTCTCACCCACGAGGTGGAGGGCACCCACAGCGCCATCGGCGTGGACATCTGCCGCCGGTACCACGAGCCCCCGGAGGTGCTCAACGCCATCAGCTACCACCACGGCGAGGAGGAGGCCCGCTGCCTGGAGGCCATCCTGGTGGCCGCCGCCGACGCCATCTCGGCCAGCCGGCCGGGCGCCCGCAAGGAGACCGCCGAGATGTACGTCAAGCGCCTGGAGAGCCTGGAGCGCATCGCCACCTCCTTCCCGGGGGTGGAGAAGGCCTACGCCATCCAGGCGGGCCGCGAGGTGCGGGTAATCGTGCGGCCCACCGAGGTGGACGACCTGGGCGCCCAGGCGCTGGCGCGGGACGTGGCCCGCAAGATCGAGGAGGAGATGGAGTACCCGGGCCAGATCAAGGTGACCGTGCTGCGGGAGACGCGCGTGGTGGAGTACGCGCGCTGAGGGTCCCGGGCGCCCCCGCCCTCCCATGCGCATCCTCTTCGTGGGAGACGTCCACGGCCGGCCGGGGCGGCGGATCCTGACGGCGCGGCTGCCGGCGCTGCGCCGGCTCCACGGTGCGGACCTGGTCATCGCCAACGGGGAGAACGCCGCCGGGGGCAGCGGGATCAACGCCGCGGTGGCCGAAGAGCTGTTCGCCGCCGGCGTGGACGTCATCACCGGCGGCAACCACACCTGGCAGATCCGGGAGGCCTACGAACTGCTGGACAGCGACCCCCGGATCCTGCGCCCCGCCAACTACCCCCCGGGGGTGCCGGGCCGGGGGAGCGCCGTGGTCACCACCCGCTCGGGACGGACGGCGGGGGTGGTCAACCTGATGGGGCGGGTGTTCATGGGCGAGCTGGACGACCCGTTCCGGGCCGCCCGGGCCGAGGCCGACCGCCTGCGGGAGCGCACCCCCGTCATCGTGGTGGACTTCCACGCGGAGGCCACCAGCGAGAAGCAGGCCCTGGCCTGGTACCTGGACGGCCGGGTGAGCGCGGTCGTGGGCACCCACACCCACGTGCAGACCGCCGACGAGCGGATTCTGCCGGGGGGCACCGCCTACATCACCGACGTGGGGATGACCGGCCCCCGGGACGGCATCATCGGCATGGACCGGTCGCGGATCCTGGAGCGGTTCCTCACCCAGCTGCCGGTGCGCTTCGAGGTGGCCGGCGGCCCCGCCCAGCTCAACGCCGTGGTGGTGGACGTGGACGAGGCCACCGGGCGGGCGCGGGAGATCCTGCGGGTGGCCGAGGTGGAGGCCGATGCGGATTGACCTGCACACCCACACCACCGCCTCCGACGGCCTGCTCCCGCCCGCCGACCTGGTGGCTCTGGCCCGCCGCCACGGGGTCCAGGTGCTGGCGGTGGCCGACCACGACACCACCGACGGGGTGGACCCCGCCATGGAGGCCGGGGTCCGCCTGGGGGTGGAGGTGATCCCGGCGGTGGAGATCAACACCGACACCGACGCCGGCGACGTCCACGTGCTGGGGTACTACGTGCACCACCGCCAGCGGTGGTTTCAGGAGTTTCTCCGCCGGCTGCGGGACGGCCGGGAGCGGCGGGCGGAGCGCATGGTGGAAAAACTCAACGCGTTGGGCATCCCGCTGGAGATGGCCCGGGTGCGGGCGCTGGCCGAGGGGGCGGTGGGGCGTCCCCACGTGGCGCGGGCGCTGGTGGAGGCCGGCGTGGTCGCCACCACCGAGGAGGCGTTCCAGAAGTACATCGGCCGGTCCGGACCGGCCTACGTGGAACGGGCGTCGGTCAGCCCCCCGCAGGCCGTGCAGATCATCCGCCGGGCCGGCGGCATCCCGGTCCTCGCCCACCCCGGGTGGGGCGTCCCCGACGACCTCATCAGGGACCTGGCGGCCGCCGGGCTGGAGGGGCTGGAGGTCTACTACCCCGACCACACGCCGGCGATGGTGGAGCACTACCTGGCCCTGGCCCGGGACCTGGGACTGCTGGTGACCGGAGGCACGGACTTCCACGGCGGGGACCTGGCCACCCGGACCCCGCCGGGCAGCCAGTACGTGCCCCGGGAGGTGGTGGAGCGGCTGCGGGAGCGCGCCCGGGGACGGGTCCCGGACAGCCCCGCGCCCCCGGCGGCTCCCGGAGGGGCCGGGCGACAGGCACGGAGGGAGGAGGACGACCGGTGAAGTGTCCTCACTGCGGCACCGACAACCCCCCCGGCAAGATCGTCTGTCGGACCTGCGGCAGGCGCCTGCGGCCCGCCGGCCCGGCCGGCCCCGCTCCCCTCAGCGAGGAGGAGCTGATGGCCCGGGTCCGGGCCGACATGCGCCGGCTGGCGGTGGTCCTCGGCGTCGTCCTGGCGGCGGGGGCGGCGCTGGGCATTCTGGTCCGCTAGGTGCGCGTCCGGAAGATGCGGCGGCGCCAGGGGCGGGACGCCCGCAGGAGCCGACCATGATCCCGGACCTGCGGCAGATTCCCTCGGTCGAACGAGTGGTCCAGGAGGTCGAACGGACCGCCGGGGGCCGGTACCCGCGGGCGCTGGTGGTCGCCTGCGCCCGGGAGGCGGTGGAGGACGCCCGCGCCCGCGCCCGGCGGGGAGAGCCCGTGGACGTCGCCGTGCCCGCCCTGGCGGAGCGGGTGCGGGCCCTGGCCGCCCGGCGCGCCGCGCTGACCCTGCGGCGGGCGGTCAACGCCACCGGCGTGATCCTCCACACCAACCTGGGCCGGGCGCCGCTGTCCGACGCCGCCCGGGCGGCCGTCCTGGACGTGCTGTCCGGCTACAGCACCCTGGAGGTGGACGCCGCCAGCGGCGGCCGCGGCAGCCGCCACCACCACATCGAACCCCTGCTGCGGGACCTCACCGGCGCCGAGGCGGCTCTGGCCGTCAACAACAACGCCGCCGCGGTCCTCCTGGCGCTGGCCGCCCTGGCGTCCGGCCGGCAGGTGGTGGTCTCCCGGGGCGAGCTGGTGGAGATCGGCGGATCGTTCCGCATGCCCGACGTGATGGCCCAGAGCGGCGCGGTCCTGGTGGAGGTGGGGACCACCAACCGCACGTACCTGCACGACTACGAACGGGCGCTGACCCCGCAGACGGCGCTGCTGCTGAAGGTCCACCGCAGCAACTTCGCCATGACCGGGTTCGTGCACGACGTGCCCGTCTCCGACCTGGTGGACCTGGGCCGCCGGCGCGGGGTGCCGGTGATGTACGACCTGGGCAGCGGCTGCCTGGTGGACCTGCGCGCCCACGGTCTGCCCCCCGAGCCCACCGTCCAGGAGGCGGTGGCGGCGGGCTGCGACGTGGTCACCTTCAGCGGCGACAAGCTGCTGGGCGGACCGCAGGCCGGGCTGATCGTGGGGCGGGCCCGCTGGCTGGACGCCATCCGCTCCCACCCGCTGGCCCGGGCGGTGCGGGCGGACAAGCTGGACTACGCCGCGCTGGCCGCCACCCTGGCCCAGTACCGGTCCCCCGAGTCCGCCTGGGAGCAGGTGCCGGTGCTGCGCATGCTGGCGGCGGATCCCGACGCGCTGCGGGAGCGGGCCCGGGCGCTCGCGGAAGCGGCGGCCCGGATCCTGCCCCCCGGCTGGCAGGTGGCAGTCCGGCCCACGGCGGCCGCGGTGGGCGGCGGCGCGCTGCCCGGCGCGGAGCTACCGTCGTTCGCCGTGGCGGTCACGGGGCCCCTGCCGCCGGACGCCCTCGATCGCGCGCTGCGGGAGCAGGACCCCCCGGTGTTCGGCCGCATCGCCCAGGACGCCCTGCTGCTGGACGTGCGGACGCTGCTGCCCGGTGAGGACGCTCAGGTGGTGGCCGCCCTCGCCGCCGTCTGCGCCCCCGGCGCGGCCGCTCCGCCGGGATAGGCCCCCATGCGCCGGCTGTTCGTCGCCGGCACCGCCGGCCACATCGACCACGGCAAGAGCGCGCTGGTCCGGGCCCTCACCGGCACCGACCCCGACCGCCTGGAAGAGGAGAAGCGGCGGGGCATGACCATCGACCTGGGCTTCGCCCACCTGGACCTGCCCAGCGGTCGCCGGGTGGGCATCGTGGACGTCCCCGGCCACGAGCGGCTGATCCGGAACATGCTGGCGGGCGCCACGGGCATCGACGTGGTCCTGTTTGTCGTCGCCGCCGACGAGGGGGTCATGCCCCAGACCCGCGAGCACCTGGACATCCTGCGCTTTCTGCCAGTGCGCCGGGGGGTGGTGGTCCTCACCAAGGCGGACCTGGTCTCCGACGACGCGTGGCTGCAGCTGGTGGCCGACGACGTCCGGGCGCTGGTCCGGGGGACGTTCCTGGAGGACGCCCCCCTGGTCGCCGTCTCCTCCCGCACTGGGCAGGGGATACCCGAGCTGGTCCGCACCCTGGACGCCCTCCTGGACGGAGTCCCCGAGCGGCCCACCGACGCGCCGGCCCGGCTGCCCATCGACAGGGCGTTCGTCATGCCCGGGTTCGGCGTGGTGGTCACCGGGACGCTGTGGAGCGGCCGCATCGCCCCCGGCGACGTCCTGGAGCTGCTGCCCGCGGGCCTGTCGGTCCGGGCGAGGGGGGTGCAATCCCACGGCTCGCCGGTGCCGGCGGGGGTGGCCGGGTCGCGGGTCGCCGTGAACCTGTCGGGGGTGGAGGCGGGCCAGGTGGCGCGCGGCGACGTCCTGGCCGCTCCCGGGGTCTTCCGGCCCACGACCCTGGTGGACGCCCGAGTCCGCCTGCTGCCGTCGGCCCCGGCGCTGGCTCACATGACCCGCGTCCGGATGTACGCGGGAGCCGACGAGGTCATCGGCCGGCTGCGGCTGCTGGACCGGCCGCGCCTGGACCCCGGGGACGCCGCGGTGGTCCAGATCTCCCTGGAGCGGCCCGCGGTGGTCGCCGACGGCGACCCGTTCGTGCTGCGCACGTACTCGCCCCTGGTTACCCTGGGAGGCGGGGAGGTGCTGGGAGCGCACCCACCCCGCCGGCGGCGGGGGGCGGTCAGCGTCGCCGCCATCGAGCATGTGGCGGCCGCAGGCCTGGCGGGCAAGGTGGAGACCGCCGCGGCCGCGTGCGGCACGGCGGGCACCACCGCCGACGACCTGGCCCGGGCTGTGACGGCCTCCCGGGACCAGGTCGACGAGGCCGTGGCGTCCCTGCAGGCCGCCGGCACCCTGCTGGCACTCCGCGGGCGGCTGTTCCACCGGGACGCCGCGCGCTCCACCGCGGAGAGGATCCTCCGGGTCCTGGAGGCCTTTCACAGGGAGAACCCCTGGCGGGTCGGGATGCCCAAAGACGACCTCAAGGCCTCTGCCTTCCCATCCGGCGACGACCGGCTGTACGCCCACGCCCTGGCGGGGCTGGTGGAGGCGGGAGACGTCGAAGAGGTCGGAGGGTTTGCCCGGCGGGCGGGATTCGCGCCGGCGGTGTCCGCCGAGGAGGCGGCCGTGCGCGACCGGATCGCGGCGGCGCTTCTCCGGGGGAAGTTCTCGCCGCCCGGGAGGGAGGAGCTGGCCCGGGAGGTCGGCGGCGGCCCGGCGTTCGAGCGGATGCTCGTGGCGTTGCGGGACGAGGGCACGGTGGTGGAGGTGGCCCCGGGGATGTACTTTCACCGGCAGGCCCTGGACGAGATCCGGCGGCTGGTGGCCGAGGAGGTGGCCCGCTCGGGCAACGTCACCGTGGCCAGTCTGCGGGACCGGCTGCAGACGAGCCGAAAGTACGCGCTGGCCGTCCTGGAGTACTTCGACAGTATCCGGATCACCCGCCGGGTGGGGGACGCGCGCGTCCTGCTGGACCGCGCGGCCGCGGGCGACCGGCCCTGACGACCCTGGCGGCGGGACGCCGACAGGTCCGGCCGCGGGCGGTCGCCGTGGCCTTCCCGCAGCCGCTGGTTCCCGTGCGCGTGGTCGGCCGGGCCAACCGGTTTGCGGTCTGGGCCCGCGCGGGCCGACGCCGCCTGTACCTGCACCTGCCCAACCCCGGGCGCATGGCGGAGCTGCTGCGTCCCGGCGCGGCGGGCCTGGCCCACCTGCACGCCGGCGCCGGGCGGCGGACCCGGGGCGTGCTGCTGCTGGTTCGCCACCGCGGCCGGTGGGTGGGCATGGACGCGCGGTTGCCCAACGCCCTGCTCGCTGCGGCCCTGCGGGCTCGCCTCCTCCCCCCGTTCCGCCGCTACGACCGGTGGCGGGCGGAGGCGCGGGTGGGGGGGAGCCGGTTCGACTTCGTGGGTGACGGGCCCTCCGGCCGCCTGGTGGTGGAAGCCAAGTCGTGCAACCTGGTGGAGCGCGGCGTGGCCCTGTTCCCCGACGCCCCCACCGCCCGCGGGGCGCGGCACCTGCGGGAGCTGGCGCGGATCGCCCGGCGGGGAACCCGGGCGGCGGTGGTGTGGTTCGTCCAGAGAGACGACGCGTCCGCCCTGCGCCCCTACGACGAGGCCGACCCCGTCTTTGCCCGGGCGGTCCGGGAAGCCGCGCGGGCCGGGGTGCGGCCGTATGCGTTCGCCTGCCGGATGTCCCCGCAAGGCGCGACGGTCCTGCGCCGCATCCCGGTGCGGCTGGGCCGGCCGCGCGGTTCGCGTTGACCGGGGGAGAAGGGCGGGGGTACCATCGGGATGACGCGCGGAGGGCAACGGGGCCTGGTGGCCCTTCCGGTCTTCAAAACCGGCGGGAGGCCGGTCGGCCTCCGGTGGGTTCGATTCCCACGGCCCTCCGCCAGCCCGTGTCCGGGTGGGACGCCGCCCGGCCGGGCGGCGCGCGGTTCCGCCGTCCCGAGGTGAGACCGGTGATCGTGGACGCCCTGGTGGAGATCCCCAAAGGCAGCCGCAACAAGTACGAGTACGACCCCCTCCAGCACCGCATCCGCCTGGACCGGGTCCTGTACTCGCCCCTGCACTACCCGGCCGACTACGGCTTCATCGTGGACACCCTGGCCGAGGACGACGACCACCTGGACGTGCTGGTCGCCACCTACGAGCCGACCTTTCCGGGCTGCCTGGTCCCGGTGCGGCCGGTGGGCGTGCTGGACATGGTGGACGAGAAGGGCCGGGACCAGAAGATCCTGGCCGTCCCGGCCGGGGACCCCCGGTTCCAGGACGTGGCCGAGCTGGCCCAGCTGCCCGCTCACTTCTTGGCCGAGATCGAGCACTTCTTCACGGTCTACAAGGCGCTGGAGAAAAAGCCGACGGAGGTCTTAGGCTGGTCGGGACGCCCGGAGGCCGAGCGGACGGTCCGCGACGCCCAGCAGAGGTACCGGGCCCGCACCGCCCCGCCCGCAGCCCGGCGCGCCCGGATCGCCGCAGACCGCCGGAGCCGACGCCGACGCTGACTGCCCAGCGGGAGTCAGCCGAGCGCCGCCACCTGCGCGTCCGGAGGGGCGATCCGCTCGATCTGCCGGTTGAGGGCCTGCAGGACGGCCCGGGCCACGGCCCACCGGGGGTCTTCGCCGGCCGGCGCCGACCCGGCCAGCAAGAACTCGCGCCCGCCCGCCCCCAGGGTCACGGTCACCACCGCCAGGGGAGTGGGGGCGGTCAGCACCTGCACCGAGTCCAGGGCGAGCCGCAGGTCCGCTCCGGCAAACCCGGCGTACATCCGCACGGCGTTCACCGTGGCCTGGGCCACCACCCGGGCGCACGCCTCCTGGGGTTGCCCGGTGGCCAGGCCCACGTGGGAGACCCCGGAGTTGCGCAGCTGCACCCGCGCCCGCGTCCGGGACGGGGTCACCTCGCACGTCACGTCCTCCAGCTTCAGGCGCCGCCCCATCGGTCCCCCGCATCGTCTGAATACTGCCGTCAATTCAGAGCAATTTTCGTGCCACAAACCGGCCAGTCCGCTCACTGTGCTGGGGGACGAAACGCGGCCGGGGCCGAAGCAACTGAGGCTCCGGCCCCGGCCCGGTGCGGGGAGGGGAGGTCCCGCTAGCGGATCAGGGACAGCATGGTCGCGTTGGCCGTCAGCAGCCGCAGGCCCACCAGGAAGGCGGTCATGCTCACCACCCACCCCACCAGGATCAGCTGCAGCCGGCGGTCCAGGTCGTTGAATCGCGACTGGATGACGTCGAACTCCTCGTACCGCATCGCCCTTATCGCCCCTCCTGTGCGCGTGCTCCGCAGGATCGAGATCGCCTCCGGCGCCACCGGTCCACAAGAGCAAGCCCGGTGCCGGGCGCCCCACACGTCATGGGCCGGTCGCCCGCGCTCGGCGGGTGGGGCGGTCCGGACGGGGAAGGTGGGCGGAACTTTGATGGAAAATTTGGGGATCAGCCCAGGGACGCGCTGCGCACCTGGTTGCGGCCCAGCCGCTTGGCCGCGTACAGGGCGGCGTCGGCCACCCGCATCAGGTCCTCGTACTCGCAGCCGTCCTCCGGACAGGACGCGATCCCCACGCTCACCGTGAGCCGGCCCGGGGGCTGGATGCGGCCTCCCCGGAAGGGGTACTCCTCCACCAGGGCCCGCAGCCTTTCCATGACCCGGACCGCCTCGGCCGTGGGGGTGTTGACCATGATCAGGGCGAACTCCTCGCCCCCGTACCGGGCCAGCACGTCGCTGACCCGCAGGTGCCCCCGCAGCAGCGCGGCCAGCTCCTGCAGCAGCGCGTCGCCCGCCAGGTGCCCGAAGGTGTCGTTGTAGGCCTTGAAGAAGTCCAGGTCGATCATCGCCACCGAGCAGCACCCGCCGTACCGGCGGATGCGGGCGAGTTCGGCCCGCAGGATCTCCTCGAAGTGGCGGCGGTTGTACAGTCCGGTGAGGGGGTCGGTGACGGCCAGCTCCGCCAGCCGCGCCCGCAGGGCCTTGCGCTCCTCCCGCTGGCGTCGCAGGCGCTCGAAGACCACCCCCGAGTAGGCGTTGATCAGCAGGAACACCCCCGCCGTCACCGCCTCCAAGGTCATCGCGACGGGCTCGCCCTGGCGGGCCAGCAGCGCCATCACCCCCAGGTAGCCCGCGGCCATCAGCGCCGCCAAGCCGAACAGCCCCGCGAATCCCACCAGCCCCGCCAGGAACACCGGCGCGGCCAGCCAGGACATCAGCAGCAACCCCCGCATGGCGGGAGCCGCGTATATGTACACGGTGAGCAGCAACGTTGCCGCCGCCATGGGGACGTAGACGAAGTGCCTGTCCCACCGCAGGACTCTCTCTCCGCCGCGACGCACCGCCAGCATCAACCCGCCCTGCACGGCCACGGTGAGGCCCAGCGCCGCAGCGCACCGGGTCTCCGAGGCCGGGCGCAGGCTGAGGCGGCCCAACACGCAGGCGACGCCCAGCGCCAGCACCAGCCCGCCCGTGGCCGTGAGCAGTCCCCGGCCGATGATCCGCCGGCGGTCCACAGTCGTGGTCATGGCGGCAGTCCTGTGGTCCAGGTAGCAAGATATATTCCTCGCCGGACCCGGCGCCCAGGCGTGCCGGCGACGCCAGGGCCGCGGGGGAGGAAGAAGGATGCGGTTTAGCACTGCTTGGCTTCCCCGAATGCCGGCCCCCGCAGGTAGCGGGCCGGCCGCCCGTCGAAGGAGGGAGGCGTGCACCGGGATCTGACCCCGATGATGCGCCAGTACCAGCAGCTGCGGGCCCGCTATCCCGGCATGCTGCTGATGTTCCGGCTGGGTGACTTCTACGAACTGTTCTTCGACGACGCCGTGGTGGCCGCCCGGGACCTGGAGATCACCCTCACGTCCCGGGAGGTGGGCAAGGGCCGCCGCGTCCCCATGTGCGGGATTCCCCACCACGCCCTGGACAGCTACCTGGCGCGGCTGGTGGAGCGGGGGCACCGCATCGCCATCTGCGAGCAGCTGGAGGACCCGCGCCGGGCGCGGGGACTGGTCCGCCGGGACGTGGTGCGGGTGGTCACCCCCGGCACCCTGGTGGAACCCGCCCTGCTGCCCGGCCATGCCAACAACTTCCTGGCGGCCCTGCGCCCGGGCGGGGCCGCCTGGGGGCTGGCGGCGGCCGACCTGTCCACCGGCGAGTTCTGCGTGACCGAACTGGCCGGAGCTGAGGCGGCGGCGCGGATGGCCGAGGAGTTGGCCCGCCTGGCCCCACGGGAGGTGCTGGTCCCCGACGACGCCGCCGACGTGGAGGGGCTGCTGCCGGACGGCAGCCACCTGACCCGCCTGGAGGCGTGGGCGTTCGACCCGGCCACCGCGCGCCAGCGGCTGCTGGCCCACTTCCAGGTGGCGACCCTGGACGGGTACGGCTGCGAGCACCTGCCCCTGGCGGTGGCGGCCGCCGGCGCGCTGCTGCACTACCTGCAGCAGACCCAGCGCGCCCCCCTCCGCCACCTGTGGCGCCTGGTGACCTACAGCGCCGACGGCGGCCCGGTGGTGGACGAGGCCACCCGGAGGAACCTGGAGCTGGTCCGCAACCTGCGGGACGGGGGGAGTCGGGGCACGCTGCTGGAGGTGGTGGACCAGACCCTGACACCGATGGGCGCCCGCCGGCTGCGGCAGTGGCTGCTGCAGCCGCTGCGGGACCGCCCGGCGATTCTCCGCCGCCAGGAGGCGGTGGCGTACCTGGTGGGCCAGACCCGGGTCCGGGAGGACGTGCGGGCCAGCCTGCGGGGTCTGGCCGACCTGCACCGGCTGGTCGGCCGGGCCGGTCACGGGTCGGCCACGCCCCGGGACCTGGTGGCCCTGGCGGCGTCGCTGCGCCGGCTCCCGTCCCTGGCGGGATGCCTGGGCGGCGACCTCCCCGAACTTCTGGCGGACCGGCGGGATGCGGTGGGGGACCACACCGCGGTGGCGGCCCTCATCGAGGCGGCGATCGCCGACCATCCTCCGGCCACCGTGCAGGACGGCGGCGTCATCCGGGACGGCTACAGCCCCGAACTGGATGAGCTGCGGCGCCTGAGCCGGGAGGGCAAGGCGTGGATCGCCACCTTGGAGGCGACCGAGCGCCAGCGCACCGGGATCAAGTCGCTGCGGGTGGGCTACAACAAGGTGTTCGGCTACTACCTGGAGGTGACCCGGCCCAACCTGCACCTGGTGCCGCCCGACTACATCCGCAAGCAGACCCTGGTGGGGGCCGAGCGGTTCGTCACCCAGGAGATGAAGGAGAAAGAGGCCGCCATCCTGGGCGCCGAGGAACGCATCGCCGAGCTGGAGGCGGCGCTGTTTGCACAGGTCCGGGACCAGGTGGCGGCGCAGGCGGGGCCGCTGCTGCGCACGGCCGACGCGGTGGCCGACCTGGACGCCCTGGCGGCCCTGGCCGAGGTGGCGGTCGCCGGAGGCTACACCCGTCCGGAGATCACCGACGAGCCGATCCTGGAGATCCGCGCCGGCCGGCACCCGGTGGTGGAGCGGACGCGGGCGGAGGAGCGGTTCGTCCCCAACGACCTGGTGATGACCCCCCACGACCGCGCCATCCTCATCGTGACCGGCCCCAACATGGCCGGCAAGTCCACCTACCTGCGCCAGGCCGCCCTGATCGTGCTCCTGGCTCAGATCGGGTCGTACGTCCCCGCGGCGGCGGCGCGGATCGGCGTGGTGGACCGGATCTTCACCCGGGTGGGGGCCACCGACGACCTGGCCACGGGACGGAGCACCTTCCTGGTGGAGATGCAGGAGGTGGCCCACATCCTCCACCACGCCACCGCCCGCAGCCTGATCATCCTGGACGAGGTGGGGCGGGGGACCTCCACCTACGACGGGATGAGCCTGGCGTGGGCGGTGGTGGAGTACCTGCACGACCGCGTGGGCGCCCGCACCTTGTTCGCCACCCACTACCACGAACTGACCGAGCTGGCCGACCTGCTGCCGCGGGTGCGCAACGTCACCATGCTGGTCCGGGAGGAGGGCCAGCGGATCGTCTTCCTGCGCCAGGTGGCCGACGGCCGCGCCGACCGCAGCTACGGCATCCACGTGGCGCAGCTGGCCGGGCTGCCGCCGGCGGTGATCGAGCAGGCCCGGCGCATCCTGGCGCGGCTGGAGGCCACCGCCCGGGCGGCCCCGGCGGGGGAGGCGTTCCTGCCCCCCGTGCCCTCCCGCGCCACCGGCGCCTGGCAGCTGTCCCTGCCCCTGGCGGCGCCGTCGGCGGTGGAGGAGGCGCTGCTGGCCCTGCCCCTGGAGTCGATGACGCCGATGGACGCCATGGCCGCCCTCCATGACCTGCGGGAGAGGCTGCGCCGCCAGTACGCCGCGCCCCGCCCGGCGGAGGGAGGGAAGGTGGTGCGGATGAGGCGGAAGGCGCCGGGGCCCGACCCCGGACGCTAAGCGCCCGGGACCGGTGAGTCGATGCCTGCCTCCGTGGACCGGATCCGCATCCTCGACCCGTCCGTGGCCGACCGGATCGCCGCCGGCGAGGTGGTGGAGCGCCCGGCCTCGGTGGTCAAGGAGCTGGTGGAAAACAGCCTGGACGCCGGAGCCGGCCGGATCGTCGTCGAGGTGGCCGGCGCGGGGCTGGACCTCATCCGGGTCGCCGACGACGGCTGCGGCATCCACCCCGAGGACGTGCCGCTGGCCGTGCGGCGGTTTGCCACCAGCAAGATCGCGACGACCGAGGACCTGCAGGAGGTGCGGTCCTTCGGCTTTCGGGGGGAAGCCCTGCCCAGCATCGCCGCCGTCTCCCTGCTGGAGCTGGTCAGCGCCGTCCCGGGCGAGCCCGCGGGCCGGCGCCTGCGGGTCCGGGGCGGAGAGGTGGAGCTCGACGAGCCGGTGGGCGCCCCGCCGGGCACGGTGGTCACCGTCCGCCACCTGTTCTTCAACACGCCGGCGCGGCGCAAGTTCCTGAAATCCCCCGCCCGGGAGTTCGCCCTCATCGTGGACGCGGTGGACCGCCTGGCCCTGGCCGCGCCCCAG
Organism: Armatimonadota bacterium; assembly: GCA_037440005.1. GTDB lineage: Bacteria > Sysuimicrobiota > Sysuimicrobiia > Sysuimicrobiales > Kaftiobacteriaceae > Calidihabitans. The sequence continues at coordinate 60,593 of JBBIUY010000011.1, read as the reverse complement.
GTGGCCTTCTCGCTGATCCACGCCGGCGCCGAGGTGCTGCGCTACCCGCCGGCCGACCCGCCGGACCGGCTGGCGGCCGTGGTGGGCAGGGACGCCGCCGGACGGATGCTGCCCGTAGACGACCGGTCCGGCGGGATCCGGGTGTGGGGGTGGGCGGGCCGCCCGGAACTGGCCCGGACCACCCGCTCCCTGCAGCACCTGTGTGTCAACCGCCGCCCGGTCCACAGCCGCGCTCTGACCGCCGCGGTGGAGGAGGCCTACCACCAGCTCCTGCCCGCCAGCCGCCACCCGGCGTTTGTCCTGTTCGTGGAGGTGCCTCCCGGACGCGTGGACGTCAACGTCCACCCGCGCAAGCTGGACGTGCGCTTTGACGACGAGCGCGCCGTCTGCGCGGCCGCCTTCCGCGCGGTGCGGGCGGCGGTGCAGCGGGCCAGCCTCATCCCGGCGGTGACAGCGGCGGGGTGGGGGACCCCCGGACCGGCGGGCGTGTCCGAGCCCCTGGACCTTGCGGTGCCACAGGTGCCGGCGGGTCCTGAGGCGCCGGTGGAGGTCCCCGCCGCCGGGCGGCTGCCGGCCCTGCGGCTGCTGGGACAGGTGCACCGCACCTACCTGCTGGCCGAGGGTCCGGACGGCCTGGTGCTCATCGACCAGCACGCCGCCCACGAGCGCGTCCTGTACGAGCGCCTGATCGAGCGCCGCCGGGCCGGCGTGGCCGACGGCCAGGAGCTGGTCCCCCCGGCGGTGGTGAGGCTGCGCCCTCCCGAGGCCGCCCTGCTGGCGTCCTGCCGGGAGGCCCTGGCCGACCTCGGGTGCGTCGTGGAGGACTTCGGAGAAGACGCGGTGCTGGTCCGCTCCGTCCCGGCCATCGCCGCCCGGCTGTCCCCCGACCGGCTCCTGGCCGGCCTGCTGGCCGACCTGGCCGCTGACCGCCCGCGGGAGGTGGAGGACCTGCTGGAGCGGCTGACCATCGCCACCGCCTGCCGGTCCGCGGTCCGGGCGGGGGACGTCCTCACCCCCGCGGAGATGGCCTCCCTGCTGGCGGACCTGGCCCGCACCCGGGACCCGTTCACCTGCTTTCACGGCCGGCCCACCCTCGTCGCCGTGCCCAGGACGACCCTGGAGTCGTGGTTTCTGCGCCGCTAGACCCGCAGACCCTGGTGGTGATCTGCGGCCCCACGGCGGTGGGCAAGTCCGCCGCCGCCGTGGAACTGGCCCGCCGCATCGGCGGGGAGATCGTCTGCGCCGACTCCCGGACCCTGTACCGGGGCATGGACATCGGCACCGCCAAACCGACCCCCGAGCAGCGCCGGCAGGTGCCCCATCACCTGCTGGACGTCGCCGACCCGGACCAGACCGTGACCCTGGCGGTGTACCGGACCCTGGCCCTGGAGGCCTTGGACGCCATCCGCCGCCGCGGGCGCGTGCCCCTGCTGGTGGGGGGAACCGGGCTGTACATCCGGGCCGTGGTGGACGGGTTCGCCATCCCCCCGGTGCCGCCCGATCCCGCGCTGCGGGCGCGCCTGGAGGAGGAGGAGCGGGCCCAGCCCGGCGTCCTGCACGCCCGGCTGCGGCAGGTCGACCCCCGCGCCGCCGCCCGCATCCACCCCCGCAACGTGCGCCGGCTGGTCCGGGCCCTGGAGGTGTATGCCCGCACCGGCCGGCCCATCTCCGAGTGGCAGCGCGCCGACCCGGTGGGCGCGGTGGTGCAGATCGGCCTGACCATGGACCGCGCCGCCCTGGACCGGCGCATCGAAGCCCGGGTATGGGAGCAGCTGGACCGGGGCCTGGTGGACGAGGTGCGGGCCCTGCTGGCCCGGGGCTACGACCCCCGGCTGCCGGCGATGCAGGGGCTGGGGTACAAGGAGATCGTGCCGTACCTGCGGGGGGAGTGTTCGCTGGAGGAGGCGGTCGCCCGCCTGGTGCGCCATACCCGCCGCTACGCCCGGCGGCAGTGGATCTGGTTCCGGCGGGATCCGCGCATCCGGTGGCTGGACGTGGACGACCTGGCGCCCGCCCAGGTAGCCGACCTGATCCTCACCATGCTACAGTGAAGCCGGACACGGACGCAGGACCGGGAGGGCGAAATGCAGGTGGCACGACGGCTGGACCGGATCGGCGCGTACCTGTTTGCGGACCTGGATCGCCGCCAGGACGACCTGGTCCGCCGGGGGGTGGACGTCATCAACCTGGGCGTGGGCGACCCCGACCTGCCCACCCCGTCGTTCATCGTCGACGCGCTGACGGAGGGCGCCACCGACCCCCGCAGCCACCGCTATCCACCCTACCGAGGGACGTCCGAATTCCGGGAGGCGGTGGCCCGCTGGTACGCCCGGCGCTTCGGCGTAACCCTGGATCCGGAGCGGGAGGTCCTGGCGCTGATCGGCTCCAAGGAAGGCCTGGCGCATCTGCCGTGGGCGGTGCTCAACCCCGGGGACGTGGCCCTGGTGCCCGATCCCGGCTACCCGGTGTACCGGGCCGCCACCATCCTGGCCGAAGGCGAGCCCTACCCGGTGCCGCTGCGGCCGGAGCGGGGATTCCTGCCCGATCTGGACCGCCTGCCGGCCGACGTCCTGACCCGGGCGCGGATGCTGTTTTTGAACTACCCCAACAACCCCACCGGCGCGGTCGCCTCCCGGGAGTTCTTCGAGGAGGCGGTGGCGTTCGCCCGCCGGCACGACCTGCTGCTGGTCCACGACAACTCCTACTCGGAGATCGCCTTCGACGGCTACCGGCCTCCCAGCGTCCTCGAGGTGCCGGGGGCGAAGGACGTGGCTGTGGAGTTCCACTCGCTGTCCAAGACCTACAGCATGACCGGCTGGCGGGTGGGGTTCGTGGTGGGCAACGCCCAGGCCGTGGGCGCCCTGGGGCGCCTGAAGACCAACGTGGATTCGGGGGTGTTCCGCGCCGTCCTGCACGCCGGGGTGGCGGCCCTGGACGGCCCCGACCACGTCCTGCACGAGCGCCTGCGGATCTACCAGGCCCGGCGCGACCGCACCCTGGCGACCCTGCGCGGGCTGGGCTGGCGGCCGCCGGACCTGCGGGCGACCTTTTACATCTGGTTGCCCACACCCCAGGGCCAGTCCTCGGCGGCGTTTGCCGCCACGGTCCTGGACCGCACCGGGGTGGTGGTCACCCCCGGCGCCGGGTATGGTGAACAGGGGGAGGGATACGTGCGCGTGTCCCTGACGGTCCCCGACGACCGCCTGGACGAGGCCCTGCGCCGGCTGCGGGAGGCGTTCGGACCCGCGGGGAGGGGGGAGACCCTATCGGCCGCCCGCGGCTAGACGGCCGCGCCGACACCGACGCCGTCCGGCGTCCCCGCGCCGGGGAGCCCGAGCGGGCCATCCTGGTGGCCCTGCACCGGCCCGGGTGGGAGTCGGCCCCGGACCTGGAGGAACTGGCCCGCCTGGCCGAGTCCGCTGGCGCGGTGGTGGTCGGCACGGTGGTGCAGAAGCGCGCCGCCCCCGACCCCGCCACCTTCCTCGGCGCCGGCAAGGTGGACGAGCTGGCCGCCTTGCTGTACGAGCTGGACGCCACGCTGGTGATCGTGGACGACGAGCTGACCCCCGCCCAGCAGCGCAACCTGGAACGACGGCTGCAGACCAAGGTGGTGGACCGCACGGCCCTGGTCCTGGACATCTTCGCGCGCCGGGCGCGGACCCGGGAAGGCCGCCTGCAGGTGGAGCTGGCCCAGATGATCTACCTGCTGCCGCGCCTGGCCGGGCGGGGCGTGTGGCTGTCCCGCCTGGGCGGCGGCATCGGCACCCGCGGCCCGGGCGAGACCAAGCTGGAGGTGGACCGCCGCCGGATCCGCCGGCGCATCACCGACCTGCGCCGGGAGATCGCCGAGATCAGCCGCCACCGGGCCCTGCAGCGCCAGGCGCGCCGCCAGGCCCAGTTCCCGGTGGTGGCGCTGGTGGGCTACACCAACGCGGGCAAGTCCACGCTGCTCAACGCCCTGACCGAGGCCGGGGTGTTCACCGAGGACACGCTGTTCGCCACCCTCGACCCCACCGTCCGCCGCGTCACCCTGCCCAACGGCCGCCCGGTGCTGCTGGTGGACACCGTGGGATTTCTCTCCCGCCTGCCGCACCAGCTGGTGGCCGCGTTCCGGGCCACTTTGGAGGAGGTCACCGAGGCCGACCTGCTGGTCCACGTGGTGGACGCCAGCCACCCTGACTGGCGCGACCAGGTGCGGGCCGTCCGGACGGTCCTGGCCGAGCTGGGCGCCGCCGACAAGCCGACGGTGCACGCGGTGAACAAGATCGACCGGGTGCCCCCGTCCCGGGTCCGGGAGGTCGCCGCGGAGGTGGGGGAGGGGGTGCCGATTTCCGCCCTGCACCGGGTGGGCCTGGTCAACCTCCTGCGCCGCATCGCCCAGCGCCTGCCCGAGCCCGTGGAACGGGTCCGGGTGGTGGTGCCGTACGACCGGGCCGGCGCGCTGGAGGTCCTGTTCAGCCGGGGACGGATCCTCCGCCAGGAGTACGGCGCCCAGGGGATCGCCGTGGAAGCCGAGCTGCCCACCATCCAGGCCCAGCAGCTGCGGGCGCACCTGGCGGGACCGGGCGCACCGTAGGCCGCAGGCGGGCGCGGGTGTCCCGGGCTCAGGCCAGCCGGCGGATCAGGGCGACGGCGACCCCCTCGATGACCACGTCGCGGACGTACAGGGGCTCCAGGGCGGGGTTCTCGGGCTGCAGGCGGATGCGGTCGGCCTCTCGGTAGAAGCGTTTGACGGTGGCCTCGTCCTCCAGGCGGGCGACCACGATGTCGCCGTTGCGGGCGGTGGGCTGGCGGCGGACCAGCAGCAGGTCCCCGTCGTAGATCCCGGCGCCGATCATGCTGTCCCCGCGCACGTGCAGCAAAAAGCACTCCCCGCCCCCGGCGAGGTCGGCGGGAAGGGGCAGGTAGTCCTCGATGTTCTGCTGGGCCAGGATCGGCTCTCCGGCGGTCACGCGGCCGACCACCGGGACGGGGACCACCTTCTTGGCCGGCACCTCCCGCTCGTCCCGCAGGACCTCCAGGGCCCGCGGCTTGCTGGGGTCGCGGCGGAGGTAGCCTTTCTTTTCCAGAGCCGACAGGTGGCTGTGCACCGTCGAGCTACTGGTCAGCCCCAGGGCCTGGCCGATCTCGCGGACCGACGGAGGGTACCCGTGCGCTTCGGTGTAGCGCTGGACGAAGGCGAGGATTTCCCGCTGGCGTCGCGTCAGACCCCTGCTCATCGGCTGCCGCCCCGGGGGTGGGCGGACCGTCCCCCCACGCGCCCCTCCGGCGACGGTCATTGTAGCACGGGGGATCCTTTTTGGCAAACACCTGTTCGCTACGGGAGAGGCGCGCCCGACACTCCGGGCTAGTTCCGATAATGTCTGTTATGTTAACTTGCGCCCGCCAGCCCGCGAACGCGCGCCGGCGCGTCCGGACTTCGGCGCCGGCGGGCACCCCTCCCCGGGGACGGACGGAGATTTACAGAACCTCCACCTGGTCTGCCGGGTACATCCGCTCGACGGCGGGTGAGCGCAGCGCCACCACGACCACGTGATAGCGCGGCAGGACCCGGACCACGGTCCCTTCGGGGTGTCCCGGCTCTGCCAGGACGCGGACCTGCGCGCCGGCCGTCAGCGGCCGGCCGCGGCGGTCGGTGCCTCGATCGCGGAGCTGCATACGGTGGGCCCTCGCGGGGGCGTCGGTCAGTCCGCCGGCCCGCGGACGTACTCCAGCGGGTTGCGGCAGTCCCGGCAGTAGGCGATGGCCCGGCACGGGGTCGGCCCGAACGGGTTCTCCAGGACGGTGTTGGCCGACCCGCACACCGGGCAGCGCACCGGCGCCGGGGGCTGCGCCACGCCCAGCCCGTGGCGGCGCAGGCCACGCCGGCCCGCGGGGCTGAGGCGCCCGACCGTCCACGGCCGGGCGTAGGACATCTGCACGGCGACTTCCCGCACGCCGGGCAGGGCCCGCAGCCGGGCGTCGATCTCCTGACGCATCACCTCCAGCGCCGGGCAGCCGGTATAGGTGGGGATCATCTCCACCCGCACCCGGCCGTCTTGGATCTCCACCGCCTCGATCAGGCCCAGGTCGGTGACGGTCACCGGCAGTTCCGGGTCCCAGATGGTGGCCAGGACCTCCCACACCTGCACCCGCAGGGCCTCATCGGATGTCGCCATCTCCGACCCCCTACCAGCGGGCGCCGGGCTCCAGGCGCCACACCGAGGTCATCTCGTCCAGCACCTGCCGCAGGTGGGCCGTGTGCCGGCCCGACCGCCCGCCCGGACCCGGGGGCGGCTCCGGCCCCGGCACCAACCCCGCCGCCGCCAGAGACGCCGTCACCGCCTCCCGCCACCGGGACCGCAGCCCCGGCGGGTCGACCGGCAGGATGCGCGCCAGAACGTGCAGCCCGGCCGTGGGCTCCCACAGGTCCGCCGCATCGGGCCAGACCCGCTCCACCGCCTCCTGCACCCGCGCGCGGCTGCTGGCGGTGGCGGCGGCCAGGCGGCGCAGCCACTGCTCCCCGTACATCCGATGATACCGCTCCTCGCGCCGGACCGCGGCGGCCAGCTCGGCCACAGGCGCCAGGGAGCACGCGGCCAGGGCGTCCAGGCGCACCTGCTCGGCGTGTTCGTACAGGACCAGGCGCACTAGCGTCTCCGCCCAGTCGCCGTTAGGCCGTTCCACCAGCGCGCTGTTGCGGAACTCCTCCGCCGTCCGGCCGTAGGCCAGGGTGTCGGGGTCGGTGCCCCGCAGGTCGGCCACCCGCTCGTAGAACAGGCGGGCATGGCCCAGTTCCTCCTGGGCGATGCTGGACAGGGCCACGTCGGACTCGATGTCGGGTCCCAGGCCCGTCCACTCGGCGTGGCGGTGGCCGATCACCAGCTCGTCGTCGGCCACCGCCAGCAGGACCTCGGCCAGCGCCTCCCGGGTCGCGGGATCCTGCAGGGCGGGCAGGTCGGCCAGGGCGGTCACCGCCGCATCGGGCGCGGGCGCGGAGGGCGCCGCTGCTCGCGGTAGGACTCGCCGAACCGGTAGCTGCGGTCGGTGGCGGGGGTGAACAGGTCGGCGTCGTCGTAGGCGGTGGCGGTGATGGACGGGTATGGCACCACCCACAGGCTCACGCAGGGGTCGCGACGGGTGAACTGCTCCTTGGCCAGCAGCAGCGCCATCTCGGCGTCGGGCGCGTGCACGTCGCCCACGTGGACGTGGGGCTCGCCCCGGGCCTCCTGGCGGAACACCGCAAACAGGCGGGACGCCTCCTCCGGGGGCGTGCCCAGCAGGTCCACCAGGCGGGGCATGGGTCCTCCCTCACCCCGCCGGAGCGGGCAGGCGCTCGAACATCAGGATCGAGTAGTCCAGGTCCTGGGCGGGCACGCCGCACTGGCGCAGCATGGCCATCACCTGGGCCCGGTGGTGAACCTCGTGAAACAGCATCTGGGCGGCGATGCCGCCGGTGGTGGTGCGGATGCGGGTTCCGTCCAGGGCCGTGTACTCCACCGGCGCGGCCCAGTCCGAGACGGCAGCCAGGGTCTGGCGGGTCTGCGCCGCCAGCTCCTCCCACGCCGCCACCAGGGGATGGGGTCCCGTCCGGGCGAAGCGGGCGAACGGCCGCTCCTCGGGCGGGGGCACGTCCTCCCCGCGCAGCCGTCTCCCGTAGGCCCACTCGGCCGACGCCGTGTGCACCAGGGTGGCCCGGATGGACCGGTGCCCGAAGGGGAACTCGCGGGTGTACTGCTCGTCGGTCAGCCCGCTCACCCACCGCAGCAGCCGGGCCCGCGCCTGCTCCAGGTAGGCGTACAGGTGCACCGGGGACAGTCCGGTGGACTCCCTCAGGCCGCCAGCCCCCACGCGTCCATCGCCTCCCGCACCCACTGGTGCATCCGCCAGGCCTCCCGCCGCACGGCCAGCCGGGCCGCGGTCTGGGGCCCCTCCCCCCGGATCACCCGGCGGAACTCCTCCCAGTCGGGTTCGCCGTAGTCGTAGCGCTGCTGCGCCTCGTTCCACCGCAGGTGCGGGTCGGGCACCTGCAGGCCGTACTCGGTGATCACGGGAACGAACTGGCGCAAGAACTGCTGGCGGAGCTCGTCGTTGGTCTTCACCTTGATCCGCCAGCGCATCATCGTCTCCAGGTGCGGCGAGGCGTGGTCCCGGGGTCCGAAGAAGTGCATCAGGGGCTGCCACCAGCGGTTCAGCGCGTCCTGCAGCATCGCCCGCTGCCGGGGCGTGCCCTCGGCCAGGGCCCGGAAGGTGTCCAGCCCCAGGCGGATGTGAAAGTCTTCCTCGTAGCAGATGCGCTTGAGCACCCGGGCGTAGGGGGCGTAGCTGCACGCCCGCAACGCCCCCTGGGTCTGCATGGCCGCGCCGTCCACGAAGACCTGGATCACCGCCACGTCCGCCCAGGTGGGGGCGGGATAGTGGAAGACGTTGTGGAACCGGGCGGTCCCCGCCAGCAGCTCCTCGATCATCTGGCGGCGGGGTTTGCCCAGATCCTCCGCCACCCGGTACAGCAGCTGGGCGTGGCCCACCTCGTCCTGGACCTTGGCCACCAGGGCCATCTTCCGGCGCAGGGTCGGGGCCCGGGGAATCCACTCCCGCTCGGGCAGGGCCCCCATCAGCTCCGAGTGGGCGTGCATCTGGATGAGGCGCAGGCACTCGGCGCGGTAGCGGGCGGGCATCCACTCTCCCGCCTCGACGCGCTCGCCGGCGGCGATGCGGGCCGTGAAGGCGGCCACCCGGTCGGGATCCTCGGCCTCAGGCCCGTCGCGCGGGGGATCGTCCACGTGCCCGATTGTAGGCCGCCTCGTCCCGCAGCGTCAAGGCGGGGCGCCCGGGGCGGACCGCGAAGGAATTCTCCTGGCCTGTCCCCCACGGCCCCGGCAGCGGCGGCCGCGGGACGAGTGAGGTGAGAGGACCGTGGAGATGGATGTAGGCGTGACCCTGGCCCGCCTGCTGGTGGTCGCGGCGCTGGTGGCGGCCAACGGCGTGTTCGTGGCCGCCGAGTTCGCCATCGTGGCGTCCCGGCGCACCCGGGTGGCGTCGCTGGCGCGCCGGGGAGGGCGGACGGCGCGCCTGGTGCAGGCGGCGGTGGAGAACCCCGAACCCTTCGTGGCCGCCACCCAGCTGGGCATCACCATGGCCAGCCTGGGGCTGGGCTGGATCGGCGAACCGTTCGTGGCCGACCTGCTGCAGTCCGCCCTGGCCGCCCTCCCCGCCCCCTGGCAGCCGGCCGCCCTGCACGCGGCGGCGGCGGTGGCGGCCTTCGGCCTGATCACCGCGCTGCACATCACCGCCGGCGAGCTGGCTCCGAAGAGCGTGGCCCTGTGGAACCCCGAGTCCATCGCCCTGCTGACGGTGCCGCCCACGGCCGCCTTCGCCCGGGTGTTCGCCCCGTTCATCTGGACCCTCAACGGTCTGGCCAACGCCGGCCTGCGCCTCGTGGGCCTGCGGGCGCCGGCCGGACGGCACGTGGCCTACCAGCGGGAAGACCTGGTGATGCTGGTGGGCGAAGCGCGGCGGGCCGGGGTGGTCGACCGGGAGGAGGAGTCCCTGGTGCGGCGGGTGTTCCGCCTGACCGACCGGACCGTGGGCGAGGTCATGGTGCACCGCACGGCCGTGGTCGCCGTCCCGGCCACCGCCACCGTCCGGCAGGCGGTGGAGGTCGTCAAGCAGCGCGGCTTCACCCGCCTGCCGGTCACCGGAGAGGACCGCGACGACATCCTGGGGGCCGTGCACGCCAAGGACCTGCTGATCCATCTGGCCGACGGCCGCGGCGACCAGCCGGTGACCGTCGCCCTGCGCCCGGTCCTGTACGTCCCGGAGACCAAGCCGGTGGTGGACCTGCTGGAGGAGATGCGGGCGGGCCGGTCCCAGATGGCCGTGGTGCTGGAGGAGTACGGCAGCACCGCCGGCATCGTCACCATCGAGGACCTGATCGAAGAGATCGTGGGCGAGATCCCCGGCGAGACCCGGCCCCAGCCGCCCCTGGTGCACCTGGCCCAGCCCGACCGGATCGTGGTGGACGCCACCATCGACCTGCAGACGCTGCAGGACCTGGCGGGCATCAGCCTGCCCCGGGAGCAGGCCACCACCCTGGGCGGGTTCATCTTCTACCACCTGGGCTCCATCCCCGAGCCCGGGACTCGCTTTCGGGTGGGCGACCTGGAGTTCACCGTGGAAACGGTCATCGGCCGCCGGATCGGCCGGGTGGAGATCCGCCGGGTCTAGCGGGGGCGCCTCCGTCCCCGCAGCTCGGCGAGACAGGTTAGCCCTCGATCCGGTGCGCGTGGGCCAGGATGCGGTTGACGGCCTTCATGGTGGCCCGGACCACCGCCTCGTGGGGGTCGGCGGTGAACAGGGCCGAGCCCAGCAGGTACTGGGGACCGCCCGACGGCGTGCCGGCCACCAGCAGGGTGTGGACCGCCTCCCCGTGGTCCAGGGGCGTGCGGGAGATCTCCTCCACCGCCACCTCCCACTGGGGAGGCAGCCACTGCCGGGCGGCCGTCACCGTGGCGTTCACCAGCAGCGCCAGCCCCGCGGTGCCCAGCGCCGGCCCCGCCGCCCGCCCGGTGGCCCGCCGGCCGTCCCACTCCAGCTCCACCGTGGCCGTCCCCCGCCCCTCCTCCACCCCCAGGTCGATCCGGCGGATGGCCGCCCGCCGCGCCGGCGCCCGGGGCGGGACCGGGGGAATCTGGGTACCGTGGAGGATACGCTCCTCGGTGCGCTTGGCCAGGGTGGACGCCCGGCTGGCCAGCGTCAGCAGGTCGTCCACGGTGGCCTCGTAGTGGATGTCGTGCCTCTCGGCCGTGCGCTTGCCCCCGGCGATGCCCACCGAGGCGCTGATGGCCCCCGGGGGCGCCCCCGGCACGTCCAGGGCCAGGACGGCCTCCCGCAGGCGGCGGGCCAGCGCGGTGGCCTCGGCGGCGGTGCGGGTGGAGACGACGGCGAACTCGTCGCCGGCGTACCGGCAGAGGCTGTCGCGGGACGGGTCGGTGTGCTCCCGCAGCAGAGCCGCCACCGCCTGGATCACCCGGTCCCCCACCACGTGCCCGTACAGCTTGTTCACCAGGCCGAAGTCGTCCAGGTCGATGAACAGCACGGTGATCTCCCGCCCGGCCTTGAGCAGGTCGGCCGCCTGCTGCCGCAGCGTGCCGGACCAGGGCAGAGTGGTGAGCGGGTCGGTGAGGCGGCCCAGTTCCTGCAGCAGGTCGCCCCGGGTCACCACCCCCACCACCCGCCCGGCGTCGTCCACCACCGGCAGCCGGCCCACCCGGTGGCGGTCCATCAGGGCGTAGGCGTCGGTGATCCGCTCGCCCGGGGAGACCGTCACCACCTGCCGGGTCATCACCTCGCGGACGGGCCGGTAGGGAGGCTGGCCGACCAGGTCCCGCAGGGTCACCATGCCCACCAGCCGCCCGTCTTCACCCACCACCGGCGCCCCGCCGATGCGGTGCTCCGCCAGGCGCCGGGCCACCGCCGCCACCGTCTCCTCGGGAGAGGCGGTGACCACCGCCCGGGCCATGAACGCCGCAACGGTCCTCACCGGCCGCCCTCCCCGGCCTCGTGCAGCACGGCCGCGAAGGCCTCCGCCAGGGTGCGCCGGGTCTGCTCCAGGTGCTCGGGAATCACCTTCACGTCGCCCAGGACGGGCATGAAGTTGGTGTCGCCCACCCAGCGGGGCACCACGTGCACGTGCAGGTGGTCGGCGATTCCCGCCCCCGCGGCCCGGCCCAGGTTCACGCCGATGTTGAACCCATCGGGCCTGAGGGCGCGCTCGGCGGCCCGCACGCTGTAGTCGGTGTAGCGCATCAGGTCCGCCGCCTCCCCGTCGTCCAGGTCGGCCAGCCGGCTGCAGTGGCGGTACGGCACCACCATCATGTGCCCGCTGTTGTAGGGAAACCGGTTCAACAGCACAAAGCACCGGCTCCCCCGGGCCACCACCAGCGCGGCGTGGTCGTCGCCACCACCGGCCGCGGCGCAGAAGATGCATTCCCCCGACGTCCCCTGCCGGACGTACTGCAGCCGCCAGGGGGCCCACAGCTGCTTCATCGCGTTCCCCGCCCGTGCCGGCGCCGCCGGCCGCGCCTCCGGCCGGCCGTCGCCCCCGCCGCGGGGCCGGCGGAGGCGGCGGGAACCGGCTCCCCGGCGGGACGGGGCGCCCCCTCCCGGTGCAGAAGGCGGCGCAGGGCGTCCCGGGCCGCCGCCTGCTCGGCCTGCTTCTTGCTGGGGCCCCGCCCCTCGCCCAGGATCTGGCCCCCGGCCTCCACCGTGGCCACGAAGACCCGGGCGTGGTCGGGGCCCTCCTGGCCGCGGATGCGGTAGCGGGGGACGCGGCGCTCGCGCCGCTGCAGCCACTCCTGCAGCTCGCTCTTGTAGTCCTCGCTGGGTTCCTCCAGGGCGTCGAAGGCGTCCTGCAGCAGCCGGGTGGCCACCGCGTGGGCCACCCCGTACCCCGAGTCCACGTACACCGCGCCCAGCACCGCCTCCAGCACGTCGGCCAGCAGGGCCGGCCGGGAGCGCCCGCCGGCCTTCTCCTCGCCCTTGCCCAGCAGGATGTAGCGGCCCAGGTCCAAAGAGCCGGCGATGCGGGCCAGCCATGGCTCGCTGACGATGCGGGCGCGCAGCTTGGCCAGGTCCCCCTCGGTGGCCTCCGGGTACCGGTGGTAGAGGTGGTCGCACACCACCAGGCTGAGGACCGCGTCGCCGAGCAGCTCCAGCCGCTCGTAGCTCTGCCGGGGTTCGCCCGGCACCGGCGGAGCGTAGGACCCGTGGCGCAGGGCCAGGTCCAGCAGCCGGCGGTCCCGAAAGCGCACGTCCAGCCGGGCTTCCAGCTCGGCCAGCTGAGCGTCCCGGTCGGGGGCGAGGGCGGGGGGAGCCGGCGCGGCCGTGGGTTCAGCGCCCGTCATACCGGCGGACCACCAGGGTGGCGTTGTGCCCGCCGAACCCGAAGGCGTTGGACAGCGCGGTGCGCACCTCCGCGGGCCGCGCGTGGTTGGGCACGTAGTCCAGGTCGCAGTCGGGATCGGGGACCTCGTAGTTGATGGTGGGCGGCAGGACCTGGTGCTCGATGGCCAGGGCGCAGGCGATCAGCTCCACCCCTCCCGCGGCGCCCAGCAGGTGGCCGGTCATGGACTTGGTGGAGCTCACCGCCACCCGCCGGGCGTGGGGGCCCAGCACCCGCTTGATGGCCAGGGTCTCGGTCCGGTCGTTGTAGGGCGTGCTGGTGCCGTGGGCGTTGATGTAGTCCACCTCCGCGGGATCCACCCCGGCGTCCTGCAGGGCGTTGGCCATGCTGCGGGCCGCGCCGTCGGCCTCGGGGTCGGGCTGGGTGATGTGGTAGGCGTCGGCGCTCATCCCGTAGCCCACCAGCTCGCAGTAGATGTGGGCCTCCCGCCGCAGGGCGTGCTCCAGGTCCTCCAGCAGGACCACCCCCGCCCCCTCCCCCATCACGAAGCCGTCGCGGCCGGCGTCGAAGGGGCGGCAGGCTTTCTCGGGCTCGTGGTTGCGGGTGGACATCGCCTTCATGGAGCAGAAGCCGGCCACGCTGAGGGGGGTGATGGCCGCCTCGGTGCCCCCGGCCAGCATCGCCGTGGCCTCTCCCCGCTGGATAATGCGCATGGCGTCACCGATGGCGTGGCCGCCGGTGGCGCAGGCGGTGACCACCGCGCTGTTGGGGCCCCGGGCGCCGGTGAGGATGCTGACGATCCCCGAGGCCATGTTGATGATGATCATGGGGATGAAAAACGGGCTCACCCGGCCGGGGCCGCGCTCCAGCAGGGTCTGATGCTGGGTCTCCCAGGTCTCCGCCCCGCCGATCCCCGACCCGATGAGCACGCCCACCCGGCTGGCGTTGTGGGGGGTGATGGCGAAGCCGGCGTCGTCCAGCGCCATCCGCGCCGCCGCGTAGGCGAACTGCACGAACCGGTCGTTGCGGCGGACGTCCTTGCGGTCCATGAAGGCGGTGGGGTCGAAGTCCAGGACCTCGGCGGCGATCTGGGTGTCGAACTGGGAGGGGTCGAACCGCTGGATCCGGCGCACGCCGCTGCGCCCCGCCACCAGGGACGCCCAGAAGGCGTCCTTGCCGATGCCGATGGGGGTCACCACCCCCACTCCGGTCACCACGACCCGCCGCCGGGTCATCGCCGCGTCGCCGTCCTCCGTCCGCCTACTCGGTGGCGTGCTCGCTCAGGTGGGCCTCGATGTACTTGACGGCCTCCCCCACGGTGGCGATCTTCTCGGCGGCCTCGTCGGGGATCTCCACCCCGAACTCCTCCTCCAGGGCCATGACCAGTTCCACCACGTCCAGAGAGTCCGCCCCCAGGTCGTCCACGAAGGACGACTCGGGGGACACCTCGTCGGCCGACACCCCCAGCTGCTCCACCACGATGTTCTTCACGCGCTCAAACACCGTCGCCATCGGATGTCCCACCCCCATCCTAGTGTACCCGCCCCGGGTCTCGCCGCTACCCCCGGGCCCGGGTCACCGCATCACCAGCCCCCCGTCCACGTTGAGGACCTGGCCGGTGATGTACGCGGCGTCGTCCGAGGCCAAAAAGACCACCGCCGCGGCCACTTCCTCAGGTTTCCCTGCCCTGCCCAGGGGAACCTGCTCCAGCAGGGCCGCCATCTGCTCCTCCCGCAGGGACTCGGTCATCCCCGCCTGGATGTAGCCGGGCGCCACGACGTTGACCGTGATCCCCCGGGACGCCACCTCCCGGGCCACCGCCTTGGTCAGGCCGATGAGGCCGGCCTTGGCGGCCACGTAGTTGGCCTGGCCGGGATTGCCCACCTCGGCCACCACCGAGGCGATGTTGATGATCCGTCCGCTGTGCTGGCGGACGAACTCCCGCAGGACCGCCTTGGTGCAGAAGAACGCGCTGGTGAGGTTGACGTCCAGGACGGCGCGCCAGTCGTCCTCGCTCATCCGCAGGACCAGGGTGTCCCGCAGGGCGCCGGCGTTGTTGACCAGGATGTCCACCCGGCCAAACGCCTGCAGGGCCGCGGCCACCAGGGCCCGGGCGCCTCCGGGCGTGCTCAGGTCCGCCTGGACCACCGCGGCGCGCCCGCCCCGCGAGGTGATCGCCTCCCGCACCGCCTCGGCGCTCTCGCGGCGGGTGGCGTAGTGCACCACCACCGCCGCGCCCTCGGCGGCCAGCCCCAGGGCGATGGCCCGCCCGATCCCCCCCGACGCGCCGGTCACGATCGCCACCCGGCCGTCCAGCCTACCCATGGGCCCCTCCCGGACCCGCCGGCGCCTGCGCCAGCGCCCGCAGGGTCTGGTCCAGGGTCTGGGGATCCTCCACGCGCAGGACCCGGGCCCCGGGGACCGTCTTGCGCACGGTCCCCGACAGGGTCGAGCCCGGGCCGACCTCCACGAACGTGGTCACCCCGCTGCGGGCCATGGCGTGCACCGACATCTCCCACCGCACCGGCGAGGCGACCTGCTCCACCAGCAGCCGGCGGATGTCGTCGGCCCGCTGCACCGGGGACGCGGTCACGTTGCTCACCACCGGAATGCGGGCGTCCTGCAGCGGGACGCCCGCCAGGACCTCGGCCAGCCGGCGGGCCGCCGGCCGCATCAGGCTGGTGTGGAACGGCGCGCTGACCGCCAGCCGCACCGCCCGCCGGGCGCCGGCCGCCAGCGCCCGGGCGATCCCGTCCTCCACCGCCTCCTCGTCGCCGGCGATGACCACCTGGCCGGGGCCGTTGAAGTTGGAGGGCTCCACCACGCCCCGCGCCGCCGCCTCGGCGCACACCCGCTCCACCACGGCGGCGTCCAGCCCCAGGATGGCGGCCATCGCCGTCCGCCGGCCGGCGGCGGCCTCCTGCATGATCACTCCCCGCTGGCGGACCACCCGCAGGGCGTCGGCGGGGTCCAGGGCGCCGGCGCACACCAGGGCGGTGTACTCGCCCAGGCTGAGGCCGGCCGCCATCTGGGGGCTCACCCCCCGGGCCTGCAGGACGGCCAGGCACGCCAGGCTGGTGGCCAGGATCGCCGGTTGGGTGTTGGCGGTCAGGGCGAGATCCTCCTCCGGTCCCTCCCAGCACAGCCGGGAGAGGGGGAAGTCCAGGACGGCGTCGGCCCGGGCGAACACCTCGCGGGCTTCGGGGTAGGCGTCGGCCATCGCCCGGCCCATGCCGCTGTACTGGGCGCCCTGGCCGGGGAAGACGAAGGCGAGCATCGGCGACCCGGATCCCCCGGCTACCTGCGGGGCGCCCCCATCGTCCAGCGCAGGGCGCAGGAGGCCCAGGTGAGCCCGCCCCCGAAGGCGACCAGGACCGCCAGGTCGCCGGGACGGATCCTCCCCTCCTGCACCGCCTCGTAGAGGGCTACCGGCACCGAGGCCGACGAGGTGTTGCCGTAGCGGTCCACGTTGACGAAGAACTTCTCCCGGGGCTGGCCCAACCGCTCGGCGGCGGCGTCGATGATGCGGATGTTGGCCTGGTGGGGAATGAACCACCGCACGTCGTCCAGCCCCACCCCGGCCCGCCGCACCGCCTCCTCGATCGCCCGGGGGATGCAGCGCACCGCAAACTTGAACACCTCGCGGCCGTTCATCTGCAGGTAGTGCAGGTTGCGCTCCACCGAGTCAAAGCTGGCGGGGATGCGGGACCCGCCGGCCGGCAGCTGGATCAGCGACCCCCCCGAGCCGTCGGCGCCCAGGTAGAAGGACAAGAACCCCTCCCCCGGCGGGCAGGGCTGCATCACCACCGCCCCCGCCGAGTCGCCGAACAGCACGCAGGTGTTCCGGTCCTTCCAGTTGGTGATCTTGGACAGCGTCTCCGACCCCACCACCAGCACCGTCTCGGCCAGCCCGCTGGCGATGTAGCCATGGGCCACCGCGGCCGCGTACACCCAGCTGCTGCAGGCCGCCGACAGGTCGAAGGCGCCAGCCCGGCGGGCCCCCAGCCGGTCCTGGAGGATGCAGGCGGTGGCGGGGAAGAGCATGTCCGGGGTGGCGGTGCCGACGATGATCAGGTCCACCCGCTCGGGCTCCACCCCCGCCGCCTCGAGGGCCTCCCGGGACGCCTCCAGGGCCAGGTCGGAGGTGGCTTCCTCGGGGGCGGCGATGCGGCGCTCCCGGATGCCGGTGCGGGTGACGATCCACTCGTCGGTGGTGTCCACCATCGCCTCCAGGTCCCGGTTGGTCAGGACCCGGGCGGGGACGTAGCGGCCGATGCCGGTAATGGTCGATCCGCGCATGGCGCGCCTCCTAGGGTTCGGTCGAGGGGGCGCCGTCTCCGCCCGGAGAGGACACCGGCGCCAGCAACCGGGGCAGCTGGGCCTGCAGGACGTCGGTGAGCCGCGTCCTCACCGCCTCCGCCGCCACCCGGATGGCGTTGCGGATGGCCCGGGCGTTGCTGCTGCCGTGGGCGACGATGCACACGCCGGCGATGCCCAGCAGCGGCGCCCCTCCGTACTCCCGGTAGTCGATGCGCCGGTACATGCGCCGCACCCGTCCCGCCAGCGGCGCCAGGTAGGCCCGCAGCAGGGCACCGCGCAGGCCGCGCAGCTCGCCCTTGACGATGTCCCGGATGGCCAGGGCCAGGCCTTCCCCGAACTTCAGGGCCACGTTGCCCACGAAGCCGTCGCAGACCACCACGTGGGCCGCGCCCGAGAAGACGTCGCGCGCCTCCACGTTGCCCACAAAGGGCAGCCCCGACGTCCGCAGCAGGGCCGCGGTCCGCAGGGTCAGCTCCGAGCCCTTGCTCTCCTCGGCGCCGTTGCTCAGCACGCCCACCCGCGGGTCGGCGATCCCCAGCACCTGCCGGGCGTACACGCTGCCCATGAGGGCGAACTGCACCAGGTGCTGCGGCCGGCAGTCCACGTTGGCGCCCACGTCCAGCAGGACCACCGGGTGCGCGGCCAGGGTGGGCAGGACGGCGGCGATGGCCGGCCGGTCCACTCCCGGCACCCGCCCCAGCCGCAGCAGCGCCGCGCCCATCACCGCCCCGGTGTGGCCGGCGCTGACCATCCCGTCGGCGTACCCCTCCCGCACCTGCTCCACGGCCACGACGATGGACGACCGCCGCTTGCGCCGGATGGCCATCGCCGGGGACTCGTGCATCTCCACCACCTCGGGGGCGTCCACCACACGCACCCCGGGCGGGAGGGGCCGGTGGCGGGCGAGCTCGGCCTCCACCACCGCCTGGGGCCCCACCAGCGCCACCTCCACCTGCAGGTCGCGGCAGGCCGCCACCGCCCCCGCCACCACCGCGGCGGGGGCGTGGTCTCCGCCCATGGCGTCCACGGCGATCCGCACGGGCGAGCCGGATCCGACCGGCGGCTGCACCCTACTCCGCCTCCGCTTCCCTGGCCGGGAGGACCTGCCGGCCGGCGTAGGTGCCGCAGGACGGGCACACCCGGTGCGGGCGCATCGGCTCGTGGCACTTGGGACACGGCACCAGGCCGAGGGCCGGCACCTTCCAGTGCGCCCGGCGCTGCCGCCCGTGCATCCGGGACCGGCGCCGTTTCTGAATCCCCACCGCTCTCCCTCCTTTCGCCCGGAGGCGGCCGCTCCGCGGCGCCTCAGGCCGCGCCGTCCTCCTCCCGCGGGCACCCGCAGGGCCCCTGGTTGCGGTTGGCTCCGCAGCGCGGACACAGCCCCTGGCAGTCGGGGCGGCACACCGGCACCATCGGCAGGGCCAGCAGCAGGTGCTGGCGGACCACCTCGGTGACGTCCAGGACCAGGTCCGGCCCCAGGGGAAACTGGAAGTCCTTCGGACCCAGCTCCCCGCCGACGCGGGCGGTCGCCCCGATGAGGAACTCCTCGTCCACCGCCACCGTGAGGTCGTGCCGGAAGCCCTCCAGGCACCGGCCGCACACCAGCGGGGTGGTGGTGCTCACCGTTCCCCGCAGGCGCACCGTCCGGGAGGTCCGCTCCACCTCCACCCGCCCCACCACGGGGGCGTCGAACACCACGTCGTCGGCGCGGCTGTCCACCCTTTCGTGGAACGGCGCCTGCAGGACCTGCCCTCTTTCCAGCCCCGCGACGTCGACGCGCATGCCCTCGGGTCCCGCCTCCGCCGGGGCGGGACGAAGACTCTCTGAAGTATAGGCCTACCCGCCCGGCTCTTTCAATAAGCCCTCGCCGGCCCCGCAGCCCAGGCGGGCCCGCAGCCGTTCCTCCACCACCGGGGGCACGAGCCCGCGCACGTCCCCGCCCAGCCGCGCCACCTCCCGGATCAGGCTGGAGCTGAGGAAGTAATACGGCGGAGCCGTCATGAAGAACACCGTGTCCAGCTCCGGCGCCAGGCGTTGGTTCATGGCCGCCTGCTTGAGCTCGTACTCGAAGTCCACCACCGCCCGCAGCCCCTTCACCAGCACCCCGGCGCCCACCGACCGGGCGAAGGCCACCGTCAGCCCCTCGAAGCTGTCCACCCGGACGTTGGGCAGGTGGGCGGTGGCCGCCCGCAGCATCTCCACGCGTTCGGCCACCGGGAACAGCGCCATCTTGTCGGTGGCGCGGGCCACGGCCACCACCACCTGCTCGAACACCCGCGCCGCCCGGGCGATCACGTCCAGATGACCGTTGTGGACGGGGTCAAAGCTGCCCGGATACACCGCCACCGTCATCGCCGGACCCCTCCGCCGCCTGGAAGTACCAGACCCGGGTTTCCCCGTAGCGGGCTTCCCGGGTGCACCGCAAACCTTCCACCGGCCCCGGCCGGTCCCGCCAGTGTCCTTCGGCCACCACCACGCCGCCGGGCGCCAGGACGCCCGACCCGGCCACCGCGTCCAGCGTCTGCTGCAGCAGCCCGCGGCCGTAGGGCGGGTCCATCACCACCACGTCGAACCGCTCGCCCAGGGCTGCCAGGCGGCGGACGGCGGTCAGCGCGTCCTGCTGCCACACCTGCGCCTGCCGGTCCCACCCCTCCTGGCGGACCCGGCGGCGCAACCGGGCCGCCAGATGACGGTCGCGCTCCACCAGGACTGCCCGGGCGGCACCCCGGGCCAAGGCGCCCAGGCCCACCGCCCCGCTGCCGGCGTACAGGTCCAGGACGCGGGCTCCGGCCAGTCGCGGCGCCAGAGCGTTGAACACCGCCTCCCGCACCCGGGCCAGAGTCGGCCGCAGGGAGGACGGCCCCGTCCGACCCCTCGTGCGGCTGCGGGAGGGCACGCCGCGCGCGCCCACGGCCCTACCCCGCCCCCGCCAGGGCCGCCGCGACGGTGCGGACCACCTGCTCGCGCAGGGCGGCATGCGCGGGTGACCGCAGGTCGGGGTCGTCCTGCAGGATCCTCCGGGCCTCGGCGCGCGCCGCCTCCAGGAGGTCGTCGTCGGTGAGCAGGTCGGCCATCACCAGGTCGGGCAGGCCGTGCTGCCGGGTCCCCAGCAGTTCCCCCGGGCCCCGCAGCTCCAGGTCCCGCCGGGCGATCACGAAACCGTCCCGGGTCTGCTCCATGATCCGCAGGCGGGCCGCCGCCGTCTCGACCGGGGATCCGGCCAGCAGGATGCAGTGAGACGTCTGCCCGCCCCGGCCCACCCGGCCCCGCAGCTGGTGCAGCTGGGCCAGCCCGAAGCGGTCGGCGTCCTCCACCACCATGATGGTCGCCTGGGGCACGTCCACCCCCACCTCGATCACCGGCGTGGCCACCAGCACCTTGATCTCGCCCCGGCGGAACCGCTCCATCACCGCGTCCTTGTCATCGGCGCGCATCCGGCCGTGGAGGACGCCCACCGGCTGGTCCCTGAACACCTCCTCCTGCAGCCGGGCGGCCAGGCGCACCGCCGCCTCGGCCTGCAGGCTGTCGGACTCCTCGATGAGGGGACAGACCACGTACGCCTGCCGTCCCGCCCGCACCTGGTCGCGCACCCAGGCGTACACCTGGGCCCGCCGGTCCGGCCCGCGGACGTAGGTGCGCACGTCCCCCCGTCCGGGAGGGAGCTCGTCCAGGACCGTGACGTCCAGGTCTCCGTAGACGGTCAGGGACAGCGTCCGCGGGATCGGGGTGGCGGTCATCACCAGCACGTCCGGGGACATCCCCTTCCGGCGCAGGGCCGCCCGCTGGGCCACGCCGAACTTGTGCTGCTCGTCCACCACCACCAGAGCCAGGCGGGCGAAGACCACACCCTCCTCCAGCAGCGCGTGGGTCCCCACGGCCACCTGGGCGTCCCCCGAGGCCAGGGCCTCGCGCACGGCCGCCCGCTCCCGGGCCGACCCGCCGCCGGT
This sequence comes from Armatimonadota bacterium, assembly GCA_037440005.1. Taxonomy (GTDB): domain Bacteria; phylum Sysuimicrobiota; class Sysuimicrobiia; order Sysuimicrobiales; family Kaftiobacteriaceae; genus Calidihabitans. The sequence goes on along the minus strand of JBBIUY010000011.1, from coordinate 39,443 downwards.
CACCAGGACCACGCGGACCCCCAGGGGGTCCAGCAGTGTGCGCAGGGTGCGGTGGTGCTGCTCTGCCAGGATCTCGGTGGGCGCCATCAGGGCGCCCTGGTAGCCTCCGGCCGCGCACAGCCACAACGCCGCGGCGGCCACAACGGTCTTGCCCGACCCCACATCGCCCTGCAGCAGCCGATTCATCGGCGCGGGCTGGCGCATGTCGGCAGCGATCTCCTCCACGGCCCGGCGCTGGGCGCCGGTCAGTGGGAAGGGCAGCGCGGCCAGGAAGCGGTCCAGCAGCGCCTGCGGGTCGGGATAGCGCACTCCCTTGTCCTCCGCCCGCAGCGCCCGCCGCCGCATCAGGACGCCCACCTGCAGAACCAGCAGCTCGTCGAAGGCCAGCCGCGCCCGCGCCGCCTCGGCGTCGGCCAGGGACGCGGGAAAGTGCAGCGACCGCAGGGCCCAGCGGCGGTCGGGCAGCCGGTGCCGCCGGCGCACGTCGGGGGGCAGCAGTTCCGGAACCCGGTCCCCGTACTGGGCCAGGGCGCGGTCGACGATCGTCCGCAGGGCCCGCGGGCTGAGCCCCTCGGTGGCGGGGTGCACGGGCACGATCCGGCCGGTGTGCAGCGTGTCCTCCTCGCCCCCGGTGAGCACCTCGAAGTCGTCCACCACCATCTGCAGGCCGCCGGCCCGCTCCACCCGGCCGTAGACGATCAGCCGCATGCCCCGGCGGATCGTCCGCCGCAGGTAGCGCTGGCCGAACCAGATGGCCCGCAACACCCCCGTGTCGTCGGAGAGGGCGGCGATGAACTGGTAGGTCCCGCGCCGCCTCTCGCTCAGCGCCACCACCACCCCCTGGGTGGTCTGCCGCTGACCGGGAACCAGGTCGGCGATGCGGGCCAGGCGGCTGCGGTCCTCGTACCGCCGGGGGCGGTGGAAGAGGACGTCCCGCACCGTGTGCAGCCCCAGCCGCGCCAGCAGGGCGGCGCGGGCGGGACCCACCCCCGTGATGTACTGGGCCGGCGCGTCCAGCCCGGACGGGGGCGAGGCGGGCACGGCAGGCCGCGTGGCGGCAGGAGGGCGCGGCGTGGTCATTCGCGGCAGTGTTCTACGCCCCGGTGGGGTTTCCTTGCCCGGGGCCACGTGGTACAATCGCCGTCGGCTCCGATGCCCGGGCTCCGGCCCGGACCAGGTCGAGGAGGACATCATGGCCCGGCAGTGCGCCATCTGCGGCAAGCGCCCGGCGTTCGGCCACTCGGTCAGCCACTCCGAGCACCGGACCCGGCGCGTGTTCGCGCCGAACCTGCAGCGGGTCCGGGTGCTGGTGGACGGCGCGCCCCGGCGCCTGCGGGTGTGCACCACCTGCCTGGCCTCCGGGCGCGTGCGCCGGCCGCCGCAGCGCACACCGTAGCCCCGGCCTGCGCCGGCTGCCTCCCCCTCAGCAGGGAGCGGGTGCCGCCCGGGCGGGGGCGGATCCGATCAGGTCCTCGACGTCGTCCTCGTCGAAGAGATAGCGGGCCCCGCAGAAGTGGCACCGGACCTCCACGTGGCCCCGGGTGGCCACCAGGTCCCGCAGGTCGTCGGCGGTCAGGCTGGCCAGGACCTGCCGCACCCGCGCCCGGGAGCACCGGCAGCGGAAACGCACCACACCCCGCTCCACCACGCGCGCGCCCAGGTCCCCCAGGGCCACCCGGACCATCTCCTCCGGGGTGCGGCCGCGGGAGATCATGGAGGTTACCGCCGGCAGCAGGCGCGCCCGCTGTTCCAGGTAGGACACCACCCGATCGCTGGCCCCGGGCAGGACCTGCACGATCAGCCCGCCCGCGGCCACCACCCGGCCGGTGGGAGACACCATCACCCCCAGGGCCACCACCGAGGGGATCTGGTGAGAGATGACCAGGTAGGACGCCAGGTCTTCGGCGATCTCCCCGGAGACCAGGGGGACGCTGCCGTGATAGGGCATGCGCAGCCCCAGGTCCAGGGTCACGTGCAATGTCCCCCGCCCCACCGCCCGGCCCACGTCCAGCTTGCCGGCGGGCGTGAGGGGCAGGTGCACGTCGGGATTGGCCACGTACCCCCGCACGGCGCCCGCCCAGTCGCCCGCGGCCAGCACCCCGCCCAGAGGGCCGTCGCCCAGGATGCGCACCATCACCGTCTGGCCGGTCTTCAGGGCGACCCCCAGCAGCCCGGCGGCGGTCAGGGCGCGGCCGAGGGCGGCGGTCGCCGTGGGCGCCGTGCCGTGCCGGCGGCGGGCCAGTTCCACGGTGGCGGTGGTGACCGCCGCCATGGCGCGCACGCCGCCGTCGTCGGTGACGGACCGGATCCAGTAGTCGGTGGACCGCCGCAGCTGTGCCATCGGTGCCCTCATTATACACGGGCGGCCGTTAGGCGCCCGCGGACAGCCCGCGGCGGTGAGTCACCACCACCAGCAGCCAGCCCCGCCGCACCGTGACGGCGGCCGGCGGCCGGACGATCACGTTGCTGACCCCGCGGGTGGACCCCGGACGCAGGGTGCCGCCGCGCAACCGGTACCGCAGGCCCGCGGTCGTGATACCCGCGGCCGGCCCGAACAGGGGCAGCAGGGACACCAGGTCGCCGGCGCGGCCGGGGAGAGGCATACCGCCCCGGGCCACGAACACCTCCGCCCGCCCCCGCAGCAATCGCGCGCGAACTCCCCGCCGGGCGGCCCGGAGCAGCAGGCCGACGTTGGCGAGGGCGTGGTCCACCCGCCCGTCCAGGGCGCCCACGATGTCCACCCGGCGCGCCCCGGCGGCCAGGGCGTGCTCGACGGCCAGGTCGGTGTCGGTCCTGTCCTTGTCCGGGGGATAGCGCACCAGCCGGGCCCCGCGTCGGCGGGCCCAGGCCAGCGCGGCGGCGGACGCCGAGTCGAAGTCGCCGACCACCAGGTGGGGGACCAGCCCCCGGGACCGCGCCGCATCCACGCCGCCGTCGGCGCAGATCACCAGGTCCGCCCGGGCCGCGAGGTCCCACCAGGCTCCCGGCCCCGGCCGGCCCCCGGCCACCACCACCGCGTGCATGGGCCGGCTACGCGGCCACCTGCGGGGACAGCCGGGAGATCCTCTCCCAGACCAGCAGCGTCAGGACGATGGCCACCGCGAAGTCCGGCCCCAGGTACGCGGCGTTGTACCCCAGCGAGTACAGCCACACCGGCTGTCCCGCGGGCGCGTACTGGGCGAAGAAGACGATCCCCGAGACCACGTGGGACGCGTAGCGGGCCAGGGCCCCCAGCGTCACCCCGAAGGCGGGATACCGGGGGAAGAACCCGGCCACCGCCAGCAATCCGAAGGCCAGGGGGTAGTCCAGGATCACCTGCACCGGGTGGTAGAAGAACCGCCCGCCGCTGATGATCCACCCTTCCAGCAGGCCGTACACGGCGCCCGCCAGTGCCCCCACCGCCGGCCCGCGCCGGAGGGCGATCACGAACAGGGGCACCATGGTCCCCAGGGTGATCGACCCTCCCTGGGGCATCTCCCACAGCTTCACCAGGTGCAGGACGGCGGCCAGCGCGATGGCGACTCCCATCTCCGCGACCAGCCGGGGCGATATCTTCCGACCGGCTCCCATCGGCGATCCCTCCCTCTTCGCAGGCGTCGCGCACGCAAAACGACAGCCGCCAGCCGAGCCAGGCTGGCGGCTCTCCACGCGCTGCGTCCCCACGCCAGTATTACCTGGATCGGGTCCTGTGGGTCTACGCCGGGGTCGGCCCCGTCCGGCGCCCGCCGGGACGGTCCGACGGCGGCGTACTCTCAGCCCGGCTCCCCCCGAGCTCCCCGCCGCTATGCGGTTCCGGCTCTCATGCTAGCCCCCGGCGGCGGCCCGCGCAAGAGACCCCGGACCCCGTCCGGCCCCTACTCCGGCGGACGTTCCAGGACCCGGTAGATCTCGTCGCGGTCGGGGAGGACCAGCGGACGGGCCCGGCCGGCCCGCACCAGGACCCGCTCCCCCTCGGTCACGACCCCCACCTCGGCGGCCGGGACGCCGGCCTCGGCCAAGGCAGCCAGCATGCCGCGCGGGTCGGGGGTGCAGATGAGCATCGCCCCGCTGCCGATCAGGGCCAGCGGATCCAGGTCCAGGGCGTGGCAGATGGCCTGGGTCTCCGGCAGCACCGGCACGTCGTCAGCCCGCAGGACGATGCCCCTCCCGCTGGCCTCGGCCAGCTCCCACGCCCCGGCCAGGACGCCGCCTTCGGTCACGTCGTGCATGGCGGTGGCGCCGGCCCGGGAGGCGGCGCGTCCCTCGGGCACGACGCTGATCCGCTCGATGAACGCCTGGGCCCGCGCCAGCCCCTCCTCCCCCAGGACGGGCCGCAGCCGGTCCGCCAGGTCGGAGGCCAGGATGGCCGTCCCCTCGATCGCGGCCCCCTTGGTCAGGATGACCGCGTCGTGGGGCCGCGCGCCCGCCGCCGAGACCATCGCGCCCCGGCGGACCCTGCCGATGGCGGTCACCACGGCCAGCGTGCGGTCGATCCCGGGGGTGACTTCGGTGTGGCCCCCCACGATCTCCACGCCCAGGCTCGCCGCGGTCCGCCCGGCGTCGGCCACGACGGCCTCCAGCTCCTGGGAGGTGGTTCCCTCGCGCAGGAGCAGGGTCAGCAGGAGGGCCACGGGCTCCGCCCCGGTGGTGGCCAGGTCGTTGCAGGCCACGTGCACCGCCAGGCGGCCCAGGTGATGGGAGGCGGCGGTGATGGGGTCGCAGGTGACCACGCACACCGCCTCGCCGAGGTCCACCGCGGCGCAGTCCTCGCCGATCCCCGCCCGCGCCAGCACATCGGACCGCCGGGCTCCCAGGTGGGAAAAGACAACAGAGCGCAGCAGCTCGGCGGGGACCTTGCCGGAGCGCAGGGGGCGGGCCGCGCTGGGACTGCCGCGGAGGTCGGGCCCGGACACGGGCCGTCAGGGCGCGGAGACGACCAGCCGGCGCAGCGCCACCGACACAGGCAGGGCCGCCACCAGGCCGCCCACCACCTGGAAGATGTTGCCCGGCACCTCGGCAGCGGCCGCCGCCGGCCCCAGGCGCAGCACGAACGCCTCCGCCACGTAGTAGCCCGCCACCATCAGGACCCCGCCGGCCACCACCGCCGCCGCGGCCCGGGCCAGGTCGGCGGCCGACGCCAGTTTCCCGCCCAGGCGCCGGGCGAGCCAGCCCACCACCAGCCCCTCCAGCCCCTTGATGACCAGCGTGTAGGGCGCGAACTGCCCGTACCCGCCGATCAGGTCCGCCAGCGCCGACCCCACCCCGCCGGCCAGCAGGCCGGTGACGGGGCCGAACAGCAGCGCCGACACGTACACCATCGAGTCTCCCAGGTTGATGTAGCCCTGGGTCGCCGGCACCGGGATCCGGATCACCAGGGTCGCGGCGGCCACCAGAGCGATGAGCAGCGCCGTAAGAGTCAGCTGCCGGGTAGTCATCTCGGTCTCCCTCCTCCGCCCCCGGCGCCAAATCAAAAGGACGCCCGAACTCGGGCGTCCTGGGGGCACTCAGGCGCCGGCTCCCGCAGCCTTCACCTCATACGGACTATACCGTCGGCCCCGGAATTCCACCGGGCCACGGCGCGGCGCGCGCCGCGCCTCACGGGCTGTCACCGCCGATCGGGAATTCCCCGACCTCCGGCGCCCGCCGGAGGCGGAGTCACCCTGCCCCGTAAGGCTGCGGGACTTCGGTGCTTCCGCGCCCATGCTACCCCCGGGGGTCGGCGCTGTCAACGCCGCAGGAACTCCCCGCCCCCCGCCCGAACACAGGGGCCGTGGCCGAGGTGGCCTACCTGTTGATCGCCCTGGACCGCAGCACCCCGGCGGCCGTGGCCCGGGAGGTGCGCGCGGTCCCCGGGGTGGTGGCGGCTCACGTCACCATGGGGGAGTTCGACGTCATCGCCGTGGCCGAGCAGGAGGAGACCCGCGGGTTCCCGGCGGTGGCGGCGGCCGTCCAGCGGATCGAGGGCGTGCGCCGGGTGGTCACCTGCGTGGTGGTCCACCCCTGAACCGCCCGGCCCGGACGTCCCGGGCCGGGGTCATGTCAGCGCCGCCACCAGCACGTCGCGCTGGCGGGGCCCGTCCAGCTCCACCAGCAGGATGCGCTGCCAGCGCCCCAGCCGCAGCCCTCCCTGGAGGGGCACGCAGACGCAGTGGCCCAGCAGGATCGCCCGCAGGTGCGCGTCGGCGTTGTCGTCGACCCGGTTGTGGGCGTAGGCGGCGTCGGCGGGCGCCAGCCGTTCCAGCCACCGCTCCAGGTCCGCCAGCAGGTGGGGCTCGGCCTCGTTGACGCACACGCCGGCGGTGGTGTGGGGGCACACCACCACCGCCAGACCCGACGCGTCCGCAGGGCACGCCTCGGCCACCCGATCGGTGATGTCGACGATCTGCACCCGGGCTCGGGTGCGGACGGAGACGGTGCGCCACTCCACGGGCGTCTCCGACATCCGGCGCCGAGACGCGGCCTACACCCGCACCGGGGCGGCGAGGGTGGTCATCTGCGCCAGCAGCTGCAGCGCCACCTCCAGAGCCTGCCGGCCGTCCTCCCCGGTCACCAGGGGCCGGTCCCGCCCGGCCACGCAGGCCACGAAGTGCGCCAGCTCCGCCCGCAGGGGTTCCTCGCCGTGCACCTCTTCGTGCTCCTCCACCTCTCCCGCAAACCCGTGCACGGCCAGGCGCTGGCGCAGGTAGTCCAGCCGCACCACCCGGTCGGGGGTGACCACCTCGATTTCGGACGCCTTGTGGGCGGAGACCCGGCTGGCCAGCAGCCAGGCCCGGCAGCCGGAGGCGAGGGTCAGGTGGGCCACCGCCAGGTCCTCGTGGCTGTTGTGCACCCGCACCGCCAGCCCGCCCAGCTGGATCGGACGGCTGCGGGCCAGCGCCAGGGCGATGTCGATGTCGTGGATCATCAGGTCCATGACCACGCCCACGTCCATGGTGCGGGACCGGTCATAGGGGCGCACCCGCCGGGCCTGGATGAACAGCGGCTCCCGGGCCAGCTCCACCAGCCGCCGGACTGCCGGCTTGAAGCGCTCCACGTGGCCGACGGCCAGGATGAGCCCGCGGCGCCGGGCCAGGTCCACCAGGGCGGTGGCCTCCGGCAGGGTGCTCGTCATAGGCTTCTCCACCAGCACGTGGGCCCCGGACTCCAGAAACGCGCGGGCCACCTCGTAGTGCAGGTGGGTCGGCACCACCACGCTGACGGCGTCCACCCGCCCCAGGACCTCCCGGTAGTCGGTGTAGCCCCTGGTGCGGTACCGCTGGGCCACGGCCCGCATCTCGGCCTCGTTCACGTCCACCACCGCCGCCAGGTCCACGTCGGGCAGGCCGGCGTAGATGCGGGCGTGGTGGCGGCCCCACTGGCCCAGCCCCACCACGGCGACCCGGATCCGGCGGCTCACCGCCCTTCCCTCCTCACGGCCGCACCCCGGTCACCACGTCGATGACCCGGTCCACGTCCTGGGGCTCCAGCGCCGGGTGCACCGGCAGCGAGAGCACCTCCCGGGTCAGCCGCTCGGCCGCCGGGAAGCGGCCGTCCAGCCCCAGCCGCCGGTAGGCGGGCGAGTGGGGGACCAGGGACGGGTAGTACACCCGGCAGGCGATCTGGGCCGCCCGCAGGGCCTCCATCAGGCGCGGGCGGTCGTACAGCACGCGCACCGTGTAGGTGTTGTACACCGGCCACGTCCCCGGCGGCTCCGGCGGATGCACCACCCACCCCAGGGAGGCCAGGGCGGCGGTGTAGCGGGCGGCGTGCTCCCGCCGGCGGGCGTTCCACCCGTCCAGGCGCTGCAGCTGCCCGACGCCCAGCGCCGCGGCGATGTCGGTCATGCGGAAGTTGTGGCCCACCACCTCGTAGACGTAGTCGTCCCCGGGCCGCTGGCCGACGTTGACCAGCAGCCGCGCCCGGGCGGCCACCTGCGGGTCGTCGGTGACCACCATGCCCCCCTCGCCGGTGGTCATGTTCTTGCTGGGGTAGAAGCTGAAGATGGCCGCCGCCCCGAAGGTGCCCACGGGGCGGTCCCGGTAACGCGCGCCGTGGGCCTGGGCGCAGTCTTCCAGCAGCAGGACCCCGTGGCGGGCGGCAATCTCGACCAGGGCGTCCATGTCGCAGGGCATCCCGTACAGGTGCACGCACAGGATCGCCCGCGCCCGGTGCCGCCGCACCGCGTCCTCCGCCGCCTGGGGGTCCAGGTTGCCCGTGCGGGGGTCCACGTCGGCGAACACCGGGCGGGCGCCCGCGTGCAGGACGGCGTTGCTGGTGGCCGCAAAGGTGAACGGGGTGGTGACCACCACGTCCCCCGGGCCGATGCCGCAGGCCTCCAGGGCCACCTGCAGGGCGGTGGTGCCCGAAGACGTGGCCACCGCCTCCCGGACGCCCAGGTAGCGGGCAAAGGCCTGCTCGAACTCGGCTACCTGGCGCCCGGCCACCAGCTGGCCCGACTCCAGCACCTGCAGCACCCGGCGCCGGTCGTCCTCGGAGATCAGCGGGCGGGCCAGCGGGATGGGCCTGACGGATGTGGACGGCTGCTGCATGGTATCTCCTATAGTGTCCGCCCGCGACCCGGCGGGTTCTCGCCTCCCCCGACACCCTGCCCCCCCGGCGGCACAAAAAGGCCTTAGGGAGGGACGCTCCCTAAGGCCGCCCCGCCGCTACTGGACCACGACCTGCCGGCCCGTGACCAGCAGCCAGATGAGGAAGATGATCAGCAGGACGACGATCACGTCCTGCCCGCGCTCGTCGCGCAGGCGGGCGCGTACAGCCGCCACCAGATGGTCCACCACCGCGCGCATCATCCACCTCCCCCACGGTGTGACGGGGACGCCCCGGCGCCCCCTTCCAGCCGGAGGCGCAGGGCCTCCAGCATGCTCTCCATGTTCTTGCGCACCAGGGTCCGCAGCAGGGTAGACAGCAACGGCCCCGCCAGGGGCAGGTCCAGCTCGAAGTCCACCGTCAGCGTGGTCCGGGTGCCCTCGGGGACGGGCGCGAACGTCCAGACGCCCTCGTAGCGGGTGAAGTCCCCCTCCCGCTGGCGGAAGGCGCACCGGTGGGCGACGTCGTCCCACTCGTCCTCCTCCACCCAGCGCACCCGCCGGCCCTGGATCACGCCCACCCACTCGGTGACCGTCCGGTTCCCCTCCCGGGCCAGGACCCGGACCGACTGCAGGTCGGGCATGAAGGAGGGAAACGCCTCCACGTCCTGGGCCTGCCGGTACACCTCCTGCAGGGGAGCCCGGATCACCGCCGTCGCCGTCACCTGGGCCACAGAGACCACCCCGCGCTCCGACGTACTATACCCGCGGCGGCCGCCGCTGTCAAACCTTCCCCCGCGGCGCCTGCCGGGACGGCGGCGGTGCAGGCCCTATCCCTTCAGGGCGCCGGCGGTGAGACCGGCGATGAACCGGTCGATGAACAGGTTGTAGATCACGGCCAGGGGGATGCTGGTGATCAGGCAGGCCGCCATCAGCGAGCCCCAGTAGAACACATCCCCCCGCACCAGGGCCACCGGGACCCCCAGGCTGACGGTCATCCGGCCCACCGAGCTGATGAAGGTCAGGGCGTACACGAAGTCCTGCATCACCAGGGTGAACGCGAAGATGACCACCGTGAGGATGCCCGACACCGCCAGGGGCAGGACCACCCGCCGGATGACGCCCGCCCGGCTGTAGCCGTCCACCATCCCCTGTTCCTCGATGTCCCGCGGGACCGACCGGAAGAACCCCATCATCAGCCACGTGCAGAAGGGGATGGTGAAGGTGGGGTACACCAGGACCAGGGCCCACAGGGAGTTCTGCAGGCCCAGCAGGGCGATCACCCGGCTGAAGGGGATGAACAGCAGGGTGGGCGGGATCAGGTAGGTCAGGAAGATGGCGATCCCCAGCCGCTCCCCCCACCGGCCGGACAGCCGGGCCAGGCTGTAGCCGGCCGGCACGGCCGCCAGCAGGGTGATCGCCACCACCAGGGCGCCGACCAGTGCCGTGTTCTTGACCCAGACCAGGTAGGGCGTCTGGGTGAGCAGCAGCCGGATGTGGTCCAGGGTCGGGGGCTCGTTGAAGATCCACGGGATGTGGGACAGGTCCGTGGCGCCCACGTACAGGTCGCGGTTGGTCTTGAACGCGGTGAGCAGCATCCAGTAGAAGGGGAAGACGGCGAAGACCGTGAAGGCCAGCGCCGCCCCGTACAGGGCCACCCGCTGCACCGCCCGCCACACCCGCCGGCGGCGCGCCCTCATGCGCCCACCTCCGCCCGCCGGGCCACCCGCAGCATCACCGCCGCCACCACCACCAGCACCGGCAGCAGGAACAGCGCCACCGCCGCCCCCTGCCCCAGGCTGGCGCCCAGGATGCCCCGCTGGAACGCCAGGGTGGACAGGACGTGGGTGCTGTTGTAGGGTCCGCCCCGGGTCAGCAGCCACACCACCCCCAGGTCGGTGGAGGTGAACACCACCCCGAACAGGACCGACACGGTCACGATGGGCAGCAGCAGGGGCAGCTGGACGGAGACCAGCCGGCGGAAGAATCCGGCGCCGTCGATGACGGCCGCCTCCCGGATGTCCTGGGGGATGGCGCTCATGCCCGCCAGGACCACCACGGTGGCGAAGGGGAACATGCGCCACACGTGCACCGTGATGATGGCGATCATGGCCAGGGTGGGGTCCCCGAACCAGTACAGCCAGCCCCGGAGCAGCCCGGCCACCTTCAGGGTCCAGTTGATGACGCTGAAGGTGGAGTCGAAGATCCACGTCCACGCCATGGCCGCCAGGGACACGGGCGCCGCCCAGGGCAGCAGGAGCAGGAACCGGACCGCCCGCCGGCCCACGAACGCCGCGTCCAGCACGTGGGCGGCCGTCACCGCCAGGACGATCACCAGGGCCTGGGAGACCAGGGTGAACACCACGGTGTTGCGCAGGGCCAGCTGGAACTGGCTGTCCCGGACGAGCCGGCTGAAGTTGGCCAGGCCCACCCAGGTGAAGGTCAGGCTGCCGGCGGTAGCCGAGGTGAAGCTCAGCAGGACGGCCAGGACCAGGGGCGCACCCACCAGGAGGATCACGTACGCCAGGGCCGGGGCCAGCATCAGCCGGCCCAGCAGGTCCTCCCGGTCCCCCGCCGTGCGGCGCCGGACGGCCACCGCCGCGGCGGGCACCGCCGCCTCCCTACGCAGGGCCATGGCGGCGCAGCCCGGTCCGGGCGTCGAAGTAGCGCAGGGCGGCGCGCCGGACGGCGAAGTCGTACACCTCGCCCTCGGCGATGGGGGTCGTCACCGTGACCGGGAGGTCGGCGATCACCGGCTGGTCCGACCGGGCCCGCTCCTCCAGCGTCCCGTACACCAGGCGGCTGGACCCCAGGTGCTCCACCTCCCGCACCCGCAGGCGCAGGGTGAGCAGGTCCTCGTCGGGGCCGAAGACCGCCCGGGGCTGGAACGACTCGGGACGGAACCCCAGCAGCGTGTCGGCGCCCCACTCCACCAGGTTCATCGGCGGCGACCCCAAAAACGTGGCCACGAAGGTGTCGGCCGGGTTGTCGTAGACCTCCTGGGGGGTGCCCACCTGGCGCACCTTGCCCCGGTCCATGACGGCGATGCGGTCGCCCAGCCCCATGGCCTCCACCTGGTCGTGGGTCACGTAGATGGTGGTGGTCCCGATCTGGCGCTGGAACTGCTTGAGCTCAAACCGGGCCACCGCCCGCAGCTTGGCGTCCAGGTTGGACAGGGGCTCGTCGAACAGGAACACCCGGGGCGACCGCACCACCGCCCGGGCCAAAGCCACCCGCTGGCGCTCGCCCCCGGACAGCTGGCGGGGCCGGCGGCCCAGCAGGTGGCCGATGCCGAACATGCCCGCGGCCTTGCGCACCGCGTCCCCGATGGCCGCCGGCGGGCGCCCCAGGGCCTCCAGGGGGAAGGCGATGTTGCCGAAGGCGGTCTTGTGGGGGTACAGGGCGTAGCTCTGGAAGACCATGGCCACCCCCCGGGCGCGGGGGGGCACGTCGGCATCCACCCGCTCGCCGGCGATGTAGATCTCGCCGGCGGTGGGCTGCTCCAGTCCGGCGATCATCCGCATCAGGGTGGTCTTGCCGCACCCCGACGGGCCCAGCAGGACCAGCAGCTCGCCCTCGCGGACCGCCAGGTCCACGCCGTCGACGGCGCGGACCTCCCCGAAGTGCTTGTGCAGGTTGCGCGTCTCCACGTACGCCATCACTGTCCTCCCGGCGGGGGAAGGCCGGAACAGGGGAACGCGGGACCGCGGCACCCGCCCGGGTGCCCGTGACGGTCCCGCATCCCCCCGTCGCGCCGGGACTGCGGCGGGCCCGCGCTAGCGGTCTCCGCTCCCTCCCCCCACCAATCCCAGCCGGCGCCACTTGGTGAAGATCTCCTTCACCCGCCGGTGGGTCTCCTCCACCGCCTGCTTGGGCGTCATCTGGCCGGTGGCGGCCTTGGCGAACATGTCCGGGATCAGGAAGGTGTCGAAGATCTCCCCGATGGCCGGGTTGGCCGGCCCGGGGTGTCCCGGGTTGGTGGACCACTGCTCGGCGTCGGCCAGGACCGCCAGCTTGTTGCGCGGGTTGCTGCCGAACGGGTCGTTGAGGACCGCCGCCCGCACCCACTTGCGCCCCTCGTCGGGCTTCTGGGCCACGGGCACGCTCTTGGCGGCCACCGAGCCCATGAACGACGGGAAGTTGTACAGCTTGCTGGCGATCACCGCCTCCCGGTAGTTGTCCACCAGGTCCAGCAGGAACGCCTTGGCGTTGTCGGGGTTGCGGGCAAACTTCCAGATGACCCACACGCCCATCACGTGCTCGCTGGCCCACCGGGCCCGCGGCCCCCGCAGGGCGGGCACGAAGTGGATGTCGTCGGCCACCGGCAGCCGGTTGTCCTGGGCCGTGCGGTAGGCGGAGATGGAGTTGAGGATGTAGGCGGTCTGCCGGGCGTTGAGGGCCTGGTTGTTGCTGGCGGCGTTCCAGCTGAGGACCGCCGGGTTCATCACCTCCCGGAACAGCCGCGCCCCGAACTCCACCGCCCGCACCGCCTCCTCGGAGTTGAGGACCACGTTCTCGTTGGCGTCCTGCTCCGACGCCCCGAACGACCACAGGATGGCGTGGGTGGCCATGTTGGAGTCGATGTCCTGGGAGAACCCGATGCCGATGGGGATCTGGATCTCCGGGAACCTGCGCTTGATCTCCCGCCCCGCGGTCAGCAGGTCCTCCCAGGTGGACGGACCGTTGGGAAAGCCCACGGCGGTCCACACGCTCTTGAGGTAGTCGCCGGGGTCGGGCACCCAGTTGTCCGAGAATCCGAAGAACTTGCGGGTGTTGGCGTTGTAGGTGCTCTTGCGGACCAGGGGCACCATGGGGCCGTACCGACGCTCGGCCTCCTGGTTGATGTCGGTCAGGTCCAGGACCTGCTGCTCGAACGCCGACGGCGGCGAGAGGAAGAAGAACAGGTCGTGGCCCTGCTGGGCGGCCACTTCGGCGTTGGCCCGCGGGGGGATGTCGGCGAAGGAGACGTGGTCCACCGTGACCCGGATCCCCTTGCTCTGGCCCCACCGCTGGGCCCAGGGGTCGAACCACTCGTCGAACGCCGGGACGAAGTGGCTCCAGGTCAGGATCCGCAGCTCCCGCTGCTGGGCCCGGACGATGGTGGTCAGCAGCGACCCGAACCCGCTGGCGGCCAGCCCCGCGCCGGCGGCGCCCGCCGCGGTCAGCTTGAGGAACTCCCGCCGGGAGATCCGCCGCCACCGGTTGTCGGCGACGCGGACCCACCGGTCCTGCCGGTCCTCTGCCATGCGCTGCCACCTCCTGGCGTGTCGGCCGGTTCGGTCGTCGGCCGGCCGTATGTCTATTGGCGGATCTCTAGCCGGCTTCCTCCTCGTAGCGCTGCTTGAGGGCCGCCACCACCGACGGGTCGGCCAGGGTCGTGGTGTCCCCCAGCACCCGGCCTTCGGCGATGTCCCGCAGGAGCCGGCGCATGATCTTGCCGCTGCGGGTCTTGGGCAGCTCGGCGGTGAACAGGATGCGCTCGGGGCGGGCGAGGGCGCCGATCTTGCGCACCACGTGCTCCCGCAGCGCCTCGACGGTGGCCGGGTTGGACGCCTGCTGGCCCTCCTTGAGGGTGACGAAGGCGGCGATGGCCTGTCCCTTGATCTCGTGGGCCACCCCCACCACCGCCGCCTCGGCCACCGCCGGGTGGTCCACCAGGGCCGACTCCACCTCGTAGGTGCCGATGCGGTGGCCGGCCACGTTGATCACGTCGTCCACCCGCCCCAGCAGCCAGAAGTCCCCGTCGGCGTCCTTTTTGGCGCCGTCCCCGGTGAAGTAGACGCCGGGGAAGCGGCCCCAGTACTGCTGCTCGTAGCGCCGGGGGTCCCCGTAGATCCCCCGCAGCATCGCCGGCCAGGGCCGGGTCAGCACCAGGTACCCGCCCTGCCCGGGCCACACCGGGCGCCCCGCGTCGTCCACCACCTCGGCGGCCACGCCGGGAAACGGCCGGGTGGCCGACCCCGGTTTGAGGGTGGTGAGGCCGGGCAGCGGGGTGATCAGGATCATCCCCGTCTCGGTCTGCCACCAGGTGTCCACGATGGGGCACCGCTCGCCGCCGATGTGGCGGTAGTACCACACCCACGCCTCGGGGTTGATGGGCTCGCCCACGGTGCCCAGCAGCCGCAGGGTGGACAGGTCCCGCCGGGCGGGGAACCGGGGTCCCCACTTCATGAAGGTGCGGATGGCGGTGGGGGCGGTGTACAGGATGGTCACCCCGTACTTTTCCACGATGGCCCAGAACCGGTCCCGGTCCGGGTAGTCGGGGCTGCCCTCGTACATCACCACGCTGGCGCCGTTGGCCAGCGGGCCGTAGACGATGTAGGAGTGCCCGGTGACCCACCCGATGTCGGCGGTGCACCAGTAGACGTCGTCGTCGTGCAGGTCGAAGACCCACTTGGTGGTCAGGTAGGTCCCCACCATGTAGCCGCCGGTGGTGTGCACGATGCCCTTGGGCTTGCCGGTGGTGCCGCTGGCGTACAGGATGTACAGCAGGTCCTCGCTGTCCATCGCCTCGGGCTCTACCCGCCGCGGGGCGGACGCCATCAGCTCGTGCCACCAGTGGTCCCTGCCCGGCCGCATCGGGACGGGAGCCGCCTCCCCCACCCGCCGCACCACCACCACGTGCCGGACGTCCGGCGCTCCCTCCAGGGCCTCGTCGGCGTTGCGCTTGAGAGGCACCACCTGGCCCCGCCGCCAGCCGCCGTCGGCGGTGACGAGCACGGTGGCCCGGGCGTCGAGGATCCGGTCCCGCAGCGCCTCGGCCGAAAAGCCTCCGAAGACCACCGTGTGAGCGGCGCCGATGCGGGCGCAGGCCAGCATGGCGATGGGCAGCTCGGGGATCATCGGCAGGTAGATGGCCACCCGGTCGCCCCGGCGCACCCCCAGCTCCCGCAGCACGCCCGCGAACCGGTTGACCTCCCGGTCCAGGTCGCCGTAGGTCAGGACCCGGTCGTCGCCGGGCTCCCCCTCCCAGATCAGCGCCGCCTTGGTGCGCCGTCCCGCGCGCACGTGGCGGTCCACGCAGTAGTAGGCCAGGTTGGTCTGCCCGCCGACGAACCAGCGGGCGTAGGGCGGCTGCCAGTCCAAGACCGTGTCCCACGGGCGGAACCAGTGCAGTTCCGACGCCGCCCGGGCCCAGAACCCTTCCAGGTCGCGCTCGGCCTCCTCGTACACCCGCGGGTCGCTGACGACGGCCCTCCGGCGGAACTCCTCGGGCGGCGGGAAGGTACGGTCCTCCATCAACAGGGCCTCGATGGTCCGCTCTCCCATGGGTCCCCCTCCCCCGGCGCAGGTCGTGAGGGTTTTCTCTCTCACTACGCCGGCGCCCGGCCGGGCCCCTGTCGCCTTACAGGAGGGCCACGCTGGCGAAGGACACCAGGCCCCCGGCGGGGTCGGGGGCCTGGCCGTAGCGGAGGAGCCGCCCCCGGCACGGGTGCAGGATGCGCAGCGCCACGTAGACCGGCCACGCCGCGTCCACCCGGCGGGGGTTGCCGTCCCTGGACACCTCCGCCCAGAACGCCTCGGCGTCGCCGGAGCAGATGGCCTCAAGCAGCGCGCGGTCGCCGGCTGCGGTCCGGACCGCCAGGGCCCGGTCGGCGGGCTCGGGGTCGCCGAAGCGCGGGCCCACGTGGCTGAAGTCCACGCTGGCCAGGACCGCCAGGTCCCCGGAGGCCATCGCCTCCCGGACGGCGTCCACAAACCGCTCCACCGCGGCCTGGCCCCGGGGGGACGGGCCGTCGGCGGCCCCCGGGGCGCACAGCACGGGCACGATGGCCGGCGGCGGGGAGGACAGGTGCTGGAGGAACACCACCTGGAACTCGATGGAGTGTTCGGCCCGGTGCGCGAACTCCCCGGCGCAGAGGTCGCCCAGGCGCGCCTCCAGCAGGTCGGCCACCTCCCGGTCCACCGGCACCGTCCCCAGGGGAGTGGCAAACGGTTTGCGGGTGAGGACGAACGGCTGCGCCGCCCCGCCGTGGGCCACCCCCAGGATCAGCACGCGCCGGGAGGAGGCGGCGGCCAGGGCCCGGTGCGCCCAGGCGTAGCACCACCCGCCGCGGGCGAAGTCGATGTGGGGCGCGATGACCCCCCGGGGCGCCAAGCCTGCCAGCTCGTCCTCGCGCACCGCGGACAGGTAGCCGTCCAACTCGGCCCGCAGGACCTGCGGGTCGGCCGGATAGGACCGACCGGCGAAGCGGGCGGGCCGCACCGGGGCCGCCCGGAACCGGGCCTCCAGGTCGCGGCGCCGCCGGCGGAACGCCTCGGAGTCCAGCAGGCCCAGGCGGTCCAGCTCCTCGACGACCCGGGCCACCTCGTTGGACAGCAGCAGTTCGCCGCCGGTCTGCCGGGCGAAGGCGGCCTGGACGTCCACCACGTCGGCGCGGCCGTCCAGCAAGGAGGCGATCAAAAACGTGCGGGGCGGCAGGAAGACCGGCTCGTCGAGGATGCCGTCGGGGTCCCGCAGGCAGATCAGGGAACGGCCGTGAATGCGGACGGGATAGGCCTCAACGGGGCGCAGCCGCGGCACCGCCATGACCACGCGCTGGTCGGGCCGGCCGGACTTGAACCGGCGACCTCTTCCACCCCAAGGAAGCGCGCTCCCATCTGCGCCACGGCCCGACACCGTTGATTATAGCGGGATCGCGCGGGCCGGGGAACAGGAGCCGTCAGGCAGGGGGCAGGTGGGTGGGCGCCAGGGACCCGGAGGGCTGGCGGGCCGTGCGCAGCGCCTGGTCCAGGATTCGCTCGGCCTCCTCCCAGGCGTGCGGCTGCTCGGGGCTCCAGGTGGCCATCCCCACGCTGCACGTCAGCCAGCGGTCCGGCCCGCCCCGGGGCCGGTACCGGAACGACCGGTCGATGCGGGCCAGGACGATGCGGGCGTCTTCCTCCCAGGTCTCGGGGAGGACGATGGCAAACCGCCCGGCGCCCAGCCGGCCGATGTAGTCGCTGCCGCGCAGGCTCTCCCGCAACCACCGGGCCGCCGCCACGTCCGCGTCGGCCGGCAGCGGGCGGGCGGTCCCTCCCTCGTCCCACAGGGCCGCCAGGGCCACCGAAAAGGGCACGCCGGTGCGCTCGGCGCGGCGCAGCTCGGCCTGGTACACCTCGCGCATGAAGTCGGCGGTGTACACGCCCGTCAGAGGGTCCCGCAGCGCCCGGTCGGCCGTGCGCCGGGCCAGAACCCGGCGCAGCACGAGCACGGCCACCAGCAGCAGCAGGACCGCCAGAGCCAGCAACTGGACTCGCAGGTCGGGAACCGTCATGTCGCTCACATCCTCCCTATGCCCCCGTCCCGCGCCGGCCAGTCGGCGACCGTCCGGTGAGGGTCAGTTCGGTCCCGTCCCGCAGGCGCGCGAGGTTGGCCCGGTGGCGCCACAGGGCCAGGGCGCCCAGCGCGGCCCCGGCAAGGAGGTGGGGCGCCGGCTCTGTACGCGCGAGCATCGTCACCGCCGCCGCCGCCAGGGCCAGCAGCGAACCGGCGGAGGCGTACCGGGTGGCGGCCACCACCCCCAGCCACACCCCCGCCGCCACGGCCGCCGCCACAGGGGACAGGCCCGCCAGAACTCCCAGGGAGGTCGCCACGCCTTTGCCCCCGCCCAGACGCAGGAACACCGACCAGTTGTGCCCGGCCACGGCGGCCAGCCCGGCCGCCGCCTGCACCGGGACCGGCTGGCCCGCCGACCGGGCCAGGAGGACGGGCAGCAGACCCTTGGCCACGTCCACGGCCAGGACCAGCGCTCCGGCCGCCGCCCCGGCCACGCGCAGCACGTTGACGGTCCCGATGTTGCCGCTGCCGGCCCGCCGGATGTCGGTGCCGGTCAGCGCCCGCACCACCAGCAGGCCCGTGGGCACCGACCCCACCAGGTAGCCCAGCAGCACCACCGCCGCTCCCATCACCGACGCGCCGCCGCCCGCTCCCGGGCCCGGAACACCAGGCGCAGAGGCGTCCCCCGGAAGTCAAACGCCGCCCGCAGCCGGGCGTCCAGGTACCGCCGGTAGTCCTCGGTCACCAGGTCGGGGTCGTTGACAAACAGGACGATGGTGGGCGGCCGGACGGCGGGCTGGGTCGCGTAGTAGATCTTCAGGTGGCGCCCGGCGCCGTCGGTCGGCGGCGGGTGCGCCGCCTCGGCCTCGGCCAGCACGCGGTTGAGCGGCCCGGTGGCCACCCGCCGGGCGTGGGCGTCCGCCGCCTCCGCCACCCGGTCCACCAGGGCGCCGATCCCCCACCCGCGCACCGCCGAGGTGACCACCACCGGGGCGTAGGAGACAAACCGCATCGCGGCCCGCACCGGGGCCAGGATCGCGTCCCGGGGCTCGGGGGACGGGCTCACCAGGTCCCACTTGGTCACCGCCAGGACCAGCGCCCGGCCGCGCTCGCTGGTCAGGCGGGCAATCTCCTGGTCCTGATCCGCCGGCGGCTGGGAGGCGTCCAGGACCAGCACCACCACGTGGGCGCGGTCCACGGCCCGGAGGGTGCGGGTCACGCTGTAGCGCTCCACCAGGTCGCTGATCCGGGCTTTGCGGCGCAGCCCGGCGGTGTCGATGAGGACGAAGCGCCGGTCGCCGCGGACGAAGGGGGTGTCCACCGCGTCCCGGGTGGTGCCGGGGGCGGCGTCCACGAGGACCCGCTCCTCGCCCAGGATGGCGTTGACCAGGGAGGACTTGCCCACGTTGGGCCGCCCCACCACCGCCACCGGGACCTCCGGGGCGCGGTCCTCCGGCTCGCCGGCGGGCAGCAGCTCCACCACCCGGTCCAGCAGATCGGAGATGCCCAGGCCGTGCAGCGCCGAGACCGCCAGGGGATCGCCCATCCCCAGTTCGTACATCTCGTAGACCCCGGGATGGCCCGGGCGGTCGGCTTTGTTGGCGACCAGCACCACCGGCCGGCGGCTCTCCCGCAGGCGCTGGGCGATGTCCCGGTCCTCGGGCAGCACCCCGGCGCGGGCGTCCACCACGAACAGCACCAGGTCGGCCTCCTCCAGGGCCCGGGCGACCTGGCGCTGGACCTGCTCCTGGAGGGGCTCGGTGGGGTGGGACAGCAGCCCGCCGGTGTCCACGACCTCAAACTCCCGCCCCCGCCAGACCGCCCGGCCGTGCAGGCGGTCCCGGGTGATGCCGGGGATGTCCTCCACGATGGCGGTCCGCCGGCCCACCAGGCGGTTGAACAGGGCCGACTTGCCCACGTTGGGGCGGCCGACGATCACCACGACGGGCGCAGGCATCGGTCCTGCAGGAGGCTGGCGGTCGCGCCCGCCCGGCCGTCCCCCGCGCGGGCGCCTAGGGGGCCGCCGGTGCGGGCAGGCGGGCGGCGATCTCCTCCAGCCGCGCCAGCACCTCGGCGATGATCCAGTCGGGCGTGCTGGCTCCCGACATCACCCCGACGCGCCGGGCGCCGCAAAACCAGTCGGGCCGGAGCTCGTCGGCCACCTCGATGTGGTAGGTGGGCCGCCCGCGGGCCCGGCCGATCTCCCACAGGCGGGTGGTGTTGGCGCTGTGGCGGCCGCCCACCACCACCAGGACGTCCACCTCGTCCACCAGCCGCTCGGCTTCCTCCTGGCGGACGGTGATGGCCGGGCAGAGGGTGTTGACCACCCGCAGCTCCCGGGCGCGCAGGCTCAGGTCTCCCACGATCTGGCGGAAGTTCTCCCGGGCCTGGGTGGTCTGGGACATCACCGCCACCTTGCCCCGTACCGGCACCCGGGCGGCTTCCTCCCGGGTGTGCACGACGGTCACCCGGTCGCCCAGCGCCTCCTTGAGGGTCACCATCTCCGGGTGTCCGTGGTCTCCCACCACGATGAGCTGGTAGCCTTCCTCCACCAGCCGCAGGGCCAGCGAATGGGCCCGGATCACCACGGGGCAGGTGGCGTCCACGATGCGCATCCCCCGCGCCCGGGCCGCGGCGAGGACGGCCTGTTCCACCCCGTAGGCCGAGACCACGAACGACTCGCCGGACAGCTGGTCGAAGTCGGTGGCCACCCGCACGCCGTCCTGCTCCAAGCGGGAGACCACCTGGGGGTTGTGGATGAGGGGCCCCCAGGTGACCGCCGGACCTCCGGCGGCGGCCGTCGCCCGGGCCATCTCCACCGCCCGGCGGACTCCGCCGCAGAAGCCCATGTGCTTGGCCACCACGATCTCCATCGCCCCTAGCATACACCGGGCCGGGGGGGTGTCAACGCGGAACACAGGAGGAGGACGCGCCGCCGCCGTATACGCCATGCGTGTCGCCCAGCCCGCGCGCGGGGACCGGCCGGGCCCTGGTCCTCATCAACCCCTTCGCCGCCCGGGGCCGCGCCCGCCGCACCTGGCCCCAGGTGCGGCGGGTGCTGGAGCAGACCGGGTGGGCGGTGGACGAGGTGATCACCCGCTCGCCCCAGGAGGCGGAGGCGCTCGCCCGGCGGGCCGGAGGCGCCTGCGACGTGGTGGTGGCCGCGGGCGGCGACGGCACCACCCACTGGGTGATCAACGGCCTGCTGCGCGGCGACGCTCCGCCGCCGCTGGCCCTGATTCCCGAGGGCACCGCCAACGACTTCGCCCGCTGCCTGGGCGTCCCCCTCTCCCCGGTGGCCGCGGCCCGGGAGATGGCGCGGATGACCCGGCGTCGGGTGGACGTGGGCGAGGTGAACGGGCGGTACTACGCCACCATCTCCGGGGTGGGATTCGACGCCGAGGTGGCGCGGCGGGTCAACCGGTGGCCGCGGTGGATCCGCGGGACGGCCGTCTACGTGACGGGCATCCTGGTCACCCTGGTGACCTACCGTCCGGTGGACGTCACGCTGGCCATTGACGGCTCCTCCCGCGGGGTCCGCCTGTTCCTGCTGGCGGCGGCCAACACCAACTGGTACGGCGGCGGCATGTACATGGCCCCCCACGCCCGCATCGACGACGGGGCGCTGGCCGTGGTGTACGCCACCGACCTCTCCCCCCTGGAAACCCTGCGGGTCCTGCCCTCGGTGTTCTCCGGACGACACCTGCTGCACCCGAAGGTGGCCCACACCACCGCCCGCACCGTGCGGGTGGACAGCTCCACCCCTCTGGCCATCCACGCCGACGGGGAGGTGGTGGGGACGGTCCCGGCCACGTTCCGGATCGTCCCGCAGGCCCTGGAGGTCCTGGTGCCCGACCGCCCCGGCACCGCGCCGCCCGGCCCGACGGCTGCGGGCTAGGCGTCGGCGGGCTGCTGGTCCGGAGGCAGCAGCGCCCGCACCGCGTCCCGCAGCCGCGCCGTCCACTCGGCCACCGCGTCCCGGCTGGCGGTCCCGGTCACCCGGGGCAGCACCGGCGGCCCCAGCCGGACCACCACCTCCGCCCCGCCGGGCAGGCGCCACCCGGAGACCCGCACCCGGTGGCTGCCGGCGATCCCCACCGGCAGAACGGGGACGCCGGCCTTGAGTGCCACGTAGGCGGCTCCCTCCTGAAACGCGCCCAGCCGCCCGTCCCGGCTGCGGGTACCTTCGGCAAACAGGCACACCGCCCACCCGCGCCGGAGCATGCGCAGGGCCTCCCGCACCGCCTCCCGGTCGGGGGCCCCGCGCCGGACGAAGAAGCTGCCGCTGCCGCGCACCCACCACCCCACCAGGGGCAGCCGCCGCAGCTCGTCTTTGGCCATGAACGACACCCGGGCGCGCAGCGACAGTCCCACCAGGGGGATGTCGGCCTCGCTGGCGTGGTTGGCCACGATCAGGTAGGGCGGGGCAGGCTCGTGCTCCCGCCCTTCCACCCGCCGCCGGATCCGCAGCATCCGGAAGAGGAGGTCGAAGACGATCCACGACAGCCGGTAGACGATCCGGGTGCTCATCGCATCGCCCGCCGGCACAGGGCCAGGACGGTCCGCACCACCTCCTCCACGGGGACGCCGGTGGTGTCCACCACGGTGGCGTCGGGGGCGGGCTGCAGGGGAGAATGGCTGCGGGTGCGGTCGCGCCGGTCCCGGTCCTCCTCGGCCCGGCGGACGTCCTCCAGGCTGACCGCCACCCCCCGGCTGCGCAGCTGCTGGTACCGCCGCCGGGCCCGCTCCTCCAGGGAGGCGGTGAGGAACACCTTGACCTCCGCGTCGGGGAAGACCACCGTCCCGATGTCCCTGCCCTCCATCACCACCCCGCCGCCGGCTCCCAGGCGCCGCTGGTGGGCCACCATCGCCTCCCGGACTCCGGGGTAGGTGCTCACCACCGACGCCGCCTCGCTGACCGCCGGGTCGCGGATGGCGTCGGTGACGTCCCGGCCGTCCACCCGCACCCGCTGGCCGAGGGGCGCGTCCTCCAGGTGGATCTGCAACGAGCGGGCCAGGGCCGTGACCGCGGCCTCGTCGGCGAGATCCACTCCCCGGTCCAGCGCCGCCCACGCCAGCGACCGGTACATGGCGCCGGTGTCCACGTGGCGAAAACCCAGGTCGCGGGCCACCGCCCGGGCGACGGTGGTCTTGCCCGCCCCCACCGGCCCATCGATGGCCACGATGGGCTTCCGCCGCAGGCTCATCCCGCCCCGGCTCCGGCCACGTTCTCCCGGCAATCCTGACCCGGCCGGGGGGCCATGCGGCGCATCGAGGGAGACGACGTCCCGGCGGTGGAGGTGCGGGCGGGCCTCATCCGCACGGTGGAGAAGTTCCCCGGGGTCCGCACGCCCTCCTACCACCGGGCGCGGGGCGCGCCCTAGCGGCGCCGCGGCCAGAACAGCAGGACCAATAGGCCCCCGACCACCAGCACCGCGCCCGCCCAGCTCTGGCGGAACAGGACGGCGAACAGGGGGGTCTGCTGGGCGAGCAGGTAGGCGCCCGCCAGGACCAGCAGGGCCCCCAGGGTCCGCGCCCGCCGCTGGGGCTCGTCCTCCGCCGGCGGGACGACCCCCGTGACCACCTCCGGGACCGGTTCGTCGGGAACGAGCAGGACCAGCAGGAGGTACAGCACCACCCCCAGGCCGTTCCAGAACGCCAGCAGCACAAACGCCAGCCGGACCGCGGAGACGTCCACGTCCAGGTAGGCGGCCAGGCCGCCGCAGACGCCCGCGATCCAGCGGTCGGTGCGCGACCGGTACAGGCGCTTCATCGTCCTCCCGCCGGACCGCCCGAGCGGGCGAACCCGTAGTCCAGCAGCGCCGCCGCCTGCTCGTACAGGGGCGTCGCGTTCAGCAGCACCACCACCAGCCGGCGCTCTCCCTGGCGCGCCGACCCCACCAGGCAGGGGCCGGAGTCGGCCACCCACCCCGTCTTGACGCCGTCGGCTCCGGGGTACAGCCACAGCAGCCGGTTGGTGTTGACCAGGGTCTGGACCGTTCCCCCGGGCCGCGTGATGGTCCGGGTGCGGGATCGGACCAGGGCCGCCAGGCGCTCGTTGCGCAGCAGGTGCCGCGCCAGCGCCGCCAGGTCGGCGGCCGTGCTGTAGTGACCGGGCCGGGGCCACCCGTGGGGGGTGACAAAGCGCGAGTGCGCCAGCCCCCACTGCCGCGCCCGGGCGTTCATCCGCGCGACGAACGCCTCCACCGACCCGTCCACCCCTTCCGCCAGGGCGACGGCGGCGTCGTTGGCCGAGATCAGCAGCAGAGCCGCCAGCAGGTCGCCGACCCGCCACCGCTCGCCCGCCCTCACCCCCAGCACGGCGCCCACCCGTTCCCCCTCGGCCCGGGGGCTGATGACCACGGTGGCGTCGTCGGCCAGCGCCTCGGCGGCCAGCAGCGCGGTCAGCATCTTGGTGGTGCTGGCCGGCGGCCACCGGCGGTCGGGATGGTGCGCGTACAGGACCCGCCCGCTGTCCGCCTCCACCAGCACGGCCGCAGCCGCCTCCACCACGACCGGCGCCGGGGCGGCGGCCGCCACCGCCAGCAGCACCGCCGCCCCGGCCAGTACCGGGCGGACCTCAGCCCTGCTGGTCCGGGTCGGGGGACACCCCGTCCAGCGCCGTGCGCGGGTCATCGTCTCCCAGAGGCGGCAGATCGTCCAGGCTGCGCAGTCCGAAGTAGCGCAGAAATCCCTCGGTCGTCCCGTAAAGGATGGGGCGCCCGACGGCCTGCTTGCGACCCACCTCGCGGATCAGGTGGCGTTCGAGCAACCGCTCCAGCACGTGGTCCGAGCGCACCCCCCGGACCGCCTCGATCTCGGCGCGGGTGACGGGCTGGCGGTAGGCGACGATGGCCAGGGTCTCCAGGGCCGCCTGGGACAGCGGCTCCCGGTGGTCCAGGCCCAAAAAGCGCTGGACGTAGGCGGCCAGCTCCGGCCGGGTGCACAGCTGGAACCCTCCCGCCACGGCCTGCACCTGCAGGCCGCGGCCCCGGTAGTCCTGCTGCAGCTCCCACAGCAGCGCGTGCACCGTCTGCGGAGGCGCCTGGAGGGCCTGGACCAGCTGCTCTATGGTGACCGGCCCTCCGCTCACCAGCAGGATGCACTCCACCGCCCGCTTGAGCTCGTCCAGGTCCAGGTCGTCGGGATGCGGTGCCAGCCCGCCGGGCAGCGTCATGGCTCGGGCGCGCGGTACAGCCGGATGGGACCGAAGGGCTCGTCCTGCCGGGCGCGGATCCGGCGGGTGCGGATGAGTTCCAGCAGGGCCAGGAAGGTGACGATCACCACCAGGGTCGTCACCGGCCCGTCGAACAGGGCGGCGAACTCCACTCCCTGGGGGTGGGCGTCCACCAGCGCCAGGATGGCCTCCATCCGATCGGCCACCCGCACCTCCTCTCCGGCCACCTCCCCCACCTGCCGGGCCGCCCGCTGCAGGACCTGCTGGAAGGCCCGGAACAGGTCGTCGAGGGTGACGCCCTCCAGCAGGACCGCCGACGGGTCCTCGGCCCGCGGTCGGGCGAAGACGCGCGCCTGGTATTCCTCCAGAGCGCGCAGCGCCGTGGCCACCTCCTTGAAGGCCCGGTACTCCCGCAGGTGCTCCTCCAGGCGCTCCTGCAGGTCCGAGGGCTCCTCGTCGGCCGCAGCCTCCTCCTCCTCCGCCGACGGGGCCGGCCGGGGAAGCAGCAGCCGGGACTTGAGCTCGATGAGGGCCGCCAGCGTCCACAGGACCTCGGTGGCCTCGTCCAGGTCGACCCCGGAGGAGGAGGCCTCCAGGTACTCCTCGGCCAGCCGGCCCACCTCCACCTCCCGCAGGTCCACCTGCCCCTGTTGGGCCAGGTGGAGCAGCAGGTCGAGCGGGCCCTCGAACTGCGGCGTCTTTACCGTGTACCGGATCCCCGCTCCCTCCTCTCCGGGCTCAAAACGCCGACCCCGCGGCCTGGGCCACCAGCCAGCGCATGGGAGGAACCAGGACCGCCGACAGGGCGCGGGTGAGGACCAGGGCCAGCAGGATCCACATCCCGTAGGGCTGCAGCCGAGCGTAGGCGGCGGCCGGGCCGGGCGGCAGCAGGCCTTCCAGAATCCGGGATCCGTCCAGGGGCGGCACCGGCAGCAGGTTGAAGGTGGCCAGCATGGCGTTGATCCGCAAGGACACCGCCAGCAGCCTCACCAGCGGCGCGGGGTCCCCGGCGGCGGGATCCAGCAGGCCGAGCTTAAACGGCGCGCCCAGGACGAACAGCAGCGTGATGTTGGCCAGCGGACCGGCGGCGGCGACCAGCATGGCGTCCCGACGGGGGTGCGCGAACACGGCGGGGGTGATGGGCACCGGACGGGCCCACCCGAACCCCATCAGCAGGATCAGGACCGACCCCACCGGGTCCAGGTGGGCGAGGGGGTTGAGGGTGAGCCGGCCCTGCCGGCGCGGGGTCGGGTCGCCCAGCCGGTCGGCCACGTAGGCGTGGGCGTACTCGTGGACCGTGGCGGCCACCACCAGCGCCACGGCCACCACCAGGAGGGATGCGGGATCACCCCACACGTCCGACCTCCTCCCGGGGCGGCGGACTCACCGCGCCTGCCCACCGTCGCACACGCAGGGAGTTCGCGGATCAGAGGGGAACGTCCTTGCGGATCAGGTCGTCGTAGGTCTCCCGCTCCACCACCACCCGCGCCCGCCCGCCCCCGGCCAGGACCACCGCCGGGCGGGGGAAGCGGTTGTAGTTGCTGGCCATGGAGTAGGTGTACGCGCCGGTGGAGAACATCGCCACCACGTCCCCGCTGCGGACCGGCGGCAGGGCGGCCTCCCAGATGAGCACGTCCCCCGACTCGCAGCACCGGCCGGCCAGGGCCACCGTCTGCTCGGGCGCCGCCAGCGGCCGGTCCGCCACCACCGCCTCGTACCGGGCCCCGTACAGCGCCGGCCGGGGGTTCTCGTACATCCCGCCGTCCACCGAAACGTAGGTGCGCACGCCCGGGATGGTCTTGACGGCTCCCACGGTGTAGAGGGTGACCCCCGCATCCCCCACGATGGACCGCCCCGGTTCCAGGTACAGCCGCGGCCGGGGCAGACGGCACCGGGCGGCGGCGGCGGCCACCGCCTCCCCCACGGCGGCCACGTAGGCCTCGATGGTCGGCGGGGTGTCGGTGGACAGGTACCGGATGGCCAGCCCCCCGCCCAGGTTGACTTCCTCCACGCCGACGCCCCACGCGTCCCGCAGCGTGGCGGCGAACTCCACCACCGCCTCCGCCGCCTGGCGGAACGGGTCCAGGTCCGCGATCTGGGACCCGATGTGGGCGTGCAGGCCCCGCAGTCGCAGCCGGGGGCTCTGCAGCACCCGGGCGGCCGCCCGGCGGGCGTGGCCGGTGGCCAGGGGGAACCCGAACTTGCTGTCCACGCCCCCGGTCCGGATGGACCGGTGGGTGTGCGGCTCGACGCCCGGGGTCACCCGCAGCAGGACGTCGGCGGTCACGCCCAGGCGGGTGGTAAGGTCGTCCAGCAGGTCCAGTTCGTGGTCGTTGTCCACCACGAAGCGGCCCACGCCCGCCCGCAGCCCCTCGGCCACCTCCTGGGCCGTCTTGTTGCTGCCGTGGAAGATCAGGTCCGCAGGCGGCACCCCGGCCCGCAGGGCGGTGTGCAGCTCGCCGCCGGAGGCCACGTCCACCCCCAGCCCCTCCTGGGTGGCGATCTGGCAGGTGGCGAGGATGCAACACGCCTTGCTGGCGTACACCACCCGGCCGTCCCCGTAGGTCTGCGCCAGCGCCGTCCGGTACCGGCGGCAGTTGTTCCGCAGGCGGTCCTCGTCCAGCACGTACAGGGGCGTGCCGAACTGCCGGGCCAGATCCAGGGCGTCCACCCCGCCGATCTCCAGGTGCCCGCGGGCGTTGACCGGGTAGGCGTGCGGGCCGACGGTGAGCGAGCGCATCGGACCCCCCACGTCGGAGGAAATGGTGGTGCGAGTCTAGCACAGGAGCCCGCGGCGGGGGAAGATCTCGCGTTGCCCCGACGCGGCGGACGGGGGTAGACTGGACGTGACGACGCGGGCGGGGGCGCATCCATGGGCGATGTGGTGATCCTCAGCGCGGTCCGGACTCCCATCGGACGGTTTTTGGGGGGGCTGGCGGCGGTCCCGGCTCCGCGCCTGGGCGCCGTGGCCATCGCCGAGGCCGTGCGGCGGGCCCAGGTCGCGCCCGACCGGGTGGATGAGGTGGTGATGGGCCACGTGCTGACAGCCGGCGTGGGCCAGGCACCGGCCCGGCAGGCGGCCCTGTACGCCGGCCTGCCCGCCTCGGTGCCCGCGACCACCGTGAACAAGATGTGCGGGTCGGGCCTGAAGGCGGTGATGCTCGGCGCCCAGGCCATCGCATCCGGCGACGCGGAGGTGGTCGTGGCCGGCGGCATGGAGAACATGAGCGCCGCCCCCTACCTGCTGCCCCGCGCCCGGACGGGGCTGCGCCTGGGCGACGGCGCCGTGGTGGACGCCATCCTGCAGGACGGGCTGGTGGACGCCTACCGCCGTCTGCACATGGGCAACTGCGCCGAACTGCTGGCCCGGGAGTACCGGATCACTCGGGACGAGCAGGACGACTATGCCCGCCGCAGTTACACCCGGGCCCTGCAGGCCATGGACGCCGGCCTTTTTGCCGCCGAGATCGTCCCGGTTCCGGCGCCCGCGGACGGCGGCACCCGTCAGGTGGCCGAGGACGAGGAACCCCGGCGGGTGGACTTCGCCCGGATCCCCACCCTCCGGCCGGCGTTTGAGGACGGGGGGACGGTCACCGCGGCCAACGCCAGCAGCATCAGCGACGGGGCCGCCGCGGTGGTCCTGGCGTCGGCGGACGCCGCCAGGCGGATGGGCGCCCGGCCCCTGGCCCGGGTGGTGGGGCAAGCCGGGGCGGCCCTGGACCCCGAGTGGTTCACCATCGCCCCCGCCCGCGCCATCCGCGCCCTGCTCGGGAAGGTGGGCTGGCGCCTGGAGGACGTCGACCTCTTCGAGATCAACGAGGCGTTCGCCGCCGTCGTCATCGGCGTCTGCCGCGACCTGGGACTGTCCTTGGACCGTGTGAACGTCCACGGGGGAGCCGTGGCTTTGGGGCATCCCATCGGGTGCAGCGGCGCCCGCATCCTCACCACCCTCCTGCACGCCATGCCCCGTCACGGCGCGCGCCGGGGCGTGGCCGCCGTCTGCCTGGCCGGAGGGGAAGCGGTGGCGGTGGCCGTGGAAGCCCTGTAGGCCGTGTCCGGTCCGGCGGCCCTGACCCTGGCGGTTCTGGCCGCGGTCGCGGCGGTCCTGACCTGGGGTCGCTGGCCTCCGGAGGTCGTGGCCCTGGCCGCCACTCTGGTCCTGGTCCTCAGCGGCACGCTGGATGTCCGGGCGGCGGTGGCGGGATTCGGGTCGCCGGCCCTGGCGGCGATCGCGGCGGTCTTCGTCGTCAGCGCCGGGCTGGAGAGGACCGGGGTGGCCTCGGCCCTGGGCCGGTGGATCCTGCGGGCGGCCGGACGGCAGGAGGTCCGCCTGATCCTGCTGTTCTGCGGGGCGGCCGGCCTGCTGTCCGGGGTGATGAACAGCATCGGCGCCATGGCCGTCCTGCTGCCCGTCGCCCTGGCGGCGGCCCGGCAGGCCGGCACCAGCCCCTCCAGGCTCCTTTTGCCTCTCGCCCTGGGTACCCGGCTGGGAGGCAACCTCACCCTCGTCTCCGGCCCCAGCAACCTCCTGGCCAGCCAGCTGCTCGCCGACAGCGGCCACCGCCCCCTGGGGCTGTTCGAGTTCCTGCCGCTGGGGGCGGCGTTTCTGGTCGCCGGGGTGGCCTTTCTGGGAGTGGTGGGGCGGCGCTGGCTGCCGGACCGCGGCCCAATTGCGCTGCCCGAGGACGCCCGTCTGGCGGACGTCTACAGGCTGCAGGAGCGGCTGCATGCCGTGCGGGTGGGCCCCGGCTCTCCTCTGGCCGGGCGGACCCTGGCCGACAGCGACCTGGGACGCGTCCTGGGGGTGACGGTCCTGGCCATCACCCGCCGCGGCCGACGGGTGGTGGCGCCCTCCCGGGACGAGCGGCTGGAGGCCGGCGACACCCTGGTGGTGGCGGGCCCGCTGCACGATCCGGCCCGGTCGGGCGCGCTGGAGGCGGCGGGGCTGGAGGTCGTGGGAGATCTGGATCCGGGCGCGCTGGACGGCGGGGACGCGCAGCTGGCCGAGGTCGTCCTGGCGCCCCGGTCCGCCCTGGACGGGCG
The DNA here is from genome assembly GCA_037440005.1 of Armatimonadota bacterium. Taxonomy (GTDB): domain Bacteria; phylum Sysuimicrobiota; class Sysuimicrobiia; order Sysuimicrobiales; family Kaftiobacteriaceae; genus Calidihabitans. The sequence continues at coordinate 9,460 of JBBIUY010000011.1, read as the reverse complement.
GACGGTGCGCGAGATCGGCTTCCGGGAGCGGTACGGCCTGACGGTGGTGGCGGTCTGGCAGCAGGGGCGCCCCCGCCGCAGCGGCTTGGCCGACGTGCCCATCCGGGTGGGCGACGCGCTGCTGGTTCAGGGCCGGCGGGACCGGCTGGCCCTGCTGCGCAGGGATCCCAACTTCGTGGTCTTGGGTCCTCAGGCGGCGGACGTCCGCCCGGAGCGGGCGCCGTGGGCCCTGGCGGCCCTGGGGGTGCTGGCGGTGGCGGCCACCGCGGGCCTGCCCATCGTGGTGGCCACCTGGCTGGCGGCCGCCGTTATCGTCGTCAGCGGATGCCTGCCCGCCGACGACCTCCTCCAGGTGGTGGACTGGCGGGTGGTGGTGTTCACCGGAGCGCTCCTGCCTCTGGGCGCGGCGCTGCAGACCACGGGGGCGGCCCGGGCTGTGGCCGAGGGGGCGCTGCGGGTGGCCCGGGACGGGCCGCTGCCGGTGCTGGCGGCGGTGCTGGTGGCGTCGGTGGTGCTCAACCAGCTCATGCCCAGCGTCGCGGCCACCGCGGTGCTGGTGCCGGTGGCGCTGCAGGTGGCCGCGACCCTGGCGGTGTCCCCCCACGCCCTGGTCATGGCCGTCATCGCCGGCACGGGCACCACCTTCACCCCTCTGGGCAACCCCGTCAACCTGATGGTCATGGGCCCCGGCGGCTACCGCATGGGCGACTACCTGCGGGTCGGCCTCCCCCTCGCCGCGGTGCTTGTGGCGGTGAGTCTGGCGGTCATCCCCCTGGCCTGGCCCCTGCGCTAGGTCCAGAGGCCACCGGCGCCGGCACGCCGGGAAGGATCGCGGAGGCGGTGGCGGTCTACGCGGCGGGGCCTTCGTCCCGCCCCGACGGCCGGGCCGACCAGGGCACGGGCTCCAGCACGCGGCGGGCTGTGGTGATGAACGCCGTGTGGGCCACCATGCGGTGGGCGGGGCGGACGCTGGGCCCCGCGATCTCCCAGGAGCGCACCAGGGTTTCGAAGGTCTCGATCAGGGCAAACTGGCCCGACCGGCGCAGCTCCTCCACCATCTGCGCCGCCTGGGGGACCGTGGGGACGTAGGAGAGCAGGACGCCCCCCGGCCGCAGGGCGAGCGCGGCGTGCGGCACCACCCGCCAGGGCTCGGGCACGTCCAGGATGATCCGGTCCAGCGGCGCGTCGGGGATGCCCGCGTACACGTCGTGCTGGCGGAGCACCAGGTGCTCCTGGGGACCCAGGTACGCGGCGATGTTCTGGGAGGCCCGGCGGGCGAACTCGGGGCGCACCTCGTAGGAATACACCCGTCCCGCCGGCCCCACCGCCCGCAACAGGGTCATGGTCAGGGCGCCGGATCCGGTGCCGGCCTCCAGGACCGCCGCCCCGGGGTAGACGTCGGCCGCCAGCAGGATGGCGCTGAGGTCCTTGGGGTAGATGATCTGGGCGCCCCGGGGCATCTCCAGGACGAACTCGGCCAGGGTGGGACGGACCAGCAGGAACGGCTCGCCCCGGGTGGTGCGCACCACGCGGCCCTCGGATGTGCCGATGAGGTGGTCGTGGGCCAGCTTGCCCCCCCGCAGGTCGGACGTGGCGCCTTCCCGCAGGGTGATCAGGTACCGGCGCGCCTTGCGGTCGATGAGCAGGACCGGCTCGCCGGCCTGCAGGGGACCCGTGCGCACCGGTCAGGCGGCCACGCCGCGGGGCCGGACGTGGGTCGCCACCCACTGGACGATGGACTGCAGCGGCGTTCCCGGCAGGAAGACCTCGCGGATGCCCGCCGCCCGCAGCGCGGGGATGTCCTCCTCGGGAATGATGCCCCCGGCGAAGACCACGATGTCGTCGGCTCCCCGTTCCCGCAGCAGCTCCACCACCCGGGGCAGCAGGGTCATGTGGGCGCCGGACAGGATGGACAGGCCGATGGCGTCCACGTCCTCCTGGATCGCGGCGTTGACGATCATCTCCGGGGTCTGGTGCAGCCCGGTGTAGATCACCTCGTAGCCCGCGTCGCGCAGCGCCCGGGCGACCACCTTCGCCCCGCGGTCGTGCCCGTCCAGCCCCGGCTTGGCGATGAGGATCCTCACGGCGGACGCAGCCATGGCATACCCTATCTTACTACGGGATCAGGGATCAGAGATCAGGGATCAGATCAAAGATCAGGGATCGGCCGGTCGCCCCCCTAGATGATGGCCGGCTCCCTGTACTCTCCGTACACCGCCCGGAAGACGTCGCAGATCTCCCCCAGGGTGCACAGGGCCCGGACGCACTCCACCACCGCCTCCATGGTGTTGCCGGTCCCCTCCGCCGCCCGGGCCAGGGCGTCCAGGGCCGCCCGGGCCCGCCGCTCGTCCCGCTCGGCCCGGACCCGGCGGAGGCGCTCGATCTGCCGGCGCTCCACCTCCGGATCGATGCGCAGGATGGGGATGGGGCGCTCCTCGGGCACGACGAACTCGTTGACGCCGACGATGATCCTCTCCTTGCGCTCCAGCTGCTGCTGGTAACGGTAGCTGGCCTCGGCGATCTCCCGCTGGGGGAAGCCCAGCTCCACCGCCCGCACCATCCCGCCCAGTTCGTCGATCTTGCGGATGTACGCCTCGGCTTCGTCCTCCATGCGGTTGGTGAGGGCCTCCACGTAGTAGGACCCGCCCAGCGGGTCCACCGTGTGGGTGACCCCGCTCTCGTAGGCGATGATCTGCTGGGTGCGCAGGGCCACCGTCACCGCCTCCTCGGTGGGCAGGGCGTAGGTCTCGTCCATGGAGTTGGTGTGCAGGGACTGGGTGCCGCCCAGGACCGCCGCCAGGGCCTGCAGGGCCACCCGGACGATGTTGTTCAGGGGCTGCTGGGCCGTCAGGGACACGCCGGCGGTCTGGGTGTGGAAGCGCAGCCACCAGGAGCGGGGGTGGCGGGCCCGGAAGCGCTCCCGCATGATCCGCGCCCACATCCGCCGGGCCGCCCGGAACTTGGCGATCTCCTCGAAGAAGTCGCTGTGGCAGTCGAAGAAGAACGACAGCCGCGGGGCGAAGTCGTCCACGTCCAGCCCCGCCTCGATGCCCGCCTGGACGTAGGCGATGCCGTCGGCCAGGGTGAACGCCAGCTCCTGGACGGCGGTGGCGCCCGCCTCCCGGATGTGGTACCCGCTGATGCTCAGCACGTTCCACCGGGGCAGGTGGCGGGTGCCGAAGACCAGCATGTCCTGGATCAACCGCATGGACGGCCGGGGGGGGACGATCCACTCCTTCTGGGCGATGAACTCCTTGAGCATGTCGGTCTGGGTCGTCCCGCCCAGCTGGTCCCACCGGAACCCCGCCCGCTCCGCCGCCACGATGTACATGGCCAGCAGCACGTTGGCGGGCGCGTTGATGGTCATGGAGGTGGTCACCCGGTCCAGGGGCAGGCCCCGCAGGAGGATCTCCATGTCCAGCAGGCTGTCCACCGCCACCCCCTCCCGGCCCACCTCGCCCCGGGCCCGGGGGTGGTCCGAGTCGTACCCCATCAGGGTGGGCATGTCGAACGCCACCGACAGGCCGGTCTGCCCCTGGGCCAGCAGGTAGTGGAAACGCCGGTTGCTGTCCTCGGCCGAACCGAACCCGGCAAACTGGCGCATGGTCCACAGCCGCCCCCGGTACATGGTGGGGTGGATGCCGCGGGTGAACGGGTACTCGCCCGGAAAGCCCAGGTCGCGCAGGTAGTCAAACCCCGGCAGGTCCTCGGGCGTGTACAGGCGCGCCACCTCGGCCTCCGACAGGGTCGCAAAGCGCGCCGGCCGCTCCGGCTGCCGCGCCAGGGACTCGGCCAGGGTCGTCTCCTCCCACCGCCGGCGCTCCCGGGCCAGCCGGGCGACCTCCTCCGACGTCACCACACCCACCACCCCCGCCTCATGGCTGTGCCCCAGGCCCGGCCGCTGCCGTCACGGCGACGCCTTGGCGGCCCGGACCGCCTGGCTGAGTTTGGGCACGATCTCAAACAGGTCGCCCACCACCCCCAGGTCGGCCACCTGGAAGATGGGCGCGTTGGGATCCTTGTTGATGGCGATGATGTACTTGGACCCGGACATCCCCGCCAGATGCTGGGGGGCGCCCGAGATCCCGCAGGCGATGTACACCTGGGGGCTGACGGTCTTGCCCGTCTGTCCGATCTCGTAGTCGTGGGGCACCCACCCGGAGTCCACCGGAGGCCGGGAGGATCCCACGGCACCTCCCAGGGCGCGGGCCAGCTCGTCCAGCAGGGCGAAGTTCTCCGGGCCCCGCAGGCCCCGGCCCCCGCTGACGACCACGTCGGCCTCCACCAGCGGCACCGTGTCCCGGCTGAGGGCCCGGATCTCCTGGACCTGCGTCCGGATGGCCGCGGCCTCCAGGCGCACCGGCCACGGCCGCACCTCGGCGGCGCGCTCGGCCGGCGGCGCCACCGGGTACATGGCCGGCAGGACCACCGCGATCCGGAGCCCGCCGCCGTCCACCCGGACGGTGGCGATGGCCTTGCGGGTGTACATGGGGCGGGTGGCCACCAGGGCGCCGTCCTGCACCGCCACCGAGGTGCAGTCGGTGACGATCCCCGCCTCCAGGCGGGCGGCCAGCCGGGGCGCCAGGTCCCGTCCCTGAGCCGTGCTGCCTACCAGCAGGACGGCCGGCTCCTCCTCCCGCACCGCGTCCGCCAGGACCGTGGTGTAGCCGTCGGTGGTGTAGGGCTCCAGCAGGGGGTGGTCGGCGGCGTAGACCACGTCGGCTCCCCGGGAGGCCACCGCTCGGGCCACCGGCTGCACCCCCGCCCCCGGCACCACTGCGACCAGGCGCCCTCCCGTCGCCCGGGCCAGGTCCCGGCCGCAGGTGAGCAGTTCCAGGCTGATGCGCTTGGGACTGCCCTGGCTGTGTTCGACCAGCACCCACACGTCCGCGCCCATGGGTCTCCCTCACAGAACCCGCGCCTGCTCCCGCAAAAACCGCACGATCTCCCGGACCGCGTCGTCGGCGTCGCCCTGGACGATCCGCCCCGCCCGCCGCGCCGGCGGGGATTCCAGGCGGGCCAGGACCGCCCGGGGGGCGGGCGCGGCCAGGCCCACCTCCGCCAGGGTGAGGGTCCGGATCGGCGTCCGCTTGGCCTTCATGATGCCGGGCAGGGAGGGATAGCGGGGCTCGTTGAGGCTGCGCTCCACCGTCAGCACCGCCGGCAGCGGGACGCTGAGGACCTCCACGCCCCCCTCCACCTCCCGGTGGACCAGCGCCCGGGACCCGGCGGCGTCCACCTCCAGGCGGGCGACGGCCGTCGCCTGGGGGACGCCCAGGTACTCGGCCAGGGCGGGGCCCACGATGCCAGCGTTGTCGTCGGTGCTGATCTTGCCGCACAGCACCACGTCGTAGGGCAGGGTGCGGATCACCGCCGCGAGCACCCGCGCCACCCCCACCGGGTCGGCCCGGTCCAGCTGCGGGTCGGTGACCAGGATGGCCTCGTCGGCGCCCATGGCCAGCCCCGTCCGCAGCGCCTCCCGGGCCCGCTCGGGTCCCACGCTCACGAGGGTGACGGTGCCCCCGAACTGCTCCCGCAGGCGCAGGCCGGCCTCGGTGGCGTGCTCGTCGTAGTAGTTCATCACGAACGACAGCCCCGACTCCTCGATACCGGTGCCGTCGGGCCGGATGCGGATGGGCGCTTCGGTGTCGGGCACCTGCTTGACGCACACGACGATGTGCACGGCGGGCCTCCCTCCTCAGGTGGCCTGCACCAGGTGGCGGGCGATCACCAGCCGCTGGATCTCCGACGTGCCCTCGTAGATCTCGGTGATCTTGGCGTCCCGGAAGTACCGCTCCACCGGGTAGCCCCGCACGTAGCCGTAGCCGCCGAAGATCTGCACCGCCCGGTGGGCCGCCCACATGGCGGTCTCCGACGCGAACAGCTTGGCCATGGAGGCCTCCCGGGTGTGGCGCACCCCCCGCTGGCGCAGGTAAGCGGCCCGGTACAGCAGCAACCGGGCGGCCTCGATGCGGGTGGCCATGTCGGCCAGCGCGAACTGGATGGCCTGGAACTCGCCGATGGGCCGGCCGAACTGGCGCCGGGTGGCGGCGTAGGCGGTGGCCTCCTCCAGAGCCGCCCGGGCGATCCCCACCGCCTGGGCGGCGATGCCCAGCCGCCCTCCGTCCAGGGTGCTCAGGGCGATGCGCCCGCCCATCCCCACCTCCCCCAGGAGGTTGTCGGCGGGCACCCGGCAGTCGTCCAGGACGATCTCGGCGGTGGACGAGCAGGTGATGCCCAGCTTCTTCTCGACCTTGCCGACGGCGATGCCCGGGAAGCTCTTCTCCACGATGAACGCCGACAGTCCCCGCCCGCCCGGTTCGGGGCCGGTGCGGGCGTAGACGATGCACACGTCGGCCTCCACCCCGTTGGTGACGAACACCTTGGTCCCCCGCAGGACCCAGTGGTCTCCGTCCCGTCGGGCGGTGGTCTGCAGGGCCATGGCGTCCGACCCGGCGGCCGGCTCGGTCAGGCAGTAGCACCCCAACGACGCTCCCGAGCACAGCCGGGGCAGGTAGCGCCGCTTCTGCTCGTCGGTGCCGAAGCGCACCAGGGGGTCGCACACCAGGGAGTTGTTCACGGTGATGATGGTCTGCAGGCCCGCCGACGCCCGGGCGAGCTCCTCCTGGGCGATCACGTAGCTGATGGCATCCATCCCGGCGCCGCCGTACTCCTCGGGGACGATCATGCCCATCAGGCCCAGGGCGGCGGCCCGGCGAATCAGGTCGGCGGGAAACGCACCCGTCTGGTCCAGGTCGGCGGCCCGGGGCAGGATCTCCCGGGTGGCGAACTCCCGGACCGCGGCCTGGACCATCCGGTGTTCGTCGGTCAGCTGGAAGTCCATGGACGGTGACGCGCCCACTGCGGTACTTTCGCGCGCTGCGGGAGCGTTCCTGCGCCGGCGGTCCCTCCCGTCCCCGCCCCGGCAGGAGTCTCCCGCCGCCGCCGGTAATCCCCTCCCAGGGCCCTGTGCCGGAGGACTGCCGGTGACCGACCGCGTGGCCATCGTGGGCGTGGGCGCCACGCCGCCCCGCCCGGTGTCGGTGGACCGATCCTACCGCGAGATGGTCTTCGAGGCGGCCTCCCGGGCGTACGCCGACGCCGGGGTGGCCGCGGGGGACGTCCACAGCTTCGTCAGCGTCGCCGAGGACTTCCACGAGGGCACCAGCATCACCGACGAGTACGTCCCCGACCAGCTGGGCGCGGTGCTGCGGCCGGTCCACACCGTGGCCGGCGACGGCCTGGCGGGCGTGGCCGCGGCGGTGGCGCTGATCCGCAGCGGCATCGCCGACCTGGTGGTGGTGGAGGCGCACGCCAAGGCCAGCAACGTCCGCCGGCCGGAACAGGTCCTGGCCATGGCCCTGGACCCGGTGTACGAGCGCCCCCTGGGCTACAGCCCCCACTACGTGGCGGGGCTGGAGATGCGCCGGTACCTGCACGAGACCGCCACGCCCGAGGAGGCGGCGGCGATGGTGGTGGTGAAGAACCGCCGTCACGCCCTGGACCATCCCGCCGCGCCCTACGGGGCGCTGCTGGATCCGTCGGCCGTCCTGGCGTCCTCCCCGGTGTGCGAGCCTCTGCGGGCGCTGCACATCAGCCCGCCCGCCGACGGCGCGGTGGTCCTGGTCCTGGCGTCGGCGGAGGCGGCACAGCGGTGCGCCCGGCCGGTGTGGATCCGCGGGATCGGGTGGGCGTCCGACACCCCCTGGCTGGGGACCCGCTCCTGGGCGGCGGCGACCTACGCCGCCCTGGCCGCGGAGATGGCCTACCGGATGGCGGGGGTGGCCGACCCCGCGCGGGAGATCCGGTTTGCCGAGGTGGACGACACCTACGCCTACAAGGAGCTACAGCACCTGGAGGCGGCCCGGCTCGCCGCACCGGGAGAGGCGGGGCGGATGGCCCTGGAGGGCGAGACCCGCCGGGACGGGCGCCTGCCCACCAACCCGTCGGGCGGCAGCCTGGGGCTGGGACACTGCTTTGATGCCTCCGCCCTGTACCGGGTGGTGGAAGCCGTCCGCCAGATCCGCGGGGAGGCCGGTCCCGTCCAGGTGGCCGGCGCCACCACCGGCCTGGTGATCTCCTGGCGGGGGGTGCCCACCCAGACCGGCGGGGCGCTGGTCCTGGGCGCGGACTGAGGGGAGGAGACGTTGACGCACGGCGACGGGGAACCGCGGGGCCGGCTGGCGGTGACACCGATCCGCAGGAGGCGACGGGCGTGGACGGCACCCTGAGGCGCAAGCCGCGGAGGCGGGTGGCGGTGGTGGGGGCGGGGATGACCCTGTTCATGCGCCGCGCCCTGGAGACCGGTAAGGAACTGGCCTACTACGCCGCCAGCCAGGCCCTCCAGACGGCGGGGGCGAGGCTGCGGGACGTGCAGGCGGTGGTCATGGCCACCGCGCCGGACGCCTTCGACGGGGTCCACATGAAGGGGGAGTGGCTGCTGGACGGCGCCGGCGGAGTGAGGCGGCCGTACCTGCGGGCCTATGTGGGCGGCGGGTCCGGCGTCTTCGGCATCATCAGCGGCTGGACGCTGGTGGCCTCGGGGCTGTTTGACCTGGTCCTGGTGGTGGCCGAGGAGAAGATGAGCAGCTGCCAGCCCCACCCCCAGGCGGCGTTTCTCACGATCTTCGACCACATCCTCGAGCGCCCCCTGGGTCCCAACCTGCTGTGGATCTTCGCCCTGGAGCAGCAGCGCTACATGGCCACCTACGGCATCCGCAACGAGGACATCGCCCTGGTCTCGGTCAAGAACAAGCGCAACGCCCTGGCCCACCCCTGCGCTCAGGTGGCCGCCGACCTGACGGTGGCCGACGTCCTGGCCTCCGAGGTGGTGGCCTGGCCGGTCCACCGCCTGATGGTCAGCCCGGTCAGCGACGGCGCCGCCGCGGTGGTCCTGGCCGCCGAGGAGCTGGCCCCCCGCCTGACCGACCGCCCGGTGTGGGTGCAGGGCGTGGGGTGGTCGCTGGACACGTCCTACTGGGGCAACCGGGATCTCGCTTACCCCCAGTACGTGGAGCGCGCCGCCCGCATGGCCTACGAGATGGCGGGGATCACCGAGCCGCGCCGGCAGATCCACATCGCCGAGCCCTACGACCCGTTCGCCTACAAGGAACTGCACCACCTGGAAGGGTTGCTGCTGGCCGACAGGGGCAAGGCGCCCGAAGACCTGGCGGCCGGCCGGTTCGACCGCACCGGGGACCTGCCCTCCTGCCCGTCGGGGGGCCTGATGGGGGTGGGCAACCCCATCGCGGCCGCCGGGCTGATGAAAGTGTGCGAACTGTTCTGGCAGCTGCGCCAGGAGGCGGGGGCCCGGCAAGTGCCCGGCAACCCCGAGCGGGGAGTGGCGCAGGCGTGGGGGGACCTGATGCAGATCGGCACCGTCGTGGTCCTGGGGGTCCACTAGATTGTCCAGTGCGGACTAGGTGTTTGCACTTTGAGACTCCAACCGAGCCCTGAACAC
>JBBIUY010000010.1:0-84474 GCA_037440005.1 Armatimonadota bacterium | reverse complement strand
CCTCCCTTTCCTTGGGGGAGGCTCCCAAGTGCAAACACTACATCCAAACAGGACAGCCTAGTCCCCGCCCGCGGATCGGGCGGGCCGGGGACGCCTAGGCACCCGGGGCGCGCTTTGCTATTCTGGGGGCGGTTTGTCCCACATCACACTCACCCGGGAGGGATCCTATGGGCAGGCGGATGGGGCGGTGGGCGGCGCTGGCCGCCGTGGCGGTTCTGGCCGCCGGCTGCGGGGGCGGAGGCCCCCGCGGGACACAGCCGGCGGCGCCGGCGGCGGGAGCCGTCACCGTGACCGAGACCGAGTGGGCCATCGCGTTTCCCGGCACGCCGCTGAAGGCCGGCAAGACGACCCTGGTCATCAAGAACGAGGGCACCATCGAGCACAACTTCGTCATCGAAGGGCTGGGCGTGGAGGTGGACGCCATCCCCGCCGGCGGGTCCAAGGAGATCACCGTGGACCTGCGGCCGGGCACCTACGAGGTGGTCTGCAACATTCCCGGCCACCTGGAGGCCGGCATGAAGACCACCATCACCGTGGCCCCGTAGGCGACGTTCGGCCTCTGCCCCCACAGGCGCGATGGACCTGGCGGCCATCTACGCCCCGGTTCGGGACGACCTGGACAGCCTGCACCGGCTGCTGGAGCAGGAGCTGCAGGCCGACGACCCCTTCATCGGGGACCTGGTGCGCCACGTGCTCGGCACCCGGGGCAAGATGATCCGCCCCGCCCTGGTGTGCCTGGCCGCCCAGGCCAGCGGCGGGGCCGGGGAGGCGCGGCTGTGGCTGGCGGCGGCGGTGGAGCTCATCCACGTGGCGTCGCTGATCCACGACGACGTCATCGACGAGTCGGCCGTGCGCCGGGGGGTGGCCACCGTCAACGTCCAGTGGGGCAACCAGATCGCCGTCCTGCTGGGCGACTACCTGTTCAGCAAGGCGTTCGACCTCCTCAGCCGCATCCGCCACCCCGAGGTGGCGCCCACCCTGGCCGTGGCCACGGTGCGCATGAGCCAGGCCGAGATCCTCCAGGTCAAGTACGGCCAGCAGCCCCACGACGACGAAGCGGTGTACTTCCAGATCATCGCCGGCAAGACCGCCCACCTGTTCGCGGCGGCCTGCCGGGCGGGAGGGTTGCTGGCCGGCAACCCGCTGGCCGCGGAGCGCCTGGGGACGTTCGGCCTGCACTGGGGGATGGCGTTTCAGATCACCGACGACGCCCTGGATTTGGTGGGCCGGGAGGGCGCGCTGGGCAAGCCGGTCTACAGCGACATCCAGACCGGCAAGGTGACCCTGCCCGTCATCCGCACCCTCCGGCAGGCCACGCCCCAGGACCGGGACCACCTGCTGCGCCTGATGCACGGACCTCTGGGCGACGGGGCGCGGGAGGACGTGCGGCGGCTGCTGGAACGTTACGGGGGCATCGAGTACGCCCTGGACGTGGCCGGCCGCTACTCCCGCCGGGCCGCCGACGCCCTGGCGCCCCTGCCGCCCGGCCCGGCCAAGGACAGCCTGCTGGCCCTCACCGAATTCGTGGTGGTGCGGTCGCGCTAGAGCCCGTCCCCGGACACGGGGCGGCCGGCGGGATCCCCGCGCCGTGCGGGACGCGCTCCGGGCCGTTCCGCGCGCCCGCCGGCGTCTGACGCGGGGGAGGGCGGAGGATGCCGGCACAGGCACACACCTCCGGTGCGGTGGCGGTGACCGGCGCCACCGGATTCGTCGGCGCCCACGTGGTCCGCGGCCTGCGGGACGCCGGGATGCCGGTGCGGGCGGTGGTGCGTCCCGCCACCTCCAAGAGCGACCGGGTCGCCCAGCTGCGCCGGTGGGAGTGCGAGGTGGTCGAAGCCGACGTGGGCGACCTGGCGGCGCTGGAGCGGGCGGTGGCCGGCTGCCGCGCCGTCGTCCACCTGGTGGCCATCATCCGGGAGCGGGTGGGGGCCACCTTCGACCTGATCAACCGGCGCGGGGTGCGGGAGGTGGCGGCGGCGGCGCGGGCCGCGGGGGTGGGGCGGGTCGTGCACCTCAGCGCCCTGGGCGCCGGGCCCCGGGCGCCCCGATACCTGCAGTCCAAGTGGGCGGGGGAGGAGGAACTGCGCCGCAGCGGGGTGCCGTGGGTCATCTTCCGCCCCTCGTTCATCATCGGTCCCGGCGGGGGAGCCGCCCGGCAGTTCGCGGCGGTGGTGCGCCTGGGGGCCTGGTATCCCCTGTGGCTGCTGGGGGCGCCATTCCGCCCGCTGGCCTCCCTGGCGGCGGTGACCCCGGTGGTGCCGGTGCTGGGGTCCGGTCGCTACCGGTCGATGCCCGTGGACGTGCGGGATGTGGTGGAGCTGGTCCGCTGGGCTGTGGAGCGTCCCGACGTGCTCGGCCAGACCTTCGACGTGGTGGGACCGGAGGTGCTGACCTACGACGCCCTGCTGGACGAGGTGATGGGGGTCCTGGGCGTGCGCCGGTGGAAGGTGCACATCCCGTTGCGGGCCGCCCGGGCGCTGGTCCGGGAGATGGCCCGCCTGCCGTCTCCGCCCATCACCGTCGACGAGTTTGAGGCGCTGATCCTCGACAACGTGGGCGACCCGGAGCCGGTGCGCCGCGTCTTCGGCATCACCCCGCGTCCGTTCCGGGAGGCCATCCGGTTCGCCCTGGCGGGCGATGCAGGGGGGCTGCCCGGCGGGGCGAACTAAGAGCGCGTTCGCCATGGAGCAGCCACCGGAGCACTCCGAGGCCGTGGGCACCGTCCTGACCCGCCTGCTGCAGCAGGTGGGGGCCCTGCTGGAGGCCCGGCTGCGGCTGGCCCGGGCCGACGCCCGGGCCCTGGCGCGCGACCTGGTCACCGCGGTGATCCTGCTGGTCGCCGCCGCGATCCTGCTGCTGCTGATGGTGCCGGTGGCCGCCGCCGTCCTGATCCTGGTCCTGGCGGAGGTCCTGCCGGCGTGGCTGGCCACCGCCGTGGTCCTGGCGGCGATGGCCGCCGTGGCCGTCGTCCTGGTCGCCGCGGCGCGGGTGCGGCTGCGGCGCCGGCGGCTCACGCTGCTGCAGGACCTGCGGGAGGACTGGCGGGCGATCCGCCAGATGCTGGAGCGCCGCCCGTGACCCGCCAGCCCCCCGACGACCCGATCGCCCGCGCCCGGGAGCAGATCGCCGCCGACCTGCGGGCGCTTCGGCGGCGGTGGGCGGGAGAGGGCGCGGCCGGGCGGTGGCTGCCGGTGGCGGTGGCCGTCCTGGCGGGCCTGCTGGCCGGGGCGTGGGCGGGCCGGCGGGAGCGCGCCGGATCCGCCCGGGAGCGGGGTGTATAATCGGGGCGGAGGTGGCGCATGCCCAACATCGGCTGGACGGAGCTCGTTGTCATCCTGGTGATCGCTCTGCTGGTCTTCGGTCCCTCGCGGCTGGCCGGCATTGGCGGCGCGCTGGGCAAGGCCATCCGGGAGTTCCGCAGCGCGGTCCGGGACGCCGAGAACGAGATCGACCGGGCGACCGCATCGGACAAAAAGAACACCTGAGCGGCGCGGGTCGGGGTCGGCGTGGAAGACCGCCCGATGACCATCGTCGAGCACCTGGAGGAGCTGCGCATGCGGCTCCTCATCTCCCTGGCGGCGTTCGCCGCCGGGACGGGACTCAGCCTGCTGTTTGTCGAGCGCATCCTGGCGATCCTGCTGCGGCCGGTGGGCCGCGTGGTGTTTCTGGCGCCCACCGAGGCGTTCTTCGTCCGCCTGAAGGTGGCCGCCCTGTCCGGGGCGTTCCTCAGCCTGCCCGTGGTGCTGTACCAGCTGTGGCGCTTTGTGTCGGTGGGCCTGACGTCCGCCGAGCGGCGGTACGCCCTGGGACTGCTGCCGGCGGCCCTGGGGCTGTTCGTGGCCGGGGCCAACTTCGCCTTCTGGGTGATCCTGCCGGTGGGCGTGCGGTTTCTGCTCAGCTACCAGACCCCCTCCCTGGTGCCGATGATCTCGGTGGCCGCCTACACCTCGTTTGCCACCGCCTTCGTCCTGGCCTTCGGGGTGCTGTTCGAGCTGCCGGTGGTGATTCTGTTCTTGGCCCGGCTGGGCGTGGTCACCCCGGGCGCCCTGGCGGCCGGCCGCCGCTACGCCCTGCTGGCGATCGTGGCGGCGTCGGCGGCGCTGACCCCGGGGGGAGACGTGGTCTCCCAGATGCTGATGGCCCTGCCCACCTACCTCCTCTACGAGGCCAGCATCTGGGTGGCCCGGATCTTCGCCCCGCGCCCGGTGCCTCGGGAGTCCCTCAGCCCCGGCCCGTAGCCCTGCGGGCCTGACACCCGGGTGGCCCCGGTGGCTCGCCGCACGCGCACCCCCTGGTGGATGCTGGTGGTCGTGGTGGTGGCCGGCGCGCTGCTGGGCAGCGTGATCGCCGAGGCCACCTCCGCCTACCCCGCCCTGGGACTGCTCGGCCGCGACATCCGGGCGGGGCTGGACCCGCCCCTCACCCTGGACCTGCGCATCCTGACCCTCACCGGCGGGTTCACCGTCCGGCTGAACCTGGCCACGGTGGTCGGCATCCTGCTGGCGGTGTGGATCTTCCGCCTGCTCCAGTAGCCCCGCCCGGGCGGGCCGGGTGCCGCTGGCCCGACCGGGTCAGGGGGCCGCGTTGAATCGCCGCAGGTCGGTTGCTATACTTGGGACGCTGCGCGGGGAGCGCGGACGCAGAGCGGTCCGGCAGCGGGCGGTGCAGCGGGTCCAGGCCTCCTCCCCCGCCGTCTTCCCCCCGGCGGCGCGACCGCCCGACGGCCGGGCCGCCGGCCACCGTCCCCGTGGGGGGCGGCGCGGAGCACGGCATGCCAGAGGCGGGCCGCCTGACCATCAAGGACCTCCCGGCAGAACTCAGGCCTCGCGAGCGACTGCGCACCAGCGGTGCCGGCGCGCTGTCCACCGCCGAACTGCTGGCCCTGGTGATCGGCACCGGGGTGCGGGGATACAGCGCCCTGGACGTGGGCACCGCGCTGGTGCGCCGGTTCGGGTCCGCCGGGGCCCTGGGGCGGGCGTCGGTGGCCGAGCTGGCCAGCGTGCCCGGCATGGGGGAACGCCAGGCGGCGCGGGTCCTGGCGGCCCTGGAGCTGGGCAGGCGTCTGGCCGAGCCTCCCCCGCTGCGCCGGGCGATCCGGTCCGCCGCCGACGCGGCGGCGCTGTGCGGGTCGATGCGCTCGCTGGACCGGGAGCACTTCCGGGCGATCCTCCTCAACACCCGCCACGAGGTGCTGGACGTGGTGGACGTCTCGGTGGGCGGGCTGCAGTCGGCGCCGGTCCACCCCCGGGAGGTGTTCAAGGAGGCCATCCGCCGGTCCGCCGCCGCCGTCATCGTCGTGCACAACCACCCCTCCGGCCACCCGGAGCCCAGCCGGGACGACATCCTGATCACCGAGCAGCTGCGGGCGGCGGGGCGGCTGGTGGGGATCGAGGTGCTGGATCACATCATCGTGGGCGACCGGGCGTACTGCAGCCTGCGGGAACGGTGCCTGGGGTTCCCCCCGGGGGCCTAGCCCGCGGCCGGGGAGGGCAGATGTTCCCACGCACCACGTCGCCGGGGAGGGCAGGACGGTGAGTTTCTTCAGTCGGTTCAGCCGGGACATGGGGGTGGACCTGGGCACCGCCAACACGCTGATCTTCGTCCGGGGGGAGGGCATCGTGCTGCGGGAGCCGTCGGTGGTGGCCAAGCGCGCCGACGACGGCCAGATCCTGGCGGTGGGCGAGGAGGCCAAGCGCATGATCGGCCGCACCCCCGGCCAGATCGTCGCCACCCGCCCGTTGCGGGACGGGGTCATCGCGGACTTCGACACCACGGCGGCCATGCTGGCCTACTTCATCCGCAAGGGGCTGCGCAACCGCACCCTGCTGCGGCCCCGGGTGATCGTGGGCATCCCTTCCGGGGTCACGGGGGTGGAGCGCCGGGCCGTCATCGACGCCACCGAGCAGGCGGGCGCCCGGGAAGCCTACCTGATCGAGGAGCCCATGGCGGCGGCCATCGGGGCCGGGCTGCCCATCTCGGAGCCGGTGGGCAGCATGGTGGTGGACATCGGCGGGGGCACCACCGAGGTGGCGGTCATCGCCCTGGGCGGCATCGTCACCAGCAAGTCCATCCGGGTGGGCGGCGACGAGATGGACGAGGCCATCATCCAGTACTGCCGCCGGGCCTACAACCTCCTGATCGGGGAGCGCACCGCCGAGGAGATCAAGATCACTATCGGGTCGGCCTACCCCCTCAAGGAGGAGCAGACCATCGAGGTGCGCGGGCGCGACCTGGTCAGCGGGCTGCCGCGCACGGTCCGCATGACCAGTTCGGAAGCCCGGGAGGCCCTGGCGGAGCCCGTGGCCCAGATCGTGGAGGCGGTCAAGCAGACGCTGGAGCGGACCCCTCCGGAACTGGCGGCGGACATCGTGGACCGGGGGATCGTCCTGGCCGGGGGCGGGGCGCTGCTGCGGGGCATCGACCGGCTGCTCAGCGAGGAGACCGGGATGCCGGTGATGCTCACCGACGACCCCCTGTCGGCGGTGGTCCTGGGCACGGGACGGGCGCTGGAGGAGATCGAGACGTTCAAACGGGTCCTGATCACCTCGCGCAAGCTGTAGGGGCGGCATGACCGAACTGCGCGCGGTCCGGCGACGCGTCGCGGTGTTCGCAGCGCTGTTCGTGGGCGTGGTGGCGCTGCTCACCACGCAGGTGCGCGCCCCCGACCGGCGCCAGATGGGAGCGGTGGGGGAGGTGGTCCTGGCGGCGCTGCAGCCGGTGCAGGTGGGCCTGGCCCGGGTGGCCGACGGGGCCGGGAGGCTGTGGGCGGCGTACACCGAGATCGGCCGGCTGCGGGCGGAGAACGCCCGGCTGCGCCGGGAGCTGGACCGGGTCACCCGGGAGGCGGCCGCGCTGCGGGAGCAGGCGGCGGCGGCCCGCCGCCTGGAAGACCTGCTGGGCTTCCGGGCCCAGATGACGCATCAGGCCGTGGCAGCCCGGGTGGTGGGCCGGGACGCGGCGAGCTGGTACGGCACCGTGCTGGTGGACCGGGGCAGCCGGGACGGCGTGCGGCGCAACGCGCCGGTGGTGACCGCCCAGGGGGTGGTGGGCCGGGTGATGGAGGTGACGCCCACCGCCGCCCGGGTGCTTCTGGTGTCCGACTCGCGCAGCGCCGTGGGCGCCCTGGTGCAGCGGACCCGCGACGTGGGCGTGGTGGAGGGGCGGGGCGGGTGGGTGCTCCACCTGCGCTACCTCTCCCGGACCTCGCAGGTCGCGCCGGGAGACCTGGTGGTCACCTCGGGGCTGGGAGGCGTGTTCCCCCGGGGGCTGGTCCTGGGGCGGATCACCCGGGTGGTGCGGGAAGAAGGCGAGCTGCTGCTGGAGGCGGAGGTGGAACCGGCGGCTGCGCTGGACCGGCTGGAGGAGGTGCTGATCCTGGTGCCGCGCTGATGCCCTCAGGCGGCGCGGGAGGGAGAAGAGTGAGGGGGCGGCGGTCCCGTGCGGGACGTGAGCGCCCGCGGTGAGGCGGGCCTTGGCCTACGCCGGCGCGGTGGCGCTGGCGGGGGTGGTGCACGCCGCGTGGCTGGTGAGGCTGCGGGTGGCCGGGGCGGCGCCGGACCCGCTGCTGGCCCTGGCCGTGGGCGTCGGGGTGCTGCAGGGGGCGGAGCGGGGGGCCGTGGTGGGCGCGGCCGCCGGCCTGCTCCAGGACCTGCTGTCCGGCGGAGGCCCCCTGGGAGTGTACGGGCTCTCCAAGCTGGTGGTGGGCTTCGGGTCCGGGCTGTTTGAGCGCAGCATCTATCTGGACAACCCCCTGCTGCCCGCCGTGGCCACCGCCGCCGGGACCGTGGTCTCCGAGGTCGTCCTGCTGGCCGTGGCCGCGGTCATCGGGCTGGCCTTGGGACCCTGGCCGACCGAACTGGCCCGCATCGCGGCCCAGGTGGTCCTCAACTCCGCACTCGCCCCCGCCGTCTTCCGCGGCATCCGGATTCTGGAGGGGCGGGTCCGCCGGGCGGGCTGACCCGCCCCTTCCGGGGAGAAGACCGGCGTGATCGACCGTCCGCCGCCGTCCCGGCGGCTGCAGGCTCTGTCGGTGGTGGTCGCCTCCTTAGTGGGCGTCCTGCTGGTGCGCCTGTGGCAGGTTCAGGTCCTGCAGGGCGCGGCCTACTTCCGCCAGTCGGAGGAGAACCGCATCCGGGAGTACACGCTGGCCGCGCCCCGGGGGATCATCTACGACCGGCGGGGGCGCGCCCTGGTGGCCAACCGGCCGGCGTTCACCGTCGCTGTGCTGCCCCTGGAACTGCGGGACCCGCCGGTGGTGGTCGCCCGGCTGGCCGCCCTGCTGGGGACGCCCGCCCCGCAGATCGAGGCGCGCCTGCGGGCCGCCCGCGCCCGTCCCTTCGAGCCGGTGCGGATCGCCCGGGACGTGGACCCCGCCGTGGTGGCCCGCATCGAGGAGAACCGCCTCGACCTGCCCGGGGTGATCATCCTGGCCGACCCGGTGCGCCACTACCTCCACGGCTCCCGGGCGGCCCACCTGCTGGGCTACGTGGGGGAGATCGACAGCGACGAGCTGGCCGCCCGCCGGACCGAGGGCTACCGGCCCGGCGACCTGATCGGCAAGGCGGGGGTGGAGAAGGCGTACGAGACGCTGCTGCGGGGAGTGGACGGGCGGCTGCGGATGGAGGTGGACGCCTTGGGCCGGCCCCTGCGGGTGCTGTCCCGCCAGCCCCCGGTCCCGGGCCGCGCCATCGTCCTGACCATCGACCTGGACGTGCAGGCCGCCGCCGAGGACGCCCTGCAGGCCACGGGGCTGGACGCGGGAGCGGTGGTGGTCCTCGACCCGGCCACCGGGGAGGTGCTGGCCCTGGCCAGCATGCCGTCGTTCGACCCCAACCTGTTCGCCCGGGGGATCAGTCCGGACCGCTGGCAGGCGCTGGCGTCCGACAGGCGGCGGCCACTGCTGAACCGGGCCATCAGCGCCACCTACGAACCGGGCTCGGTGTTCAAGCTGGTGACCGCCGTGGCCGCCCTGGAGCGGGGGATCGTGAGCCGGCGGACCGTCTTCGACGCCCCCGGATACTTCCGCCTGGGCCAGTGGACCTTCGGGGACCTGCGGGCCTGGGGCCGCATCGACTTCATCACCGGGATCGCCCACTCGGTCAACGTGGTCTTCTACACCCTGGGCTACCGCCTGGGCGGGGAGGTGCTGGCGCAGTACGCGTTTTTGCTGGGACTGGGCGAGCCGACGGGCATCGACCTGCCCGGCGAGGTGGCGGGCACCGTCCCCAGCCCGGCGACCAAGCAGGACCTGGTGGGCGAGCCCTGGTACCCGGGGGACGCCGTCAACATGTCCATCGGTCAGGGCGCGGTGACGGTCACCCCGGTGCAGGTGGCCCGGATGGTGGCCGCTCTCGCCACCGGAGGCCGGCTGATGCAGCCCCACGTGCTGCTGGCCGTCCCCCACCCGCAGCACAGCCCCGACCGGGTGGCGCCGGTGCTGCAGCGCCAGGTGTCCCTGCGGCCGGGAACGCTGGCCGTGCTGCGGGAGGGCATGCGGGCGGTGGTGGACCGCGGCAGCGGGGTGGCCGCCCGCCTCCCGGGAGTGGCGGTGGCCGGCAAGACCGGCAGCGCCGAGAACCCCCGGGGGCGCCCCCACGCCTGGTTTGCCGGCTACGCCCCCGCCGACGACCCGCAGGTGGTGGTGGTCGCCTTCGTCGAGCACGGCTTCCGGGGAGGGATCGCGGCGGCGCCGGTGGCCCGCGCCGTCCTGGAGGCGGCCCTGGCCCGGCAGGAGGGATCGCCGTGAGCCGGCGTCTGCTGCGGTACCTGGACTGGCCCCTGCTGGCCGCCACCGTGGCCCTCCTGGCCGGAGGGACGGTGATCCTGTACAGCGCGGTGCAGAATTCCGCCGACCCCTGGGCGGTGGTCCGGACGCGGCTGGCGCACATCGCCGTCAGCCTGCTGGTCCTGGGGGCGGTCCTCGCGGTGGACTACCAGACGTGGGCGCGCCTGTGGCGGCCTCTGTGGGCCGGCTCGGTCCTGCTGCTGGTCCTGGTCCTGGTGGCGGGCCGGTCCGGCGGCGGCGCCCAGCGCTGGCTGGCCATAGGACCGTGGACCGGGTTTCAGCCCTCCGAGCTGGCCAAGGTGACGTTGATCATCACCCTCGCCCGCCACATGGACGGGCACCGGGACCTGGGATCCTGGCGCGCGGTGCTGCCGGTCCTGGTCCACGCCGCGGTGCCCATGGTCCTGATCGTCCGCCAGCCCGATCTGGGCACCGCCCTGGCCGTCGGCGCCGTCCTGGCGGCGATGCTGGTGGCCGCCGGGACGCCCCTGCGGCTGCTGGCCGGCCTGGGGGCCGGAGCGGCGGCGGCGGCGCCGCTGGTCTGGCGGATGCTGCACGACTACCAGCGCCAGCGCCTGCTGGCGTTTCTCGATCCCGGGGCCGACCCGCTGGGCGCCGGCTACGCCCTGATCCAGTCCCGCATCGCCGTGGGCTCGGGCCAGATCTGGGGCAAGGGGCTGCTGCGGGGGACCCAGAACCTGCTGCACTTCATCCCGGAGCAGCACACCGACTTCATCTTCACCGTGGTGGGCGAGGAACTGGGGTTTGCGGGCGCGGTGGTCCTGCTGGGCCTGTTTTCCCTGTGGCTGTGGCGAGGCCTGGTCATCGCCGCCTGCGCCAAGGACCGGGTGGGGACCCTGATGGCGGTGGGCGCGGTGGCCCTGACGGCGTTTCACCTGTTCGTGAACGTCGGCATGACGGTGGGCCTGATGCCGGTCACGGGCATCCCGCTGCCGTTCATCAGCCACGGGGGCAGCGCCCTGGTGGCCTTCGGGGCCGCCACGGGCCTGGTGCTGAACGTGGGCATGCGACGCAAGAAAATCCTCTTCTGACGGGATGGGGACGGCTATGGCCAAGGAGATCATTGCGAACGTGGAGCCGCAGGAGACGCGGGTGGCGGTCCTGGACGGCGGCCGGCTGGTCAACCTGTACATCGAGCGGGGAGAGCCCCTGGCCGGCAACATCTACAAGGGCCGGGTGGCGGCGGTCCTGCCGGGCATGGAGGCGGCCTTTGTGGACATCGGGCTGGACCGCAACGCCTTCCTGCACGTGGGGGACATCCGGTCCCAGCGCCTGGCCGGCGAGGAGGTGGAGGAGTCCTTCGGGCGCGGGGCCATCGCCGAGCGGCTGCGGGTGGGTCAGGAGATCCTGGTGCAGGTGACCAAGGAGCCCATGGGGAGCAAGGGGGCCCGGGTGACCACCTACCTGGCCCTGCCGGCCTACTACCTGGTCCTGATGCCCACCGTGAACTACGTGGGGGTCAGCCGGCGGATCGAGGACGAGCAGGAGCGCCGCCGGCTGCGCCAGCTGGCCGACCGGCTGCGCCCGCCGGGCATGGGCGTGATCGTCCGCACCGCGGCCGAGGGCGCCACCGAGAAGGAACTGGCCGACGACATCCAGTTCCTGCTGCAGCTGTGGTCCACCGTCGAGCAGCGCTCCCGCACCAGCCGCGCTCCGGCCCTGGTCTACCAGGACCTGCGCCTGATCCGCCGGGTGGTGCGGGACCTGTTCACCGAGGAGGTGAACCGGTTCCTCATCGACTCGCCCGAGGAGTACCAGCGGGTGGCGGACCTGCTGCGCTCCTTCGCCCCCAAGCTGGTGTCCCGCCTGCAGCTGTACCGGGGGGAGGAGCCCATCTTCGAGGCCACGGGCGTGGAGCGGGAGGTGGACAAGGCCCTGCGCCGCAAGGTGTGGCTGCGGTCGGGCGGCTATATCGTGGTGGACCGCACCGAAGCCCTCACCGTCATCGACGTCAACTCGGGCAAGTACGTGGGCAAGACCGACCTGGCCAGCACCATCTTCCGGACCAACCTGGAGGCCGTGGACGAGGTGGTGCGCCAGATCACCCTGCGGGACATCGGCGGCATCATCCTGGTGGACTTCATCGACATGGAGAACGAGCAGCACCGCCGCCAGGTGATGCAGGCGCTGCAGGAGGCGGTCCGGCGCGACCGCTCCAAGATGCACATCATCGACCTGACGGCCCTGGGCCTGGTGGAGATCACCCGCAAGCGGGTGTACCAGGACCTGGAGGAGGTCATGCGGATGCCCTGTCCCTACTGCGAGGGGCGCGGCCGGGTCCTGGCGGCGGAGACCATGGCCCACAAGGTGCGGCGGGAGGCGCGCCGGGTCCTGGCGGCCGGGCGGGCGCCGGCGGTGCTGATGGAGGTCCACCCCGACGTGGAGAAGCTGCTGTTCCGGGACGGGGATGCCTGGCTGCGGGCGCTGGAGCAGCGGTTCGGCCGGACGCTGCGGGTGCGAGCCCGCCCGGGGCTGCACGTAGAGCGGGTCCGGGTCCTGGAGGGAGGGTCGGTGGAGGAGGTGGAGCGCCGCGCCCGGCAGGACCGGGAGGCCGCCGTGTGGCTGGACTTCGGTCCCGGAGAGGTGGTGACCGTGGGCGAGGCGGACGAGGACCAGGACCTGGCGACGGCCGCCGCCTCTGGCGCGCGGGACAGCCTGCTGGCGCGCCTGCGCCGGATCCTGGCGCGCTGAGGGTCCCTCTGGCCTGGGTGTCGGCGCCGTGGTAGAATACTTTGGACTTTCGGGAGGACGCATGACGGCGACATACGCCATCATCGAAACCGGGGGCAAGCAGTACCGGGTGGCCGAGGGGGAGACGGTTCAGGTGGAGCGCCTAGACCTCGCTCCCGGCGCCACCGTCACCTTCGACCGGGTGCTGATGGTCGGCGGCGACGCGGGGACCCGGGTGGGGACGCCGGTCGTCGCCGGCGCCACGGTGACCGCGACGGTGATGGCGCACGGCCGGGGCCGGAAGGTCCTGGTCCTCAAGTACAAACCCAAGGCCCACTACCGGCGCCGGCAGGGTCACCGGCAGGCGTACACCCTGCTGCGGATCGACCGGATCCACCTGTCCGACGCCGGCACGGGGTAACGGGCGGGGCGAGGTGCGACGATGGCGCACAAGAAGGGCATGGGATCGTCCCGCAACGGGCGGGACAGCGCCGGCAAGCGGTTGGGCATCAAGCGCTTTGCGGGCCAGTGGGTGACCGCCGGGAGTGTCCTGGTGCGCCAGCGGGGCACCCGGGTCAGGCCCGGCCGCAACGTCGGTATGGGACGGGACTTCACCCTCTTTGCCCTCGTGGACGGGGTGGTGGCCTGGGAGCGCAGGGGGGACACTCCCCGGGTGAGCGTCTACCCCGTCGTCGCGTGACCGGAACCGCCCGCTGCCTGCGGTCACGGCGGGCCCCGGCGTCGCCGGGGCCCGCGGGTCGGGCCGCCTTCACCCGATGTTCATCGACCGGGCGGTCATCCACGTCAAAGGGGGGGACGGGGGCCGAGGCTGCGTGAGCTTCCGCCGGGAGAAGTTCGTGCCCAAAGGCGGTCCCGACGGCGGCGACGGCGGGGACGGGGGCGACGTGATCCTGGTGGCCGACGAGCGCCTGTCCACCCTGTTGGACTTCCACTACCGCCAGCACTACCGCGCCCAGCGCGGCGGCCACGGGGAAGGGGGGCGGCGGCACGGCCGCCGGGGAGCCTCCCTGATCGTCCCGGTCCCGGTGGGCACCGTGGTGAAGGACGCGGACACCGGCGCGGTGCTGGCCGACCTGGTGCGCCCCGGCCAGCAGGTGGTGGTGGCCCGGGGCGGGCGGGGCGGCCGGGGCAACGCCCGCTTCGCCACGTCCACCCGCCGGGCGCCTCGGTACGCCGAGCCCGGCCAGCCCGGGGAAGAGCGCCGGCTGGAGCTGGAGCTGCGGCTGCTGGCCGACGCCGGGCTGGTGGGGATGCCCAACGCGGGCAAGTCCACCCTCCTCAGCCGCGTCTCGGCGGCGCGGCCGAAGATCGCCGACTACCCGTTCACCACCACCGAGCCCTGCCTGGGGGTGGTGGGGCTGCCCGACGGCCGCAGCTTCGTGCTGGCCGACATCCCCGGGCTCATCGAGGGGGCGCACCAGGGCGCGGGGCTGGGCCACACCTTCCTCCGCCACATCGCCCGAACCCGGGTCCTGGTGCACCTGCTGGACCTGGCCACCGACCGGGACCCGGTGGCCGACTTCGATGTGGTGAACGCGGAACTGTGGCTGTACGACCAGGTCCTGCGGTCCCGGCCGATGCTGGTGGCCCTGAACAAGATCGACCTCCCCCCGGCCCGGGCGCGGGTGGAGGACGTGGCAGCCCGGATCGGCGCGGCCGGGTATCGGGTCTTTCCCATCTCGGCGGCCACCGGCGAAGGTGTGGAGGCGCTGATGGCCGCCGTCGCCGACGCCCTGGCCGAGCCGGCCCCGGCCGGGGCGGCCGCCAGCGGGTAGCCCGGCCGGACCGCAGGGCCGGGCGGGGGACCCGGCGGGGCGACGGGCGGGGAGGAGAGCGGTGGCGGCCGTCGGCGTGATGGGGGGGACGTTCGACCCGATCCACTACGGACACCTGGTGACCGCCGAAGAGGCCCGGGTCCAGTTCGGGCTGGACCAGGTGCTGTTCGTGCCCAACCGCTACCCGCCCCACAAGAGCCTGGACGGGGTGAGCGACCCGGAGCACCGCTACCGGATGACCCTGCTGGCCACCGCCACCAACCCGCACTTTGCGGTGTCCCGCATCGAGATCGACCGCCCGGGACCGTCGTACACCATCGACACCATCCGGCAGCTGCGCCAGACGTATGCGGCGGGCGAGCTGTTCTACATCACCGGCGCCGACGCCATCCTGCAGATCGTGCGGGGCGCGTGGGAGCGGGCGGCGGAACTGCTGACCCTGTGCCAGTTCATCGCCGCCAGCCGCCCCGGATTCCCCATCGACGCCCACGACCTGCGCCGGTTCAACGTCACCGGCACCCTGCTGGCCAACATCCACGTCATGGAGATCCCCGCCCTGGCCATCTCCTCCACCGACATCCGCCGGCGGGTGGCCGAGGGCCGGCCCATCCGCTACCTGGTGCCCGAGCCCGTGGAGGTGTACATCCACAAGCACGGGCTGTACCTGCGGACGGGAGGGACGGTCCGGTGACCTCCGCGCGGGCTCTGGCGGCGCGAGCCGCCGGCGCCATGGAGGCCAAGAAGGCCGAGGACGTGGTCATCCTGGAGATCGGGGCGTTCACCCCGGTGGCCGACTACTTCGTGATCGGATCTGCCGAGACCACGGTGCAGATCCGGGCCATCACCGAGGCCGTGGAGGAGGCGATGGCCGCCGCGGGCGCCCGGCTGCTGGGGCGGGAGGGACATGCCCGGGCCCGGTGGATCCTGCTGGACTTCGGGGCGGTGGTGGTGCACATCTTCGGGCCCGAAGCCCGCGCGCTGTACAACCTGGAGCGGTTGTGGGCGGACGCGCCCATCGTGGTGGACCGCTGAGGGAGGCAGAGCGTGCGCGTGGCGATCCGTCCCGCCGCCGCCGCCGACGTCGCGGTCCTGGTGGACCTGTACGACAGCGCCTACCGCGGCGGCTACTCCGCCTGCCTGGACCGCTACGGCCCCGCCCGCCCCCAGGACTTCTGGTGGCTGCAGGCGGAGAAGGCGGTGCACCTCATCGAGGTGGATCGCCGTCCCGCAGGGCTGATCGTCGTGGGCCGGGCCGGCCGTCAGACGCTGGTTGAAGAACTGCTGGTCCGTCCGCCCCGCGACCTGCGCGACGGCGGCGCGCAGCCGCTCCTGCGGTCGGTCTATGACTTCCTGGTGCGCCTGTTCCAGCGGGACCGCCAGGACCGGCTGACGGTGCGGTGCGCGGAGACCAACGCCTGGACCCTGACCCTGGTCCACCGGTTCGGGTTCACCCTGACCAGCGCCCTGGTGGTGGCCCGCGGGATGGACCGGCGGCGGGGCGGCGCGCCCGAGGGGTACGCGCTGCGCCGGGCGACGCCGGACGATGCCCGCGTCATCGCGCGCCTGCACGACGAGATCTTCCCGTCCGCCGCGCCGCCCGCCGGGCCGTCCCGGCCGGGCCGGGAGGAGACCTGGGCGGTCCTGGCGGAGAGGCAGGCGGTGCCGGTGGGAGTGGGCCTGCTGCGCGCCGACGGTCCGGTGGGCCGCTGGATGGTGGGGGTGCGCGAGGCCCACCGGCGCCGGGGCGTGGGCACGGCGCTGGCCCAGGAGGTGGCCGCTCTGGCTCAGGACCGCCGCCTGGTTCCCCTGGCCACCTACTGGGCCCTGGACGTGGCGGCGGCCGAGTTCGTCCGCCATTTGGGAGCCCGCACCGAACGCACCTACCTGTACTTCGAGAGGCCTCTTTGAGCCGGCGGCGTGCGGATCCCCCAGCCGTCCGCTCCGCCCGGCGGGGCGTGTGGGCGGCGTACGTCCAGGTGCTGTCCATCCGCACCTATCCGTGGGTGGTGGCCGGACGGCTCCTGGACTGGCTCAGCGTCGAAATTTCCGCCCTGGCAGGGGTGTGGCTGGCACTGCAGATGGGCGGCTCCGCCGGAGCGGTGGGCGTCCTGCTCCTGGTCCGCGGACTCGTGCGGGCCGCCGGGGCGCTGCTCGCCGGCCCCATCTTCGACCGCGCCGACCGCCGGGTGGTCCTGGCGGGGACGAGCGTCCTGCGCGCCGGGGTCCTGGCGGTGGTCGGCGCGCTGGCATCCGCAGACGCCCTCACCCTGCCGGGGATGTACGGCCTGCTGGCCGCCGACGCCCTTCTGGCCGCGTTCACCCTCCTGGGCCCCGAGATGCTGGCGGCCGCGTACGTGGGGCCCGAGCGCCTGATCACCGCCAACGCGTTGCTGGACCTGGCCAGCCAGGTGGCGACCCTGGCAGGACCGGCCGCCGGAGGGGCGCTGGTCTCCTGGCGGGGAGCGCCGCAGACCTTCGTCGTCGTGGCGGTGCTGCTGCTGGCCGACGCGGCCGTCTTCCTCCGGCTGCCGCCTTCTCCCGCCCGCGGCGCCGCGGCCGGATCCGAGGGGCTGTGGCGCCTGGCCGCCGGGGTCGCCTACCTGGCAGGGCACCGGGGCCTGCGGGCCCTGACGGTACTCACGTTCCTGTACAACTTCGCTTACGGCCCCCTGGAGGTGGCCCTGCCGGTGCTCGTCCGGGACGTGCTGGGTGCCGGGCCTCAGGCGCTGGGGATGTTGTGGTCGGCGTTTGCGGCGGGATGGATGGCCGGCGGCCTGCTCTCCGGGTCGGTGCGGTGGGAGGAGCGGGCGTGGGCCGGACTGGCGGCCAGCCCCGCTCTGTGGGGGGCGCTGACGGCCGCCCTCCCGTGGGCGGGTCCGTGGCCCCCGCGGCGGCGATGATGGCCGCCGGGGGTATGGTCTTTGCTCCCTACCCCATCCTGGCCCTGACCGCCCGCCAGCGGGTCACCCCCGACCACCTGCGGGGGCGGGTCTTTTCCGCATACGCCGCCGTGGTCGCGCTGGGCCTGCCCCTGGGTGCGGCGCTGGGGGGCTGGATGGTGGCACGGGGCGGCGCGTCCGCCGGGGTGGTGGGGGCCAGCACCCTGTCGATCCTGCTGGGTCTGGCCGCCTGGAGGTGGGCGGACCTGCGGGCCGTGGAGCCTGCCGGCGGCCGGGTCTAAACGTCCGCCGGGCGGGTAAGACGGTCCTGCGGGAGGTTCGATGGCAGTTTCAGCGAATTCCGGGAGAGCGGCCGTGGCCGAGCGCGGGAAGGCGGGAGCGGGACGCAAGTTCAGCATCACCATCCAGGTGCCCGAAGAGGTGGGCGCCGGGTGGCCCGACCGCGCCACCGCCGAGCGGCTGGTGAACGAGGTTTACCAGGCCATGGGCGGCCAGGCCCCGGCCGCCCGCCCCGCGCGCCGCTCCCGCGCAGCCGCCGTCGTCGCGGCGTTCGCCGTCGGCGCGGCCGTGGGCTACCTGGGGGCCGCGAGCTTTCCGTCCCTGCGGTCCCCCGGCACGGGCGCGCCCGGGCAGGCCCCCGCACCCTCCGTCGCCGAGCAGCCTGCGCCGTCGGAGGCTGTCTCCTCCCCGCCCGCGGCGGCGTCCGGGCAGGCGGAGTCGGCCGTACAGCCGGCCACGCCTGCTCCCACAGAACCTCCCGCGCCGTCTCCTGCTCCCGCACCGACCGCACCTTTACCCGCCGGGGAGTACCGGGTGCAGGTGGGGGCGTTCCGTCAGCGGGAGAACGCCACCGCCCAGGCGGCGCGGCTGGCGCGGGACGGCTTTGTGGCCGAGATCCGCCGGTCGGGGATCCTGTACGTGGTCCTGGTAGGGCCGCCCCGGCCGCGCGCGGACGCCGACCGCCTGGCCGCCAGACTGCGCGAGCGCGGCTACGACGCGCTGGTCATCCGCGCGCCCTGAGACTGTCACGTCCCCCACCGCCGGCGGCTGCCTCCCGCCTCAGCGGGAATCCTCCGCGCGCGGGCCGCGTCGTTGACGGTGCGCGCCGGACGCGGCTATAATAACCGGGAGCCTGCCGCCCCGCGTTGCGGGGCGGTCGCATACGACACGGCGACGACCGGAAGCAGTAGGCCGGGATCCGGCCCAGCGAGCCGGCAGCCGATGGAACGCCGGCGCCGGACGGCCGGCCGAACTCGTCCGGGAGCCGCCCGCCCAACGCGGCGCGCAGCGCCGCCAGTAGGCCGGGCCGGGCAGCCGCACGGGACGCGGCAGGGAGAGGACAGCGGGGGCCTGTAGCTCAGCGGGAGAGCGCCCGCTTGGCGTGCGGGAGGTCGCGGGTTCAATTCCCGCCAGGTCCACCATCAGCGCTGTCAACCGGGGTGGTACCGCGGAGGCCGCCTTCGTCCCCGAGACGGAGGCGGGCTTTGTTTTTGGCCGCCGGAGGTTCCGGCGGCGGGGAGGGATGCGATGACGCCCGGCCGGATGGTGTGGTTTGACGGCCGCCTGGTGCCCACCGAGGAGGCCACGGTGTCGGTGCTGGCCCACGCGCTGCACTACGGGACCAGCGTCTTCGAGGGCATCCGGGCCTACGACACCCCGCGGGGTCCGGCGGTGTTCTGCCTGCGGCCGCACCTGGCGCGGCTTCTGGACAGCTGCCGGATGTTCCGCATGGACCTGCCGTACTCGGCCGACCAGCTGGAGGACGCCGTGGTCCAGACGGTGCGGGCCTGCGGCTACCCCTCCTGCTACATCCGGCCCATCGTCTTCCGGGGGGCGGGGTCGTTCAGCCTGGACCCGCGCCGGTCGCCCCTGCACGCGGCCGTCATCGTGGTGGAGTGGGGGCGGTACCTGGGCGCCGACGCCATCGAGCAGGGGGTGGACGTGATGGTCAGCTCCTGGCGGCGGATGGCGCCGGGCACCGGCACGCCCCTGGGGAAGATCGGCGGCCAGTACGTCACCTCCCAGTTCATCACCATGGAAGCCGCCGACCTGGGCTACGCCGAAGGGATCGCCCTGGACAGCGCCGGGTTCGTCAGCGAGGGCAGCGGGGAGAACATCTTCGTGGTGAAGGACGGCGTGGTGTACACGCCGCCGCTGACCAGCGCCATCCTGCCCGGGGTCACCCGCCGGGTGGTCATGACCCTGTGCGCCGACCTGGGCATCCCGGTGCGGGAGGCGCCGTTGCTGCGGGACTTCCTGTACGTGGCCGACGAGATCTTCTTCACGGGGACCGCGGCGGAGATTACGCCCGTCCGGTCGGTGGACCGCATCCCCGTGGGCGCCGGGCGCGGCCCCGTCACCCGGCGCCTGCAGGAGGAGTTCTTCGGCATCACCTCCGGCCGTGCGCCCGACCGGCACGGCTGGCTGACGTACGTGAACGCCGCCCGCCCGGCGGCGGAAGCGGGGTGAGGACGGCCGTGGACCGCTACGACCCCATCCGGATCGAGGCCAAGTGGCAGGCCCGCTGGGAGGCCGACCGCCTGTACGAGGCGAAGGACTTCGACCCCCGGCCGAAGTTCTACTTCCTGACCATGTTCCCGTACCCGTCGGGGGACCTGCACATCGGCCACTGGTACGCCATGGCGCCCAGCGACGCGGCGGCGCGCTACAAGCGCATGCAGGGGTACAACGTGCTGTTCCCCATCGGTTTTGACGCTTTCGGCCTGCCGGCCGAGAACGCGGCCATCCAGCACGGGATCCACCCCTACCGGTGGACCATGGACAACATCGCCCGCATGCGGGCCCAGCTGCGGGCCATGGGGGCCATGTGGGACTGGTCCCGGGAGATCATCACCTGCGACCCCGAGTACTATCGGTGGAACCAGTGGTTCTTCCTGAAGATGTACGAGCGCGGCCTGGCCTACCGGGCCCTGGCGCCGGTGGACTGGTGCCCCCGCGACAACACCACCCTGGCCCGGGAGCAGGTGGTGGGCGAGGAGCGGGTGTGCGAGCGGTGCGGCACCCCCGTGGTGAAGAAGAACCTGGAGCAGTGGTTCCTGCGGATCACCGCCTACGCCGAGGAGCTGCTGGACTTCTCGGGGATCGACTGGCCCGAGCGGGTGCGCACGCTGCAGGAGAACTGGATCGGCCGCAGCCGGGGGGTGGAGTTCGACCTGTCGGTGAAGGACCACCCCGGTGTGGCGTTCCGGGTGTTCACCACCCGCCCGGACACGGTGTACGGCATGACCTTCGCCGTCCTGGCGCCCGAGCACCCGCTGGTGGACCGGCTGACGACCCCCGACCGGCGGGCGGAGGTGGAGGCGTACAAGTACAAGGCCGCCCGGGAGTCGGACGTGGAACGGCTGTCCACCGAGCGGGAGCGGGACGGGGTGTTCATCGGCGCCTACGCCGTCAACCCCATGAACGGGGAGCCGGTGCCCATCTTCGTCGCCGACTACGTGCTGCTGACCTACGGCGCCGGCGCCATCCAGGGCGTGCCCGCCCACGACCAGCGGGACTTCGAGTTTGCCCGCAAATACGGGCTGCCCATCCGGGT
The DNA here is from genome assembly GCA_037440005.1 of Armatimonadota bacterium. Taxonomy (GTDB): domain Bacteria; phylum Sysuimicrobiota; class Sysuimicrobiia; order Sysuimicrobiales; family Kaftiobacteriaceae; genus Calidihabitans. The sequence continues at coordinate 63,747 of JBBIUY010000010.1, read as the reverse complement.
GGTGGTGGCCCCGCCGGGGTGGACCGGCGCGCCCCTGCCCGCGGCGTACCTGGACGAGGGGACGATGGTCAACTCGGGGCCGTTTGACGGCTTGCCGTCCTCCGTGGCGTGGGAGCGCATCGCCGACTATATGGAGGAGACGGGCATCGGCCGGCGCGCCGTGCACTACCGGCTGCACGACTGGCTGATCAGCCGCCAGCGGTACTGGGGCACGCCCATCCCCATCATCTACTGCCCACACTGCGGGACCGTGCCGGTGCCCGAGAGCGACCTGCCGGTGGTCCTGCCCATGGACGCCGAGTTCCTGCCCACCGGCGAGTCGCCCCTGAAGCGTCACGAGGGGTTCCGGCGCACCCGCTGCCCCCGGTGCGGCCGGGAGGCGGAGCGGGAGACGGATACCATGGACACCTTTGTGGACTCGTCCTGGTACCAGTACCGCTACCTCAGCCCCCGTTACCGGGAGGGCCCCTTCGACCCCCGGGTGGGGGCGTACTGGCTGCCCGTGGACCAGTACACCGGCGGGATCGAGCACGCGGTCATGCACCTGCTGTACACCCGCTTCTGGACCAAGGTGATGCGCGACCTGGGGCTGGTGACCTTCAGCGAGCCGATGCTGCGCCTGTTCAACCAGGGAGTCATCCTGGGCGAAGACGGGGAGAAGATGAGCAAGTCCCGGGGCAACGTGGTCAACCCCGACGACTTCGTGCGGACCCTGGGCGCCGACACGGTGCGGGCCTACCTGATGTTCATCGGCCCCTGGGAGGGCGGGGGCCCGTGGAACAGCCGGGGCATCGACGGGGTGCACCGGTTCCTGCACCGGGTGTGGAACCTGGTGGTGGGCACGGCCACACCGGCGGGACGCGGGGACGCGGGGGCGGAGACCGCGGCGTCGGAGCCGGAGCCGATGCCCCTGCGCCACTGGACGCACCGGACCATCAAGAAGGTGACCGAGGACCTGGAGGGCTTCCACTTCAACACGGCCATCGCCGCCCTGATGGAGTTCACCAACTACCTGTACCAGGTCCGGGCCCGGTACGCCGGGACGCCGGCGTGGCGGGAGGCCATCCGGTCCCTGGTCCTGATGCTGGCGCCCCTGACCCCCCACATCGCCGAGGAGCTGTGGGAGCGGCTGGGCGAGCCCTACAGCGTCCACACCCAGGCGTGGCCGTCCTACGATCCCGCGCTGGCCCGGGCGCCGACCATCACCCTGGTCCTGCAGGTGGACGGCAAGGTGCGCGACCGGGTCCAGGTGCCCGCCGACCTGACCGAGGCCCAGGCCCGGGAGCTGGCGCTGAGCAACGAGAAGGTGCGCCGCTTTCTGGACGGGCGGGAGGTGGCCGACGTCATCGTCGTCCCCGGCCGCCTGGTCAACGTCGTCACCCGCTAAAGGGACGGCCGCCGGTGCGTTCTCAGGGGGTCACCGCTTCGGCCACCAGCGCCAGGGCGGCATCGGGCAGGCTGCCGGCCACGGCCGCGGTGGTGGATCCGGCCTGCCACAGCAGCACCCGGAAGTAGCCCACCTCCACCACGCGGCCCTGCCGGCCGCCCACGGGCAGCGGCGCTCCCACCGGCGGGAGGGGAAAGCGGGCCGCGGGCGCCTGGAACACCGTCACGGTGCGCGCGCCGTCCGTGTAGACGGCGGTGGCGGCGACCAGCGGCCCCCGGCGGGTCACCGTCCCCGTCCGGAACCGGTAGCCGAAGGGCAGGGAGGCCGGGACGGCCACGGGGAACCCCGCCAGGTGGGCCAGCGCCTGCGGGCTGTCCATCGGGTCGCCGGACAGGTACAGGGGCACGATGCGCGCCCCGGCCGGGGGGGTGAACCGGAACAGCGCCGCGGGGACGTTCAGGCCGAAGCCGACACGGGTGAAGAAGCTGGTGAAGACCACCTCGCCGGCGGCGTCCCTCTCCTCGGTGCGCAGGACCACCCCCGTGACCTCGTCCACCCAGTACCGTCGGCTGGGCCCTCCCGCCCGGGGCTCCAGGACCACCACCACGGCGGGCCGGCCGATGACCTCCTCCCGCCCCAGGACCGCCACCAGCGACTGCCGGCGGACGTCGGCCGCCTGCGGGGCGACGGCCGGGCGGGCGAAGGAGGGGTTCTGGATCACCAGGTGGTGGGAGGGTTCGTACTGCCAGGCGGCGGCGCCGTCGTCCACTACCAGACGGCCGGCCACCCCTTCGGGGGACAAAAACTCCAGCCGCAGGCGGCCCAGCCGCTTGTACGCCTCCAGGACCGTGACCGTCTCGGCCCTGTGGCCGCGGACGACGGTCATCACCTTGGTGCCCTCGTAGTCCACGACCCCCGGCGCGTCCAGCATCGCCTGCAGCACCTGGTCCGCCGACGGGAGGGCGGGCCGGGTGGCCGCGCCAGCGGCCAGCGCGGCGGTCAGGACCGCCGCGGACACGGCCGACCACACCGGAAGAGCCCTCATCGCCGCTCCTCCTCCCGCGGGACGCCCGCCAGCGCCGCGCTGGCGTCGCTGATCAGCAGCCCCAGGTACGCCCGGTCCGCGAAGGGCTCGCCCGCCGTCGCCAGCGCGTGCTCCCGGACAAACACGTCCACCCCCACGCCGGCCGCGCGCAGGCGGTCCACGCGGGTGCGCACCGCAGGCAGGGCCAGCAGGACGACCACCGCCGCCGCGGCGACCGCCAGCACCGCGCGCGCCGGCCAGCGGCGGCGGGGGAGGGCCCGGACCGTCCGGCTCCGGACCGCCCCCCACAGGTCCTCCGGCGCCTGTGGCTCGGGCAGCCGCCGCAGCAACGACCGCACGGCCTGCAGCTGGCGGAGCTCGTCCCGGCAGGCCTCGCAGCGGGCCAGGTGCTCCCTGACCTCCTGCTCGTCCTCTGCCGTCAGCTCGCCGTCCAGGTAGGCGGACAGCTGGCGGCTGAGGCGGTGGTGGCTCACGGCGATCCCTCCAGGCGGTGCCGCAGGCGCGCGGCCAGGGCCCGGCGGGCCCGGTGCAGCCTCGACTTCACCGTCCCCACCGGAATCTGCAGCATTCCGGCGATCTCCTCGTAGGAGTACCCTTCGATGTCGCAGAGCACCACCACCGCCCGCACGTCCGCCGGCAGCGCCAGCAGCGCCGCCTGCACGTCGGCGTCCAGGTGGCGGTCCAGCACCGCCGCCTCCAGGTCCGCCCGCGGATCGGCCACCTCCCGGGGGACCGCGCCGCCCCGGGGCGTGGCCACCGGCGCGTCCAGGGAGTCCACCCGCGCCGGCGGACGCCGGCGGAGCATGTCGATGAACAGGTTGGCGACGATCCGGTACAGCCACCCTTCCAGGGCGGCGGCGGGGTCCACCGTCCGCAGGTGCCTCCACACCCGGATCAGCGCCTCCTGGACCAGGTCGCGGGCGTCGGCCTCGTTGCCCGCCATGCGGTAGGCTAGGGTGTAGATCCTCTGGCCGTAGCGGGCCACCAGGGCCTCAAAGGCGGCGACGTCGTCCGGGGCGGTGCCGGGCTCGGGCGGCGTCCGTCGGCGCACCCTGCGTCTCCCTGCCCGTCCCCTGTCTGTGCCTACGGGGAGGCGGGCGCCGCGGTTCCCTCACCGGACCGTCACCAGCGGGCGCAGGCGTTCCAGAAGCCGGGGGCCGATGCCCTGCACCTGCAGGAGGTCCTCCACACGCCGGAACGGCCCGTGGCGGGTCCGGAACTCCACGATCCGGCGGGCCAGCACCGGGCCGATGCCCGGAAGCGTCTCCAGCTGGTCGGCGCCGGCCGTGTTGATGTCGAGGGGGGCGGGCCGGACCGCCGGTCCCGCCGAGGCGCGGGCAGGCACCGTCACGCGGTCGCCGTCCCGCAGCAGGCGGGCCAGGTTGAGCGCTGCGGCGTCGGCGGCGGGAGAGAAGCCGCCGGCGGCGTCCACGGCGTCCCGGACCCGGGATCCGGAGGCGAGCCGGTACAGGCCCGGCCGCACTACCTCGCCGTCCACCTGCACGACCACCTGCTCCTGCGGCGCCGGCTCGATCAGCCGGACCGGTGGACCCGGCCGCCGCACCGCCAGCAGCGCCACGGCGGCGACCAGGGCCGCCGCCAGCGCCCCCAGCGTCACCAGCTGTTCCGGGCGGTCCCACCGCACCCGCGCGCCCCGCCCCCGCGACCGCACCCACTATAGCACGACAGCCCCGCCGCGGGCAGGCGCGGGGATGCGTCCGCCAGGGCCGGCGCGCCGGCGCCGCGAAATTCTGGGCGAGGACCGGCGGGCGGAGGAGGTGAGGCGTGCAGCTGCGGGAGTTTCAGCGTCGGATCGAGCACATCTACGGCGAGCGGGACCGCCGCCGCGGCGCCGACGGCACCTTCCGCTGGCTGGTGGAGGAGGTGGGCGAGCTGGCCCGGGCCCTGCGGGACGGCGACCCCGCCTCGTTGGCGGAGGAGGTCGCCGACGTGCTGGCCTGGACCACCAGCGTGGCGTCGCTGTGCGGCGTGGACATCGAGCAGGCCGCGGCCCGCTACGCGGACCGCTGCCCCAAGTGCCGCCGGGCGCCGTGCGCCTGCGAGACCGGGCCGTCCTCCTAGCCGCCGGCCTGCTGGGCCTGTCCATGAGCGCCCGGTCCGCGCCCGACCCCCTGGTCCTGCACCGCGAGGCGGTGGTGGTGGACCTGCACAACGACCTCCTGCTGGAGGCCCACAGCGGCCGGCGGGACATCACCCGGCGGACGTCGGTCGGCCACTCGGACTTCCCGCGGCTGCGGGAGGGAGGGGTGGACGTGCAGGTCTGCGCCCTGTTTGTCCACCCCCGCGACGCCGACCGCGGCTACGAGGTCGTGACGGCCCTGCTGGACACCGCCCAGCGCCTGGCCGCCGCGCACCCCGACCTGGTGGGGGTGGCCACCTCGGTGGAGCAGATCGAGCACCTGGTGGCCTCGGGACGGCTGGCGCTGGTCCTGGCGGTGGAGAACGCCTCGGCGCTGGGCGGAGACCCCGACCGGGTGGACGCGCTGTTCCGCCGGGGCGTGCGGATGATGAGCCTGACCTGGAACGCCAGCAACGGGCTGGCCGACGGCGCCCTGGAGTCCCGCCACGGCGGCCTGACGCCCCTGGGCCGCCGGGTGGTGGAGCGCATGCAGGCGGTGGGGATGGTGGTGGACGTCTCCCACCTGTCCGAGCGCAGTTTCTGGGACGTCCTGGACGCCACCCGGGGGCCGGTGGTGGCCACCCACTCCAACGCGGCGGGGCTCGTTCCCCACCCGCGCAACCTGACCGACGACCAGCTGCGGGCCATCGCCCGGCGCGGCGGCGTGGTGGGGGTGAACTTCTACCCGGCCTTCGCCGGCGGCCCCACCCTGGCCCGGATTGCGGACCAGGTGGACTACCTGGTGCGGGTCATGGGCCCCGACCACGTGGCGCTGGGCTCGGACTTCGACGGGTTCGCCGACACGGTGCGGGACCTGGAGGACGTCACCCGCCTGCCCGCTCTGACCGCCATGCTGCTGGCCCGCGGCCACGCCCCGGACGCCGTCCGCAAGATCCTGGGCAGTAACGCCCTGCGGGTGTTCCGGCAGGTCTGGGGCCGCTAGGCCGCGGGTCAGCGGCGGTCCGGCCGGCGCAGGGCCAGCAGCGCCTCCCGGATCACGGTGGCCGCCAGCACCGCCGTGCGGCCGGACGGGTCGTAGCCCGGGGACACCTCCACCACGTCCAGCCCCACCACCGACAGCCCCCCGAGCCTGCGGACGAATCGCAGCAGGTCGCGGGCTGCCACGCCTTCCGGCTCGGGGTTGCCGGTGCCGGGGGCGTCGGCGGGGTCCACGGCGTCGATGTCCACCGACACGTACACGGGACGGCGCGCCAGCTCCGCCCACAGGTCCGGCGGCACGTCCAGCGTGGGGCCGCTGTGGGCCAGGGTGCGGGCCAGAACCCACTCCTCCCGGCTTCCCGCCCGCACCCCCAGCTGCACCAGCGCTCCCGGCCCGACGACCTCCACGACCCGCCGCATCACCGTGGCGTGGCCGATCCGCTTCCCGTCGTAGGTATCCCGCAGGTCGGTGTGGGCATCCACCTGCACCACCACCAGGTCGGGATGCCGCCGGGCCAGGGCCAAGACGGCGCCGAGGGTGAGGGTGTGCTCCCCGCCCAGCACCACCGGAAGGACGCCGGGACCCACCGACCCCACGTGGTCGGCCACCGCCTCCACCATCCGGTCCGGCTCCAGCCCGTCCACGTCGAGATCGCCCGCGTCGGTGACGGCGATCTGCTCCAGGTCGGCCTCCAGGACGGGGCTGTAAGTCTCGATGCTCTGGGACGCCCACCGCACCGCCGCCGGCCCGGCCCGGGCGCCGGACCGGAACGACGCCGTGGCGTCGTAGGGCACGCCCACGATGACGGCGTCGGGACGGGGGTGCGGCCGGGAGGCGAGGAAGGTCACGGCCCGGGCAGGTCCGCCGCCGGCAGCGCCAGGGCGGCGGCGTGGGCGGCGGGGGAGTACAGGCGCGTGGGCACCCCCGCAAGGCGGCCGGCGATGACCTCGGGCGGGACGGCGCGGGGGTCGGGCTGCTTGCTGCCGTACGTGAACGTCCACAGCACTCCCGGGTACGACGGCACCGGCGCCCAGTAGGTGCCCACCAGGGGAAAGGCCGGCTGCAGGTGCCGGCGGACCAGCGCGGCCAGGTCGGGCTGGTACAGCAGGGACCCGCTCTGGGCCACCAGCAGCCCCTGGGAGGTCAGGAGGCGGGCGCAGGCGCTGTAAAACTGCGGGGAAAACAGCGCCAGGCCCGGCCCCTTGGGGTCCGGGGAGTCCACCAGGATCACGTCGAACGTCCGGCCGGCGCGGGCCACGTAGGCCACCCCGTCGTCGATGACCAGTTCCGCCCGCGGGTCGGTGAAGGCGTCCCCCCCGACCGAGGGCAAAAAGCGCCGGCAGGCGTCCACCACCGCGCCGTCGATCTCCACCATGGTGACGTGCTCCACCGGGTGCTTGAGCACCTCTTCCAGGGTGCCCCCGTCCCCGCCGCCGATGATGAGGACCCGGCGCGGGGAGGGGTGGGTCACCAGGGGCAGGTGGACCAGCATCTCGTGGTAGGCGTGCTCGTCCCGCTCGGTGGTCTGCACCGCGTCGTCCAGGACCAGCATGCGGCCGAACAGAGGGCTACAGACGATCTGGATCCGCTGGTACGCCGACCGCCCGTCGAACAGGACGTCGGTCACCTGGGTGGCCTGGGCCACGCCGGGACCGACCAGGTCCACCAGCCACTCCATGGCGCGCGTCTCCGTCTTACAGGTCCGGGCCGTTCACCGACGGCCAGAACACCACCGCGGCGACGACACATCCGATGCGCTGCACCACGTGCTCCGCGGAGACCACCCGGATCTGGTCCACCGCCAGATCCCGCACGGCCATGGCTTCTTCCACCATCCGCCGCACGATGGCCTCGGCGTTGTCGGCGGTGCCGCTGTGCTGGAACTCCATGATCACCCCGTAGCTGTCCCGGGAGAACCCCAGGCCGACGGCGGCGGCGATGCGCTCGCCGGGCGTGTGGCTGGTCCGGCGGGCGTACACCGCCGGGGTGAGGGTGCCCGGCGTGCAGCGGGGCACCGGGATGACCGTCACCCCCGCCGGCAGGATGCTGGTGACCCGCAGGAAGTTCAAATTGGCGATGCCGGCGGCCATCAGGGCCCGGTCGAAGGCGGTCAGTTCCGTCGTCCCCTCGCCGCTGCCGGCGACGATGGAGATGGCCCGGGGCCGGTCCCACATGCAGGAGTCACCTCCTCCGGCGGCCAACTGTCTCGCACAACGTTGCGGAGTATTCCATCTGTCCGCGGGCGGTCCTCCCGCGCCGGACCGGCCTGTCCCGGGCGGTGGCCCGGGCATGACAGAGACAGACCGGTGGACACCGTCGGATGAGAGCCCGGGGTCTGGCGCGCCTGTGGGTCGCCGCCGCCTGCGTGGCGGCGCTGGCCGCTCCCGCCCGCCCGGCCGCCGTGGGATCGGCGCTGCCGGTGCGGGTCGGGTTCGTGGCGGCCGAGGGAGCGGACTTCGCCGCCCTGCGGCGCGGGGGAGCCGAGTCGGTCAAGCTGGTCGCCGACTGGTCTCAGATCGAGCCGCAGCCCGGGGAGCCCCTGTGGGATCTGCTGGATCGCGCCGTGGACGCGGCCCGGGCCGCGGGGTTGCGGGTCGTGCTGGTCCTGGCCTACACCCCCGGGTGGGCGGCGCCGGCCGCAGACCGCACGGACCCCGCCGTCGCCAGCCGCCAGCCCCCGCCTGTGGACCGCTGGGAGAGGTTTGTGAGAGCCGCCGCGACCCGCTACCGCGGCCGGGTGCGCGACTGGCAGATCTGGACCGCCCGCAGCCTGCCGGTGTTCCGGGGCACCACGCGCCAGTACCTGCACCTGCTCCGGGCGGCCCGGGTCGCCCTGCGGGATGCCGACTCCTTCGCCCGCGTGGTCCTGGCCACGCCCTACGGCCTGGACCTGCCGGACCTGCGGGGGATGGTCCAGGAGGCGTCCGGCGAGTTCGACGTGGTGTCGCTGCAGCCCCGCGGCATCCGCCCGGACGGTTTGCTGCGCCCCCTGGCGACGATCCGGGAGAGGATCCTCCCCCCCGGGGGCCGCCCCCTGTGGCTGGAGTGGGACCCGCTGAGTGCGGGCCCCCGCTCCACCTGGCCCGGCCAGCTGGTGATGCTGGTGGCGGTGGCGGCCGCGGCGGGAGTGGAGGAAGTGCAGTGGGCGGCCGAGCCCACGGCGGTGACCCAGATGGTCCTGGCGACGGCGGCCCGCCACCTGGGGCGGCGGCCGTACGAAGGCTTTGTGGTCCGGGGCCCCGTCCTGCTCCTGGTGTTCGGGGGCGACCCCGCGGTGGCCGTGGCCTGGAGCGGGACGCCCGCGGCGGTGACCGTGGAAGGGGAGGCGGTGCGGGCGGTGGGGCCGGCGGGCGACGAGCGCCCGGTGCGCTCGGCCGCCGGGCGGACGACCGTGGAGGTGGGACCCGAACCGGTTCTGCTGGTGGGGATCGGTCCGGAGGAGGTGGCCGAGGCCCGGCGGATGCGCTCCCGGGACGTCCCCCTGCCGCCCGGGGGACCGGACTATAGCGCCTCCCCCGAGGTCAGCGCGGTGCTGGGCCGCGTGAACCAGGAGCGGGGCCTGTACAACATGGCCTACCGCACCTGGCGGGGCGAAGCCGTGCGGGCGGTGTCGGTGGACGGGGTGGACGCCCTGGGCACCGAGACGGCGGCGGAGCGGGTGTACGTGCGGTTCGACGTGGACGACTCCTTCCTGTACTTCGTGGACGGGCGCGCCGCGGTGGAGATCGCCGTGGAGGTGCGGGGCGCTCCGGCGCCCCAGACCGTGGGCTTCAACGTCCTGTACGACTCCATGAGCGGCTACCGGTTCACCCCCTGGCAGTGGGTGGACGCCTCCCCGGGGTGGGTGATCCACACGGTCCGCCTGCCGGACGCGGCGTTCGCCAACACCTGGGGGTTTGACTTCGCGCTCAACGCGGCCGGCAACCGCCGCGAAGACCTGGTGGTGCGGTCGGTGACGGTGCGCAAGGTGGGACCCTGACGCCCGCCGTCCCTCCCCCGCGCCGGGAGGAGGGATCGGCCCGCCGCCCCGAACTTCCCCATCACATCGACCGCGCAGGCGAGGGGAGGGAGAAGGATGCGCACGCACGCGCCCGTCCGCACGGCCGTCCGGCTCCTGGGGGCGGCGCTGGCGGTCCTGACGGCCGGGGGGCTGGCGGCCCTGGCCCAGCCCGCCGTGCCGGGGTCCATCAAGGTCGGCGCGCTCTTCGACACCACCGGGCCCACCTCCGACGTGGGCGTGGACTACTCCAGGGGCGCCCTGGACCACGTCCGGTACATCAACGAGGTGGAAGGCGGGATCCGGGGCAAGGTGAAGATCGACCTGGTGTGGTCGGACTACGGGTACCGGATCCCCGACGCCCTGGCCCTGTACCGCAAGTACCGGGACGTGGACCGGGTGAACGCCATCATCGGGTGGGGCACGGGCGACACCGAGGCCCTGAAGGACCAGGTGGCCGCCGACCAGATCCCGTTCATCTCCGCCAGCTACTCCTCGCACCTCAACGACCCCTCCAAGACGCCCTACAACTTCTACCCGGTGAGCAGCTACTCGGACCAGCTGCGGGCGGTCCTCAAGTACGCCCGGAGCCTGGCCGACCAGGAGCGCATCGCGCGGCCCCGGATCGTCTTCCTGTATCCGGACCACCCCTACGGCCGGGCCCCCATCCCCGCCGGCAAGGCCTACGCCCAGGAGCTGGGCTTTGAGGTGGGGCCCGACCAGATCGTGGCCCTCACGGCCCTGGAGGCCCGCTCCCAGGTGGCGGCGGTGAAGGCGTTCGGGGCCCACTTCGCCTGGATCGGCGGGACCACCAACTCGGCGTCGGTGATCGTCCGGGACGCCCGGGCGGCGGGTCTGACCACCCGCTTCTTCGTCAACGTGTGGGGCTTTGACGAGAACATGATCAAACTCATCGGCCGGGACGCCGAGGGGGTTCTGGCCAGCACGCCCCACGTCTACTACGGCGAGCCGGCGCCGGGAATGGCCAAGATGTTCGACGTCCTGCGGCGCTTCCACAACCGCCAGCCCGCCTTCACCTGGGGGACCACCGAGACGCCGTTCATCGCCTCCTACGTGCGGGGATGGCTGAACGTCTTTCTGCTGAAGAAGGGGCTGGAGATCATCGTGGACAACTGGGACACCTACTCGCGGCTGGGCGGCTTCAGCGGCCCGTCGGTGCGCTCGGCCCTGGAGACCCTCAAGAACTGGGATCCCGACGGACTGGCCCCGCCCGTCACCCTGACCCGGGACGACCACCGTCCGTCCACCACCACCCGCATCGTGACGGTGCGCAACGGGCGGATCACCGTCCTCACGACGGTGACGGTGGACCGGCGCAAGGACTGGCTGGGCTTTTGAGGAGAACGCGGCGGGGGTCGCGGGAGAGCGCGGACGACCGCCCCAGGCGGGACGCGCTCCCGCGATCTCCCGACCGCGCGAGGCCGCGACCGCGCGACCCTGCCTCGCCCATGCTCACCGTCACCAACATCGAAGTCGTGTATTGGGGGACCATCCTGGTGCTGTCCTCGGAGGGGGAGGGCGGGTCCCTCCCCCTCCGAAACCGCCCCCTCCCCTCCGGTGCTCGCCGCACCCCGGGCGATGCTCGGACCCGGCGGAGCCGGTCCTGCGCATGAGAGCTGACAGCGACTGAGCCCCATGCTCACCGTCACCAACATCGAGGTGGTGTACTGGGGGACCATCCTGGTGCTCAAAGGGGTGTCCCTGACGGTGCCCGCGGGCCAGATCACGGCGCTCATCGGCGCCAACGGCGCCGGCAAGACCACCACGCTGAAGGCCATCACGGGGCTGGTCCGGCTGGAGCGGGGGGAGGTGACCCGGGGCAGCATCGAGTTCCTGGGCCGGCGCATCGAGAACCGGCTCCCCGAGGACACGGCCCGGGCGGGCATCGTGATGGTGCGCGAGGGACGGCGGCTGTTCGAGGAGCTGACGGCGGAGGAGAACCTGCTGGTGGGCGCCGCCCTGCGCGGGGGCTGGCGCGCCGCCCGGGACCGGCTGGAGATGGTGTACACGTACTTTCCCCGCCTGGCCGAGCGGCGCCAGACCCGGGCCGGCTACCTGTCGGGGGGCGAGCAGCAGATGCTGGCCATCGGCTGCGCCCTGATGGCCCGCCCCCGGCTCCTGCTGCTGGACGAGCCCAGCCTGGGGCTGGCCCCCCGGGTGGCCCGGGAGATCTTCGACCTCATCCGCAGGCTCAACGCCGAGGAGGGCGTGACCATGCTCCTGGTGGAGCAGAACGCCCGCATGGCCTTGGAGCTGGCCTCCTACGGCTACGTGATGGAGACCGGCCGCATCGTCCTGGACGGCCCCACCCACAAGCTGCGGGAGGACGCCGACGTGGAGGAGTTCTACCTGGGGGTGCGGGGCGACCGGCGAAGGCTGTTCAGCGAGGTGAAGAGCTACAAGCGGGCCCGGCGCTGGCTGGCCTGAGGCCCGCCCGAGGCTGGGCGCTCAGTAGGCGAAGGGCCACAGGTCCACCTTGCGCTTGAGCTTGCGCAGCAGCATCGCCAGCCCCCCGGGCTCCCAGATCAGCAGGGCGATGAGCACCGTCCCGAACAGCACCTCCCGCAGGGGGATGACGACCTGGGCGAAGGCGGGGACCACCGCCGTCAGGGCCGGGGTGACGATCTTCAACCCCTGGGACAGGGCCACCACGAACGCCGCGCCCAGATGCGGCCCCCAGACGCTGGTCAGCCCGCCGATGACCACCATGGCCACGTAGTCGATGGACGCGCCGACGGTGAACTGCTCGGTGGTGATGAGGCGCTGGTAGTGGGCCCACAGACTGCCGGCCAGCCCCGCGTAGGCGGCGGCCAGGCCGAAAGCCAGCGCCTTGTAGCGCAGCAGGGGGATGCCCAGGACCTGGGCGGCGTAGTCCCGGTCACGGATCGCCATCAGGATCAGCCCCACCCGGCTGCGGGTCAGGTTGGCCAGCGCCGTGCCGGCCGCCAGCCAGACGGCCAGCAGCAGGTAGTAGAACTGCACTTCGGTCCGGACCGCCCACCGTCCCAGGCCCACCGGCGGCACCGACAGCGCGCCCACCCCGCCGGTGGCGTGGATGAGGGCGTACTCGGTCAGGAACTGGAACGCCAGGGTGGCGATGGCCAGGTACAGGCCCTTGATGCGCAGCGACGGCATCCCGACCACCACCCCGCCCAGAAACGTGAGGAGGGTGGCCCCCGCCATCGCCAGGGGCACCGGCAGCCCGGCCCGGGCCAGGGCCGCCGACCCGTAGGCGCCCAGGGCCATGAACGCCGCGTGGCCTAGGGAGATCTGGCCGGTGATCCCGGTCAGCAGCGTCAGCCCGCAGGCGCCGATGGCGAAGATGCCGATGGTGTTCAGCAGGAAGATGAACCGCCCCAGCCACGCCGGCGCCAGGGCCAGGGCGGCCACCAGCAGGGCCATCCCCACCCGGTAGCCCCGGCGGTCCAGGATGGCCATGTCCTGGGCGTAGGTGGTCACGAAGTCGCCGGCCGGGCGGACGGTCATCGGGACGCCTCCGGCAGTGCGGCATCGCGGGAACGCGGGATCGCGGCCGCACACCGCGGCCCGCGCGGCCGCGGGCGGCGGACCGCGACCGGCGGGAGGTGGTCACGCGCCCCCGCATGTGCCCGGTCCCGTCGGTCCAAACTAGAGCCGCTCAATGTGCTCCGTCCCGAACAGCCCGTAGGGCCGCACCAGCAGCACCAGCAGGATGACCACGAAGGGCGTGATGTCCTTAAAGCCATAGATCACGTGGGCGTCGATGTAGCCGCCCACCACCGTCTCCAGGACCCCGATGGCCAGCCCGCCCACGATGGCTCCCGGGATGCTGTCCAGCCCGCCCAGGATGACCGCCGCCAGGGCTTTGAGGCCCACGTGGGCCAGGGCGAAGTTCACCCCCAGCCACAGCCCCAGCAGCACGCCCCCCACGGCGGCGGAGAGGGCGGCGAACGCCCAGGCGTAGGCGAAGACCCGCCGCAGGCTCACGCCCAGGGTGCTGGCGGTCAGTTGCTCGTTGGCCGCCGCCCGCATGGAGATGCCCGCCAGGGTGTACCGGAAGAACAGCCCGAACGCCGCCAGCAGCACCGCGGCGGTGGCGGCGCTGTAGACCCCCACGGTCTGCAGGGGAATCCCCAGCACCCGCACCACGCCCGCGGGCAGGACCGGGGGGAAGTTCCGGGTGCTGCCGCCCCAGATCCCCACCATCGCCCCGCGCACGATGTAGCCCAGGGCCAGGGTGACGATCACCACCGACAGCAGCGGCTGGCCGAACAGCGGCCGCATGATGGCCCGCTCCACGGCGAACCCCAGCGCCGCCGCGGCCAGCAGCGTCGCCGCCACCGCCAGGGGAAACGGGAGGACCTGGGTGAGGGCGATGGCCAGGTAGCCGCCGAACAGGACCAGCTCGCCGTGGGCCAGGTTGAGGATCTTGGTGGACTTGTACAGCAGGGCGAACCCCAGGGCGATGAGGGCGTAGATGCTGCCCACCGCCACCCCGTTCAGCAGGCCGCTGGCCACGAACTCGGTCACGGTGCGTCCCGGACCTCGCGGATCTGCAGAGTGGTGGCCACCTGCCGGGTGGTCCCGTCCTCGTAGCGGACCAGCAGGGTGGCATCAAAGGCGGGCCGGCCCTCGCCCAGGGCCGCGATCAGGTCCCGGTAGCGCTCGGCGATGAACCGGCGGCGCAGCTTGCGGGTGCGGGTGAGCTCGTCGTCGTCGGGGTGAAACTCCTTGTACAGGGAGACGAACCGCCGCACCCGCCACTCGGGGCGCAGCCGGGCGTTGACGTCCCGCACGATGCCCTCCAGCAGGTCCAGGACCTGGGGCTTTTGGGACAGGTCCGCGTAGGAGGTGTAGGCGATGCCCCGGTCCTCGGCCCACTTGCCCACGCTGCGCATCTCGATGGTCACGATGGCCGACAGGGTGGCCCCGTCGGGGCCGCAGACCACCATCGCCTCCTGGATGTAGGGGGTGAACTTGAGCATGGCCTCGATGACCCACGGGCTCACCCGGGAGCCGTCGGCCAGGGTGATCACGTCCGCCATGCGGTCGAACATGATCACGTCGCCGCTGGGGTCCAGGGTGCCGTAGTCGCCCGAGTACAGCCACCCGTCCCGCAGGGCCCGGGCGGTGGCCTCGGGGTTCTTGTAGTAGCCCACGAAGACGCTGGGGCTGCGGCTGACGATCTCCCCCTCGGGCGTCACCCGCACCTCGGTGTGGGCGATGGGAGAGCCCATGGTCCAGAACCGCACCTGCCCGTCCCGGTGGACGCAGGAGATGCCGGCGATCTCGGTCTGTCCGTAGATCTGCTTCAGGTTGACCCCCAGGGCGTGGAAGAAGGCGAAGTAGTCCGGCCCCAGGGGCGACCCGCCGTTCCACGCCACCCGCATCCGGGAAAACCCGATCTTGTCCAGCAGGGGCCGGTACACCAGCCAGCGGACCGGGACCCGCAGGGCCCGCATCCACCCGGGGACCGGCTGCCCGCGGGACCGCAACTGCACCGCCCGCACGCCCAGGGCCAGGGCCCAGTCGTAAATGCGGCGGCGCAGCCACCCGGCGTCCAGCATGCGCACCGCAATGGCCGTGTGCAGCCCCTCGTAGATCCGCGCCGGGGCGAAGGTGAAGTGGGGCGCGATCTCCCGGAAGTCCCGCTGGGCGGTCTCGGGTTCCTCGGGGAAGTTGACGGTGAACCCCACCAGCTGGTGCAGGGTGGTGGAGATCATCTGCTCGCCGATCCAGGCGAAGGGCAGGTAGGACACGAACTCGTCGCTCTCCCGGATGTGGGGCTCCACCGCGTGGAAGTTCATCCCCTGGGCGATGAGGTTGCGGTACGTGAGCATGGCCAGCTTGGGCAGGGCGGTGGTCCCCGAGGTCTGGCAGAAGATGGCCACGTCGTCGGCCCGGCCCGCGTCCACCTCCCGGTCGAACAGGTCCGGCTGGCGGGCGTGCAGCTGCCGGCCCCGTTCCTGCACCTCGGCGAAGCTGATCAGCTTGGGGTGGCGGTACCGCCACATGCCCCGCCAGTCCTCCACGATGATGCGCTCGATCCCCGGCAGCTGGGCGTCCACGGCCAGGAGTTTGTCGGTCTGCTCCTGGTCCTCGCAGAAGACGTAGCGGGCGTCGGCGAAGGCCAGCAGCTGGGCCAGCTGGTCCGCCAGGCTGTCCTGGTACAGGCCGTAGGTGATGCCCCCCACGCTCTGGGCGCCCAGGGCGGCGAAGAACAGTTCGGGCCGGTTGTCCCCGATCAGGGCCAGGACGTCGCCCCGGCAAAAACCCAGGGCCCGCAGCCCCAGGCCGAAGGCGCGGGCGTTGTCGTGGTAGGCCCGCCAGGAGATGGTCCGCCAGATGCCGCGGTCTTTCTCCCGGAAGGCCGTCCGGTCGCCGAACCGGCCGGCGTTGCGGCGCAGCAGCTTGGGGAAGGTGTCGGCAGCCGGGTCCAGGGGGAACTCCACCGCCGGCGGCTGCGGCCGCTCCACCACCCGGGCCGCGCTCACGACGCCTCCCCCAGGTAGGCCCGGATCACGTCCGGGTGCCGCTGCACGTCGGCGGGCCGGCCGGCGGCGATCACGCGCCCGTAGTCCATCACCATCACCCGGTCGCACAGGTCCATGACCACGCCCATGTCGTGCTCGATGAGGACGATGGGCAGGCCCCGGACCTCCTTCAGCTCCAGCAGGTAGCGGGCGATGTCCACCTTCTCGTCCAGGCTCATGCCGGCCATGGGCTCGTCCAGGATCAGGACCTGGGGGTCCAGGGCCAGGGCCCGGCCCAGCTCCACCTTCTTCTGGATCCCGTAGGGCAGGTCGGCCACCGGGTGGTGGCGCACCGCCTCGATCTCCAGGAAGTCGATGATCTCTTCCACCACCGCCCGGTGGGCCACGTGCTCCCGCCGGGCGGGACCCGCGTACACGGCGCAGGCCAGGACGCCGGCGCTCATGCGGACGGCCCGCCCGGTCATGATGTTGTCCAGGACCGTCATCCCCGGGTACAGGGCGATGTTCTGGAACGTCCGCCCGATGCCCAGCGCCGCCCGGGCGTGGGGAGGCAGGGGGGTGATGTCGCGGCCGCGGAACAGAATCCGCCCCCGCTGGGGGCGGTAGAAGCCGTTGATGCAGTTCAGCACACTGGTCTTGCCGGCCCCGTTGGGTCCGATGATGCCCAGGATCTCGCCCGGGGCCAGGTCGAACCCCACCCCGGCCACCGCCTGGATCCCGCGGAAGCTGAGGTGCAGGTCCTCAACCCGGAGGATGGGCTCCCCGCCGCCCATTGCCGTGTATTTACGGGCCGCCTGCACACCCTTCCTCCACAGGAAGCCGGGGGGGCGGAGGGGAAGAGGAACGCGCCGGGGGGTGAGGCCCGATTCCGCCGGACGTCTACGACCCCGCCGAACTGATGTCGCCCGAGCAGCGCCGGGCGGCGCAGGAGCAGGCCCTGCGCCGGATCCTCCGCCAGGCGGCGGGTCCGGCGCCGGCGGTACGGGCGGCGCTGGCGGCGGCCGGGTGCTCTCCCGACGCCGTCACCCTGGCGGACCTAGCCCGGCTGCCGGTGCTGCCCAAGGAGAGCCTGCCCGCCCGGCAGGCAGCCGCCCCGCCCTTTGGCGGATGGCTGGGTGCACCGGAGCAGGTGCGCCGGATCTTCGTCTCTCCGGGCCCGATCTACGAGCCCGAAGGCCGCCGCCCCGACTACTGGGGGTTCGCCCCGGCCCTGTACGCCGCGGGATTCCGCCGCGGCGACGTGGTGGTCAACACCTTCTCCTACCACCTCACTCCGGCGGGGGCGATGTTCGACGGGGCGCTGCAGGCGCTGGGCTGCGTGGTGGTGCCCACCGGCGTCGGGCACCTGGACATCCAGGTCCGGACCCTGCAGGACCTGCAGGCCGTCGGGTTCATCGGCACCCCCGGCTTTCTGGCGGCGGTCCTGGGCCACCTCGGCCAGTCGGGCGGCCGGTCGCCGCTGCGCCGGGCCTTCGTGTCGGGGGAGCCGCTGGCGGAGTCGCTGCGGCAGGACCTGGAGGACCGGTACGGCTTGCGCATCAGCCAGGGCTACGCCATCGCCGACGTGGGCCTGATCGCCTACGAGTGCGAGCAGCGGTCCGGATTGCACGTGGCCGACCGGGTGGTCCTGGAACTGGTGGACCCCGCCACCGGCGCCGCCATCCCCGACGGAGAGGCGGGGGAGGTGGTGGTCACGTTCCTGGAGCCCCTGTATCCGCTGCTGCGCCTGGGAACCGGAGATCTGGCGCGGCTGGCGCCGGGGCCGTGCCCGTGCGGCCGCACGGCGGCCCGCCTGGAGCGGATCCTGGGTCGGGTGGGGGAGGCGGTGAAGGTAAGAGGGATCTTCCTCCATCCCCACGAGCTGGACAGCGCCGTGCGCCGCCACCCCCAGGTGCGCCGCTACCAGGCCGTGGTGTCCCGGCGCGACCACCAGGACGAGCTGGTCGTCCGGGTGGAGGCCGAGGGCGCCCCCGCCGACCTCCCCCGGGCCGTGGCCGACAGCATCCGCGAGACCAC
Organism: Armatimonadota bacterium; assembly: GCA_037440005.1. Classification (GTDB taxonomy): domain Bacteria; phylum Sysuimicrobiota; class Sysuimicrobiia; order Sysuimicrobiales; family Kaftiobacteriaceae; genus Calidihabitans. The sequence continues at coordinate 45,728 of JBBIUY010000010.1, read as the reverse complement.
GCGGCTGCGCGCGGTGGTGGAGGTGGTGCCGCCGGGCACCCTGGGTCCCGACGACGCCCGGATCGTGGACCGCCGCCGGTGGGACTAGCCGGTCGCCCCACCGAGCCCCGCGGACGCCGCTCCTCCGCCTGTGGCCTGCCTTTGAAGCCGCTCGCGCGCCCGTAGTATAATGACCCAGTGTTCAGCAGCGTGCCGTACGGCCGGCGGTGAGCCGGGGCGCCGCAGGCCGACGCCACCCGGTCGGAGCCGCAGGCGGCGCGGAGGAGGTGGGGGAGATGACCGAGGTTCGCGTCGGCAAGGACGAGAGTCTGGACAGCGCCCTGCGCAGGTTCAAGCGCCAGGTGAAGCGCTCGGGAATCCTCACCGACGCCCGCAGACACGAGCACTACGAGTCTCCCAGCGCCAAGCGGCGGCGCAAGATGGCGCGCCGGCGCCGGCGGGGGTGAGGGCGTCCGGTACACCGCCGATGAGGGGGCTCGGGCGCCCGGATCCGGGCAGGGCGGGTGCGGAGGGGGACGACCGTCCCCCTCTCTGCGTCCCCGGCCGGACAGGGTCATGAGTCTTTCCGACCGCCTGACCGCCGACCTGCACCGGGCCATGCGGGCCGGGGATACCCTGCGGGTGTCCACCCTCCGGCTGGCGCGGGCCGCCATCCACAACGCCGAGATCGAGCGAGGCCGGACCCTGTCCGACGACGAGGTCGTCGAGGTCCTGACCCGGGAGATGAGGCGGCGGCGGGAGGCCATCGAGGCCTACACCCGCGCCGGCCGCGACGACCTGGCCCGCAAGGAGTCGCTGGAGCTGGCCATCCTGGCCGACTACGTCCCCGCGCCGCTGTCCGCCGAGGAGCTGCGCCGGATCGTCGCCGAGGCCGTCGAGCGCGTCGGCGCCCGGGACCTGCGGGATCTGGGGCGGGTGATGGCGGCGGTGATGCCCCAGGTGCGGGGGCGGGCCGACGGCGCCGCCGTGGCGGACCTGGTGCGGGAGGTCCTGAGCCGGCCGCGCTGAGGGCCGTCCGACGTCTTTGCCCCTGATGCCGATGCGGTCACCGCGGGGTCGCGCGCGCAGGCGGGTCCGGCAGGCTCGCAGCGCCGGCGGGGTGGTGTTCCGCCGCCGCGACGGCCGGCCCGAGATCCTCCTGTTGCGCCACACCAGCGGACGGTGGATGCTGCCCAAGGGAACCATCGAGGAGCGCGAGACGCCCGAGGAGGTGGCCCTGCGGGAGGTCCGGGAGGAGACAGGCCTGTCCCGCGTGCGGGTGGTGGCCGACCTGGGCGAGGAGCGGTACTCGTTTTACTGGCGGGCGGACCGCATGTACTACGACAAGACCGTCCGCTACTTCCTGCTGGAGTTCCTGGGCGACGAAGAGCCCCGCCCGCAGGCCGAGGAGGGATTCGTGGCCTGCGAGTGGGTCTCCCCCGACGAGGCCCTGGCCCGCATCACCTACAAGGAGACCCGGGAGGTGGTGCGCCGGGCCCGGGACCACCTGATGGGAGGGACCGATGCGCCCTGACGAGGCCGAGCGCCTGGTGCAGCAGACCCTGGACAAGTACGCCCGCTACGTGAACCCCGGCCTGGCCCGCCTGTACCGGTTCGCCAACGTCCTGACCCTGGAGTGGGAGGCCAGCGGTGCGGTCATCCGGGACGTCTACGGACGGGAGTACATCGACTGCTCCGGGGGGCCGGCGGTGTTCGCCGTGGGCCACCGCCACCCGAAGGTGGTGGCGGCCGTGCGGGAGCAGCTGGACCGGATGCCCATGTCGGTGCGGGCCATGCCCCGGCGGCTGGAGGCCGACCTGGCCGAGGCGCTGGCCGGCATCACCCCCGGCGACCTGCAGTACAGCTTCTTCGTCAACAGCGGCGCCGAAGCCGTCGAGGGCGCTCTGAAGCTGGCGCGTCTGGCCACGGGCCGCACCGAGTTCGTGGCCGCCGAGGGGGCGTTCCACGGCAAGACCCTGGGCGCCCTGTCGGTCTCCGGGCGGGAGGTGTACCGGGCGCCGTTCCAGCCGCTGGTGCCGGGGGTGACCCACGTGCCCTACGGCGACCTGGACGCCCTGGCCCGCGCGGTCACCGAGCGGACGGCGGCGGTCATCCTGGAACCCATCCAGGGCGAGAACGGGGTGATCGTACCTCCCGACGACTACCTGCCGGAGGTCCGGCGGATCTGCGACCGCGCCGGGGCCCTGCTGATCCTGGACGAGGTCCAGACCGGCCTGGGGCGGACGGGGGCGATGTTCGCCTGCCAGCACTGGGGCGTCGTCCCCGACATCCTCACCATGGCCAAGGCCCTGGGCGGGGGCGTGATCCCCATCGGCGCGTTCACGGCCCGTCCGGCCCTGTGGGCCGCCCTGGAGCGCAACCCTTACCTGCACTCCTCGACGTTCGGGGGCAATCCCCTGGCCTGCGCCGCCGCCCTGGCGACGTTGCAGGTGCTGCAGGAGGAGGACCTGGTCTCCCGGGCCGCCACTTTGGGGACGCACCTGATGGGCCGGCTGCGGGAGATGGCCGCCCGCCACCCCGGGATGATCCGCCAGGTCCGGGGCAGGGGGCTGCTGGTGGGGGTGGAGTTCGCCGACCCCGACCTGGTCCTGCTGGTGACCGCCGAGGCGCTGCAGCGGGGGGTGATCGTGTTCTACAGCCTCAACAACCCCTCCACCTTCCGCATCGCCCCGCCGCTGGTCATCACCTCCGAGCAGCTGGACCGGGCCCTGGCCGCCCTGGAGGAGGCGGTGGCGGCGGTGGAAGCCCTGGTGGCCGAGGCCACCGGGGCCGGGCGCTGACGCGCCGACGCGCGACGGCGGGAGGGCCTGGACAGGGCGGCCGCGCCCCTGTTAAATAAGGGTGCAAACCCGTGCCACCCGCGAGGACGGGCCTCGCCACCCCCGAGCGGGACGGCGCCGCCGTTACCGGCGTGCGAGGGCTCCGGCCGCCGCGGCCGGGGAAGAAGGGTGGTACCGCGGGAGCGCGCCTCCCGTCCCTTGGGGACGGGAGGCGTTGTGATTGGAGGAGCAGCCATGAGGCCGGTGTCGCAGGGCCGGTGGACCTGGCAGGCCGTGGCCGACACCTTCCTGGACTACTTCCGGGAGCGGGGCCACACCGTCGTGCCCAGCTCGTCGCTGGTGCCCGCCGGCGACCCCACGTTGCTGTTCACCAACGCCGGGATGGTCCAGTTCAAAGACGTGTTCCTGGGCCGGGAGCAGCGATCCTACCGGCGGGCGGCGTCCCTGCAGAAGTGCATGCGGGTGCAGGGCAAGCACAACGACCTGGACAACGTGGGTCCCAGCCCCCGCCACCACACCTTCTTTTTCATGCTGGGCAACTTCAGCTTCGGAGACTACTTCAAGGACGAGGCGGTGGCCTTCGCCTGGGACCTGCTGACCTCCCGCTACGGGCTGGACCCCGACCGCCTGGTGGTCACCATCCACCACGCCGACTCGGAGGCCGCCCGGGCCTGGGCGGCGGTGGGGGTGCCGCCCGAGCGCGTGGTGCCCATGGGCGATGCCACCAACTTCTGGATGATGGCCGACGTCGGCCCCTGCGGGCCGACCTCGGAGCTGCACTACGACTGGGGTCCTGACCACTGCACCTGCGGCCGGGCGGACTGCAGCGTGGCGCTGGACAACGGGTGCCTGCGGTGGCTGGAGGTGTGGAACCTGGTCTTCATGCAGTTCGAGCAGCGTCCCGACGGGACCCGGGTACCGCTGCCCCGGCCCGGAGTGGACACGGGCATGGGGCTGGAGCGGATCGCCTCCGTCCTGCAGGGCGTCAACGACGACTACGGCACCGACCTGTTCGTCCCCCTGCTGGACCGCCTGCAGGCCCTGGTGGGACACGACGACGCCCGCCGGCAGGCCCACCGGGTGGCCTACCGGGTCCTGGCGGACCACGGGCGGGCCATGGCGTTTCTGATGGCCGACGGGGTGGTGCCGGGCAACGAGGGGCGGGGCTACGTGCTGCGGATGATCATGCGGCGGGCCATGCGCTTCGCCCGCTCGGCCGGCATCACCCGCCCCCTGCTGGCCGATCTGTCCGGCGCGGTGGTGGACCTGATGGGAGAGCGCTATCCCGAGCTGGTCTCCCAGCGGGCCTTCATCCAGACCGTCGCCCGCCAGGAGGAGGAGCGCTTTGCCCAGACGCTGGCGGCGGGACTGCAGAAGCTGGACGAGCTCCTCTCGGCCGCCCTGGCCCGGGGGCGGCGCGTCCTGGACGGGGAGGAGGTGTTTCGGCTCTACGACACCTTCGGCTTCCCCCTGGAGATGACCCGGGACGTGGCCCGGGAGCGCGGGCTTTCCGTGGACGAGGCCGGCTTTGCCCGGGCCCTGGAGGCCCAGCGGGAGCGGGCGCGGGCCGCCCAGGCGTTCGGTCCGCGGCCGGAGGAGAGCCAGTACGCGTCGGTGGCGGAGGCGGGGATCACTAGCGAGTTCGTCGGGTACCGCCGCCTGCGCGGCCGGGCCCGGGTGGTGGCGGTCCTGGTCGGGGGCCGGCAGGTGGAGGAGGCCGGGGAGGGCGAGGACGTGGAGGTGGTGCTGGACCGCACGCCCTTCTACCCCGAAGGCGGCGGCCAGGTGGGCGACACCGGCGCCCTGATCGGCCGCGACGGCGAGGTGGACGTCGCAGACACCCAGCGGCCGCTGCCGGGGCTGATCGTGCACCGGGGCCGCGTGCGCCGGGGGCGGATCCGGGCCGGCCGCAGCGTGCGGGCCGTCGTGGACGCCCCCCGGCGGTGGGACATCATGCGCAACCACACGGCCACCCACCTGCTGCACCGGGCCCTGCGGGAGATCCTGGGCGAGCACGCCCGGCAGGCCGGCTCCCTGGTGGCCCCGGACCGTCTGCGGTTCGACTTCGTGCACACCGCCCCGCTGACCGACGCCCAGCGGGCCGCGGTGGAGGAACGGGTCAACGAGAAGATCCTGGCCGACCTGCCGGTGCGGTCGCGCTGGATGGCCCTGGAGGACGCCCTGCGCGCGGGCGCCGTGGCCCTGTTCGGCGAGAAGTACGGCGACCGGGTCCGGGTGGTCAGCATTGCCGACTACAGCCGCGAACTGTGCGGCGGCACCCACCTGTCCCGCACCAGCCAGGTGGGCCTGTTCAAGATCACCGCCGAGACCGGCGTCGCCGCCGGCATCCGCCGGGTGGAGGCGGTCACCGGCCGGGGGGTGCTGGCGGTCCTGCGCCAGCAGGAGGCCACGCTGCGCGCGCTGGCCGAGCGGCTGCGGGCGGGTCCCGACGACCTGGTAGACCGGGTGGGCCGGCTGCTGGAGAGGGAGCGGGAGCTGGAGCGGGAGGTGCGGGCCGCCCGCGCGCGGGCCGCGGCGGCCGAGCCCCCTCCGGCGGTGGTGCTGGACGGCACGGCCGTCCTGGTCGCCGAGACCGACCTGGAGGAGCCGGCGGACCTGCGGTCGGAGGCCGACCGGCTGCGGGCGCGGCTGGACCGGGAGCGGACGGCCGGGGTGGTGGTGGTCGCCTCCTCCCGGAGCGGAGCGGTGGTCGTGACCCGCACCACCGCCGTCACGCCGCCGGTGGACGCGGGGCGGCTGGCCCGGCTGCTGGTGGAGCGGTTCGGCGGCCGCGGGGGCGGCCGCCCGGCCCTCGGCCAGGGCGGGCTGCGGGACCGGACCCAGGTCGGCGAGTTGGTACGGGCCAGCCGCGACCCGGAGTTTCTCCGCGCCCTGCTGGACCAGGCGCGGGAGGACCCGGCAGGACCGCGATGAGGGTGCTGGCGGTGGACGTGGGCGCGCGGCGGATCGGTCTGGCGATTTCGTCTCCCGACGGGACCGTGGCTCAGCCCGAGGGCGTGATCGCCCGCCGCTCCTGGCCGCAGGTGGTGGATGCGATCCGCGACCGCGTCCGCCGCTACCAGGTGGAGCGGGTGGTGGTGGGCCTGCCCCGCCGGCTGGACGGCACCGAGGCGGACGCGGCGGCCTCCGCGCGGCGCTTCGCCCGCCGCCTGCAGGACGCCCTGGGCGTGCCGGTGGACCTGGCCGACGAGTGGCTGACCACCGTCGAGGCGGAACGGGTGCTGGTGGCGGCCGACCTCAGCCGCCGCCGGCGCCGCCGCGCCCGCGACGCGGTGGCGGCGGCGCTCATCCTGCAGACGTACCTGGACCGGCGGCGTTGACACCCCCCGGCCCCGGTGTTACGCTCTCACCGTCCTACCGGCGGGATCTTCGGGACGGACCGGCCGCCCCAGGTCGGCCGTCCGAAATGAGGTGCGGCTGTGGCCGACCGGGGAGAGGTCATCACGCTGCTGGACGAGCACGGCCAGGCCCATGACTTCAGCCTGGTGGATGTGATCGAGGTGGACCGGCACCGGTACGCCATCCTCCAGCCGCTGTCGGGCGAAGGCGTCTCCGAGGACGACCCCGCGGTCGTCTTCCGGGTGGAGGGCGAAACCCTGGTCGCGGTGGAGGACGAGGAGGAGTTCCGCAAGGTGGCCGACGCCATCGAGGCCGAAGCCGGCTACGACGACGTGGAAATCCTGGGCGAGGACTCCTCCGACGACGAGGGCGGCGCCGTCAACTGACCGCCCCGCGGTGCCGGCTGGCCCATGCAGTCAGCGCGGCGTGCACGGGCGTCCCTCGCAGCAGTCCTGGCGGCCCTCGCCGCGGCGGTGGTCGCCTCCGCGGCCACTTCGGTCCGGCCCGCCGACCCCGCCGGATCCCCCCGGGTGGTGGTGATCCCGCCGGGCGCCCCGGCCGCAGAGATCGGCCGGCGGCTGGAGTCTGCGGGCATCATCCGGTCCGCGTCCGACTTCCTGTGGGTGGTGCGCCTGCGCGGGCTGGACGGCCGCCTCCAGGGAGGCGAGTACCGGCTGTCCCCGGCCATGGGGCTGCTGGAGGTGGTGGACGTCCTGGCCCGGGGCCAGGTCCTCCTGCACGAGGTGACCATCCCCGAAGGCTACACCGCCGTGGAGGTGGCCCGGGCGCTGGCCGACGCCGGGCTGGGCGACCGCCGGGCCCTGGAGGAGCTGGTCCTGCGGGGCGCGGCGCGCCTGCCCCACCCGTTCCTGCGGTCGGTGGCCACCGGCTCGCTGGAAGGGTACCTGTTTCCGGACACCTACCGCCTGCCCCGGGGCTGGCCGGAGGAGAAGATCGTGGGCGTGCTGCTGGACCGGTTCGCCGAGGTGGTCCTCCCTCTGTGGCGGCAGGAGGGAGGAGGCCGGTCTCTGCACGAGATCGTCACCCTGGCCTCGCTGGTGGAACGGGAGGCTCGGCGGGATGACGAGCGGGCGCTCATCGCCGGCGTCCTGGTCAACCGCCTGCGCCGCGGCATGCGGCTGGAGGTGGACGCGACGGTCCTGTACGCCCTGGGCCGGCACAAGGCGGTGGTGACCTACAGCGACCTGGAGGTGGAGTCCCCCTACAACACCTACCGCCGGGCCGGCCTGCCTCCGGGGCCCATCGCCAACCCCGGGCTGGCGTCCATCCGGGCCGCCCTCCGCCCGGCGGTCACCGACTACCTGTACTACGTGGCCCGGCCCGACGGCTCCCACGTCTTCAGCCGCACCTACCGGGAACACCTGGCCGCCATCCGGAGGTACCGACCCGTCCCGTGATCGGGGCGTGGCTGCGGTCGGTGCTGGGGGCCGCGCGGAGGCGGGTCTTGGTGCCGGGCCGGTGGCTGACTCCCGCCCGCCACGTGGGCTCGGTCCTGGACCTGTCCCCCGCCGATTTGCGCGCCGACGGCATCCGGGGGCTGATCTGCGACCTGGACAACACCGTGGTCCCCTGGGGGGCCTCGGTCCCCGCTCCCGAGGTGGTCCGGTGGGTGGCGGGGCTGAAGCAGGCGGGGGTGTCGGTGTGCATCGTCTCCAACAGCCTGACGTCCCGCGCCCGGCAGGTGGGCGCCGCCCTGGGGGTGCCGGTGGTGCCGCGGGCGGCCAAGCCGGCTCCCTGGGCCTTCCGCCACGCCATGCGGGCCATGGGCACCGAGCCTTCCCAGACGGCGCTGGTGGGAGACCAGCTGTTCACCGACATCCTGGGCGGCAACCTGGTGGGCGTGCGCACGATCCTGGTGGACCCGCTCTCTGCCCGGGAGTTCGTCACCACCCGCCTGGTCCGTCGCCTGGAGGCCGCCGTGCGGCGGCTGATGGGCCTGCGCCGGCTGCGGGGCGACTAGGCCCGGCCGGAAGCCGGGTACAGCGAACGTGTGAGCGCTACACGCGGCAGGACCCCGGCGATCACCGCGACCCTCGCGGCGGTCCTGATCCTGGGGGCGGGGTCGGGGGCGGGGGCGGCTGACGCCCTGGAGGCGGCGCGCCGGGCGCACCTGGCCGGACGCCACCCCCAGGCCGTGGCGATCCTGCGATCCTACCTGCAGACCCGCCCCGCCGACGCCTCCGCCTGGGTGTGGCTGGGGGCCTCGTACTACCAGATGGGAGCCGCCGCCGAGGCCGTGGCGTCCTTCCAGCGGGCCATGGCTTTGCGGCCGTCGGGGGAGGTGGCCCTGTGGCTGGGGGCGGCTCTCATTCGCCTGGGACGCGACGCCGACGCCCGCCTGGCTTTCCTGCGGGCCGCGCGCAGCCCGCACCCGCAGACGGCCGTGCTGGCCCGGCAGTGGCTGCGGGCCCAGGAGGGAGACCGCATCGCCGTCCTGGCCCACCCGCCGGTCCCCCAGGCCTACGCCCGCGTGGCTCTGTGGTACAACCCCGCCCTGTCCGCCCGCCAGGTGGACGCCATCGTCCGCAGCGTCCTGTACTACAGCGATGCCTACCAGGTCGACCCCCGGCTGGTGATGGCCCTGATCGCGGTGGAATCGGGCTTCCGGATCACCGCCCGCTCGCCCGCCGGGGCCGTGGGCCTGGGCCAGCTGATGCCGCAGACCTGGCAGAGCCTGAAGGTCAACCCCCTCGACCCGGTGGGCAACATCTACGGAACGGTGCGGTGGCTGCGGGCCCAGCTGGACCGCTTCGGCGGCAACGTCTCCCTGGCGCTGGCCGCCTACAACGCCGGCCACGGCGCCGTGAGCCGCTACAACGGGATCCCGCCCTACCGGGAAACCCAGTGGTACGTGGTGAACGTCCTGCGCCTGTACACCCACCTGGCCGGCGGCGTCCGTCAGGCCTCCACCCGCTGACCGTCCCGCACACCCGGCATCCAGCCGGGTGGCATCAAAGTTGCTGCGATCTTCCACGGAGGCATCCGGCGGCCGCCCCCGACGGGGGCGGCCGCGCCGGGAGAGGGCGGCGACCCCTTGCAATTTGGGGATGAGTTTGTTAGAATCCGAGCTGTCCTCGCGACAAAGGCAAACCCAGGGTGACCTGGGGGCGCAAAGCTACGGGACCTGCCGGTGACGACCGGAAGGTCAGCCGGGTTGCCGAAAGAGGCGCTTGTTGTCCCTCCTCCGGCGGTCCTCCGGTCCCGTCTCAGCGCTGCGCCTCCGGTCCGGCGGGCATCTCCGATGCCTGGCGGGTGACAGGAGGGCGCCACATGGGACGCAGGAGCACGCTGCAACCGGCGCGGGAGACCCCGCCCGACGACTGTGTGGCCTGGTTCCGCGACTACCGCGCCTCGCGATCTCCCGATCTCCACGAGAAACTCACCACCCACTTCATGCCCCTGGTCCACCAGGTGGCGCGCCGGTACGCCCGGTCGGGCATCCCTCTGGACGACCTCCACCAGATCGGGTACATCGGCCTGATGAACGCGGTCGCCAACTTCGACCCCGACCGGCGCGTGAAGTTCGAGACCTACGCCCGCCACCTGATCGCCGGAGAGATCCGCCACTACCTGCGGGACCAGGGCACCACCGTGCGCCGGCCCCGCTGGCTGTACGAGATGGACCACCGGGTCAACCGCGCCATGACCAGCCTCACCCAGCGGATCGGCCGCCCCCCGACCCCCGCCGAGATCGCCCGGGAGATCCAGACCTCCGAGGAGGAGGTGGTGGAGGTCCTGCGGGCCCGGGAGTCGCTGCGGGTGGCGTCGCTGGACGAGGAGCGGGAGGGCGACGACGGCGCGCCCATCGCCCAGCGGGACCGGATCACCACCAAGCACGCGGCCGGCGCCATGCCGGTGGAGGAACGGGTGCTGGTCCACGACGCGGTGGAGCGCCTGTCGGACCTGCAGCGCAAGGTGATCTACTACCTGTTCTTCATGGACCTCACCCAGACCGAAGCCGCCCGCCGCCTGGGCATTTCCCAAAAGCACGTCTCCCGGGTGATGCACGCCGCCCTGCGGCGCCTGCGGGAAACCCTGCGGCCGGAGGCGGTCTGACGGAGGAGCATGGACCCCGGCCGACGCCGGGGCTGACGGAGGAGGAGGCAGCACGTGAAGACCGAGGACCGGGCCGTGGCGCCCGACCTGCCCATCTACCCCATCCGCACCGTGGCCCGCCTGACGGGCGTGGACGCCCGGCGGATCCGGGCGTGGGAGAGCCAGTACGGGCTGCTCCGCCCCGCCCGGACCCGGGGCGGGCACCGGCTGTTCAGCCAGCGCGACCTGGAGCTGATCCGGCGCATCAAGCGCCTGATCGACGAGGAGGGGTTGCGCCTGCAGGGCGTGCGCCTGCTACTGGAAGCGGAGGCGGCCGCCGACGGCGAGACCGAGCGCTGAGGACCCGACCATGGCCGCACCCGTCAAGGACCTGCTGCGGGCGCTGGTGGGCGGAATCGAGGGCCTGGTGGGCGCCGTCGTGGTCAACATGGACGGCACCCCCGTGGAGACCCTGAAGGTGGACCCCCACTTCGCCATCGAGGAGATCGCTCCCGAGGGTGCCGTCGCCGGTAAGGTACTGGACTACCTGTGCCAGAAGGTGGACGGCGGCCCCATCGACCACGTGATGCTGGTGGCCGAGCGCTACATCCTGCTGCTGGCCATGGCCGGCCAGGAGTACTACGTGGGGATCGTCATCCACCCGCGGGGGAACGTGGGCAAGGCGCGGCTGCAGCTGCGGCGCTTCATGCCCGAGATCGCCTCGGTGCTCAACGCCGGTGTGATCTGACCCCGGGCGGAGGCGGTCGCGTGACGGACCAGACGCCGGGACGGGAGACGTTGGCGCGGAGGAGCGTGGAAGCGATGCCCCCCGGGGCGGGCGTCAGGCGCGGGCAGCCGCGTCCGGGCGTCGGTGCCACCCTTCGCCGCGGCGGCGATCGAACGCCCCCGAAAGGGGCCCCAGGATGCAGTCGGTGGATGTGACGGCGGGCGGGCTGCGCGGGATTCTGGACGGGTTGCTGCGGGTGGACGGGGTCACGGCCGCCCTGGTGGTCGGCCGGGACGGCTTCGTGATCGAGGCAGCCACCGCCCACCCCGTGGACACCGACTCGGTGGGGGCGATTGCGGCCAGCAGCCTGGCGGCGGCGGAGGCCATGGGCACCGAACTGCAGCTGGGCGCGTTGGGGTCCATCCTCATCGAGTACGAGGTGGGGCCGGTGGCGGTGACCCCGGTGGGGCCCGACGCCTGCCTGGCGGTGGTGGGCAACCAGGGAGCGAATCTGGGCCGCCTGCGCATCGAGATGCGCAAGATCCGCCAGGCGGTGGCCAGTCAACTGTGAACGGCGGTGAAGGTTGGAGGTTGGAGGTTGAAGGTTGAAGGTTGAGTGAAATGAGTGTGAACGTCGCCGAGTACAAGCAGCGCCTGAAGATCCCCGCCCGCAACACCGTCCTGGAGCGGGCGCTGACCTTCCACCACGCCCGGGTCCTGGAGGCCCGGGGCCAGTACGACGAGGCGGTGGCGGCCTACAAGAAGGTGCTGGAGCTGGCCCCCGAGGACGCGGTGGCCTACGTGCGGCTGGCGTCCCTGTACGTCCAGCGCGGCGTCCCCCGGGCGGCGGTGATGGTCTACGTGGCCCTGGCGGAGATGCAGATCAGCCGGGAGCGGTGGGAGAAGGCGGCCCTGGCCTACGAGCGGGCCGCCGAGCTGGCTCCCGACGACGGGGAGATCCACACGGCGCTGCGGGACGTGTACATCAAGATGGGCAGGCTGAAGGAGGCGGCCAAGGTCCAGGAGCGCATCGACCGCACGGTGACCGTGCCCCGGGCTGCGGCGTCCGCCCCGGAGGCTCCGGTCGTCCCCCCTCCTGCGCCCGCCGTGACGCCTCCGCCGCCGGACGGCGAGCCTCCTGCGCCCGTGTCGCTTCCTCCGGCCGGAGCCCCGACGGCCCCGCCGGTCCGGCCGGCCGAACCCCCGGCAGCGGACAGCGCCCCGCCCGCGAGCCGGCCGTCTGCCGACCGTCCGGCCCCGCGGCCGCCCGAGAAAACCCCTCCCCGGCCCCAGCCCCCGGCGAAACCTGCGCCTCCGGCCCGGCCGCCCCAGCCCCCGGCCAAGCTCCCCCACCCGCCGGCTCCCCCCGCCCGGTCCCAGCCGGCGGCAGGGCCCGAGGCGGCCCGGCGGCCCCGGCGGTCGGAGTCGCTGGGCCAGATCCTGCTGGACGAAGGGCTGGTGACCCGGGAGCAGCTGGACAAGGCCATCCACACCCAGCAGCGCTCGGGAGGACATCTGGGCCGCATCCTGGTGGAGCAGGGGGTCCTGACCGACCAGCAGCTGGCCAAGGTGCTGGCGCTGCAGTGGGGCCTGCCCTACGTGGAGCTGGGCTCGCTGGAGATCGACGACACGGTGGTCAAGCTCATCCCCCAGCACCTGGCCCAGCGGCACAAGGTGCTGGCCATCGAGCGGACCCGCAAGAAGCTCAAGCTGGCCATCGCCGACCCCCTCAACGTGGTGGCCTTCGACGACGTCCGGCTGGTGACCGGGCTGGAGATCGAGCCGGTGGTGGCGGCCGAGGAGGACATCCTGGCCGCCATCGGCCGCTACTACAGCGGCGGGATCGACCTGGACGAGGCCATGCGCCAGGCCGCCGCCGCCGAGGTGGACGTCCCCGAGGAGAAGGCCGAAGACCTGTCGGTCGAGAAGCTGCGCACCCTCACCGAAGAAGCCCCGGTGGTGCGCCTGGTGAACCTGATCATCAGCCAGGCCATCGCCGACGGCGCCAGCGACATCCACATCGAGCCCCACCGGCGCAGCGTCCAGGTGCGGTACCGCATCGACGGCCTGCTCCACGACGTCATGACCCCGCCCAAGTCCCTGCAGCCCGCCATCGTCTCCCGGGTGAAGATCATGGCCAACCTGGACATCGCCGAGCGCCGCCTGCCCCAGGACGGCCGCATCCACGTGGTGATCGAGAACAAGGAGTACGACCTGCGGGTGTCCACCCTGCCCACCGTCTTCGGGGAGAAGGTGGTGATGCGCATCCTGGACCAGTCCAGCACCCGGCTGGGACTGAACAAGCTGGGCTTCACCCCGTCCATGCTGGAGATCTGGGAGACGCTGGTGAGCAAGCCCTACGGCATGATCCTGGTCAGCGGCCCCACCGGCAGCGGCAAGACCACCACCCTGTACTCCACCCTGCACAAGATCAACACCCTGGACAAGAACATCCTGACCATCGAGGACCCCGTGGAGTACCAGCTGCCCCGGGTGAACCAGGTGCACGTGAACCCCAAGGCCGGCCTGACCTTCGCGTCGGGGCTGCGGGCGTTCCTGCGGCAGGACCCGGACATCATCATGGTGGGCGAGATCCGCGACCGCGAGACCGCCGAGATCGCCATCCAGGCGTCCCTGACCGGCCACCTGGTCCTGTCCACCATCCACACCAACGACGCCCCCAGCGCCACCACCCGGCTGATCGACATGGGCATCGAGCCGTTCTTGGTCAGCTCGTCGCTCATCGGCGTGCTGGCCCAGCGCCTGGCCCGGACCATCTGCAGCCACTGCAAGGAGGCCTACACCCCGCCGGTGGAGGCCCTGCACCGCCTGGGCCTGCGGCCCGAGGAGGGCGAGGAGATCGTCTTCTACCGGGGCCGGGGGTGCGACCGGTGCAAGGGCACCGGCTACAAGGGCCGCACCGGGATCTTCGAGCTGATGGTGATGAGCGAAGCCATCCGGGAACTCGTCCTCAAGGGCGCGTCGGCCGCCCAGATCCGCGACCAGGCGGTGGCCGAGGGGATGAAGACCCTGGCCGAGGATGGTATCCTCAAGGTACTGGAAGGCGTCACCACCGTCGACGAGCTCCTGCGGGTGGTGTTTGTAGAGCAATAGGGAAGAGGGAAGAGGCGGCGGGGGTGTGTTCCCTCTTCCTCCGTCCCGTCCCGGAGGTTCTATGGCCGACCGCGAGCCGCTGCCGTCCCCGGGCGACGCGTCCCGCCCGGGCGATCCCTCCCGGCGTCCCTCCCCCGACGGGGCGCGCCGCCGTCCGCCCCTGGGCCAGCTGCTGCTGGAGCAGGAGCTGGTGACCCCCGACCAGCTGTCCCGCGCCCTGGAGATCCACCGGGCCACCGGGGAGCGGCTGGGCCGGGTGCTGCTGGACATGGGGATCGTGGACCCCGAGCACGTGGCCCGGCTGCTGAGCCAGCAGATCGGCATCCCCTTCGTGCGTCTGGCGGGGGTGTCCCTGTCCGAGGACGTGCTGCGGCTGCTGCCGGCCCCGATGGCGAGCCGGCTGCAGGCGATCCCCCTGGAGGTGCGGGACGGGGTCCTGACGGTGGCCATGGTGGACCCCCTGGACGTGGTGGCCCTGGACGACATCCGGCGGGTGACGGGGATGGAGGTGAAGGCGGCGGTCACCACGGTGCGGGACTTCCAGGCGGCCCTCAACCAGTACCCGGCGCTGGACGTGGCCCAGGAGCTGGTGCGGGACCTGCCGCGGCCCCCGGCGGTGGACGAGGAGCGGGTGTCCCTGGAGCAGCTGCGGCGGATGGCCGAAGAGCAGCCGGTGGTGCGGCTGGTGAGCCGGCTGATCGAGGAGGCGGTGCGCAAGCGGGCCAGCGACATCCACATCGAGCCCCAGGAGCGTCACATCCGGATCCGCTACCGCATCGACGGGGTGCTGCTGACCCGGGGGACCCTGCCCGAGTACGTGCACGCCCAGGTGGTCTCCCGGATCAAGATCATGGCCAACATGGACATCGCCGAGCGGCGGGTGCCCCAGGACGGCAGCTTCCAGACCCGGGTGGACGGGCGGCCCATCGACGTGCGGGTGTCCACCATCCCCGCGTTTTACGGGGAGAAGGCGGTGCTCCGGCTGCTGGACAAGTCGGCGCCCATCTACGACCTGGACAAGCTGGGGCTGTCTGCGGCCAACATCGCGCGGCTGCGGCGGATCATCCGGCGGCCCCAGGGGATCTTCCTGCTGACGGGCCCCACCGGCAGCGGCAAGACCACCACCCTGTACGCCATCCTCAACGAGCTGAACAGCGAGCAGGTGAACATCGTCACGGTGGAAGACCCGGTGGAGTACCAGATCCCGGGGATCACCCAGATGCAGGTGAATCCGCGGGCGGGGGTGACGTTCGCGTCGGCGCTGCGGCATTTCTTGCGCCAGGACCCGGACATCATCATGGTGGGGGAGGTCCGGGACCTGGAGACGGCGCGGATCGCGGTGCAGGCGGCGCTGACCGGACACCTGGTGTTGAGCACCCTGCACACCAACGACGCCCCCGGCGCCATCACCCGATTGTTGGACATGGGAATCGAGCCCTACCTGGTGGCCTCCGCCCTGGAAGGGGTGGCGGCCCAGCGGCTGGTGCGGGTCCTGTGTCCGCGGTGCCGGGAGCCGGACCCCTACGGGGCCGAGGAGCTGCGGGCGCGGATGGGACCGCAGGCGCCCGCGGGGACGTTCTACCTGGCCCGGGGGTGCGACTTCTGCAACTACACGGGCTACCGGGGGCGGGTGGCGGTCTTTGAGATCGCCGAGATGGACGAGGACCTCCGCCGCCTGGTGGTGAACCGCGCGCCCCACCACGAGCTGAAGGAGCAGGCGGTGGCGGCGGGCATGACCACCCTCCTGCAGGACGGCCTGCACAAGGCCGCCGCCGGGGTGACGTCCCTGGCCGAGGTGTGGCGGGTGGTGCACGTGGAGCGCGCCAACGGGCCCGAGGACGCTCCCTTCGGGGTCGCGGGAACGGGGGACGGCGGGTCCGCGGCCCCCTGACCGGGTTGCTGCGCCGCGCTCCCGCAGGCCCGCGCCCCCGCGATCCGCCCGCCGGGCGGCCTAGAATCCCGCGGGCGGGGGCATGCACTCCCCCAGGGGTGTGAGATGCACATCGACGACCTGCTGCGCCAGACCGTGGAAGCCAAAGCCTCGGACCTCCACCTGACCGTGGGGGTCCCGCCGACCGTCCGGGTGTGGGGCAAGCTGCAGCCCCTCAACCATCCGCCGCTGACGCCCGAGGACACCTTCCAGCTGGCCTACAGCATGCTCAACACGTTCCAGAAGCAGAAGTTCGAGAAGACCTGGGAGCTGGACCTGTCCTACGCGGTGGCGGGGCTGGGGCGGTTCCGGGTCAACGTCTACCGCCAGCGGGGGTCGGTGGGGGTCGCCTGCCGGGTCATCCCCGAGGTCATCCCCAGCATCGAGGAGCTGAACATCCCCCTGGTGATCAAGGATCTGTGCCGGCTGCCCCGGGGGCTGATCCTGGTGACCGGTCCCACCGGCCACGGCAAGTCCACCACCCTGGCCTCCATGATCGACTTCATCAACAGCGAGCGGGCGGCTCACATCGTCACCATCGAGGACCCCATCGAGTACGTGCATCACCACAAGAAGAGCATCGTCAACCAGCGGGAGCTGGGCTTTGACACCCAGTCCTTCCCCAACGCCCTCCGGGCGGTGCTGCGGGAGGACCCCAACGTGATCATGGTGGGCGAGATGCGGGACCTGGAGACCATCGCGGCCGCGCTGACCATCGCCGAGACCGGCCACCTGGTGTTCGCCACCCTGCACACCGCCAACGCCAGCCAGTCCATCGACCGCATCATCGACGTCTTCCCGCCTCACCAGCAGCAGCAGATCCGCGTCCAGCTGGCCTCGGTCCTGGAGGCGGTGATCTCCCAGCAGCTGCTGCCCAACGCCCAGTTCGTCGGCCGGCGGGAGGAACGGCGGGTGGCGGCGGTGGCCGCGGCGGCCCGGGGGGCGGGCGGGGGCATGGGCGACGGGCGCACCGGCCGCTGGCCGTCCATCGAGGAGATCGGGCGGGTCCCGGCGGTGGAGATCATGATCGCCACCCCGGCCATCCGCAACCTGATCCGGGAGGCCAAGACCCACCAGATCCACACGGCCATCCAGACCGGCGCCCAGTACGGGATGCAGACCATGGACCAGTCGCTGTTCAACCTGTACTCCCGGCGGCTGGTGACCCTGGAGAACGCCCTGGCCCGGGCCATCTACCCCGACGAGCTGCGCAAGATGATCGAGCGGGGAGGCCAGTAGCCCGGAGAAGGGACTGCCGCCGCCAGCTGGCGGCGGCTAGCCTGTTGACAGTGCCCTCTCCCCCGGGGAGAGGCCGCCACAGCATCCCTCCCCCCGTGGGGAGAGGCCGCACCGACAGGTCCCTCTCCCCTGTGGGGAGAGGGCGAGGGTGAGGGGCGCAATACCCTCTCTCCCGCGGGGAGAGGCCGCACCGACAGGTCCCTCTCCCCTGTGGGGAGAGGGCGAAGGTGAGGGGTACAACATCCTCTCCCCCATGGGGAGAGGGTGAACCGCTAAAACATCCCTCTCCCCTGAGGGGAGAGGGCGAGGGTGAGGGGTATGGCAACCTTCCGCTACAGCGCGCGAGACGCCACCGGACGCGTGGTCGCCGGCGCCATCGAGGCCGACACCGAGGTGGCGGTGGTCGGCAAACTGCAGGAGATGGGCTTTTACGTCACCAGCCTGGAGCGGGCGGCCCCCCGGGCCGACCTGCGGGCCGGGTTGCGGCGTCTGCGCCGGGTCGGGCTGCGGGAGCTGACCGTCTTCACCCGGCAGTTCGCCACCATGGTCAACGCCGGGCTGTCCATGGTCCGCACCCTCACCATCCTGGAGCAGCAGACCGAAAGCCACAAACTGCGCCAGATCGTCAGCGAGGTGCGCAAGGACGTGGAGGAGGGCATGACCCTCTCCGACGCCCTGGCCAAGCACCCGGACACCTTCAGCACCCTCACGGTGAACATGGTGCGGGCCGGCGAGGTGGGCGGCGTGCTCGACGAGGTCCTCAACCGCCTGGCGGTCTTCTTTGAGAAGGACCTGGCCCTGCGCCAGAAGGTGCGGGCGGCGGTGACCTACCCGGCGGCGATTTTTGCCTTCGCCCTGGCGGTCATCTTCTTCCTGGTGTTCTTCATCCTGCCCCAGTTCATCGGCTTCTTCGAGGGGCTGGAGCTGACGCTGCCGCTGCCCACCCGCGTGCTGATCTGGTTCACCAAAACCCTCACCGGCTACTGGTACGTGTTCCTGGGGTTCATCCTGCTGGGGCTGTACGGCCTGCGCATGTACATCAGCACGCCCATCGGCCGGTTCCGGTTCGACCGGTTCAAGCTGCGGGTGCCGGTGTTCGGGCCCCTGGTGCGCAAGGTCACCATTAGCCGGTTCACCCGCACCCTGGGCACCCTGATCACCAGCGGCGTGCCCATCATGCAGGCCCTGGACGTGGTGGCCAAGGCGGTGGAGAATACGGTGGTGGCCCAGGCCATCGAGAACGTGCGCAACAGCATCCGGGAGGGCGAGTCCATCGCCCTGCCCTTGCAGGCCAGCGGCCTGTTCCCGCCCATGGTGGTGCAGATGACGTCGGTGGGCGAGGAGACCGGCACCCTGGACACCATGCTGCAGAAGGTGGCCGACTTCTACGACGCCGAGGTGGAGACGACCCTGGCCCAGCTCACCTCGATCCTGGAGCCCATACTGATTGTCTTCCTGGGCTTCGTGGTGGGCTTCATCGTGCTGAGCTTCTACATGCCGCTGTACCAGCTGATTACCGGGCTGCGGTAACTCGCGGGAACGCGGGAACGCGACACCCCCCTACCCCTTCCCCCTCCCCCGTTGGGGGGAGAGGGCGAGGGTGAGGGGGGTTCAACCTTCAACCTTCAACGCAGTTGAAGGGGGAGAGGGCGAGGGTGAGGGGGCGGTTGCCCGCGAAACACGGAAGCCCGGGAAACGCGGATCGGGGACATCGTTGGCGGTCTGGCGGTCGCGCGGTCGCGTCAACGTGTGGGTACGGTCACAGGAATGGCTCGATCGGGCTATGGCGCTGGCGAGGCATCCGGGCGTAGAATCCCTGCGTAGTCGGTACCGGGGAGTCTCGTGGGGCGTCCTCCGTTCGAGTCGCTGGATGTCTGGCGGCTGGCGCACGAGATGGCGTTGCGGGTCTACCGTCAGACGGAGAATTTCCCTGTCCGGGAACAGTTCGGGTTGACCGCCCAGCTTCGGCGGGCCGCCGTGTCAATTCCCGCCAACCTTGCGGAAGGATGCGGTCGCGCGACCACCCGGGAGTACATACGTTATTGCAGCATTGCACGAGGGTCGGCCTTTGAGGTCCGCTACTACCTGCGGCTTGCCCGGGATCTGGGTTACCTCAATCCGGATGCCTGCGAGGATCTCACGGCCGGATATGACCGCATGGGGAAGATGATTCATTTCCTGATGACGTCGCTGGAGCAACGCGCCAGGCACCCGCTGAACAGCATCCGACGAGCGTCGGCGAGACTCGTGCTCGCCAGCGGGGCGCGCACGCACGCGACTGCCCGCCCGCGCGACCGCGCGACTGCCCGACCGCGCGCTTCCGCGCTGCCGGTATTCAGCGGGCCTCGCCTCTCTGCTCCTCCACGACCCGCGCCGCCTCGCCGAAGGTGATCCAGATGCCCGCGGCGTGGTACACCACCCAGCGCAGGTAGCCCGGCAGGGAGAAGTAGTTGGTCTCCACGCTGTAGGGGCGCAAGTTGGCCACGTGGGGGAAGCTGGCCACCGGGGGCGGGGCCGCTCCGCCGGGCAGCAGACCCGACACCTGGGCGGCGGTCCGCGGCCGGAAGACGATGACCACCGCCACCGCCTGGCGGTCCAGCCCGAACGCCACGCCCCGGTCGTCGTACACCAGCCCCGGGAAGCCCTCCACGGTGCCCTCCCGGAAGCCGCGGCCGAACATGCGGATGACGTCCTCGACCCGGTAGCCCACCCCCAGGTCCTCGCTGATCTTCAGCAGGCTGTTGGAGGTGGACGCGGCGGTGACGACGCCGTCCTTGACGTAGACGGCGATCCCCCAGCGGCTGAAGGCGTAGACCGAGTCCACCAGGGTCTCCCTCACCACCGACGGCCGGCCGAAGCGGGCCAGGATCAACTGAATCCGCTGGCCCAGGATGATCCCGGCCAGGGCCTGGCCCGGGACGATCTGCCGGACAGACGGGCGGGCCGGCGGGGCGGGGGCGGGCGGAGCGGGGGCGGGTTGGGGCTGGGGGGCCGGCTGGGGCTGGGCGGGTTCCTGACCCGGGGCGGGGGACGTGGCGAGAACGACGATAGCAGCAAGGACTGCGGCGGCGGCTGGTCGCATTGTCACGCTCCCTTGGCAGAAAGGGTTTCCCCCCGGCCGGGCGGTTTCCTGCCCCCGCTGGTCTTACCCCCGAACAGGTGTGCACCAGACCCTCGGCCTAGGGGGGTGGGGAGGGGGGCATAAGGCCGGTGACGGGATCGGCGGCGGTCGCCCCGGGGTCCCATATCAGGCCGGTGGAAGGTCCATGGGAAGATGAGGCGCAGGCAGGCCGGCTTCACCATGATCGAGCTGCTGGTGGCCATCGCCATTCTGGGCGTCATTGCGGCCATCCTGATCCCCAACTTCATCCGGGCCCGGGCCAGCAGCCAGCTGGCGGCGGCCCAGCTGGACTTCCACCACATCGCCATGGCATTGGAGATGTACCACTGGGAAAACCAGGCCTACCCGCCGGCGGCGTCGTGGGAGTCCGACCTGGAGTCGGGCGGCTACATCCGGACGGTCCCCTCCTCCCCCGTGGACCGGGCCCCCTACGGCTACGCCACCGACGCGGCGCGGACGCGGTTTGTCCTGTGGGACGGGCCGGACAAGTACATCCAGGCAGGCACAGGCGGGTACATCGTCTACACCGTCACCGGAGGCCTGCAGGTGGGGGTGACGTCTGTTCCGACCCCGTAGGGCCACCCCCGAATAGCTCAGGCGGGGAGGTCTAAGGGGGTCGGAGGACGGGTATCCCTGAGAGTGTAGAGAAACCTGGCCTGGGTGCCCGGGTCCCGAAGGGGTCCGGTGCGACGGGGGTCCGGCGCCGGGCCGACGGTTTCACCCTAGACGGACAGAAGGAGGACAACACGACCATGCTGCAGTTCTTCGCACGCAGGCTCCGCGGCGAGCGCGGCTTCACGCTCATCGAGCTGCTGATCGTCGTGGCGATCATCGCGATTCTGGCGGCGATCCTGATCCCGAACTTCCTGCGGGCGCGCGCCCAGTCCCAGGTGGCGGCCAGCAAGGGCAACCTCAAGAACGTGGCCACAGCTCTGGAGAGCTACTTCGTAGACTTCGCGGCGTACCCGGCGAACGCCAGTGACCTGCAGCCCAACTACACGCGTGCATTGCCCAAGGACCCCTGCACGGGGGTGGCGTTCGGTTCCGCTCCTGGGTACACGTACACAGCGATTGGCACTCCGGCAACTGACTACGTGCTGCGGACCAACTGGGTCAACGGCGGAACAGGCGACCCCTGCTTTGACGCCAACGGTGGCTTCAACATCCAGTACACGCCTGGTGGCGGTCTGGAGAACACGCCGTAACGCGAGATCGCCGTTTGACTTTCCGAGGGTGCGGCCGGCGCGGGGGTTTCTCGCCGGCCGCACCCTCCATCTTGTAAAGATGGCTTTCTGGCCCCGTTCGGCTGCTGCGGCCATGCCGGTTGACCTTCGGAGGGCGCGGGCGTGGCTGGTTGCCGCCTGTCTGCTGGCGACTCTTCCCGTCGCCGCACGAACCGCGGACGTCGTCCGCGAGATCCGTCAGGACAGGACCGTGGCGGCTCTGCTCGCCCGGGCGGCGGGTCTTCGGCAGGAGCGCCGGTACGACGAGGCGGCGCACGTGCTGCGTCAGGCCCTGGCCATCTCACCGCGCGCCACGGCGGCCTATGCGGCCCTGGGCGAGGTGGAGTTCCGGCGGGGGAATTACGTGGAGTCCATTCGCGCCTACCGCCGACTGATGGCGGAGTACCCGCACACCTATTCCGCCGAGCTGCACCGGCAGGTGGGGCTGGTGGAACTGCGCGCAGGGATGTTCCCCCACGCCGTGCGCGACCTCCGGGAGGCCGTCGCCCTGGACCCTGCGGACTGGCTCGCCTACCACCTGCTCGGACACGCGTGCGCCCGGATGGGCGACCGCCCATGCGCCGCGGATGCCTGGCGGCGGGCCTTGACCCTCAACCCCGGCTTCCAACCGGCCCGCGACCAGCTGGAGAAGATCGATGCGCTCTCGCCATAGTCTCGCCGAGGCGCTGCACGCCCTCACCCGGATCGCGTCCCTGGCCGTGGCCGTGGGCGTGCCACTGGTGGTGAGTCCGTGGGCGGAGGGCGCGGACGCCTACACCCTGCCCAAGGCCCGGGCGACCGTCGTCCTGGCCGCCCTGGCCCTGGCGGGATGGGCGGGTCTCCGTCGGGTTGAAGGACGGCCCAGGTGGATCTTCACCGCGCCGGAACTCCCGCTATGGATTTTTGTCCTTGCAGCGCTGCTCTCTACCGCCACGTCGGTGGACGTGCGGCTGTCGCTGCTGGGGGCGCCCATCCGCCACGAAGGTCTGGTGACCGTAGCGGCCTACGTCGCGCTGTTCTTCGTGGGGGTTCACTTTTTCGGGAGCCGGCCGGGGATGATGTCCCTCGCCACCGCCGCAGGCGCGACAGCCGGGGTCGTGGCCCTCTACGGACTGCTCCAGCTGATCGTGCCTCCGCTGTTTGCCGGCGAGGCGTTCATGCGCGCGTGGTACGGAGGGCTGGGCGCTCCCCGCCTGGTGTCCACCGTCGGGGGCCCTGTCGTCTTCGGAGGGTACCTGGCCACGACGATCCCGCTCCTGCTGGCTGTGGGCGCCGTGAGAGCGCGCACCCGACTGCTGTGGTGGGCCGCGGCGGTTCCGGCCGTGGTCGCCCTCGCGCTCACCCTGACCCGGGCCGCCTGGCTGGCCGCGGTCGTGGGTCTGGCCGCCGCGGCGGGAGCTGGCGGCCGGCAGGCCCTGCGCCGGTACAGCGGGCTTGCCGCCGCTGTTGCGGTCTCAGCCGTCCTCGCGGTCGGCGGCGTGGCGCTCGTGGCCTCGCCCCGGCAGGTTGCAGGTCGCGTCGCCTCCTCCGTGGACGTGTCCGCCGGATCCGTCGCCCAGCGCCTGTACATCTGGAGACAGACCGTCCATGTGATCCAGCAGAGGCCCTGGCTGGGCTGGGGCCTGGAGACTCTCGGGAAGGCGTTTCCCTACGACCGGGCCACGATGGTCCCGCTGTTCGGACCGCGACCTGTCATCGTCGACCGGGCCCACAACGACCTGCTCCAGGTGGCCGTCTCCGTGGGAATCCCCGGGGCCCTCGCCTACCTGACGTTCTGGGCCCTGGTCGTCCGCAGCGCTATGCGGCTGGCGCGGGCAACGCCTAAGGCAGACCGCGCCCTCGCGGCGGCCTGGCTGGGAGCGGTCGTGGCGTATCTCGTGCAGGCGCAGTTCTCCTTCAGCACGGTGGCCTTCAGTCCCGTCGTCTGGCTGCTCGCGGGAGCGGCATGCGGGTGGGAGGCCGACAAAAGCGTGAACGCGGAAGCGCGGGAACGCGGGAGCGCGGCGTAGGAAAGGGGCCCTCTCTGCTGGTGGGGGAGGACCTACGGGCCTAGCGGGAAGCGCACGGCGAGGGGAAGCAGGATGGAGATCACAAGCAGGCCCAGCAGCCAGGAGAACTGCCGGTCCATCTTGTCGTCCAGGCGGCCAAATCGCGCTTCCAGCTCTCGTCGAGCTGGTGGAGGCGTTGCTCCACGCCTCCCAGCCGCGCACTGATCTGGTCGTACGCCCCCGCCAGCCTGGCAAGACGCGCCTCGGTGGTATCCACTCCCATCCCGGCCTCCTGCCCTCCCGCCGCCTCCACGATACCATGCCCGTGCGGCATCATGGTAGGTCTGCGTGGACCTGAGGGTCTACCCGTCATTGCGTTGCCCTCGACGTCGCGGCAAGGGGCCTCGCGTGTTGGGGAGGAAACGCAGGGCGCTGCAACACCGGGACCCGGGCGAACTAGAGGTGCCGTGGTTTCGGGCATAGTCTACTGTAGCCCCGCACGTCCTTCGAGGACGAAGGTCAGGGTGGGACTTGGTGCCTCCTCCTTTTCGAGGGAGGGGGCCGTGAGGAGGGTGGCGCTTCATTGTCGTCTTCCTTGGGGCGAGGGTTGATGATGATCGCGCTTCATTTCTCCCCACTTGAGGGAGAAAGCCGCGAGGGAGGCGCACTTCGTTTTCCTCTTTCTCAGAGGGGGTGAGCACCTGATATCCCTCTCCCTCGAGGCGGAGGGACGCACGTCGTTTCCCTCTCCCTCAAGGGAGAGGACCGCACATCATTGCCCTCTCCGTCGAGGGAGAGGATCGCACATCATTCTCCCTCTCCCTTGAGGGAGAGGGTAGGGTGAGGGTGACCGCAGGTGTCAGATACCGCTCAGGTCCGCTTCAACCCGGTCTCCTGGATCCGCTCCCTGCCAGCGGTGCGGGCGGACCTGCACGCGCTCGCCCCGGTCGTCGTGGTGGCCGTCCTGTTCAAGCTCGCCATCAGCGACGGGGGGCGGGACCCGGCAACGCTGGCCTGGGCGCAGGTCGCCACCTATGCCCTCCTGGCG
The DNA here is from genome assembly GCA_037440005.1 of Armatimonadota bacterium. Classification (GTDB taxonomy): domain Bacteria; phylum Sysuimicrobiota; class Sysuimicrobiia; order Sysuimicrobiales; family Kaftiobacteriaceae; genus Calidihabitans. The sequence continues at coordinate 21,142 of JBBIUY010000010.1, read as the reverse complement.
GTTCTGGTCTGGACCGGCCGCCTCCGCCTGGGAAGTGTCGGCTGGGCGATGCTGGCCATGGTCGTGCTGACTGGTCTCAGCGCGCTGTGGTCGGTGCGTCCCGAGGCGTCTGTGCGCCAGGCTCTTTTGTGGACCATGTACCTGGGCATCTACGCCATCACGTCGTCAACTCTCCGCACTCCGGCGGCTGCCCGGCGCATGGCGGACGCCCTCGTGGCGGTCGCCGGCTGGCTGGTGCTGGTGGCCCTGTTCATGTTCTGGGGAGCCGGCAATCCCGGCATGCGCTGGTACTCGACGTTCTACTGGCCCAACCCCTTCGCCGGATTCCTGCTGCTGGTGCTCCCTCTGGAACTGGCGCGCTGCCTGCGGGCCCCCACCGCGCGGGAGGCCCTCGCGCACGGAGCCATGGCGACTCTGCTGGGTATCGCCTTCGTGCTGACGTACTCCCGGGGCGCCTGGCTCGCGCTGGCGGCCGTCCTGCCCGTGCTGGCGGTCCTGCTCCGGCCGCCCTCGTGGCGGACCGCCGCCTGGCGCGGCGTGGTTACAGCGGGGGCCATCGTCGGCGCGGTAGTATTCCTGACCCACAGCGGCCCGACATCCGCCACCCCGTCCATCGCCGCCCGGGCCGCGTCGGTGGCGGACCCGGGCGACTACTCGATCCAGGGGCGGCTGCACTTCTGGCGGGCCGCTTGGGAGATCTTCGCCGACCACCCGCTGCGGGGGACCGGCGCCGGGACGTTCGGGTCGGTCCACCCCGCCTACCAGCGCGACGTGCGGTACTACGCCAAAGACGCGCACAACCTGTACCTGCAGACCATGGCCGAACTGGGCCTTCCGGGACTGCTGGTCCTGATGGTTCTGGTGGCCGCCGTGGCCCGGACGTGGCGGCGGCATCTGGCCGTCTTCCGGGACTCTGACGCGTATCCGCTCTCGGTCGGGCTGGGGATGGGCCTGCTGGCCTTCTTCCTGCACAGCGGCGTGGAGATGGACTGGATGTTTCCCGCCGCTCCGGCCCTCGCGAGTGCGATTGCCGGGGGTGCGGAAGCCGTGCTCGCGCCGGTTCGTATGCCGAAATCGATGGGACATCGAAGGGCGGTTTCAGGTGCCGTGGCGAAGGTATCGGCCGTCGTGGGTCTAATGTGCGCCGCCGTGACCAGTGCGGTACTGTGGGAAACATACCGATGGGCGGGTGAAGGACGCCGGCTGGAGAGGGAAGGCCGGTGGGAGGAGGCGACCCGGACCTACCTGAGGGCAGTTGCCTGGAATCCACTGAGCGCCGAGTACCGTGTCAGGGCGGCTGACGGGCTGGTCCGCCTGGGATCAGGGAACCAGGAACGGGCAGAGCGTCTGCTGCGTGCCGCCATGGATGTCGACCGGGCCAACGCCGCGCACCCGCTGCGCCTCGCGCACCTGCTGGCCGCGCAGCCCGACTCCGACGGGCGTCGGCGTGAGATGGAGCTCCTGCTGATGAGGTGCGTGAACCTCGATCCGGTGAACAGGCCGGAGGCGTACCGAATGCTGGCCCGGCTGTATCTTGCGGAGGACCGCCGGGGGGAAGCCGCGAGCGTCTACCGCCACGCCGAGCGCTACCTGAATGGGGCGTTGGCATCCGGCGTGTTCTACGTCTTCCTGTGGCCGCAGGCGGCAGGGTTCCTGCAGGATGCGTCTGCCTTCGCAGCGGCGGACGGTGACAGACCGCGCGCGATCGCTCTCCTTCGGCAGTTGATCGAGAGGGATCCGCATTGGGTACCGGCCTACCTGCAACTGGCTGCGGTCCTCAGTGCAGACGGGCGGCGGGAGGAGGCGAGGGACGTCATCCATGCGGGGATGGAACGCGCGCCTCAGTCCGAAGATCTCTGGGTGGCGTGGAGGGTCATGGGCCGGAACTCGTCGAGGTACGAGCGGTAGACCTGATTCCCTCTGACGCGCCGGCTCGCACAAGACCGCGAGGACTCTGGTGAACCAGTGGGCGCGAGGCAGCCTACCTCTTCGGTGACCCCCGTCGTTCGGCCCGTGCGGGCCCGGCTCCCCCTTTTGAGTAGCTGCTGGATCCATGCCGATGTGGCGCGTCGGCAGGCTCGTGATGTTCTGCTTCTCTCCGCGTCCATCATTATTTCCCGCCTTGCGGGCGCTATTGTCGGGCTCGTTGTGGCGCGCCGGCTGGGGGTCCAGGAGTTCGGAGCATATGCGACGGCGGTCGCCTACGGAAGCATCTGCGTGGTGTTCACCGATCTCAACCTCGCCACGCTAGTCGTCCGCGGCTACGCTCGCGGGTTGGACGAAGCGCAGGTGGCGTACGGCAATGCGATGGTGGTCAAGGCCGCAGCGGCGATGGTCGTATTTGCGGTTTCGGCGGTGTTCGCCTGGGTGGTGACAGTGCCCCAGCAAGCCTTTCTTATGGTCCTTGCGACCGCCACGGCTCTCGTCGGAGGCATGGGGAGCTTGCCAGTGGCGACGTTTCAGGCGGCATCACGAACCACCGAGATGGCTCTGTGGATCGTCCTCACGGCAGTGACTACGGCCACGGTCGGCATAGCTGCGGTGATGGCCAGGGGTTCCTCGGCTGCCGTTTTGTCCAGCGTCCTGATCGCAAACGCGATACTGGGGGCCGCGGTCTTTGTCCGGTCCACCCGGGTCGTGCAGCCTCGATTCCTCCCACGTCGGCTGCGCCACGCGGTCAAGGACTGGATCTCCTTCGGTCTGGCGAGCATCTCGTACATCCTCTACTTCCAAGCCGACCAGGTCATGCTGGGGGTGATGGCGCCGGGAGAGGCCGGAGTCTATGCGGCTGCATACCGGGTGGCGGCCTTCCTGTACGTCATCCCGGGTGCTGTTGCCACCATGTGGTACCCGCGTTTGTTCAAGGTTGCAGGGGATCGCGTGGAGCACCGTAGGCTGGTCGGTTCGTACCTTGCCGTGTCAGGTGCCGTCGGCGTGACGAGTGCAGCGCTCGTCTGGAGCTTCACCGGTTGGATCGTCCACATCCTGTACGGCCCTGGGTTCAGCTCTGCTGTGCGCCTCTTGCGGGTCCTCGTGTGGTTCCCGGCTTTGCAGAGCTTGAGCTTTCCGTTGGGGGATGCCCTCACGACGACCGGCCGGCAGCTCCAGCGTACGGGTGTGATAGTCATCGCTGCTTTGTTCAACGTCGCCGGGAACCTGGTGGTAATCCCTCGAGCTGGAGCGATGGGCGCTGCGGTAATCACCTTGATTACAGAGGGGATAATTCTCGCCGCGTATGCGGTCCTCTCAGGACGTGCTTCCAGGCATGGATCTTCCGGCCGGAGACGGCGCGATGACGAGGGTCGAGAATGAGATGCAGGACGGTATAGTCCCGTGAAGGTGCTGTTCGTGCCTCACTACTTTGGAGGGATGACTTACGGAGGGGCCGAAATCCAGGCTCTCCGAACAGCCGAAGTCCTGCGGTCGCTGGGAGTTCACGTGCGGTTTCACAGTCCTTTGGATGGTCTTGGAGATGTCGATATCGTCCACTTCTTTGGTCCGCATCCCTATTTTGAGGACTTGCGGCGAAAGGCGCGCCTGCGAAATATACGCGTCGTTGTGTCCCCTATTTTCTGGCCGTGGGCAAATTCTTTGGGCACGGCCATCAAATTGCGTCTCTGGTTCGCGTTGTTCCCCAGGACCCCTGTCCTTCGGCGGTTACCTGAGGGTCAGGTGGCGCAAATGCTCCGTCAGGCGGACCTGGTCCTTCCCAACTCGAATGCGGAGAAGGAGGTGCTGACGGGTCTTGTGGGCGTCTCTCCGAGTCGAATCATGGTGGTCCCGAACGGTGTCGAGAACAGATTTGCGGCTGCGTCGCCTGCGCTGTTCCGCGCGCGTGTGCGCTCCGATGACTTTGTGCTGAGCGTGGGGAATATCGAGTGGAGGAAAAATCAGCGGAGGCTCATCAGAGCAGTCGGTCGGCTGCAGAAACCCCTGGTGATTATCGGGAGTGCCGGCGACGAGGAGTATGCGGAACTGTGCCGTCGGGAAGGCGGAGATTTCACGCAGTTCTTGGGCGCCCTGGGACACGAGGATGAATTGCTGGCCAGTGCGTACGCCGCAGCACGGGTCTTCGCCCTGCCATCTCTTGCCGAGACGCCGGGGCTGGCCGCTCTTGAAGCGGCTCTCGCGGGAACCAAGGTGGTGGTAACCTCCGTCGGTGCTGCGAGGGAATACCTGGGAGGCTATGCCTGGTACTGCAATCCTTTGGACGAGCGGGATATCGCGAGGCAAATTGCGGCTGCCTGGGACGCCCCACCGGTCGGACCTGACCAACGCGAACACCTGCTGCAGTACACCTGGGAGAGGGTAGGCAGGCTCACCCTGTCCGCCTACGAGCGAGTTCTGGCGACGAGATGACTGGCGTGGGCTGTCGGCGGGGGGCGGCGTAACGCAGATGAAAATAGGGGTGGACGCACGTTCGCTGTGCGGCCCACGCGCAGGTGTTGCGCGGTATCTCCGTGGGCTGTTGGACTCCCTGGCGGAGGACACGTCTTTGCATTTCTTCCTTTACGTGCCGCGGCCTCTGCAGAACGTGGCGTATCCCGCACACTGGCGCGTGCGCGTGGGTCCAGCGTACGGGAGGATCCGGATACCATTCTGGTATCAGGGGATTGTCCCTTTCCTGGCTCGGAGGGAACGGATTGATGTCTTCTGGGGGGTTAACACCATCCTGCCTCTGGCACTTCCTTCCTGGATCCCCAGTGTGGTGACAGTCCATGACCTCGTTCACCGCCGCTTCCCTGAGACGATGGAGACGAAGAACTACCTCATCACGCGGGCTCTATTTGTTCCCTCCTTGAGACGGGCGTCCTGTGTTGTTGCGAATTCAGAGGCGACGGCCGCCGAAGTCATATCCACGTACGGAGTGTCGTCAGACAAGGTGCACGTGGTCCCGCCTGGAGTTTCGAGCGATTTCCACCCACGCGATCCCCAGCAGGTTCGAGACAGGTGCGCGTCTACTTGGGGCGTCTCTCCGGGATACCTGTTGTGCGTGGGGACGCTGGAGCCGCGGAAGAATCTGCGTACGGTCATTCAGGCGGTGGCCCGCCTGCCGGCGCACGTCCGGCGGGACCACCCCCTGCTTGTCTGCGGCGCTCCGGGGTGGAAGATGGCCAGATTGCGGGAGGTTGCGGCGCCCTTGGTCCGAGAGGGGTCCCTCAGATTTCTGGGCTATGTGAGAGATGAAGACCTTCCGTGGCTGTACGCAGGCGCCGCGATCTTCCTGTTTCCCTCGCTGTACGAGGGGTTCGGCATCCCTTTAGTCGAGGCGATGCGCACGGGCATTCCCATCGTGGCGTCCGACATTCCTGCCGTTCGCGAAGTCACCAGCGGAGCGGCTGTCCTCGTTCTCCCGTGCCTGCCCGAGCAGTGGGCGGAGACGATCCTGACGCTCCTCCGGGACGAGAGATGGAGGGCTGATCTATCGGCCCGGGGTCTCTCCCGGGCGTCCGTCTACTCGTGGAGGACGTCGGCGCGTCGGCTTCGAGAGATTCTCACGATCGCCCTCTCGACGACCCGCCGGTTTCCCACGGCGACCGGGTGAGCCCCTGTGCGCATTGCGGTGAACGCGTCCATTTACGACTCCCGCGCATCGGGGCTGGGAGTGTACACCCTCCAGTTGACCCGCGCTCTCCGAGAACAACACGCTGAACTGGTAGTCTTCACCAGCGAACCGGACAGCTTCCCCTGCGCGCGCGCCATCGGCGGGTCCGGTCGGCCGTCTCGGGGACTCGCCGGTCACCTCTCGCGCCTGCTGTGGACCCAGACCGGCCTGCGGAGACTGTGTCGAGCGGTGCAGGCCCGCGTGCTGCTCAACACCGTGCCCGAGGGACCGTTGAGTCCTCCGGTGCCACAGGTGACCGTGGTCCACGACATCCTGCCGCTGTTCTTCCCCCGCGAGTTTCCTCGGCACCAGTGGTATGTCCGGGTGCTGGTGCCGGCGGTCCTCAGGCACTCCGCACGCGTCGTGGCCATATCGGAACAGACCGCCCGTGACCTGGTCACTCACTATCGGTTCCCTCACCAGCGGATTACGGTGGTCCCTCCGGGGGTAGACTGCATCCGCTTTTCTCCCCGCCGGCGGTTCGAGCGGCTGAGACCCGAGCACGGGTGGACGCGGTACGTCCTCTTCGTGGGCAACCTGGCGCCTCACAAAAACCTTCACAGGCTGCTGCGGGCTTTTGCGCGGGTGCGAGGAGACGTCGCGCTGGTCCTCGCCGGCGATCGGCACCCGCGGCACCGGCAGTCTCTCGAGTCCCTGGTAGATCAGTTGGGAATTCGAGACCGCGTGCATTTTTTGGGATTCGTTCCTGACGACGACCTGCCGCGTCTGTACGCGGGCGCCGCGTGCGTCGTGATCCCGTCGCTGTACGAGGGTTTCGGACTTCCTGTCCTGGAGGCCATGGCCTGTGGGGCTCCCGTGGTCGCATCCAACGCGGGTGCGCTGCCGGAAGCGGCCGGTGACGCAGCGGTACTGATTGATCCCTATGACGAGGCGGGGCTTGCCGCGGCAATGCAGAGAGTCCTGGATGATACAGCCTTTGCCGGGAGTCTGATAGAACGTGGCTTGGCGCGCGCACGGCAGTTTACGTGGGAAAAGACCGCACGGGGCGTTCTTGAGGCGATCTACTCCGTCTGCGGAGCGTAGAGGAGCGGACTCGCGAACCAACGCCAGCCACACCCCGGTAAGTCCAGTCCCCGCTCAGTCTTCTCCGCATCCGGGACCTGGCCGCCACGGTCCACGGACTATGGGTCCACCGCGGAGGGCATAGACCCGGACAGACGGGGATGCTCACCGACAGCCGCCGCCGTCAGGTCCGGGTGCTGCTGGCCGTCGCGCTGGATGCGGGCGCGGTGGCGGCCGCGTTCTCGCTGGCCTACCTGCTGCGCTTTCGCTGGGAGGTCGTCCCCGCCGCCGACTCCCCGCCGGCGGGCCCCTACTTCGCCCCTCTGGCCCTGGTACTGCCGGCGTGGGCCGCCCTGTTCGCCGCCTACGGCTTGTACCGGGACCGCCCGGGCGGTTTCGCGGATGAGGCCCGGCGGGTGGCCAGCGCGGTGTCGGTGGGCATGATGGGGGTCTTGAACGCCACCTTCTTCTACCGGCAGTTCTCCTACTCGCGGCTGTGGGTCCTGTTCGCCTGGGCGCTCAGCCTGCTGCTGGTCCTGGCCGTCCGGGGCGCGCAGCGGGTGGTTCACCGGACTCTGCGCGCGCGGGGGGTGGACGTCCGCCGCGTGCTCATCGTCGGAACGGGTCCGGAGGCCCGGGCGGTGGCGGCCGTGCTGCGGGCCCATCCCGAGTACGGGCAGCGTCCTGTGGGGTTCGTGGACGGCGCCGCAGGCGAGGTGGACGGCCTGCCGGTGGTGGGGTCCCCGGAGACCGTCCTGGCGGCCGTGCGCCGGGTGGGCGCGCACCGGGTGATCGTCGCCCTGCCGGCGGAGGCCCGCCAAACCATCCTGCAGGTGGCGGCCGCCTGCCGCGAGGCCGGCGTGCCGTTCGCCATCGTCCCGGACCTGTACACCCTGGTGGCCACCGGCGCCGAGGTGGAGCTGGTGGACCGGCTGCCGTTGCTGACCCTGCGCGAAGACCCGCTGGCGGGGTGGGGGCGGCGCCTCAAAGACGCCCTGGACGTGGCGGGCGCGCTGGCGGGCCTGCTGGTGACGCTGCCTCTGTTCGCCGTCATCGCCGTGCTCATCAAGCTGGACAGCCCGGGCCCGGTGTTCTACCGGCACCGCCGCATCGGCAAAGGCGGGGTGCCTTTTTACGCCTGGAAGTTCCGCACCATGGTCGCCGACGCCGAGCGGAGGCTGAGCGGCGACCCGGCGCTGCGGGAGCGTTTTCAGCAGGCCTTCAAGCTGCCCGACGACCCCCGGGTGACCCGCGTGGGCCGGTGGCTGCGGCGGACCAGCCTGGACGAGCTGCCGCAACTGCTCAACGTCCTGCGGGGCGAGATGAGCCTGGTGGGGCCGCGCCCGGTGGTGGAGGACGAACTGGCCAAGTACGGGCCGTGGGAGCGCCGGCTGCTGTGCGTCAAACCCGGGCTCACGGGCCTGTGGCAGGTCCTGCGCCGCCACGAGCTGGACTACGACCGGCGCGTCAGTTTGGACCTGTACTACATCGACCACTGGTCGGTGGGGCTGGACCTCAAGATCCTGCTGCGGACCCTGCCGTCGGTGATCGCCGGGCGGGGAGCGTACTGACCCGGCAACGCGGGAACGCGGGAACGCGGTGACCCGTCCCGCCCGGCAGCCGTGTTGCATCGTTCGGTATCGAGTCGTCGGCGCACCCGCAGGCGCTTTATGGTCATAAACCGGAGCTCTCCGACAACGCAGCGGTCAGTCTTGCGATCCCGCGATCGCGCGATCACGCGGTGTCGCGACTTGCGGGTGGCCCTGGTCCACGACTGGCTGGTGACCCTGGGCGGGGCGGACCGGGTGCTGCTGGCGCTGCACGAGATCTTCCCCCAGGCCCCGGTCTACACCGCGGTGTACCGCCCGCAGGCCCTGCCGTCTGCGTTTGCGCGCCTGGACGTGCGCCCCACCTGGCTGCAGCGGCTGCCGGGCGCCGTGCGCCAGCACCGGCTGCTGGTGCCGCTGCTGCCCCTGGCGTTCCGCTCGGTGGACCTGCGGGGTTGCGATCTGGTGGTCAGCAGCAGCCACGCCTGCGCCCACGGCGTGCGGGTGCCGTCGGGGGCAGTGCACGTCTGCTACTGCCACACGCCCATGCGGTACGCCTGGGACCTGCAGGAGGAGTACCTGCAGTCCCTGCCGCCTCCTGTCCGGCCGGCGGCCCGGCTCACGCTGGCGGCCCTGCGGGCGTGGGACCGGGCGGCGGCGGCGCGGGTGCACGCGTATGTGGCCAACTCCCGCCACGTCGCCGACCGCATCCGGCGTCACTACGCCCGCGAGGCGGCGGTGATCTACCCGCCGGTGGACACCGACTTCTTCACCCCCGCCCCTCCGAACCATTCCCGCATTCCCGCGCTCCCGCGCTCCCGCGTTCCCGGTAGTTATTACCTGCTCGTCTCCCGCCTGGTCCCCTACAAACGGGTGGACCTGGCCGTGCGGGCCTTCACCCGCCTGGGTCGTCCCCTGGTGGTCGTCGGCGACGGGCCCCTGCGGCGGCGCCTGGAGGCGCTGGCCGGACCCTCCGTCCACTTTGCGGGCGAAGTCTCCGACGAGACGCTGCGGGAGTACTACCGCCACTGCCGGGCTCTGATCTTCCCGGGAGTGGAAGACTTCGGCCTGGTCCCCGTGGAGGCCCAGGCCTGCGGGCGTCCGGTCATCGCGCTGGGGCGCGGCGGCGTCCGCGAGAGCGTCGTGGACGGGGTCACGGGGCTGTTCTTCTCCGATCCCGACCCCGACGCCCTGGCCGCCGCCGTGCGGGCGGCCGACGGCATGAGATTTGATCCGGCGGTGATCCGGTCCCACGCCGAGCGGTTCTCCCGCGCCCGGTTCCGGGCGGAGATGGAGGACTACATCCACGCCGTCCTGCAGGACGCGCGCGCCCGGCTGCCCGCTGCGCCCGCCCGCTGAGGGTCCTTCTGATTCCGGCCTGGGTGGGGCATACAGGGAATGGAGACCGCCGAGAGGGAGCCTGATGCCGCCTGACGTCGAGTCGTCCGCGCTGCACGACGTGCACCCGGTCGCCCGGGGCGCCGAGGTCCTGATCGCCAGCCTGGAGCGGGTCGTGGTGGGCAAGAGAGCGACCCTGGAGCTGGTGGTGGAGGCGCTGCTGGCCGGAGGCCACGTCCTGCTGCAGGACGTCCCGGGCGTCGGCAAGACCGTGCTGGCCCGCGCCCTGGCGCGATCCATCGGCGGGACGTTCCGGCGCATCCAGGGCACGCCGGACCTGCTGCCCTCGGACATCACCGGGGGGATGGTGTACGACGCGGGACGGGGCAGCCTGCGCTTTGTCCCCGGGCCGCTGTTCGCCAACGTGGTCCTGGCCGACGAGCTGAACCGGGCGACCCCGCGCGCCCAGGCCGCTTTCCTGGAAGCGCTGGACGAGGGCCGGGTCAGCGTGGAGGGAGCGGCCCACCCGCTGCCCCAGCCCTTCTTTCTGATCGCCACCCTCAACCCGCTCGAGCACCACGGCACCTACCCGCTGCCCGAAGGGCAGCTGGACCGCTTTCTGGTGTCGGCGTCGCTGGGGTACCCGGACCCGGACGACGAGGTGGAGGTGATCGCCCGGCAGAGGCTGGTCCACCCGCTGGAGGACCTGCACCCGGTCGTGTCCCCGGCCGACGTGCTGGCCTGGCAGCAGCGGGTGCGGGAGGTCTACGTGGACCGCTCGGTGATGGCCTACGCGGCGCAGGTGGTGGGGGCCACCCGCCGCCATCCGGAGGTGCTCTTAGGGGCCAGCCCCCGGGCGTCGGTGGGATTGGTCCGGCTGGCCCAGGCCCGGGCGGCGGGCCAGGGGCGGGAGTTCGTGCTGCCCGACGACGTCAAGCACCTGGCCCCGGCGGTGCTGGCCCACCGGCTGGTCCTGCGCACCCGCGGGGTGACCGCTGCAGCGGTCGTGCGGGAGATCCTGGAGTCGGTGGCCGTGCCGGTCCTGGTGGGAGGGCGCTGACGGGAATGCGGCTCACAACTTCCCTCTCCCCCTCCAGGGGGAGAGGGCGAGGGTGAGGGGGCCTGTGCTCCCGGAAGCGCGGCAGCGCGACCGCGCGACCGCCCGACCGCGCAACCTCCAACCTTCAACGTCGTCAGAGGGGGAGGGTGAGGGGCACCATGAGCATCAGGCCGACGGCCGACGGCACCGCGGTGCTGGTGCTGGCCGTCCTGCTCCTCTTCGTCGCCATTAACCTCCAGGCGGGATGGGTGTTCGCCGTGGACGCGCTGCTGTGGGGCGCACTGGCGGTGGGCTGGGCGGGAGCCTGGACGGCGCTGCGGGGCGTCGGCGTCTCCCGCGCCCTGCCGGCCGAGGTCTGCGAAGGCGACCCGGTGTCGGTCACCCTCACCCTCTGCGTCCGCCGGGGGCGACGGTATGCGGTCACGCTCCGGGACGCCGTGCCGGGGCTCAGCTCCTCCACGGTCGTCGTCCCGGTGGTGTCCTCCCGTCCGGTCACGGTCTCCTACCTCGCGACCGCCCTCCGCCGCGGCGTCCACCTCGCCCGGGACGTGGAGGTCACCACCATGGGCTTGCTGGGGCTCGTCGGCGCGCGGGGCCGCCTGCCGGCAGGGGGGTCGGTCGTCGTCTTACCGCGGTACTGGACCCTCGACCGCCTCCCGTCCGCCGGTCCGGCTCAATCCGACGGCAGGGTCCGCCGTCCGCGACGCGACGGCCTGGACGTGGCGGGCGTGCGCGACTACAGAGACGGCGACAGCCTGCGCCACGTCCACTGGCGCAGCACCGCCCGGCGGGGCCGCCTGGTGGTGCGGGAGTTCGACGACGACCTCCACGAGCCGGTGGCGGTCCTGCTCGACACCCGCCCGCACCTGTACGAGGGCGCAGACGACGCGTTCGAGGACCTGGTTCGGGCCTGCGCCTCGGTGGCGCATCTGGCCACCCGCTCGGGCCGCCCGGCCCTGCTGGTCGGGTCGGCGGACCCGGAGGTGGCGGTGCTGCCCTGGCCGCACGCGCTGCGGTGGCTGGCGTCGGTCCGGCCCGGTGGCGACCGCAGCCCCGTGGACCAGCACGCCCTGCTGCCGGCGGGCTCCCGCGCCGTGGTGGCCACCGCCGACGCGGACTCTGTGCTGGCGTTGGCCCGCCGCGGCGTCGCCCTGGCGGCTGTGCTGGCCGACGTGGATTCCTACCGGCACCGGACCGGCGTCTCTGTGCGGGCGCGGGCGTCCTCGGCAGGTGTGTTCGGGGGGTCCGTCCTGGCACTGGAGGCCCTGGAGGTCCCGGTGGCCGTCCTGCGCTGCGGCGACGACCTCGGCGCCGTCCTGGCGCGGTGGGGGACCTGATGCGCCGGCGTGAGCGTCCGGGTGTAGAGGAGTCCCTGCTCGCCCGCGCGGTGACCCTGGGGGCCGTGCTGGTGGCGGTCGCCGCGGTGGGGGTGCAGGAGGAGTTCGCGGCCCAGGCGGTGACCGCGGGGGCGGCGATCGTGGCGGGGTTTGCGGTCAGCTACCTCCGCCGCCGCAGTCGCAACACCTGGCTGAAGGCGGCGATCGCCGTCCTGGTCCTGGTGGTGGCCCGCGACTTCTTCCGGACCCTGCTGGCCACCCCCTACGACCCGCGCGTGCCGCTGGTGCGGCTGTTCCTGTGGCTGCAGGTCCTGCACAGCTTCGACCTGCCGGCGCGGCGGGACCTGAAGTACTCGCTGGCCAGCGCCGTCGTCCTCATGGCCGTGGGCGCGGCGTACGCGCGGGACCTGTCCTACGGGCTGGTGGTGGTGGTCTTCGCCCTGGCGGCCTCGGGGGCGCTGGCCGCCCTGCACTGGCCGGCGGAGGCGGGCGCGCGCGGCCTGGCGCGCGCGGGGGTGGGCCTGGGGACGGCGGTCGCGCTGGCGGGTGCCGTCGTGTTCGTGGCGGTCCCCCGGGGCGAGGGCCTGCGGGTGCGGTGGATGCCCGTCTCGCCGCGGCTGCCGTGGACCGGTCGGCTGCACACCCGCGTCGTCAACCCGGCCTACCCCGACGCCGACCGGGCGGGTGCGGACCGGCAGGCGGTCTTCAACCCCCAGGGCTACGTGGGGTTTTCCACCTTCGTGGACCTGCGCCTGCGGGGCGTGCTGGACGACAGGCTGGTCCTGCGCGTCCGCTCCACCCGGCCGGCGTTCTGGCGGGGCCTGGCGTTCGACGAGTACACCGGCCAGGGTTGGCGGATGTCCGACGGCTCGGTGGAGGAGCTGGCCTCCGACCAGGTGCGCGTTCCCGTCCGGCTGGCAGCCGACGAACCGTGGCCGGCGGGCTCGGAACAGGTCGTCCAGACCTTCTACGTGGAGGCCGACCAGCCCAACGTGGTCTTCGCCGCCTACCGTCCCTTCGAGGTGTACTTCCCCACGGGGATGGTCGCCGTGGACCGCTACGCCGGCCTGCGCAGCCCGATCCGCCTGGAACCCGGGATGGTCTACAGCGTCATCAGCCGCATGCCCTCGCCCACCCCGGCCCTGCTGGTCCGGGAGCACGGCGAGATCCCGCCGTCGGTGCGCGACCGCTACCTGCAGCTGCCCGTGCTCCCCGACCGCGTCCGCCGGCTGGCGGAGGACCTGACGGCCGCCGGCGGCAGCCCCTACCGGAAGGCCGCCGCGGTCGCCCGGTACCTGCGCGCCTGCTGCACGTACACCCTGCAGGCGCCTGCGCTGCCGGCCGGCGCCGACGCCGTGGACCACTTCCTGTTCGTGACGCGGCAGGGGTCCTGCGAGGCGTTCAGCAGCGCGCTGGCGGTCCTGCTGCGCGCGGTCGGAGTGCCGGCCCGGCTGGTGACCGGGTACACCACGGGGACGTATAATCGCCTTACGGGCTACTACGAGGTCCGCAACTCGGACGCCCACGCCTGGGTGGAGGTGTACCAGCCCGGAGCAGGGTGGGTGGCGCTCGACCCGACCCCGGGATTTGCCGTGCCGACCACCCAGGACGACCCTCCCGGACAGTGGCTGCTGGCAGACGGCGCCCGGTGGACGTGGGACCAGATGGCCGGTCTCGCCGGCTCCGTCTCGCAGGGGATCCCGCAGAAGGCGGGCATGCTGGCGGCGCTCGCGGTGGCCGCCGCCGCGGCCGCAGGAGTGGTGCGGGCGGTGCGTGTTCGGTCCGACCGGGCGAGAGGTCCGGTGGAGCAGGTGTATGCCAGCGCGGAGAGGGTGCTGCGGCGGCGGGGCTACCATCGTCCGGCGCACCTCACCCCGCGGGAGTTCCTGGCGGCGCTTCCCGAACCGGCGCGCCCGCCCGCGTCTGAGATCCTGCGCGTCTTCGAAGCGTCCCGATACGGAAGACGGCGGCCCACCGCCGACGACGTGCGCGCCTGCCGCGAGGCCCTGGACGCCCTGCGCGCGGCGGCACGTCGCCTGCCGCCTCCAGGCGTCGCATCGCCGCGCGGCCGGGCCCCCGCCGCGTAAGATCCGATGACATCTCCTGCCGTCCTCGCCGCCGTCTTCGTCCTGGGCACGGTCCTGGGCAGCTTCCTCAACGTCGTGATCTACCGTCTGCCCCGGGGGCAGTCGCTGGTGCGGCCCGGCTCGCGGTGCCCGCGCTGCGGAACCCCCATCAGGGCCGCCGACAACGTCCCGCTGCTGAGCTTCCTGCTGTTGCGGGGGCGCTGCCGGGCATGCCGCGGGCCGATCGGGTGGCGGTACCCGCTGGTGGAGGCCGCCGCCGGAGCGCTGCTGGTGGCCGCCTGGTACCGCCACGCCCCCGCGGGCGCGTGGGTCGGCCTGGCCTCCGCGGCCGTGTTCAGCCTCAGCCTGCTGGCGGTGTTCTTCATCGACCTGGACCACCAGATCATCCCCAACGCCATCACCTATCCCGGCCTGGCCGCGGGGCTGGCCCTGGCCGCCCTGCAGGGCACGCTGGTCCCGGCGGTGCTGTCCGCCGCCGGGGCGGGGGCGTTCTTCCTGCTGGTGGCGCTGGTCAGCCGGGGCGGCATGGGAGGGGGAGACATCAAGCTGGCGGCGATGATGGGGGCGTTTCTGGGATGGCCGGGCGTCGCCGTCGGGCTGCTGGTGGCGTTCGTCGTGGGGGCGGCGGCCGGACTGGCGCTGATCGCGGCCGGCAGGCGCTCCCGCAAAGACGCCATCCCCTTCGGCCCGGCCCTGGCCGCGGGCGGGGTGGTGGCCCTGCTGGCAGGAGACGTGCTCCTGCGGTGGTGGTTGAGCCTGTGAGACCGGGCGCGTCGGGGATCCGGACGGAAGTTTTCTGGCGCCTTGGTGGAAGTTGGGCGAGCCCGCGGGCGGCGTGCGCCGTCTACGGCCGCCTCCGGCCGGGCATGACAACAAGAGACCCATGAGGGGCAGAGCGCGGCGCGCGCGGGATCAGGCCGGCTTTTCGCTCATCGAGCTGGTGGTGGTGGTCGGCCTGGCCTCCCTGGTCCTGGGGATCCTGGTGCTGGGCGTCCGCCGGGCCAGCGATGCCTTTCAGCTGCGGCGGGCCGCCTCGCTGGTGACGTCCGAGCTGCGCCGGGCGCACGCCGCCGCGGTCAGCGCCGGGGTGGACTACACCGTGGAGTTCGTGGTCGGCAGCGCCGGCGGCCTGAAGGTCTACCGCCAGACGTCTCTCCAGAGGACGGTGGCGAGCGAGTGGCCGGCCTCGGTGCAGATCGACGGGACGGCCAGCACGATCTCCTCCTGCACGACCCCCGGAGACCCCTCCAACAAATGTGTGACGTTTCGTCCGCTGGGATTTGCGGTATCTGGTGGAGACGTGAGGCTGGTGAGCCGGTCCGGTGTGGGCGTCAGCGTCCGGGTGACGGCGGCCACCGGGCGGGTAAGCGTGGTGCCATGAGCGACCAGCGCGGGTTCACCCTGCTGGAAGTCCTGGTGTCCCTGGCCATCTTCGCCGTGGTGGTCGTCGGCGCCCTGGGCGTGCTGGGGGCGACCAGCTCCGGAGGCTTCCTGGAAGGCTTCCCCACGGGGTTCTCCACGACCCGTTCGGCCAAGGACGCCACCGCGGCCTCAGTGTACCTGCAGGCGTTCCACGAGTACGTGGCCGCCCAGAACACCGCCGCCCTGGTCCCCGGCGTCTACTGCGACGGTCCGGACTGTCCGTCGGCCAACCTGGCGTCGTCCGGGCTGTCGGGCTGGCCCACGCCCCCCGGCCAGCCCTACCAGCTGGACTGGCGGCGGCTGGACGTGACCATCGAGCGCTGGTGCTGGGACGACTCAGTGCGGCGCTACGTCCACACCTCCACCTGCGACACCGCGCCGTCCACCGAGTACCTGGTCCGGGTCCGGTCGGTCCTGACCTGGCGGTACCGCTCGGCGACCCGCACGCTGACCCTCGACCGCTTCGTGGCGGGGGGCCTGCCGTGACGCGCGCCGTGCGGCGGTTCCACCGGTCGGAGGGTGGGGTCACCCTGGTGGAGATGCTGGTGGCCCTGGCGGTCTTCGGACTGTTCATCCTGATGATCGACGCGGTCTTCAGCAGCGCCCGCACCAGTTCCCGCAAGGTCGAGGTGGCCGCCGACGTCGCCCAGAACGCCCGGGTGGCGGTGGACCGGGTCACCCGGGAGCTGCGGGAGACCAGCGCCTCCCAGCTGGTCGTGGACACCAGCTTGGGGGCCGGCCACGCCCGGGTGCTGTTCAAGTCGGCGCGGCTGGGCCGGGACCAGGCGGTGTTCTGCCTGTACACGCGCACCGAGACCGAGCCGCTGTACAACCGGTACTGCTACGAGGACTTCACCGGGACCGACCCCCCCAAGCCCTCCCTGACCACCGGCGACCCGCCGTATCCGCCGCCCTGCGACACGCCCGACGGCTCGCCGTGCATGCGCTACCTGCCCATCTGGCAGCGCTACGTGGGCTACTACGTGGTGGACACCCCCGACGGGCTGCACGAGCTGAGAAGGGTGACCGGCCAGCTGTCCACCCCCACCGAGACGCTGTCGCTGGCGTGGCTGACCGGCGGGGACGTGATCGCCACTATGGTGGAGAGCTTCGACGTCACCCAGTCCGGAGGGCTGCTGACGGTGCGTTTGAAGGTGAAGGGGACCGAGGTGGTGCAGGGTCGGGCCCTGCCCGAGCAGGAGATCCTGCTGCCGGGGGGGTCTTTGACGCGCAACTGACCTGGCTCCGGCAGGGGCGAGGATTTTTCGTGAGGAGCGGGTGAGGAAGATGGTAAAGAACGGGTGGTCGGGCGGTCGGGCGGTCGCGCGGTCGGGTGGTCGGGTGGTCGGGCGGTCGCGCGGTCGGGTGGTCGGGGGGGCGCGCTTCCGCGCGTGCGCGCTTCCGCGCGTGCGCGACGAGGGCGCCGCGCTGGTCACCGTGCTGCTGTTCGTCGTCCTCACGTTCATCCTGATCACCGCCATGCTGACCGCCGCCGGCAACGAGATCGTCATCGCCGGCCTGCAGCGGGACAGCGCCCGGGCCGCCGACCTGGCCCAGGCCGGGATCCAGGAGGCCATGACCCGGGTGGCGGAGGGCCGGCCCTATCTGGCCGGATTCTCCAGCTCGCTGGTGGGCGCCGGGGCGGTGCCCGGGGCCACCGTGAACGTGACCGTGGTCCGGCAGTACGTGGGGACCAACTCGGCGTACCTGGAGATCCGCTCCGACGCCACCGCCGGGCGCGCCACGCGGCGGCTCAGCGCCCTGGTCCTGCAGCAGCAGACCGCGTTTCCGCCCAACGTGACGTTCGCGGCCAGCGTCAGCGAGACGGGCAGCGCCGACATCAGCGCCGGCGACGTGTACGCCCGCACCTTCATCCAGTACAAGAACCTGCCGCCGGCGGAGTCGTACACGTACACGGGCTGGCGGATCAGCAAGACCGCCCCCGGCGCCATCCCGTTCTGCTACAGGAGGCCGTGCACCGACCCCAACCCGCCCGACGACACCACCAAGTGGTACCCCGCCACCCGGCTGGGGGAGCCGGAAACCAGCGCCCTGGGCCGGGACATCCTGGCGTTTGCGGCCGACGCGACGGCCACCTACCCCTCCTGCACCCCCACCAACCCTGCCTACACCGTCACCTTCAGCGGCCGCAAGCAGGACAACACCGACGCCAGCGGCGAGCCGGTCTACGGCTTTGACAAAGACGACCCCGACGGCGGCGGCCCTGTTCCCTCGCAGCTGGACCCCGACCTGTTCCCCTGCGGCCTGCCCTACAAGTGGGTGTCGGAGATCGTCTACGACGAGAACGGGCTGCCGGTGGACCTCAACGGCGACGGCACGCCCGACCCCATCTGGTTCAAGCACGTGGTCTGGGAGCAGTACCTGAAGAACTACTGGCGCTTCAACGAGGTGAAGATGCGGCTGGAAAAGCGCAGCGGCACCAGTCCCTGCCCCGACGACATCTGCCTGCCCAACGGCAAAGAGCCCGACCTGGTGACCTACCCCCAGTTCGCGGCGGTGCCCCCGTTCCCCCAGGTCAGCAGCCTGACCAACAACTACACCTGCAAGATGAGCGGCGGCGGCGTGCTGAACTCGCTGCCGATCACCTGCACGGCCCCGGACGGCAGCACCATCACCACCGACCTGGGCTGCAAGTCCCCGGAGATGTCGGGGTGTACCACGTCCCGGCAGGTGACCCTGGTGCTGGAGGGCGACTGGACCATCAACGGCAACATCGCCGGGCACGGCAACATCGTCGTCAACGGCAACCTGGTGGTGAACGGGACGTTCGAGTACTGGGGGACGATCATCGTCAACGGGACCCTCCAGGCCGGCACGGGCAACGTGAACGTCCACGGCGGTCTGGTGGCCAAGGAGACCTTGAAGCTGATCGGCAACATCACCGTCGAAGGCGGCGCCAACGTGGGCGGCAGCGCGCCCACCGGCCGCTCCACGGTGCTCGGCCGGGCCTGGTGGGAACGGTAGCAGGCTAGTCTGGCGCCCCTCCTGCGGCCCGGTGCCGGCGGGCCTCCGGGGGACTGAGAGTCCTCCGGGCGGGGCAGGGAGAATCTGGGCCGTTTCCATGGAAGCCTGCAGGAATTGCGGGCCGAAGTGGGAAGTGTTGCCTAGCGCGGCGTCCCAAACGCAGGTTCGCTGAAAGGGCGGGACGGGCAGATGGCGCTGTTTGGACCCAGGCGGTTTGTGGGCATCGACGTCGGCAGCCACACCGTCAAGGCCGTCGAACTGGCCCCGGCGGGGGCCCGCTACCGGGTGCTGCACGCCGGGTGGGGGGAGACCCCTCCGGGGGCGGTCAAGGAGGGGGCCGTGGTGGAGCCCCAGGCCCTGGGGCTGGCCATCCGCCAGGTCCTGGCCCGGGCCGGCATCCGGCCCGGCCGGGTCGTCTCCGCCGTGGGAGGGCAGGCCGTCATCGTCCGGGAGCTGAAGCTGCCGCCCATGTCCCCGGACGAACTCAAGCAGGCCGCCCGCTTTGAGGCCGAGCGCTACATCCCCTACGGGGTGCGCGAGGTCAACATGGACTTCGACGTGATCGGCGAGACGGTGGAAGAGAACCAGCGCAAGATCGTGGTCCTGCTGGTGGCCGCCCGCCGGGAGGTCGTGGACCGGCACGTGCAGGCCCTGGAGGCCGCCGGCGTGCAGCCGTTCGTGCTGGACGTGGAGTCCTTCGCCGTCATCCGGGCCCTGCAGCCTCAGGCCGACGGAGAGGGGACGGCCACGGTTTTCGTGGACATCGGCGGGGAGACCACCGACATCGTGATCGTCGAGGGGCGCCAGCTGCGCCTGACCCGCAACATCAACATCGGCGGGGACAATCTCACCAAGGCGGTGGCGTCCCGCCTGGACATGGAGTTCTCCTCGGCCGCCCAGCTGAAGGAAGACAAGGGCGTCGTCCTCCTGGAGGGCGAGCCCCTGCCCGACGACCGGACCGTCCTGGCCGTGCACGACGCCATGCTCCCGATCCTGGGAGACCTGGCCACGGAGATCCGCCGCTCGATGGACTACTTCCAGACCCGCTGGCGGGAGAGCCGCGTCGGGAAGGTGGTCATCAGCGGCGGCACGGCCCGCCTGCAGAACCTGGACCGGTTCCTGTCCCTGGAACTGGGCGTGGAGACGGTGGTGGGCGACCCGTTCCTGTCCTGCGACGTCCCCGACCGGCTCCTGCCCGCCGACCAGCGCAGGCAACTGGGGCCGTCCCTGGCCACCGCCGTCGGGCTGGCCATGCGGGGAGCCGCCGAGCGATGATCAAGATCAACCTCCTGCCGCGGGAACGGGTCCGCCGGCCGGCGATCGCGCCGCGGCTGCTGGTGGCCCTGGCGTTTGTGGCGGTGCTGGTGGCGGTGGCCGCGGCCACGGTGGTCCTCAACGCCCGGATCGCCGGGCTGCGGTCGGAGCTGGAGGGAGTCAACCGGGAGATCGAGCAGCTCCGGCCCCGGGTGGCCGAGGTGGAGGCCCTGCAGCGCCAGATCGCCGAGGCCCGGCGCAAAGAGCAGCTGCTGCGCCAGCTGGAGGCCCTGCGCATCCCGTGGGATGAGATGCTGGTCGAGCTGCGGCGCATCGTCCCCGCCGACGTGTGGCTGATCCGGGTGGAGGCCCGCCCCGACGGCAACCTCACCTTCAACGGGTTCGGCCTCAGCTACGAGGCCGTCGCCCGCTTCATGGTCAACCTGGACGCCTCGCCCTTGTTCGAGGGGGCGGACCTGAACATCGTCCAAAAGCAGGTCCAGGAGGGCCGCGAGGTGGCCAACTTCTCGGTGTCGGCCCGGCTCACCCCGCCCCGGAAGGAGGCGGGAGTCCCATGACCCGCCGCGAGCGCGTCCTGCTCATCGTGGTCGGCACCGTCGGGGTCCTGCTCCTGTTCTACTACTACATCTACGCCCCCAAGCAGGCGGAGATCCGGCGCCTGACCGACCAGCTGGCGGCGCAGACGGCGCAGCGGGACCGCATGCGGGCCACCGCCGCCCAGATCACGCGGCTGCAGGAGGAGTACCAGAGGCTGTCGGCCTTCATCGCCCAGATCGAGACCCGCCTGCCGGCCCAGAAGGAGACGCCGGCGTTGCTGGTCCAGCTGGAGCGCCTCAGCCGGACGGTGGGCGTCAGCCTCCAGTCCATCCGTCCCTCCCAGCTGCAGGCGGCCACCGCCGGGCAGTCGCAACCGCAGCCGGCCGGGGGAGGCCAGCAGGCGCCGCCGGCGGCGCCGGCGTACCTGCGGTTTCCCATCGCCATGACCATCCAGGCCACCTACGACGAGACGATCCGGCTGATGGCGGCCCTGAAAGACTTCCCGCGGATGATCGCCGTCCGCAGCCTGGCCATCGATCCCCGCACTTTGCCGGAGCTGACGCTCAACGTCGAGGCGGAAACGTATGTGCTGCCGCGGGGGGCCCGTTAGGGAGGCCCGCTAGATGGAGAGGATCCGCGCCTTCTTGAAGAAAAACCCCATTGCGGGGTGGGGTCTGGTCGTCCTGCTGGTGCTGCTGGCGGGATACCTGGTGGCCGGCAGGCTCTTCACGGGGACGGCCCCGCCGCCTCCTCCGCCTCCGGCCCAGCGCCCGGCACCCGCTCCGACGACGGCCCAGCCCGCTCCACCGCCTCAGGCGGCCGCGCCCGCTCCGGCGGCTCCGGCCCCGCAGGCGGGGCAGGTCCCCACCGGCCCCACCGGGCGGCCCGACCCCTTTGTGCCGCTGGTCCGACCGCGGCCGGCGGCA
>JBBIUY010000009.1:73299-86343 GCA_037440005.1 Armatimonadota bacterium | reverse complement strand
CCCGCCCTGTCCCTGGACGAGCTGGTGGAGCTGATCCTCGCGGCGGACCGCACGTTGCGGCGCGAACCGGTGGCTCCGTAGTTCCGTACACCCTGACGGACGCCCGCATGCCGGGGTCATCCGGAGCAGGGAAGTCGTTCGTCTTCCGGGAGGGTGCATGGTGACGTCGTCCGTCCGGCGCGTGGGGTGGGCGGTGCTGACCTGCCTGGCGGTCCTGCCGGCCCCCGCGCTCTCGCAGGCGCCGGCCGCCCCGCCGACGGTGAAGGCCGTCGAGGTGCGGGGCGCCGTGCGGGTGCCCGTGGAGCAGATCCTGGCCGCCGTGACGGCGACCCGGGTGGGCGAGCCGCTGTCCGACGAGAAGGTGCGCGCCGACGTGCGGGCCATCAACGACCTGGGCTGGTTCACCGACGTGATGGCCCGGCTCGAGCCCGCCCCCGACGGGGTGACGGTGGTCTTTCTGGTCACCGAGAACCCGGTGGTGGCGGAGGTGGTGGTGGAGGGCAACGCGTCGGTGCCCACCCGCGACGTGGTGGACGCGCTGGCGGTGCCCGTGGGCGAGGTCCTCAACCTCCGCCGGCTGCGGGACGGCACCGCCGCCGTCCAGCGCCTGTACGAGTCCCGGGGGTACGTGCTGGCCCGGGTGGCGGACGTGGCCATCCTGCCCCTCGACAGCCCCGACCAGGCCCGGCTGCGCCTGCGCATCGCCGAGGGCGTGGTGGAGGCGGTACGGTTCGAGGGCCTGCGCAAGACCCAGCTGGCCACCGCCCGGCGGTACGTGCGGGAGACGACCGCCGGCGTGGTGTTCAACGTGAACGTCCTGCAGCGAGACCTGCAGCGGCTGTTCGACAGCGGCCTGTTTGAATCCGTCCGCGCCCGCCCCGAGCCCGGCCGCACCCCCGACACCGCCGTCATCGTCATCGAGGTGCGGGAGGCCCGCACGGCCCAGGCGGCCTTCGGGCTGGGCTACAACAACCGGGAGGGGCTGCTGGGGTTTCTTGAGTACCGCGACCGCAACTGGCAGGGACGGGGCCAGTCGGTGGCGCTGCGCGCCGAACGGGCCGTGCAGACCGGGTCGGACCAGGTCATCAACTACGAGCTGTCCTTCACCGAGCCGTTTCTGGACGGTCCCGGGGCGTCCCTGGACCTCAGCCTGTTCTCCCGGGCGTCGGTGGAGCAGGAGTACGACGCCTCGGGCACGGTCCAGTCGCGCTACAGCCTGCAGCGCCAGGGCGCGTTCGCGGCCCTCAGCCGGTCGCTGGACGGCGCCACCTCCGCCACCCTGCGGCTGCGCAGCGAGCTGGCCGAGATCACCCTCCTGCCCCTGGACCCCGCCGACCCCTCCAGCCCCCTCTCGCCCCCGCCCAGCGGGTTCGTGCCGGGACGGGTGGTGGGGCTGCAGCTGTCGGTGACCCGGGACGTGCGGGACAACCGCCTGACGCCCACGGCGGGCAACCGGCTGATGGTCTCCGGCGAACTGGCGGCCGCGGCGCTGGGCAGCGACTTCACCTTCACCAAGTACTCGGTGGACTACCAGCACCTGTTCCCCGTGGGCCACCGGTCCACCCTGGTGGGCCGGGTCCTGGTGGGCGCGGCCACGGGCACGCTGCCCCTGCAGGAACGGTTTGTCTTCGGCGGCCCCAGCACCGTCCGGGGCCTGCCCCTGGGATTCCGGCGGGAGAACAGCCTCATCGTGGCCAACGTGGAGTACCGTTTTCCCCTCAGCGCCCTGATCCCGGCCTTCCAGGACGTCAGCGGCATCCTCTTCGTGGACGCCGGCAACGCCCCGCTGCAGTTCACCACGCCCCTGACCTCCTACGGGGTGGGCTTCGCCATCGCCACCCCGCTGGGCCCGATCCGGATCGACCTGGCCTGGGCGCCCGACGGCACCCGGCAGACCTGGCTGTCTCTGGGGGCGCCCTTCTAGGGCGGTGGTACCGACGGTGGACCTGATCGGATGCGGAGGTCCCGACCCCGGTCCGGGGCGGGCCGGGGTGGCGCGGCCATGGGACGCGTGGCGTGTGCGGCGGCGGTGATCGCGGTCCTCAGCCTTGTGGCGGCCCCCGACCGCGTTCGGGCCCAGGAGCAGGTGCAGCAGGTCCGCGTGGAGGTGGCGTTTGACGGACCGGCTCCGCACCCGCTGGTGGCGGGCCGGCTGCGCGACGCCGCCGAGGCGGTGGCCGGCCGGCTGCTGGTGGGCCGCCCGGTGGACTCCCTGGCCGCCGACCAGTCCCGGCTGGCCGAGGCCCTGGGCGTCGTCCTGGAGCGGGTGGTGACCGGGTACGCCGTCTCCCAGGTGCGCATCGGCGGCGGCGTGGTGGCGGCGGTGGAAGTGCGCCTGCGCGCCCGGGAGCCGGTGATGGAACCCGCCGAGGTGGACGTGGACACCCCGGGCCTGGACCCGCGCGTGCGCCGCCTGGTCCTGGCCGACCTGGACCGCACCGCCCGCGGCCGGGTGGCCGACCTGCTGTCCGGACTGCCCCCTGCGGCACTGGAGTGGGCCGCCGGCGTGGTGGTGCTGGCCGCCCGCGAGGCCGCCGAGCAGGCCCTGCCTGGCTACACCGCGCGGGTGGACGTCTTCGGCGGCTTCCCGCCCCGGGTCGTCCTCACGGTCCTGCCCAAAGACGGCCGCGTCGTCCGGAACATCGGCGTGCGCTTTCGGTCCACCTCCATCCCCCTGGTCCTGCTGGACCCGCACTCCCCGCAGGTCATCTCCCTGGCGGGCTTCTTGCGGGGCGTGCCGGTGGAGTACGCCCGCGCCCGCCGGGAGGCTCTGGAGGACCTGGTGGAGGCGGAGCTGGCCGCCTATCCGCCGGCGGCACGCTACCAGGTGGCGGCGTCGGTGCGGATGGATCCCGCCGAGACCACCTTTCTGACCGTGACGGCGGAGTCGCGCCTGTACCGCGCCCGCGCCGAGGCCCACCTGAACATCGGGACCCAGGCCCCCGGCGCGACGGTGGTGGTGCGGGCCGGACGCCTGCTGGTCCCCGGGACGGAGGTCTTCGTGGAGATGCGGGTGGTGCCGACGCCCCTGGCGGTGGCGGCGGGGCTGGGACTGCGCCACGAGGTCTCCCCCGCCGTGTCCGTGGGCGTCACGCTGACCCCTCTGGGGCAGGCCGCCACGGGGTGGGCGGCGGTGCAGCTCAGCCCCGACGTGGGCCTGCGGGGGGAGTGGACGACGCCGGCGCAGGTGTTCCAAGGAGCCGTCGTCTACCGAATCAACGAATTCCTGGCGTGGGAGGCGGTGGTCACCACCCAGGGGACAGCCTGGCTGCGGCTGGTGAGCAACTTCTGACAGACGGCACGGGGCGCGCCGGGTCCCGTTCCCATCTCGCGGCGGTCGGGACGAGGGCGTTTGACCGCATCCGGTACAATGAGGGAGGTCTGACGGGAAGGCGGGGGCGGGTCTTTCTGCGAGGAGGGGGATGATGCGGATCCCATCGGGACGGATCTCGCCGTGGGCGGTCGTGGTCGCCGTCGCGGCGCTGGTGGTCCTGGCCGGGGCGCTGGCCTGGCGGGCGGGGCCGGCCCTGAGCCAGTCGTTCACCATCGGCGTGGTGGACATGCAGCGCGCCCTGGACGCCCACCCCCGCAAGGCGGCGTCGGAGCGGGCGCTCCAGGAGTTCTTCCAGGCCAAGCAGCGCGAGTTCCAGGCGCGCGCCCGCACCCTGACCCCGCTGCAGCGCCAGGAGCTGGACCGGCAGATGCAGCAGGAGTTCCTGCAGAAGCGCCAGGAGCTGCTGGGCGGGCTGGACCGGGACATCCGGGCGGCGGTGGAAAAGGTGAGCCGGGAGCGGGGCATCAGCATTGTGCTCGACCGCAGCGTGGTCCTCTACGGCGGCGTGGACCTCACCGACGCCGTCATCGCGGCCCTCACCGGGAAGTAGATGGCATCCGGCCTGCGGCGGTGGCTGGCGGCGGGGGCCGTCGCCCTGGCGGCGTCGGGGTGCCGGGCGCGCCCGACCGCTGTGCCGGCTCCGGCTCCCCCGGCGCCGGTCGAGACCCGGGTCGGCGTCGTGGACCTGGAGGCGGCGGCCCGGGCGCACCCGTTGTGGCCCGAACTGGAGGCGGTGCGGCGCCAGCAGGAGGTGGTGGAGGCCCAGCTGGCCCACCTCCTCCCGCCGCCGGCGGCTCCCGTGGAGGACCTGCAGCGGGCCCTGGACGAGGAGGCCCGCCGTCTGCAGGCGGACCTGGAGCGGGAGATGCAGCTGCTGCAGCAGGACGCCCAGCGGCGGCTGGAGGCGTTCGCCGAGTCGGTGCGCCGGGAGCACGAGGCCCGCCTGGAGGAGTTGCGCGCCCGGTTGCAGGAGGAGGGGACGCGGTCCCTGGCGGCCCGCCAGGAGCAGCTGCAGGAGGAGTTCCGCCGGACCGAGCAGGCGATCCGTGAGGAGTACCGCTATCCGCTGCTGAACCTCCGGCTGCGGGCCGAGGTGGCGGGGTTGCGGTCCGAGGAGGAGGCCCAGGAGCTGCAGCGGCAGGCCCAGGCCCTCCAGCAGGAGCGGGAGGAGCGCATCCGGGCCGCCGCCGAGGAGGCCGACCGGGCGCTGGCCGAGTTCCGCCGCGCCGTCGAGGAGGACATCAACGCCCGGCTGGCCCGCGCCCAGGAGCAGCTGCAGGCCGACGCCCGGCGAAAGGTGCAGGTGCGCGAGCAGGAGCTGCGGGCCGAACTGGCCCGGGAGGGCGAGCGCCGCCAGCGGGTGCTGCAGCAGCGGCTGGAGGAGCGCCGCCAGCAGTTGCTGCAGGCCGCCCGCACTCAGCAGGCCCGGGCCGAGCAGGCCTACCGCGCCCAGGCGCGGCAGCTGCGGGCGGAGCTGGAGGCCCTGCGGGAGCGGCGGGCCCGCCTGGAAGAGAGCATCGTGGCCGAGGTCAAGGTGGAGGCGGCCGTGGTCGCCCAGTCCCGCGGGCTGGACGTGGTCCTCACCCGGTACATCGCCAACCTCTCCGCCGAGGACGTGACCGCCGACGTGGCGGCAAGGCTGAAGTGATGCGACCCCTGCGCGCGTTCCCCGCGGTCCTGGCGCTGGCGGCCCTGGCGCTGCCCGGCTGCGGCCCCCGGGTGGGGGTGGTGGACTCCCGCCGGGTCCTCAACGAGAGCGTGCTGGCCCTGTCCTACCAGAAGCAGCTGGACGACCGCGAGAAGGCGATGGTGGCCGACCTGCAGCTGCTGCGCGGCCAGCTCAGCCCCGAAGACCTGGAGGCGCGCCGGCAGACCTACCTGCGGGAGCTGGCCTCCCTGCGGGCCGACCTGGAGCGCCAGCTCAACGAGCGGGTCCGGCGGGCCGCCGCCGACGTGGCCCGGCGGCGACGCCTGCAGCTGGTCCTGGTCAAGGACGCCACGCGCCTGGGCGGCGTGGACGTCACCGACGACGTCATCGCGCGGCTGAGGTAGCGCGGAGGCGGTGACGCTCATGAAGCTACAGGACCTGGCCGCGGCCATCGGCGCCGTGCTGGACGGCGACGGGACCGTGGAGGTCACCGCTGTGGCGGAGCCGGACCGCGCCGTCCCGGGGTCCCTGGTCATGGTGCGCGACGCCCGCCGCCTGCCCGACGCCGAGCGCGGCCCGGCCGCCGCCCTGCTGCTGCCCCTGGACGCTCCTGCGTCGCGCAAGCCGGCGGTGCGGGCGCCCGACGTCCGCCTGGCCCTGGCGCGGGCTCTGGCCGTCCTCCACCCGCACCCGCGGCCGCCGGCGGGCATCCACCCCACCGCCCAGGTGGCCGCCTCCGCCCGTCTGGGCCGGGATGTGCACCTGGGAGCCTACTGCGTGGTGGGCGAGGACACCACCGTGGGCGACGGGGCGGTGGTGATGCCCGGCTGCGTGCTCGGCCGGCGGGTGACCGTGGGCGAGGGCAGCATCCTCTACCCTCGGGTCGTGGTGTACGACGGGACGGCCATCGGGCGGCGCGTCATCCTCCACGCCGGCGCGGTCATCGGCGCCGACGGCTTCGGCTACGCCCCCAGCGGCGCCGGCCACGAGAAGATCCCCCACATCGGGCGGGTGGTCATCGAGGACGACGTGGAGATCGGCGCCAACACCACCGTGGACCGGGCCACCCTGGGCGAGACCCGCATCGGCGCGGGGACCAAGGTGGACAACCTGGTGCAGATCGCCCACAACGTCGTCGTCGGCCGGGGGGTGCTGATCGCAGGCCAGACCGGCATCTCCGGCAGCGTCACCATCGGCGACGGCGCGGTCCTGGCCGGCCAGGTGGGCGTCCGCGATCACGTGCGCATCGGGGAGCGGGCGGTGGTCCTGGCCCGGGCGGTGGTGACCCGCGACGTCCCCCCGGGGGCGGTGGTCTCGGGAGATCCGGCGCGGCCCCACCGGGAGCACCTGCGGGTCCAGGCGGCCCTGCGCCGCCTGGCCGCCCGCGGCGGAGCAGGCCTCCCCGGGGAGGAGCCGTAGCCCGCCGTCGGGCCGCGGCCGGCGGCGCGACGCGGTGCCGTCTATGTGGGCTTCCACCCAGCGCACCATCGCACACCCGGCGGAGGTGTCCGGCGTCGGCATCCACACCGGGCGGGCCGTCCGCGTGCGGCTGCTGCCGGCGCCGGTCGGGACGGGGGTGGTGTTCCGGCGGGTGGACCTCTCCGCTGACCCCATCCCGGCCCGCCCCCCGGAGGTCAGCGACGCCCGGCGGGGAGTGACCCTGGGCCAGGCCGTGGTGGTGCGCACCGTGGAGCACCTGCTGGCGGCCGCCGCCGGGGTGGGGGTGGCCAACCTGACGGTGGAGGTGGACGGTCCCGAGGTGCCGATCCTGGACGGCAGCGCGGCCCCCTTCGTCCGGGCGCTCCGCGACGCCGGGGTGGTGGACCAGGGCGTCGCGTGGGATCCGCTGGCGGTGACCGATCCTCTGTGGGTCGGCCGGGGCGCCGCCTGGGTGCTGGTCCTGCCGGCGCCGGGCTTCCGGGCCACCTACGTGGTCTCCCTGCGGGAGCCCCTGGGAACCCAGGTGGTGGACTTCGACCCCCGGGCCGCGGACTTCGCCGCCGAGATCGCGCCGGCGCGGACCTGGGGGTATGCGGACGAACTGCCGGACCTGCGCGCCGCCGGGCTGGGGCAGGGGGTGGCCGCCGACAACGTGCTGGCCCTGGGGCCGGCCGGGTACGCGACCTCGCCCCGGTGGGCGGACGAGCCGGCCCGGCACAAGGTCGTGGACCTGATCGGAGATCTGGCCCTGCTGGGCCGTCCGGTGGCCGCGCACGTCGTCGCCTGCGGCGCCGGCCACGCGCTGCACGTGGAGGTGGCGAAGCGGCTGTGGAGGGACGTTGAAGCGTTGGAGCGTTGAAGCGTTGG
The DNA here is from genome assembly GCA_037440005.1 of Armatimonadota bacterium. GTDB lineage: Bacteria > Sysuimicrobiota > Sysuimicrobiia > Sysuimicrobiales > Kaftiobacteriaceae > Calidihabitans. The sequence goes on along the minus strand of JBBIUY010000009.1, from coordinate 79,054 downwards.
AGCGTTGGACCGCGGCCGCCGCCCCGTCTTTTCTTCCAACGTTCCAACGCTCCAACGTTCCACGCTCCAACGTTATCAGTGACAGGGGGTTTCAGTGACAGGAGGTCTGTCGCGATGATCCTGGACCGGGCGCAGATCATGGCCATCATCCCCCACCGGCCGCCGTTTCTGTTTGTGGACCGCATCACCGAGATCGGCGAGGACCGCGTCGTCGGGGAAAAGGACCTGACCGGGGACGAGTGGTTCTTCGCCGGCCACTTTCCCGGCGCGCCGGTGATGCCGGGGGTGCTCATCGTCGAGGCCATCGCCCAGACCGGCGCCTGCCTGGCCCTGCGGGCGCCCCAGTTCCGGGGCCGCATCCCGTATTTCGCCGCGCTGGACAAGGTGCGCTTCCGCCGGCCGGTCACGCCGGGGTCGCGCCTGGTGATGGAGTGCACCCTGCGGTGGATGCGGGGCCGGGTGGGCCGGGTGGACGGACGGGCCCTGGTCAACGGTGAGGTGGTGGCCGAAGGCGAGTTCACCTTCGCCGTGGCCGACTCCTCGGGAGAGACCCCATGAGGGAAGACCCCGGGCGGCCGGACAGGGCCAGCGTGCATCCCACCGCGGTGGTGCATCCCAAAGCCCACCTGGGGCGCGGGGTCGTGGTGGGCCCCTACGCGGTGGTGGAGGAGGGCGCCGTGGTGGGAGACGGCACGGTGGTGGGCGCCCACTGCGTCATCCGCGGCGGGGTGACCCTGGGCCAGGACAACCGGCTCAGCGTGGGGGTGGTCCTGGGGGAGGACCCGCAGCACCGCCGCTACGCCGGCGAGGCCAGCTTCGTGCGGATCGGCGACCGCAACATCCTCCGGGAGTACGTGACCGTCAACCGCGCCTACGGGGAAGGCCAGGTCACCGAGATCGGCAACGACAACTACCTGATGTCGTACGTCCACATCGGCCACAACTGCGTCATCCGCAACCAGGTCACCCTCACCAGCGGCACCAAGCTGGCCGGCCACGCCCTGGTGGACGACCAGGCCAACCTGGGCGGCCACGTGGGGGTCCACCAGTTCGTGCGCATCGGCCGGCTGGTGATGGTGGGGGGAGGGTCCGTGGTCCGCCAGGACGTGCCGCCGTTTGTCCTGGCCTTCGGCCTGCCGGCCCGGGCCTACGGCCTGAACACCGTGGGACTGACCCGCGCCGGCGTCGCTCCCGTGCACCGCACCATGATCAAGCGGGCCTTCATGCTCCTGTACCGGTCGGGGCTGGCCCTGTCCACGGCCCTGGGGCGGGTGGAGGCGGAACTGGGGGACGACCCCTACGTGCGGGAGATGGTGGACTTCATCCGCGCCGGCTCCGAGCGCGGGATCGTCCGGGGGGCGCACGACGGTGAGCCCTGAGCCCGCCGTCGGGCTGCTCGCCGGGTCCGGGCGGCTGCCCCTGATCCTGGCCCGGGCCATCAAACGCCGCGGCCACCCCCTGGTGTGCCTCGCCCTGGAGGGCGCCGACGCCGCGCTGGCCGCGGTCGCCGACCACCACCACCCGGTCGGCTTCGGGCAGGTGGAACAGGTCCTGTCGCTGCTGGGCCGCTACGGCGCCGACCGGCTCGTGATGGCCGGCGGAGTCTCCCGGGCGGACCTGCTGCGCAGAGGCGACGGGCTGTTTGCCCGGTGGGTGGCGGAGGCGGCCGACCGCCGGGACCAGCCCCTCTTTCTCCACGTGGCGCGGCGGCTGGAGGCCGCCGGCATCCGGGTGGTCGGACCGCTGGAGTTTGCGCCGGACCTGGCCGCCCCCCAGGGCGTGCTGACCCGCCGCCCGCCGTCGGCGGAGGAGTGGGCGGACGTCCGGGTGGGGATCGCCGTGGCCCGCGCCCTGGCCGACCTGGACGTGGGGCAGACGGTGGTGCTCAAGGGCGGGGTGATCCTGGCGGCGGAGGCCGCCGAGGGGACGGACGCCGCCGTCCGCCGGGGTGCCGGCCTGGCGGAGGGCGTCGCGGTCGTCAAGGCCGCCCGGTCCCGCCAGGACCCGCGCTTCGACCTCCCCACGGTGGGGCCCGACACCGTGGCCCTGCTGGCGCAGGTGCGCGCCGCCGTCCTGGCCGTGGAGGCGCACCGGACGCTGCTGCTGGATCGGGACGAGATGGTCCGCGCCGCCGACGCCGCCGGTATCGCGGTGGTGGGCGTGAGCCCTGCGGACGTCGGGGTGCGGGAGCGGTGACGCGGATTTTTTTTGTCGCCGGCGAGGTCTCCGGGGACATCGCCGCCGCCGCCGTCGCCGCCGAGGTCGGACAGCTGGAGCCTGCGGCCGACCTGGTGGGTGTGGGCGGGTCCCGGATGGCCCAGGCGGGCGTGCGGATTCTGGCGGACAGCACCGGCTGGAGCGCCATCGGCCACCTGGACCCCCTGCTGCACCTGCCCACGCACCTGCGCCGGCTGGGCTGGGTGGAGCGGACGATCCGCCGGCATGCTCCCGCGCTGCTGGTCCTGGTGGACTTCGCCGCGTTCAACCTGCGTCTGGCGGAGAAGCTGGCCGCCACCGTCCCGACGGTCTACTACGTGCCCCCGATGGTGTCCGTCCGACGGGGGGAGCGGGCCCGCAAGGTGGCGCGGCTGGGCATGAGGCTTCTGGCCACCCTGCCCCCCGAAGCCGACGCCTACCGGGCCGCCGGAGCCGACGTCGCGTTCGTGGGCCATCCGGCGGTGGACCTGGCGCCGGTGGACCGCGACGCGGCGCGCCGGGCGGCCGGGATCCCCGGCCACGTCCCGGTGGTCGGGCTGCTGCCCGGAAGCCGCCCGCAGGAAGTCCGCGCGCACCTGCCGATCCTGGTGGAGGCCGCCCGGCGCGTGGGGAAGGTGGTGGCGGACGTGTGGTGGGTCCTGCCCGTCCCCGCCCCCATGCTGCGGCCGCGGGTCCTGCCGGCGGTCCAGGCGGCGCCGGTTCCCATCCGGCTCGCGCAGGACGGCCCCACGGCGATGGCCATGGCGGACGCGCTGGTGGTGGCCACGGGGACGGCCACCCTGGAGGCGGCGGTCCTGGGCGTGCCGATGGTGGCCGTGTACCGGCTGCCCTGGGTGAGCTGGCAGATCGCGCGCCGGCTGGTCCGCACCCCCTACGCAGCCCTCCCCAACATCCTGGCCGGCCGGCCGGTGGTGCCCGAGCTGCTCCAGGACCGCATGACGCCCGCGGCGGTGGCCGACGCCGTGGTCGCGCTGCTGCTGGACTCCGGCCGCAGAGACGAGATGCGCCGCGAGCTGCGCGAGGTGGCCGCGCGCCTGGGTCCGCCGGGGGTGGCCCGGCGTGCGGCCGAGGAAGTGGTGGCCGTCCTGCGGCGGGCGGCCGCGACGCGCCCTCTGGCGGCGGACGGCTCCTGAGGGCGCCGCTTTTCCCTCCCTGGTCGGGGGGCGTAAGATGGGTGCGGCGGTGACCTGGTTTCCCTTCGCCCGTGTTGCGGGGACTCCGGCGGCGCGCCGCGCCGCAGCGGTCCTGGCGTCCGCGGCGCTGGTGGCCCTGGCCGCCTGGTGGCGCGCCGCCGGTCCCGCGTCTGCGCCGGTTGCCGCTCCGGAGGTCGCCGCCCCGGCGCCGCCGTCGGGCGGACCGCCCGCCCCCCTTCTGGAGGTCCAGGGGTCGCGCCTGGTGGGCTCGGATGAAGCCGGCCGGAGGCTGTGGGACCTGGACGCCGAGGGCGTGCAGGTGGACCGGAAGCGCCGCACCGTGGACGTGACCGGGCCCCGGGGCCGGTGGTACGAGGACGGAAAGGTCGCGGCGGTGTTTGAGGCGCCCCGGGGCCGCTACCTGGCCGATGCGGGCGTCATTGACCTGGACGGAGGCGTCACCGCCACGACCGCCGACGGACGGACGATCCGGGCTCGGCGGATCCGGTGGGACCTGCGGCGCGGCACGGTGCAGGCGTGGGACGGCGTGGTCCTCAGCCAGCCGGGGGCGGTCATTCGCGCCGACCGCCTCAGCGCCGACGCGGCCCTGTCCACCGTCACCCTCCAGGGACGCGTGACGATCACGGTGGAACGGTGAGAAAAGAGGGAAGAGGGAAGAGGGATGACTGGTCCGCGGCGCGCACGGGCTGACGGGGGGCGAGGGCGTCCCGGCGCCGTCCGCCTCCTGTTCGTCGTCGTTCCCTCCGTCCTCGTGCTGGGGGCGGCCTGGCTGCCGGCTGTGCTGGCGGGGGAGGGGGCGGTGCCCGTCGCCATCACCGGCGCCACCCGGGTCGAGGTGGACGAGGCGGCCGGCGTGTGGGCGCTGGAAGGCTCCCCGGTGGTGGTCAGCCGGGGCGATGCGCGCGTCCAGGCGCCGTCCATCCGGTATGAGGTCCGCTCCCAGGTGGTGGTGGCATCCGGCGGCGCCACCTACAGCGACCCGTCCGGCCAGATCCGGGCCCGGACCCTCACCGCCTGGCTGGCCGAGCAGCGACTCCGGGCGGAAGGCGACGTGGCCGCGGTGGCCGTGGGGCCGCCGCCGGTGGAACTGCAGGCCGCCCGGGCGGAGGCCGACCGCGTCCGGGGCGTGGTGTCCGCCGCGGGCGGGGTCGTCGTGCGGCGGAGCGACCTGGTCCTGCGAGCGGCGGAAGCCACCTACACGCAGGCCGACCAGCGGGTGGTGGCCGCCGGCGACCCTGTGGTGGAGTCGGCGGTCGGGATGCTGGCGGGAGACCGGATGGAGGCTCTTCTGGCGGAGGAGGTTGTGGTGGCCGACGGGCGCGTGCGGTTCCGCTACCAGGACATCTCCGGCACGGCCGAGCGGGCACAGGTGAGCCGGCGGGATCGGGTGGCCGTGCTGTCCGGCCGGGCCGCCGCCCAGATGGGGGCCCACCGGATCTCCGCCGAGGTCCTGACCGTGGACCTGGCCGCCCGCCGGGTCACCGCCTCCGGCGCCGCGCACCTGACCGTCGCCGCTCCTCCCTGATGCTGGAAGCGACCGGTCTGGTCAAACGGTACGGGTCCCGGACGGTGGTGGACGGGGTCTCCCTGCGCGTCGAGCGGGGCGAGACGGTGGGCCTGCTGGGCCCCAACGGCGCGGGCAAGACCACGACCTTCTACATGATCGTGGGACTGGTCCGTCCCGACGGCGGCGACGTGAGGCTGGACGGGGTGTCCCTCGCGTCGCTGCCGGTCCACCTGCGGGCCCGGCGGGGGATCGGCTACCTGGCCCAGGAGCCGTCGGTGTTCCGGGGCCTGACGGTGGAGGAGAACATCCTGGTGGTCCTGGAGGCCAACGGGACTCCTCCCGCCCGCCGTCGGCAGATCCTGGAGGCCCTGCTGGAGGAACTGGGCCTGACTCCGCTGCGCCGGCAGCGGGGCAGCACCCTGTCCGGAGGAGAGCGCCGCCGGGTGGAGATCGCCCGGGTCCTGGCGGCCAATCCGGCCTACGTCCTGCTGGACGAGCCGTTCACCGGCGTGGACCCGCGCTCGGTGGCCGAACTGCAGGACGTGGTGCGGTACCTGAAGCAGCGGGGGATGGGGATCGTGATCACCGACCACAACGTGCGGGACACCCTGGCCATCACCGACCGGGCCACCGTCATCCACCAGGGACGGATCCTGCTGGAGGGGCCGCCCGACCGGATCCTGGCCGACCCCGAGGTCCGGCGGGTTTTTCTGGGGGAGCGCTTTGAACTCTAGGCCGCGCACGCGCGTCCCTGCACCACCGCGCGACCGCCCGCCCGCGCGACCGCTCCCGCCGCCATCCCTCTCCCCGCTGGGGAGAGGGCGCAGGGTGAGGGGTGCCGTTCTCCCTCTCCCCTTCGTTCTCCCTCTCCCCTGTG